>JAPOWK010000083.1 GCA_026707665.1 Chloroflexota bacterium
TGAAACAGGCAAAGCATTTTGCGTGGGCGGCGGCTGTGCCGGGCGTGTGTCTACAAATGTTGGTTGTTCGCGGGCGCTTTACTCATCCTCGAAGTAGCGCGCGGCCGCGGCGTTGGCTTCTTCTTCGATCTGGGCAAGCGCTTCCGCTGGATCGTTGCCTTCAAAGACGCCGATGATGCGGGCGTTCCAGGCCGCGTCATACTCGCCCATGAAGACGGGATAGGACCAATTGATGGCGTCATTGAGCATCTGTTCGGGGAAGACGTGCACGTATCTGCCCTTCCAGATATCCGTCCCGGCCACCTCTTCCCAGCGCGGTACGGAGGAAAGCCGCCCGGGCACACTGCGCAGGTTATTCGATATGAGGATGTTGGTCGATTCCGTGTTGGTGATGTACTTGCAGAATTCCCAAGCCACATCGAGGTCTTCGGTGTTGGTGCCGATGCCCCAGGCGCCGCCGGCGGCCGAAACGCTGGTCAAACCGCTGGAGCCGCGCGGCAGCTTGACGATATCCCATTCAAAGGAATCGCCGATGCCATCCAGCATGTAAAACGCCGACCAGGAACCCTGCACCTCCATCGCGATGTTGCCGGTCAGGAATGGGTCCAGTCCGGCGGGCGTCATGCCGCGGTGCACCGCATTGCCGGCCGCGATCTCATCTTGGATCCGCTGCAATGTTGCGACATTCTCGGGATTATTGACGATGCAGCTGCGGTTGTCTTCACTGAAGGTGGCGCCGCCGCCAGCATGCAGCAAGCCCATCATCATCCAAGCCCAGGTCCACACTTCCAAGCCCCAGCGGGTCTGATCGCCCGGCTCGCCGTCTTTGAAGGCGGCCGCAATCTCAAAGCAGTCGTCCCAGGTCATGTCGTTGGTGGGGTAGGGCACGCCCACTTCATCAAACATGGTCTTGTTGTAATAGATGGCCACGTTGGAGAAGTCGTAGGGCAGGGTCATCAACTGACCCTCGTAGGAATTCTGCGCGACCTGCGCGGGCCAGAAGTCCGACAGATCCATGCCATCGCGCTCCATCAGGTCGTTTAGCGGATGAATCCAACCGCGCGCGCCGAAGGGCGCGGCGTCAAAGGAGCGCACGTAAAACAGATCGGGCAAGGTCCCGCCCACGCCGGCTGTATTGATCTGCGGGTAATACAGCGTAGAGTCGCCGGTATTGATGAGATTGATATCAATGTTGGGATACTCTTCATTGAAATTCTCGATGACGATTTTGAAGTCATTGACGCTTAGCGTGTTGTGGTTGGTGTTCCATTGCAGCGCGCCCGACATATCGCTTTGCGCCAACGAGGCAAAGGGCAGGGCGCCCGATGCCGCGATGCCGCCCGCCATTGCGCCGGCCGACTTCAAGAAATCACGCCGACTCAGACCACCAGAGTTTCGTTTATACATTGTTGTCTCCTTTTAACAATCAGGTAAAACTGCGAGCGAATGTTAGACTCTCAGCGAAAACTATAACCAAGCGAGCGCATGCTGTCAAATAATCGCGTCGTGGCGGGGAGCGGAAAACTACGAAGATAGACCAATCTCGCCAGCCGATGTAAGGACGACTGAACCGCTGTGTCTACGCGCGGCTGTGTGTCGCCCGTTAGTGCAAGCTTATAACACGTGGGCGATTCACAGAATCGCCCCTACACAACGCACTGCGATGTCGGCTATGAGCATATTTGTGGGCGAGCCACCGGCTCGCCCGTACACAAGCTTGCCCTGGTAACCTGCGCTAGAGACGCACCCGCCGCCCCTCGCGCGCTGACTCGTAGGCGGCCAGGATCATCTCAATGCAGACCTTGCCGTCTTCGGCTGTCGCCAGCGGCGGACCTTCGCCTTTGATGAAGTCGACGACCGGGCGAGCGACGCCGTGGATGCGGCTGCCATGCGGCACGAATCGGAAGTCGAAGCGCTCCCAATCCTCAGCGCCGGCGCGGAAGAGCTTCAGCGGCGTGCCTTCCGCTGGCGGTATGGTCGAAGGCGCGTCGCCGTAATTCTGATGAATGGTGCCGGCATCGCCGTAAATCTCGGTGGTGGCTTCGGCCGCCAACTGGGTCGAGCTGTTGAAGAGGATGCCCATCTCGCCTTTGCTGAAGCGGTAGATGGCGACGCCGTTGTCATCGGGCGCGACATCGGTGACGATATTGTCGATCTCAGCCATGACGCTGATCGGACGCCCCAGCATCCAGTAGAACCAATCGGCGGCATGCGAGGCGTCGTCCATGAACATGCCCATGTTCTGAACCGGATCCATATGCCAGTTGCCGGATTCGGCGAAGGCCGGCATGAGCAGGGCGGGGATGGCGTGGCGGCGGCGGATGACGGCGACATTGCCCACCGCGCCTTCGTCGATCAGCGCTTTCATCTTCTGGTTGATGGGGTCGCCGCGCATCTGGTAGCACATGCTGAACTTGATGCCCGTTCGCTCAATCGCGTCGATAATGGCGTCGCAGTCTTTCAGAGTGAGCGCCATCGGCTTTTGCAGAAGCACGTGTTTGCCGGCTTCGGCGGCGGCGATGACGTGCTCGGCGTGTTTGTTGGTCGGGCTGGTGACGAAGACGGCGTCGATATCAGCGCGCGCCAGCATCTGATCAAGGTCGGGCATCCAGTCGAGGCCGAACTCGGCGGCCTGCGCTTGACCGCGCTCGTGGTCGTCATCCCAGGCGGCGACCACATCGGCGTCGTCATAATCGGCGATGACCTGGCAATAGCGTATCACGTGACCGTGGGCGAAGCTGATGACGCCGAGGCGAATGGGTTCGGGCATAGATTCTATCCTTCCTTCAAGCGGCTACTCTTATGCGTCTTCAATTGGCTGATGAAAATAATAGCATAAGCCATCAGGCGCGACGACAAAGAAGACCTGAAATTTCTTCCCGTCGCGCTCGTCCACACGCCAGGCGGCAGTCTCGACGCCCTTGGCTTCCAGTTCGTCGCGGGCTCGATGAATATCAGTGACCAGGATTGCCGCGCCCTCCTGTGAGGCATCACCTCCGTTTACCGCGAATCCGAGGCGCACGTCGTCCCGCTCCATCATCACCGCCGGTAGCGGGCTCTCGCGCCTTTCGACCTCAAGCAGCCCAAAAGCGTCGCTGTACCATTCCGCGGTCATTTTGATATCCTTCACCGGCAGGTTGAGGACATCGTCAGTAAAGGGATATGCGGCAACATATAGTTGGTCAGATGTCGCGGACGAATCTTCCATTTTGCTGCTCCCTCAGATCAGATCCTTCTTGACAAACGATAACGCGGCGCGCACATATTACCGCTTCGCTATCTCCCGCCCTTACTCCGCGATGAAATCGCTGACATCAACATCGACGATGAGGTCGTCGCCGTCGACGATGATGGGGTAGGTCTTGACGCGCACGTCGGGGTCAACCAGGCATTGCCCGGTGGCGATATCAAATTGCCAGGCGTGCCAAGGGCAGCGGATGATCTCGCCCTCGCGTTCATAATCGACGAAACCGTCTGTTAAAGAGGGTGGGGCGGATGTGGTACTGCGCCCGGCTACTTCGCCGGTGCATAGCGGACCGCGTTTATGCGGGCAGATATTGCGCAGCGCATAGAAGCTGCCGTTGACGTTAAAGATGCCGATGCCGGCGCGGCCGCGAAAGGGCACGATGATCTTGCGTCCGCCGACCGGGATTTCGGCGACCTTGCCGACGACGATGCGCCTCACGCAACGACCGCCTCGATCATATCATCGGTGATGCGCAGCAGGTCAAGCGCGTTCTCGGCGAAGATGCGCCGATGTGTATACTCGTCCAGCTTGGGCAGGACTGTGACCGGATCGTTCCAGTCCCAGTGTGGAAAATCGGTGCAGAAAACCAGCGTCTCATCAGCGTGCAGCATCTCCAGCATTTGATAGACCTGCTCGGTCTGCGGCGGTTCGTGCATGGGCTGCGAGCCGACGCGAATATGCTCGCGGAAGTATTCGCTGGGCAGCCGCTTCAGCCAAGGCGTCTGATCGCCGAGAGCTTTCCAGTCCGCGTCCATATGCCACATCAGCGGCGCCGCCCACATCTGCTGCGCTTCGATAAAGGCGAATTTGAGGTTTGGATACAGCTCAAAGACGCCTTCCGCGATCAGCGAAGCCGCCTGGGCGCTGGCCAAGCTGGGGCGGATCATTCGGTATTCTGTGTAGTAGCTGGGGAATCCGGCCGGGGTTGGCGTAGATCCTGGGCTGTCCCCAACAATATGCGAGACCACCGGCAAGTCATGCTCGGCGCAGGCTTCCCATATCGGATGATAAATGCGCTTGCCATAGAGCTGCGGCGTCAACATCGGCATCAGCACGGCGACCGTGTCCACCCGCGGCGCCAGGCGATGAATCTCCTTTACCGCCAGCGCTGGATCGTTGGGCGCGACCAGAATCGCGTTGACCACGCGCGGATCCACCTCCAGCCAATGCTCGATCGTCCAGTCGTTAAACGCCGTGCAAAGCGCGGCCGCCCAGTCCGGATCGGGCAAGCCGGCACAAGCGTAAAGGGGCGGCGGTCCCGTTAGCAGCGCAAAGTCGATATTCCAGCGGTCGAGCAATTCCTTCTGCGTAAACTCCAGCGAGTAGTTGAATTCTCGCGCCTTGAGCTCAGGATCCTTCAAGTCGGATCGATACCGGCGGTAGGGCATGTTGGCATAGCCGGGGTCGGGCAAGTGCAAGCCCTGATCAAGCAGATGCTCTTGATAGAACTTGGGCAAGTAGGGCAATAGATCTTCCGGCTCGCGGAATATTTGGTGGACGTCGCAGTCGACCAGCTTGACGCCGTCAGCCGGCTTAGCAGTCCAGCCCGGTGCGGAGATGGGCGCGGAACCTTTCTTACCGATGTAGATTTGATCTAGTTTGTCTGGCGCTTGCATACAGTACGTCCGTAACAGCTATATTTTGGAAGGTACTTTAGCTCATTTTCAATGAATTAGCGTCCCACGCTGCTTGTTTCATCCAGATCGGCGGCTTCAAGCCGGGCGCAGCTGCCTTGCCGCCGACGATGCGCCTCAGGCTACGACCGCCTCGATCATATCGTCGGTGATGCGCAGCAGGTCGAGGGCGTTTTCGGCGAAGATGCGCCGATGCGTATGCTCATCCAGCTTGGGCAAGACGGTGACCGGGTCGTTCCAATCGAAATGGGGGAAGTCAGTACAGAAGATCAGGGTCTCGTCAGCGTGCAGCATCTCCAGCATCTGATAGACCTGCTCGGTCTGCGGCGGCTCGTGCATCGGCTGCGTGCCGACGCGGATATGCTCGCGGAAGTATTCGCTGGGCTTTCGCTTGAGCCAGGGCGTTTGGTCGCCGATGGCTTTCCAGTCGGTGTCCATGTGCCACATCAGCGGCACGGCCCACATCTGCTGCACTTCAATCAGCGCCACTTTGAAACTGGGGAACTTCTCGAAGACGCCCTCGACGATCAGCGAGGCGGCTTGGGCGCTGGCGACGCTGGGGCGGGTCATGCGCGATTCCATGTAATAGCTGGGGAAGCCGACCGGCGTCGGCGTTGAACCCGGGCTGAGGCCACCGATATGGGAGACGACCGGCAAGTCATGCTCGGCGCAGGCTTCCCATATCGGATGGTACATACGCTTGCCGAAGAGCTGCGGCGTCTGCATCGGCATCATAACGGCGACCGTGTCTTTGCGATGGGCGAGGCGATGAATCTCCTTAACCGCCAGCGCCGGGTCATTGGGCGCCACCAGGATGGCGTTGACCACGCGCGGATCTTTATCCAGCCAGTGCTCGATCGTCCAGTCGTTGAAGGCGGTGCAAAGGGCAGCGGCCCAATCGGGATCGGGCAAGCCGGCGAGAGCCAAGAAGACCGGCGGCCCGGTCAGCAGGGCGAAGTTGATATTCCAGCGATCGAGCAGTTCTTTCTGCGTGAACTCGAGCGAGAAGTTGAAGTCGCGCTCTTTCAGCGCCGGGTCCTTGATATCGGGGCGGGTGTGGCGGAAGGGCGTGTTGGCGTAACCGCTGCCGGGCAGGTGCAGCCCTTGATCGAGCAGGTGCTCTTGATAGAACTTGGGCAGGTAGGGCAGGAGCTGCTCGGGGTCATGAATATTATGGTGGACGTCGCAGTCGACCAGCTTGACGCGGTCGGCCGGTTTGCCGGTCCAGCCGGGCGCGGCGATGGGCGCGGCGCCTTTCTTGCCGATGTGGATTTGTTGAAGTTTGTCTGGTGTTTGAGCCATCTTTTTCTCCCGTCCCCAAGCCCCTTCCCGCAGCGTCGAGTCTACGCTCACCTCAATGAGGGAAGGGGAGAATGATCTATATTCTACTCGTTCTGGCTGCGAAATGCGCCTATCCGTCCCGCGCATCCAGTTCAGCTTGCTGCTCGGCGATGCGCTCGGGCGTGCATTCCAGCCCAGCCAAGAAAGCCTGGTCGCGCTCTTGTCGCGCTTCGAGGGGCATGGGCCCGCCGAAGAAAGCCGCTCCCACAGCTGCTTGCGCCGCTTCGGAGATTGGCATGATCGAGGGCAGACCCGCTTCTTCATTCATCGTGAGCGACATATCGGCTCGTTCTTGCAGCGCTTGGGAAAAGCTGAAGCCCATCTGCTCCGCCGTGTGCAAATTGATGCCGACAACCATATCGCCGGCTTGCGCGCTGATCCCGGCGCTCGCGGGGTCCAATTCGCCGGCCAGATGAGCGGCTACCATCAAGCCGACCGCGTCGCCCACTTCCAGGAATTGGGAGAAACCAGCGCCGACGGTCGCGCCCAAGACCATGCCGTCCAGGTTGGCGAAGATTACCGGTATGCCTTGGTCGTTGGCGACGCCGGAGATGAGCGGCAGGCCAGCCATGGCCATATAATCCATAGGCAGCAGGATGGCCTCCACGCCTTTGCTGACCAAGCCGCCGGTCGCCAGCGCGAGATCGGCCAGCGAGGTGACGGCTGCCTGTTCGACGGTGAGACCGAGCGATGCGCCCGCTGCGGCGATCTGTTCAGCGCCGTAAACCCCACTGGCATCAGCCGAATTGTGTATGCTGCCGATCGTCTGGATGTCAGGATTTTGCATGGGCAGCAAGGCGACGATCGCCTCATAATCAATGACGGATTGGACACCGCTGACATGGGCTGGCTTGATGCAAGGCGCATCGGCGATGCCAGCCTCGTAAGGATTGTAGACATCGGTGAAGAAGATCGCGGGCGGGTCGTCCATATCCTCGGTGGCTAACAGCGCCGCCAGCGTCACCGGCGCCGAGATTGTCACCAGCGCGTCCGGCTCGTGATCCAGCGCAAAGGCGACCAATTCGCGCAGCCGGCCCAATTCAAAGTTGGCGTCCAAGCGGTTGAATTGTATCGGTGAATTGTCAGCCGACTCGATCATGACCTGCATCCGTTGATCCGATCGGTCTTCCGGATTGATGAGGCCGTAGGTCTCCAGGGTGTCCAGCAAACTGGTCTGGATCGCGTTGGTGGGGCCAAAGGGGTAGAAGGATATTAACCAAACGCTCAGTTTGTCTTGGTCTTGCTGCGCCAGGGCGGGCGCCCCGAGCAATAACATGATGCTCATCGTGATCAGAAATCTAAGCATGTCAGCTTCCTTAAATTGAAATCATTGCGCGGCGCGGCGCAATGGCGGTCAATGGACATCCTGGCTTGGATGGCTAACGACCGCGCCATACAAGTTGGAGCCCTGATCACATTATATCAAATATTACGACGGGATGGCCGGGCATCAGGATCCCGGCCGCCTCTTGGTAAGCGGACACGCCCTGGGGGGCTAAGATCACAGTTGGTGCCCGCGACCGAAGAAATCAGTGATCAGACCCTGCAGATAATCGCTGAAGCGTTTCTGCGGATCAAATACTTCCAGCGCTTCGATTTGAATCGCCTGGCAGACCACTTCTTCGCGGAAGCGTTCCAATTCTGTGCCATAAGGATAGCCGGCTTTCTCGCGGTAAATGTGGCAGGCTTCGTGAACCAGCACACCGGCCAGCCAGACAACGGCGCTCTCCACGTCAGCGTCATTCCATAGATAGGTGTGGCTGGGCGGCAAGGAGAAGGAACGCAACTGGGTATTCACGCCAAGAACGCCCTCGTTGGTCTCTCGTATATGTTTGAGTTCGTTGATCGTGTAAACATACCATTCCGGCGCGCCAATCTGCAGCATATCCAGGGCAGCTTCGACCCGGGCGACAAACCGCGGCGAGCCGTCTATCACCACCGCTGGATGCTTGCACTGTCCCTTTTGAAAGGCTAGATATCCGCGGATCCAGTCTTCGTTCGATGAGCAGGAAGCATTGCTTGCCTGGCAGCAATTATCGGCGCCTGGCGGGAGGCTGAAGGGGCTGCTGGGGGTGGCTGGCGAAGTGGTTGGCGCGGGCGGCGCGGGGCATTCGTTCTGTTGGAAAGCCCAATAACCGCTGACCCAATCCGCATTTGAAGCGCATTGTCTATCCACAAAACAGCAATTGTCGATCTCTGAAAGCTGAGGCTGAGCGGCGGGAGATTCCGCGCTGTCCACGCTGGTGTAACTGACCCAATCGGCCAGCCAAAGGTCGCGTTCATTTCTGCGGATCTTCAGCCAGCGGTTAAACTGGCCGACGACATTCAGGACGGAGCCGGCCGGTGCTGTTTCGACCACCTTGCTTTCCAGGCTGTGGCCAGCGCGCAAACGGCTGTTGTTTGTAATGCGAATGTGGTAGTTTTGCGCCGACGCCACCGCGAACAGGAAGAAGGCGGCTAGCGCTGCTACAAATGCCTTCGCCTTCATGGAGAAGCGCTCATGGAGATTTGGGTACCTGCCGGGTGTATCGCCATCCGGGCGCTTCCACTCTCGCTAGGTTGTCGGCCGCATCTCACCCAGAGAGCGCTCGCCCTGCCGAATATAACCCGCCACCGGGCTTTCGATGCGGCCGTAGGCGTTCCATATCTTGAAGCCCAGCAGCGCCAGGAGATCGTCGTCCGCTTCCGCCACCACTTCGGGCGCGGTCGCCATGGTGAAGTTGACCTGGGTGCGGAATTGCGGCGCGACGAAGGTGGTCAAAATGCCTAAGCGATGTTCGTCGCTGACGTTGGCGCCGGTGCCATGCCAAATGCGGCCGTCGAAGAGCATCGCGGTTCCGGCGGCGCCTTCGGCCGGGATGCTGACGACATCCTTGTCCTTTTCTTTATCGGGCCGCCGTCCGAAGAGATGGCTGCGCGGCACTAGTCGGGTGGCGCCAATTGCTTCGGTGAAGTCGTTGAGCATCCACATGACGTTGACGACAACCGGCGCCGCGATCATAGCCGGATGCTCATCGACGCGATTGGAAAGCTCGCGCGTCAGCGAGCCGGCCGGCACCGGATTGGGCGCACGGTGGATCGGCTCCGGCATCCACCACTGGTCGGTGTGCAAGTTCATGGCGACGCCGCCCGGTTTGGCGATGTTGGCGCCATAGCTGGAGAGCAAATAATCCGCGCCAAGCACGTGCCCGACGACCGCGCGCACGGTCGCCTGCGCCAGGAGCTCGCGCCAGACCCGTCCTTTGTTAATCAGCATCCAGACGCGCTGGTTGACGCCGCCAGCCTTTGCTGAAAACGCGTCGCGCCGGATATTGCCATCTTTGTCGGTGAAGGCGCCCCACTGCTGCTTGGCGCCGCCATCTTCAAAGGCGTGGCCGCCTTCCAGCTCAGCCTGCGCCTGTTCCAGCAAGCGCTCCTTGGCGACCGCCAACTGTTCGGGCGCGATGGCGTTTTCTACCAGGCAGTAGCCGAATTCGTCGATGTTGGCTTGGAGCGTATCGAGATCGGTCGTGGGTTGGGGCAGTTCTTCATGCGTCCAGTCGAACATGATTGTCTCCGTCAGGGTGATATGAGATATGCTGGCTGCGGCCGCGAGCCAGATCGTCAGTGTCGGTTCATTGTGGGGGAGAATACATGAAAGCGCGGGGCTGCGCAAATAGAGTAGTGAGCGCGTCTTATTTCACAAGCGCCTTGAATCTTCCTAGGGTATCAGCGAGAACGGTGTTCGGCGCTTTGGCGAAAAATCGCGCCTTGCGGAGCCGCCAGTCCATGCTCTTAACCTGATCGGCAAGCACAACGCCCTTAACTTCAAAGCTCCTCGGCAGCGGTACTTCAAAGCCATATCCCTTCTGGCGACTGCGAATTGGAAAACATATCAGCAACTCGGACGCGCGGTTGTACGACCGCCGCGAAACTACTAACGCAGGGCGATGCCCCGCTTGTTCATGCCCTACTTGCGGATCAAAGTTGATCCAGATAATGTCGCCTCGGTCTGGAATATACGTCACCACCAGACCTCTTTGCCGACGGCGGGGCCAATGTCAACTTCGCCGTGCCGATTTTCAGGCGTGATTTGCGCTACGAGTTCCTCAAGCGTGTAGCGCGGTTCTTTGACCGGGACAATCCGCAACTCTCCACGCTCAAGGATGAGCTCGACCTTGCTCCCGAAGTCGAGACCCGACTCCAAAGCTAACTCCTTTGGAATTCGCAGCGCGCGGCTGTTTCCCCATTTGGAAACGGTAGCCAACATCATATGCCTCCTGTATATACAATGTAGAAACAGAATAACCAATATGCACGTTTAATGTCAAGAGCATTGCACAGAACGAAACAAACCTCTTGCCAGCCCAGCGGGCGCTTGATGACCGTTGGCGATCGTCACACTTGCTCACTACCAGACCTCGTTGCCAACAGGTGGTCCAGTGTCCCACTCTTCCGGTTCAAAATCATCAGGTACGCTCGCGAGCAACTCATCAAGGTCGTAACGTTTCCTGCGCCGCTTTCTGATCCGGAGTTCGCCATCCACATAGCGGACATCAACCGGCTTGCGCTGTTCGAGCCCGGCTTCTTCCGCCAGCGCCTTTGGGATTCGCAGCGCCAAGCTGTTGCCCCATTTTTGAATTTTCGTCACCATCATCGCCACTCCGTATCTACATTGTAGATACAGATTATCACATCGCGGGCATACTTCGCAATTGGTGTCGGCTTCGCATGGATCCTCATCTACCAAACCTCTTTGCCAACCGGCGGACCCCAGTCAACTTCCCCGTGCCGATTTTCAGGCGTGATTTGCGCGACCAATTCCTCCAGCTTGTAGCGGGGCGTGCCTGGCGGATAAATCTTCAGGCATCCATTCACAACGCGCAGTTCAACCTCACTGCCGACTTCCAGCCCGATCTCATCCGCCAGTACATGGGGAATGCAAATGGCGAGACTCTTGCCCCATCTCTGAACTTTGGTCAGCATCTGCGCCCCCCGCGTTTCTACAATGTAGATACATCATATCAGCATTGTGCTGCGCTTCGCAAAGTATCTTTGTTGGCTGACGGCTCGCACATGAGGTGACATCAGTAAGAATGTTCGTTACAATGGTTGCATACTTAATCTGGAGCAAGGTTGCGAAAATGCCTGTACCCACCACAAGCATCGACGAATTTGCCGCGCGAGGCTACACCATTGCGCGCGGTCTCTTCAGTCCTGACGAGGTTGAAGCCCTGCGCGGGCACTTTTTCGTGATCAATGCGGAACAGAATTCAATACGGGAACGTGACGCGAAGTCGGACAACACCGTTGTGGACGGCGATCCACTTGCGCAGTATCCACGCGTTATGATGCCGCATCGCTTTGACGAAAAGAGTCTGCAATGGATGATTGACGCCCGACTCAACGAATGGATGACAAACATCCTTGGGAGCGAACCCTTCGCTGTGCAGACGATGTTCTATTTCAAGCCGCCTGGCGCCCGCGGTCAAGCGCTGCATCAGGATCAGTTTTATCTGCGCGTTGACCCCGGCACCTGCGTCGCCGCCTGGATGGCGATTGATCGCTGCGATGAGGAAAACGGCTGCTTGCGGATCGTTCCCGGTACGCACGACATACCTGTCTTATGCACGGTCGATGCCGACACCGATGTCAGTTTCACCGATGTCACCGTTGAACTGCCGCCCGGTTACGAGCCGATTCCGCTGATCATGGCGCCAGGCGATGTGCTATTCTTCAACGGCCAGCTAGTCCACGGCAGCTACCCCAACAGCTCAACCGACCGCTTCCGCTGCGCTTTGATCGGCCACTATATCGTCGGTGAGGCCGAAGCGGTCTCCAAGTGGTATCATCCGGTCCTGCGCATGGATGGCTCAGAAGTAGATTTCGGCGTCAGCGAGCATGGCGGACCCTGCGGCGTTTGGATCGACCGCGATGGCGAGCCGGTCGCCGTGCTCGAAGGCCTCGAGACGCGCTATACCAGCTGAGGGACTGGCGCGTCCGGCGTTTGATGCGTGTAGCCAAGCCTCAACGGGAGCCAGTTCCAATTATGCCAGTCTCCGCCACAAGAATCAGCGAGTTTGCCACGCAGGGTTTCACCATGGCGCGCGGCTTGTTCAGCCTCGACGACGTCAAGCAGTTACGCGAGCACTTCCACTGGATCAACGAGAATCACCGGCGCGTGTCGGACAATATCACCGATGCAAGCGATCCGCTTGCCAAATACCCGCGCGTGGGCCAGCCGCATCGCTGGGATAAAACGAGCCTGAACTGGATGATTGATCCGCGCCTCAAGGCCTGGATGACGGCCATCCTCGGGCGCGAGCCTTACGCGGTGCAGACGATGTTCTATTACAAGCCTCCGGGCGCGCGCGGTCAGGCGCTGCATCAAGATCAGTTCTATTTGCGCGTCGAGCCGGGCACCTGCGTCGCCGCCTGGATGGCGGTCGACCGCTGCGATGAGGAAAACGGCTGTCTCTTCGTCGTGCCGGGCACACACAATATTCCTGTCTTATGCACAGTCGATGCCGATACCGACGTCAGCTTCGTCAACGATACGGTGGAGCTGCCGCCCGGTTATGATCCGATCCCGTTGATCATGGAGCCCGGCGATGTGCTCTTCTTCAACGGGCAACTGGTCCATGGTAGCTACCCCAATACCAGCGCCGATCGCTTCCGTTGCGCTATGATCGGACACTACATCGTCGGCGAAGCTGAGGCGGTCGCCAAGTGGTATCATCCGGTCTTGCGCATGGATGGCAGCGAAATTGACTTCGGCGTCAGCGAGCACGGCGGACCCTGCGGTGTCTGGGTCGATCGCGATGGCGAGTCGGTCGCGGTCCTCGAGGGCATCGAAACGCGGCTTGAGCATCGCTCCCGCCGGCGTGATTAAGCGCTTGGTCACTCAGAGCGATTGCACGTTCTGACTGCCCGCCGCGGGCCGCCAGCATTCTGCAAATCACCCAATTCCAGAGAGAATTAGCGATTTGCATTTCTCTAGGATACAATCCCTCGAATTGTAAGATTTTTGCTGCTCGAAGAATAGAAGATGACTACTAGAACCGCCTTGATCGGCGCCGGTAACATGGCGCGCCACCACCTGCCGCTGATGATCGAGGCGGGCGCTGACATACGCGTGATCTGCGAGCCGTCTCCCGACAACTATGAACTCGCGCTTGACAAGCTTGCCGAGCTGGGCGCGCCGCCGCCGCCTCACGTACTTGAACTTGCTGTTATGCTGGAGAATTACGCCGACGAGCTTGACGCAGTTTTCATTGTTACGCCGCACAACCTGCACCACGATCACGCCAAAGCTTGCCTGAAGGCGGGCCTCGATGTCTTGCTGGAAAAGCCGATGGTGATGAACGCGCAGGAAGCGATCAGCTTAATGGAAACGCGCGACCGCACGGGCGGGCGCCTGGTGGTGGCATTTCAGGGCGGGCTATCGCCACAGATTCGCCACGCCGCCGCCTTGATCGCATCGGGCGAGCTCGGTGAATTGCGCACGGTGACGGGCATGGTCTGGCAGGGCTGGAAAGAGAATACGGCCGGCACGTGGCGGCAAATTCCGAAGATCGCTGGTGGCGGCTTTCTCTTTGATTCCGGCGCGCACATGCTGAACACGGTCTGTACGCTGGTGGGAGAAGACTTTGCGACCGTCGCGGCCTGGCTGGAGAATCGCGGCGCCGCCGTCGATATAGATGGCGTGGTCATGGGACGGCTGGAATCGGGCGCGCTGGTGACCATCAACGGCTGCGGCGATTGCATTCCCGGCTTGTACAACGAGCTCTATGTGAACATGACCGGCGGCGTCATCCGCACCGGCATGTATGGCGAACGGCTGCTGATTCGGCGCGCGGGCGAAACCGAGTATCGCGACGTGGATGGCCTGCCTGCCATGCGCGGCGCCTGGGAGCAGTTCACGCAGGTGCGTGCCGGCGAGATCGAAAATCCCTGCCCGCCGGAGGTGGGCTTGCGCATGGCAAAACTCTGGGACGCCATCATTGAGTCGGCGAGCAAAGATGGCATGCCGGTTCGGACCTATTAGCAACGAGTTCATGTAAGAGCGGGTCAGCCACCGGCTGACCCTTACAAAGTCGGCTGGTTTAGGTGTTGTACGGGCGACCGGCCTGCAGTGTCTACGCGCAGCGGTGGGTCGCCCCAAAGTTTGCTCAAATCAATGAGATGAGGAGAAACGCATGAAAACTGCAACTGGCAACTTTCCGTTAGGCTGGCGTCGCCGCAATTATGCCTGGGAGCAAGACCTCGACGGCATGATCGCCTGGGCGCTGGAGAACGATCTGGAAGTCGTCGACTTGGGCCAGGACGCCGATCGCGACGCCAAGGCGGTTGCAGACGCCGGGCTGCGCGTTGGGTCGGCCGATCTGGCTGTTTGGCATGAGATGATATCGCCCGATGCCGGCGCGCGCCGTGAAGCGATTGCGCGGAACGCCGAATACGTGCGCGACTGCGCCGCCGCTGGCGCCAAGACCTTCTTCATCGTCATGCTCCCCGAAGATCCGGCCCGCTCCCGCGCCGAAAACTTCGGCTACATGGTCGATAGCTACGGCGAACTGTCAGCGACCTTTGAAGAATGCGGCGCCAGTCTCGCCATTGAAGGATGGCCCGGTCCCGGTTCGCTCGTCTGCACGCCGGAGACCTATCGCGCTTTCATCGAACAGGTCGGCTCGGGCAATATGGGTGTCAACTACGACCCGTCGCATCTCTTGCGCATGGGCATCGACCCCATCCGATTTCTCAAGGATTTCGTCGGGCAGGTCTTCCATGTGCACGGCAAGGACTGCATGATCATTGATGAGAATCTCTATCAGTACGGCAACCTGCAGGAAGCGACCTTCGGCACGCCCTTCAAGTATGGCGGCATGAACTGGCGCTATACCATCCCGGGCCACGGCCTCTCCGATTGGAAGATCATCCTGAGCATCTTGCAAGACAGTGGCTACAACGGCTGCATCAGCATCGAGCTGGAAGATCACTACTACGACGATACGGAATATGATCAGAAGCTGGGCGTGCTGCAGGGCGTCAAGTTCCTGGCCGGGTCTTGAGCTGTAACCCTTTTTTTAGCAAGGCAGAGGAGAGAATTGCAATGACTAAGCGCAATTGCAAAGGGTCAGCCGCCGGCTGACCCGTACAAGTATCTCTAATGTGAAATCGTTGTAGGGGCGACCCTTGGGTCTCCCGCCGAAAGCAAAAGATGTCGGGGCGACTTATCAGGTCGCCCGCTCTTCAATAATGGAGATTCTAGAATGAAAAACGTAGCCGTTGTCGGTCTCGGCAACATGGGCATGGGCATGGCGAAGAATTTGCTCGCCGCCGGCTTTGAAGTGACTGGATTCGACCTGCGGCGCGAGCGCGGTCAAATGCTGGCGGAGCAGGGAGGAAAGGCAGCGGCGTCGCTCGCGGACCTCGCGGAAGCCGATGTCGTATTCGTCATGGTTATGACCGGCGCCCAGGTGATGGATGTGGTAGCGGGCAAGGGCGGGCTGATAGGCTGCTTGCACAAGGGCGCCACGATCATCGTCTCCGCCACCATCCAGCCGGCCGAGATGCGCGCAGTTGAGGACGCTATCGCCGGGCGCGGACTACAGCTGATTGACAGCCCGGTCAGCGGCGGGCAATTCGGCGCCGAGGCGGGTACGCTGACCATGATGGTCGCGGCCGAGACCGCGATATTCGAGAACAATCAGGATGTGCTGCAGGCGGTCGGCGAAGAGGTCTTCCACGTCGGTGAAGCGATTGGCATGGGGCAGACGGTTAAGGCGGCGCTTCAGGCGCTGATTGGCGTCAGCTTCGTCGGCATCTTCGAGTCGCTGGCGCTGGGCGCGGCCGCGGGCGTCAAAGGCGAGACGCTCTTCAAAGTCTTCAGTAGCACGCATGTCGCTGATACGCCCTTTTTCAGGAATTGCGCTGAACGAATCATGGCGCGCGAATTTGAAGATACCGGCAGCCACATCAGTACGATGGTTAAGGATGTTGGCATCAGCATGGCTTTGGCGCGCGAACAGGGCATGCCGCTCTTCGCCACCAGCGCCGCCTACGAGCTCTTCCAGGCGGGGATCTCTCGCTTTCCGGAAGGCGACAACTGGGCGATCGTCAAGCTGCTGGAAGAGTTTTCCGGCGTCGAAGTTCAGTGGTGAACTCGACTTTAGGGGCGAGCCACCGTCTCGCCCGTACAAGCGAACCTTGGGGCGAGCAACCGGCTCGCCCGCCCAATAGACGAAGATAAAGGGACGGACAGCAATGGCAAAACTGGGCGTCATCACTGACGGGATCAGCCGTGAATTCGAGCGCGCGCTCGCGGTCATGAACGAATTCGGCTTGACGCAGGCCGAATTGCAGTATCTCTGGAATGTGGAAGTCGGCGACCTCTCCGACGCGCAGCTGGATCGCGTCCAACGATTAGTGGCGGCGCACGAGGTCGAGGTCTCTTGCATATCGCGGCATGTCTTCGGCGGCTTAGCGCTCGGCGGTCTGTCAGCGAGCGCGCCTGCCTATCAGGAGCATCTCGCAGACCTGAACCGCTGCGTTGATATGGCAAAGGCGCTCGATTGCCCGCTGGTGCGCATCATGAGCTTCAAGAAAGAGATGATCCTTTTCGGCAGCCACGGCGCAGAAGAGTGGAATGTGGCGCAGGGCGCCTGGGAAAAAGCGCGCGAACTGATCGGCGGGGCAGTGCAGATCGCCGAAGATCGCGACATCACGCTTGTCGTCGAAACGGGCAACAACGCCATAACCAACTCCGCTTTCCTGGCGCGTCGTATGGTGGATGAGATCGGCTCCGCGCGCCTGAAGGTTATGTGGGATCCGGCGAATGCGCTTTATTCCACAGAAGCGGCCTACCCCAACGGCTACCAGGCGCTGAGAGGCGTCCTCGGGCATATCCACCTCAAGGATGTGGTCGTCGAGATCTCCAAGGCGACCATCAGTTGCCGTCAGTTGGGTACGGGTCAGATGGCGCCTTACCTCGATGACATAGCGACCGCGCTGAGAGATGATGGCTACGCTGGCGCAATCTCGCTGGAATCGGTCTATCGTCCCCTGGGCGGCAGTTTTGAAGATGGATTCCGCGCATCGGTAGGCGCGCTCAAGGCGATGTTTGGCTAAGTTTCCGCAGCATAGCCAATTTCTAAAATTCACGTATTATTGGCGCAAGCTACGGTAATGTAACTGCCTATGCGCTCCCTCATTCATCAGCGCTGGCGGCAAGATCGCCTACCGCTTCTGCTATATGTGGTCGCCTTCATCGTGATGACGTATCCCCTCGTCTTTCACGTGCATGATTCGCTGCCGCTTCACAATTCGGATACGTACGAGATTCTTGCGAAGGGTTGGCAGCTTCGCGAGACTTTGATCCATGGCAGAGGCCTTGATCACAATGAGTTTCTCTTTTATCCAAACGGTCTGGATACCACGCTTCAACCTCAACGGTGGAGTTTGTTTCCATTTTGGACCGCCCTGTACACGCTATTTGGCGACCCGCTGGCATACAATCTGGTTTCGTTGTTAGGCATTTTGATAAAAGCCTACGGCATGTATCTCCTGGGAATGCGCCTGTTCCGAGAGCGAATATCGGCGTGGGTTAGTGGCGCCTTTTACACTTTTTCGGCGCCAATCCTAGCGATGACATTGCGCAATCCGGACACCGGGGCCACGGAGTGGATTCCCTGGCTCGTGCTGCTTTTGGCATGCGGCTTTGACCGCCTGCGCGCCGGAAATGAAATGCGCAAGACCGGCATCATCATGATGATTGCGGGACTGTGTTTTTCGCTAAATGTGTATCTGCACTTGCGGATCGCCATTTTCGCCATGCTAACAGCCGGTGGCTACCTCCTGTGGTGCGCCTTTGCCTACAGATTGTGGGCGCGGCGCCGGTTTTGGCTGGCGGTAGGGCTCTTCGCGATTACGGCATCGATGAGCAGCGCGCCCCTTCTGCTTCGTGTACTGCATTCGGATCTGTACGCTTTTGCCATCGACCGCCAGGTTAAGAAGACTGCCGCGGGCGCCATCGATTTGCTAAACCTGGTAAAAGCCGATCATGACTGGCCTTTGAACGCCAGGCAAGCCATCGCATCTCTGAGCGGCGATCAACTGGAAGTCGGCTGCCTTTGCAAGGGCATTTCGCACGTAGGTATTGTAGGTCTTGTCTTGGCGCTGATGGGCGTGGTGCATATATTGCGATTCCGGCGGTTTGAGTCGGTTTGGATCGTTATGGCGCTCTTATCCTTGTTGCTTAGCCTTGGCGTCGTATTCTACGTCGATGGCAAGGCTCTAGGCATTTACTGGACGCCTTACCGCTTGCTGGAGAATAACTTTTTCTTTCGCGCGCTCTGGCATCCCTTTCGGATGGTGATCGTTTTCCTTTTTCCCTTTTCGATTCTGGTTGGATACGGATTGCATAGCCGGCTGGGAACGGTAAAGCTTGATCGGCGCGGCAAGTTCATGATGGTCATGACAGTAGTGACGCTGCTTTACGGGACGAGCATGTTTCCCTTGGCCCTGCAAAAATTTACGCGCCCCGCCTATGCGTCGGTGCTGGCAAATCTTCCTCCGGGCGCAGTTATCGACTTGCCGATGGGCCACCATCCGGCGAAATACTATATGGCTTTGCAGCGGTTTCACGGCCGCCCAATGGTTGAGGGGATGCTGCCGCGCACGCCGCCTCATGCCTATGACTATATCAATGCGAATCCAGTTTTGCTCCGCCTGCGCAATTTGTCCAAGCATAGTAAAGCCCTGAACCCTATCACCGAGGCGGAGTGGCGCGCCGCTGTCG
Organism: Chloroflexota bacterium; assembly: GCA_026707665.1. Taxonomy (GTDB): domain Bacteria; phylum Chloroflexota; class Anaerolineae; order Aggregatilineales; family Phototrophicaceae; genus UBA6055. The sequence continues at coordinate 18,998 of JAPOWK010000083.1, forward strand.
CCGCCCTGCGGCACGATGGCTTCCGCTATCTGATTTTGCACAGGCGTGTGCCGAGCTCTGTCTCACGCACGGTTCGGATTCCCAAAGCGATCCAAGAGCTGTTCATTTCTTCGGTGCCGGTTTACAAAGACGCTTACGGCAGCATTTATGATCTCGCGATGTGGAACGGACCGTTTCCACTCAACGGGCGGGAAGGCTTCCAAGAGCTTCCCGACGGTGATCGGGTTGCCATTCGCGTCGGCGACAATTTCATCATGCACCAATGGAAGCTGATTGGCTCAACAGATGTGGCCCGCTGTCAATGGGTATCGGTCGAAAGCTGGTGGGAGAGTGTCGCGGCAAACCCGCTCTCTTACAACTTGACGCTGATACTCGCGGAAGAAGACGGCAACGGTCAAGTTGCGATCGGAGAAAAGGCGCCGGCCGATTTGCAAACGAGCGAATGGCGGAGCGGCGTCTATTATCGGGACCGGACGTCAGTCTTCATCCCTTGCAACGTTGAAAGCGGCAAGCATTTGCTGCTATTAGGCATGAAAGACATCCTTCATGGTCCATCTCTCACGCTGAAATATCCTGACGGGAAGGCAATCGGAACGCTGTATTATTTGACCACTCTAAACGTAGTAGCGGGTTAACAGGGGCGAGTCGCTCGATTTTATAAGGTACAATCCCCTGACCTTGTCCAAAACGTATTCAGACCTAAGGAGCCATTATGCCAATCCCTAGAAAAGCATTTGGACGCACAGGCCATCAGAGCACGCGCACGCTATTCGGCGCGGCCGCCTTCAGCAGCGTCACCCAGGATGAAGCCGATCGTACGATGGAACTTCTCCTTGAGCGCGGCGTCAACCATATCGACACCGCCGCCAGTTATGGCGATGCTGAACTGCGAATCGGCCCCTGGATGGAGACGCATCGCGAGCGCTTTTTCCTCGCCACCAAAACGGGCGAACGCAGCTACGATGGGGCAAAGGCGGAGTTGGAGCGATCGCTGCAGCGCCTCCGCGTCAGCCAGGTGGATCTGATCCAGTTGCACCATTTAGTGGGCGAAGAGGAGTGGGAAGTCGCCATGGGTCCCGGCGGAGCGCTGGAATACTTGATTGAGGCGCGTGAGCAGGGCTTGGTCAAGTATATCGGCGTCACCGGGCACGAGGTCGCCATCGCAGGCATGCATCAGCGCAGCCTGGAGCGCTTCGACTTTGATTCGGTGCTGCTGCCCTACAATTATCTGATGATGCGGAATGAAAGCTACCGCGCCGGTTTCGAGGCGGTCGTGCGAGCCTGCAAAGCGCGGAACGCCGCGGTGCAAACGATCAAAGGAGTCACGCGCCGTCCCTACGTCACCGACCAGCGCAGTCACGCCACTTGGTACGAGCCGCTGACGGACCAACCAAGCATCGACAAAGCAGTGCATTGGGTGCTGGGAAATGAAGATGTCTTCCTCAACACGGTTGGCGACATCCATATTCTGCCCAAGGTGCTGGATGCGGCGGCGCGTTTTGAAAACGGGACGCCCGACGCGGTCATGGAGGCGATGGCTGCTGAATGGCAGATGGCGCCGCTGTTTGTGTAATGTTAGCTGCGCCATCGGTAGAAACGAGCAAGTCGCTTCGGGACGGCAATCTTGAGGCGACTGCCCGTTCGCTTGACACTAGAGCGCGCCAGCCAGGAATTGAAGGTCTATGAATGTCACAACCAAAGTCAGAAGGTGGGCGATATTTTCGATTGTCGTCCCACTGTTGCCAATGATGTTTGCTGGGCTTCTGAAGTTGGGACAGGGATCGGGTTTAGACTACCACGGTCTACTTGGAGGCACTGAACTGTATATACTTTCCGTCACTGTTCTTGCTTCAACCAAGAATGATCTGGACAACTCGTAGGCGGATTTCTCTCAATTTCGCGTGTATAATGTGCTTACTGAAACGTTGATTGTAATGATGATAATCATTAGCATGATGTTCGCTGCTGTTTATATTCATGGGCATGTGCAGAAGATAGGTATACAGCAGTCATTCGCGGCGGACGCGGGGATATTCTTGGGGGTATTGTCAACACTAATTTGTATTGCGCTGCAAGTAATGCTGTTTACTGCTGAGAAGCATGGAACCAGGAGCAGTACATGATAGAAACTCTGATGCTGATTGGATTGGGGATTGTCCTATTGTATACAATTGTACTGGTCTCCACCGTTACTTATGACGTGCTGACTGGGCGCATAAAGCGACTAGAAGGCATCGCGCACAAGGACAGCCAACCGCCACTTGTTGAACAGCGGCAAGACACCTAAGTCGGGGCGTGGTCTTAGCGCCCATTCACGGATACGGAATCAACTCCACCTGCGGCAGGAAACGCTCCATGTCGGCTACATCGTAGGCGGCTGTGCCCGGTTGCAAGCAGACCGCCGTCGCGGCCGCGATGCCGAGGCGCAAGCCTTTTTCCAGCGGCGTATTGTGATGCAGCGCGTGCGCCAAGCCCGCAAGCACCGCGTCGCCGGCGCCAGCCGGGCTGCTGACCTCGACCGCGATTGGCGGAATGCGATAACTCCGCCCATTGAGTATCGCCAGCGCGCCGTCCTTTCCCCGCGTGACGACGACCTGCGTGCCGTAGCGCTCCAGAATCTTGCAGCCCGCTTCGTACAACTCAGCATCAGTTTCCAGCTTGCGCCCGACGAGCGCCGAGAGTTCATGCTCGTTCGGCTTAATGAAACTGGGGCGAGCGGCCAAGCCTGCGCTCAGATTCGGCTCGGCGGCATCAAAGATCACAGGCACGTCGTGGGCGCGCGCCAACTCAATCGCGTCGGCGTAGAATGCCGGTGTCATGCCCGGTGGCAGCGATCCGCCAGTGATGACGACCGACGCCGATGGCAGCGCCGCTTCGTAGTGTTCGCGCAAAGCCGCTAGATGCGCGGGCTCGACAATCATGGAAGCGGTTGTGATCGTTGTGTGCTCGCCGGTCGATTCGTCGATAATCACGGTGTTGATGCGCGTCTCGCCGCCGACCTCGATGAAATCGGTGGTCACGCCGAATTCTTCCAGCATGCGCTTCACTTTTTCGCCGACGGCGCCGGCGGCCAAACCCAGGGCCAAGCTGCCGACGCCCATGCGACCCAGGATCCAGGCGGCATCGGTCGGCTTGCCACCCATGCTGTGATAGCTGCGCGTGGCGCGGATGGTGGTGTTGGTGAGCAACTCGGGGACGAAGACAGTCAGGTCAAGCGTGGTGTTCGGGGTGAGTGAGACAATCATCGAGTTAATCGTCAAGGAAGTTCGCTATAGCCGCTTCCATGGCGGCGCGCTCTTCGTGGAGCAGCGGGCTGGCGCCCAAATTCTGCGACATCAGGATCATGTATGCGTTGGTATCGAGGCGCTCGACGGCGTCCAGCGCAGCTTGCAAATTCTTGCCCATCAAAAACAGGCCGTGCCAGGGGGCGAGCGTTCCGGCGGCATGTTTGGCGATCATCGCCTCGCGGCCGCGCATGGTAGCGACGATGCGCTCGCCCAGCTTGGGGCTGTGGGCGGGGGCGTATTCGATGACCGGCGTGACGCCGAATTTGCGCGTGGCTTCCATCACCGGCGGCATTTCCCTGTTGGCGCAGGCGAAGACCAGCAGATTGCGCGGATGAGCATGGATGACGGCGGTCCCGTAGTCTGCGAAGTTCTCATGCAAGCCGAAGTGCACGGCGCTCTCGCGGGTCAAGCCGCCGTCGCCGTCGAGAATCTCGCCGCCGTCGCTGACCACTAGCACATCCTGCGGCGCCAGCTGCCACTGCTTGTTCTGCCCGGCGAGCGTGGGGGACATGCAGAAGACATTGCCTACGCGCAAGCTAATGTTACCGCCGCCGGCGTCAGTCAAGTGGCGGTCAAACAAAAAACGCCCGATGCGCGCCACCAGCGCCCGCCCGGCAACCACCTCGTCAGTCAGCACTGCTTGCGCGCCCAGCATTCGCAATTCTCCCCCGTTTCCGACATAATGCCATTATAGCGACTGGCAGCGCTGATACAATCACGGAAAAGACAGCAACAGTTTTCTGAGCCACCGAGGCACAGCGACGCAGAGAAAGGCTTACAATGCAGTTTGAATTCGCCAGCGCATCCCGCATCATCTTTGGCGATGGCAGCGCGCAACAGCTGCCGCAACTTGCGCGGGACAAGGGGACGCATGCCCTTCTCATGACGGACAGCTTTCAGCCGGAAGCGGTAACGCGGCTGATTGACGCGCTAGGGGAATCCGATCTGCGATTGACGCATGTTCCCGTCAGTGGCGAGCCGACTGTGGAAGTGATTGACGCGGCGAAGAAAGTCGCCGCATCGGCCGGCTGCGATATGGTGATCAGCATCGGTGGCGGCAGCGTCATTGATGCGGGAAAGGCAAGCGCCGCAATTATCCCCAATGCGGGCGCCGTGCTCGATTATCTGGAGGTCATCGGCGCTGGCAAAAAGCTGTCAACCGCGCCATTGCCCTTCATTGCGCTGCCGACAACCGCTGGCACCGGCGCTGAAGTCAGCAAGAACGCGGTGATCGGCTCGAAGGCGCATCGGGTCAAAGTCAGTTTGCGCGACAACCGCATGTTGGCCGATATTGCCCTGGTTGATCCTGAATTGACGCACAGCGTACCGCCGGCGGTCACCGCCAGCACTGGCATGGACGCGCTGACCCAAGTGCTTGAGCCCTTCGTCTCCCACCTGGCAAACCCACTCACTGACGGCATGTGCGCCGAGGGCTTGCGCCGCGCCGGGGCTTCACTGCGGACGGTCTACACCGAACCGGATGACGCCGAGGCGCGCCGCGATATGGCGCTGACGAGCTTGCTGGGTGGCTTGGCGCTGGCCAATGCCAAGCTCGGCGCCGTGCACGGATTCGCCGGCGTGCTGGGCGGGATGTACGACGCGCCCCATGGCGCCATCTGCGCTGCGCTGCTGCCGCCGGTGATGGAGGCGAATATCAATGCCTTGAAGGCGCGTGAGCCCGAGAACCCCGCCTTGAAGCGCTATGAATACGCCGCGCAGTTCCTACATTTTGACCGTAGCGCGACCGCTCAAGACGCAATTGACTGGATCAGCGAGACCAGCCGAACCTTCGGTATACTGGGCTTGGGATCATACGGTGTGCGCGAGGCTGACTTTGCCGAGATTGTCGAGAAGTCCAGCGCATCCAGCAGTATGAGGGGCAATCCGATTGCGCTGACGTCGGATGAATTGACGGCGATACTTCGAGCGGCGCTATGAGCGGGAAAGGTCAAGGCATGCGTCTTAAGTCGCGCTCGCGCAGGACGAACCTCATCACCGCCTATGTCGTTGCGGTCGCAATACTCTTTTTTGGGCGGGAGCTTGCGTCCAGCCTGCACGCGCCAGCCAGCGAGCCAGTATCAAACGCGCTCATCTTCATCTCGGATACCGACACCATCGATGCGGGACGCGGGTCCAACTCGGTCTACCGCATCGGCGTCGACGGTAGTGGCATGAAGCGTCTGGTCGGCTCGATTCCGTACGGGGAGGGCTATCTGCGCATCAGCGACATCGACTGCGATCCAGACTCGCAGCAGCTTGTGATCGCCAGCCAGCGCCACGATCTCAACGGCTTCCATCACGCCATGCTTGACGGCTCGGGCTTGCATTTGGATCGACCGGCCGAGGGCGACTTGCTTACGGCGACGCGGGAGATCGCGCTGGCGCCGGACGGTGTCAGTATCATCGTGTCGCGCCAGTTTGAAGAATTCCGGGAACCGCGCTTCGGCTTGGTCGCCGGCGATCTGGGCAGCCGCGCGTACAGTATTATTAGAGCGCCAAGCGAGGCGCATTCGTATCGCGCGCCCTACTGGTCGCCAAATGGCGAGAGCATCGTGTATGTCATTGAAGTTCACGCGGATGAAGCGCGAACGACCTATCGCCTGGCTATCGGCGCGCCCGACGGCAGCGAAGAGCGGATCATTCTCGAGACGCAGTTGGCGATACGCGATATCGCCTGGTCGCCGGCCGGCGATCGGCTCGCTCTCGTGTTGGATCGGCAAGTCTTTCTTTTCGATCGCTTCCGCGACAAACTCATCAAGCTGACCGATCACCTGGGCGGCGCGGACTCTCCCCGCTGGTCGCCCGATGGCGCGCAAATCAGTTATGTCAGTCCTTCGAGCTTTGCCGGGCAGAATCAGCTCTTTGTAATGAACGCCGATGGATCGGGGAATCGGCGCATTGCCAACGTCCGCGGCGACGTGGTCAACGGTTGCTGGGTGTAGAGCATCTACGGCGAGGTGTTAATCAGTTTACGCGGCGCGAAGAAACCCCAGATGCTCGCCGCGCCGATCGCGAGCATCACGCTCAAGCAGACCAATGTGGCCTCGTAGCCGAGCGCCATAATCGCCAGCCCGCCCATTACGGGACCCGCCACTTTGCCGAAATTCTGCATCATCCCAATCAAGCCCATGCCTGCGCCCAAATGCTCCGGGCTGATGCGATCGGAGACCAGGGCGATCGCCGCCGGGAAGATTAGCGCCTGCGCCAGCCCCATCAGCGCCGCGGGCAGAAGGAAAAGCAGACCCTGATCCAGCACGCGAATCAGGGGCAATGCCGCCGCCAGGACCACCATGCCCAGGCTGATCGCCGGCAGATAACCCCAGCGATCGCCCAGGCGACCGCAAAAGGGCTTCCCCAAAACATGGGCTGCTTCGTTAAGGCTGAAGAATAAGCCGACCAGCACGACGCTCACGCCGGATTCCAGCGCATACAGCGGCAGGAAAGCTTTCAGCGTGTAAAGCGCAACAAAGGTGACCGCTTCCAGCCCGCCCGTCAGCCAGACCGCTGGGGACTGTCCCCCGTCGCGGAGCGCGTTCTTGATGTGCTGAATCATCGGCGGTCGCGCCGAAAACGATCCGACTTTGCGCTTACGCCTCGTCGGGTCAGAGTCTACGCGACCCTCTGACGGGCGCGTCTCTGGCAAATGCAGGATCGGCAGGAATACAGCGCAGCTCATGATGCCGATGAGGGTGAAGACCGCCACCGCATCCAGCGAGAGCAGCAGCCAGCCCGCCAGCGCTGGTCCCACGATATAGCCGCCACTGCGCGCCATCTGAAACCAGCCGATGTTTTCGGCGGTCTTTTGTTGGCGAGAAAGCTCGGCGATGTAGGCGAGGGTCACCGGACCGTAAATGGCTGTGGCCAAGCCATGCGCCAGCCGAAGCGCCAAAAGCTGTTCGGGCGTCTGCACGAATCGATAAAGGAAGGGCATGAAGGCGAAGAATGCGGTACCGATCAAGAGCCAGATGCGCCGCCCCCAGCGATCGGACAAGATGCCGAAGAGAGGCTTGAGGAAGAGCCCGGTCACCGTAGAGACCGAGACGATCAGCCCGAGGAAGGCGCCGGACGCGCCCAGAGCCGCGGCGAAGATCGGCAGCAGCGGCGTCTTGCCCATCTGATAAGCGGAGCGGGCCACAAAGTCCGCCAGCATTAGTAGGAGAAAGGGTTTGGAGCGTTTCAATTCTAAGGTCCCCCACCCCCAAACCCCCTCCCCCAAAATGAGGGAGGGGGCTTAAGCTGGCGCGAATCGGTGTATCGACTCCTCTTCCCTCCTTGTGGGGTCGCGTAGACACTGACCCGCTGGGGAAGGGGCCGCGCCGCGTAGGGTCGCGTGGACACAGACCCGCCGACACAGGCGGTCGGGGATGGGGGCATTCTACTCCACCTTCAGGACCACTTTGCCGAAGCCGGCGTTGCCCAGCATGGTATTGAACTCCGCCATGTCTCCATCGACGATATGGTTGAATTTATCGACGGCGCCATCGATATCGTCCGCGATTTCGGCGAAAGCCTCGTGCTCGTAGTCGGTTGGCTGGTAATCGCCCAGGTTGACGTTGAAGCTCAAGTTGCTCAGCTGCGTCGCCAGGCGGTCGCCGTGGTTCATCGCGTCGGGCCAGCCGGCGCGCGTCTCCGGGATCATGAGCGCCTTCTCCACTTCCAGCACTTGCTCTTCCAGCGCTTTTGCCGCGTCGATGATGCCCGATGCCGCCTCCAGCCCGGCCAGGCGATCGCGCCAGCCCCTGAGCTGCGCCCGCAGATCGCGCATCTGATTGATCGACTTGTGCGTCGCCGATACCTTGTCGCGGATCTTCAATAGCAGGGCGAACTGCGCTTGCAGATCGGCTTGGCTCGCTTCCACGCCGGCTTCCTTCACGATCTCGAATTCTTCGCTAAGCGCCTCGTCGCCCACCGTCAGCGTTACGCGGTACGTTCCCGGCACGGCATGCGGTCCCTTGATGAAGCCCTGCTGATGATCATCATGGGGGACGACCTTGTGCGCATCGGGATAACGCAGGTCCCAGATGAATCGATTCCAGCCGGCTTTGGCGGGGTTGCGCAGTTCCTTTTCTACCCCATCCCCCGGCCCTGCGCCCCCTCGGTCCCCCGCCTCACGGGGGATGTTTCCCGAAGCATCAGGGAAGGGGAGCTTTGCCTTGTCTTCTTCGTCGGCGTGGAGGCTCTTGAAAGTCTTGACCTCGTTCCCATCGGCGTCATTGATGCGCAGCGTGATTGTGGCTTCCGGCTGCTCGCGCAGGAAGTAGGTGATGACGGCGCCCTTGGGCGGATTGGTTCCGCTATCGAGGTAGGTGTGCTTGACGCCGTGCTCGGGCGTCTTCTCTTTGACATAGGCGGCGACCATGCCCAGCGTGCTCATGTACTGCTTGCCTTCGCCGCTCTCGAACAAGCCCTCGAAGACTTTGGGCAGGCGACGCTCGACCGTCCCGGGCTTGAGCAGGCGAACCTCCCCCTCTTCACTGCTGTAGGGGCGAGCCATTGGATCGCCCACCAATTGACGCAATACGGTCAAATCATCAAGGATCCAGAATGAGCGGCCGTGCGTCGCGACGATCAGGTCATCCCCCTTGATCTTGAGGTCGTAAATCGGCGAGATCGGCAGATTCAGTTGGAAGCGCTGCCAGCTTTCGCCAGCGTCGAAGGAGATATACAGGCCGAACTCGGTGCCGAGATAGAGCAGCCCCTGGCGCGCCGGGTCTTCCCGAACCACGCGGCAGAAATGATCGTCTTCAATGCCCTCGACGATGAGTGTCCAACTCGCGCCGTAGTCGGTCGACTTGAAGACGTAGGGCGCGTAGTCATCGTTTTTGTAGCGCGTGGCGGTGACGTAAGCGGTGGCTGGGTCATGCGGCGACGGCTCGATTATGGTGAACATGGCCGAGCCCCGAAAGTCTACCCCATCCCCCGGCCCTGTGCCCCCTCGGTCCCCCGCCTCACGGGGGATGTTTCCCGAATCATCAGGGAAGGGGAGAGTCGCATTGTTCGAGTTGTCGCCGTTGGAGCTAGCCTCCCCCCGTTGATACGGGGGGACCGAAGGGGGTAGAACGGGCGTAATCTCCGTCCAGCTTTCTCCTGCGTCACGTGTGATATGCAGCAAGCCATCATCGGAGCCCGCCCAGATGACGCCCGGCTCGTGCGGCGATTCCGCCAGAGTATAGACGGTAGCGTAATGCTCGGCGCCGACCGCGTCCCGATTGATGGGACCGCCGGAGGGTCCTAAAGTCTCGGGATCGGCTTTGGTCAAATCGGGGCTGATTTCCTCCCAGCTCTGCCCTTCGTCGGTCGTTTTCAGAATCTGGTTGCCGCCGATGTAGAGCGTGTTGCTATCGTGCGGCGAGAAGACAATCGGGTAGGTCCAGGCGAAGCGGTATTTGTCCGCCCCCGCGCCAAGGCCGGTCGAGCTGCGGGGCCAGGTCGCGATCAGGCGAATCTGCTGGATGCGATGGTCGTAGCGCTGCAAGCTGTTGCCGCCGCCGGGCGAGCTGCCGATCGCGCCGACATAGACGACATTCGAGTCGGCGGGATCGACAGCGATATAACCGCTCTCGCCCGAGCCGATGATGTCGCAGTCTTCCCAGGTGATGGACGAGTAACGGCTGCGGCTGGGCACGCGCAGGCTGGAGTTGTCCTGCTGCGTACCGTAGACGAAGTAGGGCTCGTTGCTATCGGTATCGAGGTGATAGAATTGCGCTGTCGGCTGGTTGTAAATGCTCGACCAGGACAGCCCGCCGTTCAGCGAGACGCAGGCGCCGCCGTCGTTGCCGTGGATCATGATTTTGTTGTTGCCGGGATGAATCCAGAGGTCGTGGTCATCGCCGTGCGGCGTGGTGATTTCGGTGAAGTTATGCCCGCCATCGGTCGATTTCCAGAAGTTGAGGTTGTTGATGTAAATCGTATTGGCGTCCAGCGGGTCGGCGGTCAGGTGCATGTAATACCAGGCGCGCGAGATGAAGCGGTTGTCCTTGCTGCCGACCAGCCAGGTCTCACCATAATCATCGCTGCGGTAGATGCCGCCATCGGGCTGGTTCTCGATGATCGCCCAGACGCGTCCGGGCTGGGCCGGCGACGCCGCCAGGCCGATCTTGCCTAGCAAACCCTCCGGCAAGCCAACCCCCCTCGGTCCCCCCGACGAGTCAGGGGGAGGATTTGACAGCCCCTCGACGCCCGTCAGGCATTGCCAAGTATCGCCGCCATCCATGGAGCGCCAAATGCCGCTGTCCTCGCCGCCGGAGGAGATATTCCAGAAGTTGCGATAAGCCTCCCAGAAGGCGGCGTAGATGACGCGCGGGTTGTTCTTGTCGATCGTCAAGTCGATAGCGCCTGCCTTGTCGCTGACATGCAGGATGTTTTCCCAAGTCTCGCCGCCATCCTTGGAGCGATAAACGCCGCGCTCGGGATTCGGTCCAAAGGCATGCCCAAAGACAGCCGCGTAGACCAGGTCGGCATTGTCCGGGTGCGTGCGAATCTTGGCGATCTGGCGCGTGTCTTTCAAGCCGAGGTGCTTCCAACTGCGCCCGGCATCGGTCGATTTGTAGATGCCATCGCCGATGGAGACATCGATGCGGATGGTCGTTTCGCCCGTGCCGGCATAGATGACGTTGGGATCGGCCGGCGCCACTTCCAGCGCGCCAACGGACGATGACGTGAAGAAGCCGTCGCTGATATTTTCCCAATATTGCCCGGCGTCAGTGGACTTCCAGACGCCGCCGCAGACGCCGCCGAAGTAGAAGGTGTTGGTATCGCGCGGGTCGCCGGCGACGGCGACGACGCGTCCGCCGCGGAAGGGTCCGATGCAGCGGAATTCGGTCAGCCCGGCGAATTTGGAGTCGGTCATGGGGG
>JAPOWK010000116.1 GCA_026707665.1 Chloroflexota bacterium
ATCGCGGGCATGGCGTCTCCGACAAGCAATATGACGCGCGCGATGATATGTCGGCCGAGTTGAGAGAATGGGTTGAAAAGCGCGAGCCGATCAAGATCCTGCGCGACTGCATCGAGAGCAAGTATGGCGATGTCGGCGAAGTCTTGGCGAAGCACGAAGCCGATGCGCGGCGGATTGTCGCCGAGTCAGTGGCCTTCGCTGAAGCCAGCGAGATGCCGAGCAGTTATCAGTACCTGATGCGGAACACCTATGTGGCTTCCGATCTGGTGCACAAGACCAAACACAGCGTCGGCGCTGGCATCGACTGAGATCGCTCGCCCGACGGGTGTAAACAGGGGTCGGTTGAAAACGCAGCCCAGACGATAGGCGTTGGGCCTCATTGCGGGCGACGATTCGGTTAAGTCTGACGCTTGCAAAGGCAAACTCCCCTTCCCTAGTTCGCTGGGGATGGGGCCGGGGGATGGGGTTTGTCGCCCGCAAGAGACAGAGCGGAGAAAGCACATCAAATGGCAGCTAGAAATGTCGCCATGCGGGAAGCTATCCGGCGGGCGCTGCGCGAAGAAATGCACCGCGATGAAAACGTCTTTGTCATGGGCGAAGAAGTGGCTTACTGGCAAGGCACGCATCGGGTGACGCGCGGCTTCCTGGAGGAATTCGGCGAACGGCGCGTCCGTGATACGCCCATCAGCGAGATGGCAATCGGAGGAGTGGCGGTAGGCGCGGCCATGGCCGGCTTGCGACCGGTCGCCGAATTCATGACCATCAACTTCGCCTTCCTGGCACTGGACGCGATCGCCAATCACGCCGCGAAGGTGCGTTACTTCTTTGACGGCATGTTCAAAGTCCCGCTGGTGTACCGCGCGGCGAGCGGCTGGGGTAATCAGGCGACCGCCTCGCATTCGCACGCGCCGGAGCCAATCTTCGCCCATTTTCCGGGCATCTATGTCGGCTGCCCCTCCAACTCGCTGGACGCCTACGGCATGTTGAAAGCGTCAATTCGCGATGACAATCCCGTGCTCTTCACCGAGAGCATCGCGCTCTATCCCAAACCGAGCCCGATGCCCGATGATCTCGACGACGATTACTTGATCCCCATCGGCATGGGCGACATCAAACGCGAGGGCGCGGATGTCTCGCTGGTGGCTTACGCGCGCGGCGTCGATTGGGCGCTGCAGGCGGCTCGTCAACTGGCGCGAGATGGCGTCGAAGCGGAAGTGGTCGATCTGCGCTGGCTGCGTCCGCTGGATATGGAACTGGTGTATAACAGTTTCAAGAAGACGAATCGCTGCGTCATTGTGGAAGAGTCGCTGCCCATGTACAGCTTCGGCGGTGAAATCGCCGCCAACTTGCAGGAGCACATGTTTGATTATATGGACGCGCCGATCAAGCGGGTCGCGGCCGCCGATGTGCCCCTACCCTATTCAAAGGACATCGAATTGCTGGCGCTGCCAAACGCGCAAAAGGTGGTCGACGCGGTCAAGGAGATCCTGTAAATGGCTCACGAAGTCAAGCTCACGATGGATGGCCTGCTCATCAACTGGCTGAAAGATATCGGCGACAGCGTCAGCGCGGGCGATATCATCGCCGAGTTCGAAGCGGATAAGGCAACGGTGGAGATAGAAGCGGGCAGCGATGGCGAACTGCTTGAGCTGCGCGCCGAGCCGGGCGACGAACTGGGCGAAGGATCAGTCATCGCGATTATCGGCGCCCAGGGTGACACTGCCGCGCCGGTTAAGGACGCGCCGCCCGAATCCGAGCAAGCGAAATCGACGAGGGCGCCAAGTGAATCGGCGACCAATGGCAAGACGATGACAGACGATGGCCGCGTCAAAGCCTCGCCCCTGGCGCGCCGGATCGCCGCTGAGAAAGGCATTGACCTCAGCCGCGTGCAAGGATCGGGTCCCGGCGGGCGAATTGTGAAAGCCGATGTCGAGAATCTGTCGGCAACGCCAATGCTGCCGCCCGCGCCACCTGCAGCGCCGGCCGCGGGAGCTCAGCCGACCTGGGGCGCGCTTCCGACCGAAGACGTGGATGTCATCCCGCTTTCGCGGATGCGCCGCGCCATCGCCGATGGCACCGTGCGCAGCAAGAGCAACACGCCACACTTCTACGTCACGGTGGAAGCCGATGTCGAGCCATTGCTGGCGCTGCGCAAAGAGATCAACAACGCGCTTTCCGAGCGGGGCATCAAGGTCAGCGTCAACGATATGCTCATCAAGGCGCTGGCGCTGACGCTGAGAGCCTTCCCGAATCTGAACACGCACTATTATGGCGACCGTTTCGTGCAGCACCAGCGCGTCAACATCGGCATTTCGGTCGCCTTGCCGGAAAATGGTCTGGTGAATGTGGTCTGTCCCGATGCCGACAGAGTATCGCTCAGCGACATGGCGGTCAGCAACAAAGCGATGTACGAGCGCGCCCGCGGTGGAAAGATCAAGCCGGACGACATCCGCGGCGCCACCTTCACCATCAGCAATTTGGGTCCCTTCAACGTGAAAGATTTCTCGGCGATCATCAGTTCGCCCGAGGCCGGCATCCTCGCCGTCTCTTCGTCGCGGCGCATACCCATTGTGCTGGCCGACGGGACGCTCGGCGTCGGTACGCGGATGAATATGACGCTCAGCGTCGATCATCGCGTCAGCAATGGCGCGGAAGGCGCCGCCTTCATGAATCACTTGCGCGAGCTGGTGGAGAATCCGCTGCGGCTGCTGGATTTGAGCGGGGTATAGGGGGCGGGCAGATGGATATACCTGACATCGACCGTGAAATCATATATCTTCGCCGCGAAGAGGCCAAATCCTGTATGCACCATCGACTGTTCCACGCCGCAACCCTCACTGCGGGCAGCGGCTTGGAGTTATTGCTAATGTGTCTGGTCGGGGACTTGTATCGCTCGTTCGTATGGAGTGATGATGACGCAGAACATTCCGAACGACTGTTAGGCGACTTGAGGCGGTTGGGGCCGCAAGAGACCCAGCCTGAGAACTGGGGATTGGGGAATTGGATTGGCTTTTATACTGAAGCACAAGTGCCAAAGCAGTTACGCGAAGGGTTAAACTGCAATCCAGAGTCATTTGACTTCAGAAAATTGCGGCAAGCCAACGAAACATATGTAAAGGCTAAGCACGAACCATACAAGGTAACGGTAGAAGATGCTTTCAAGGTTATAGTCATCTTTGATGAACTGCTAGATGAGGTTGGAGTGCTTTCAGCTGAAGAGCGAGGGAAGCTGGCATGGCGCAAAACCTGGGGCGACCGCATAAATCATTGGGTTGTGCAAAATAGGACTTCACCAGAGACTGTGCTGCTGCGCGAGCTATTTCCGCTGCTTGATGTCGTTGAACGACTGATCCACGACGAGGATATAGGATACGCACATAAGACACAGCTTATGTTGGCCGAAAACTATGTATTCAGCACTATTGACTTGGTGAAAGACGACACACGGCGGCCACAGAGCATGGTCGATGACGCTGCGGTCCTGGCTCTGACATTGCATTGGCTGGTTGGTCAACCCGCGTTTGATAATTCGCTGATGCAAGCATGTTGGCAGCGGGACACCAAAGTCGAAGAGGAACTCGAAGACCTGCACCAGTTTATCCTTAAGAATAATGCCAAGCTGTTTCCTGACTCGCCCGGCCAGTTTGGCAAGCACTTAGTCTGGGAGCCGATTAATCGAATCGCCACAGATGGACCAGAAGCGCTCTGGCAGAATTATTGGAAAGAAGCCTATTAGCCCGCCCCCAATGCCCCGCCGAGTCTTATTCGTAGCTTCGCTACACCACCCGGAAGAATTGCTGCGAGAAATCCAAGAAACGCCCGCTGGAGTTGAGCCCCCACTCTTCCCCCGCAGCATGGAACTCTACACCTGGGGACGCGCGTTTCGTCAAGCCGGTTGGGAAATCGATGTCTTTTGGCGCAATCTGCCCGGCTTCGGCAATCGCAGCATCGCCAGCCTGAGCAATGAGGTCTTTCGCACCTCGCTAACGCCTCGCAAGCTCTTGGCCGGGCTGATGCAACGCGTCCCGCCCAAGCTGCAACCGGACCTGAAGCGCCGCAATCGTCTTTTGCTGGAACCGGCGCGGCGCTTCCAGCCCGATCTGATCTGGCTCTCGGGCAACAACCGCGAAATTCTGCCGGCCACGCTGGAACGCCTGAAACGCGAGCTGCGATGCCAGCTCCTCTTCCTCCATGGCGATTCGCCCATCGTCTTTTCCCATGCCAACGAGCGCGCCGCCGCGCCCCTCTATGACCTGGTGCTGGTCAATGACCGATATCACGGCGCGCAGTGGCGCGAGCTGGGCGCCAAGCAGGTGGCCTGCCTGCCCTACGTCGCCATCGACCCCGAATTCCACGTCCCGCAGCCCATCACCGATGTGCCCAATGACTATCTCTGCGATCTGGGATTTGTCGGCACGCTGGTGCCGGCCAACCTGTACAGCGAGCGCGTGGCGGCGCTGGAGAGCCTGCGCGATTTCGACCTGGGCATCTGGAGCGTGCACGATGTGCCGGCTTCGCTGGCGCCATTTCATCGGGGATACGCTTTGGGCGACGAGATGCTGCAAGTGTTGTCCTCCGTCAAGATTTGCATCAATACGCACGGCGATACGATGCGTTATGGCGTCAATCTGCGCCTGTTTGAATGCGCGGCGCTGGGCGTCTTCCAAATCGTGGACGACCGGCCCGGCGTGGGCGAATGCTTCCGGCTCGGCGAGCACCTGGTGACTTTCAGCGACCATGCTGACCTGCGGGATAAAGTGCGCTATTTCCTGGCGCATGACGAAGAGCGTCTGCGAATGGCGGCGGCGGCGCGTCAGCACGTGCTGGCGCACCATCGCTACGATCAGCGGGTGAAGAAGGTGGAGGAGTTGCTGGGGGTGGGGTGATGCCCCCAATTGTTGGGGGATGCGTCGCAAACTCTTTTCTGCTTTCATGTAGCATAAGAATAAACAGTTCTAAGGAGACATTTAGAATGGTGTTGCCAGCTATACCAGTTGTAATTGCGGCATTGACTCCAATTGCTAAGGCCGCTCTTGTCTCGGCGGGAATCGGCGCAGCTGTTGGTGGCGCCACGTGTGCTGCCACTGGAGCCGTCAGAAGTTATCAGGTCCAAGGCGAAATAAATCGTGAAGTAGTGGTCGAGGCGATACATAGTGTGCCGAAGTGTGCCGCGGAAGGCGCGCTTATCGGCGGCGTGATAGCGCCCGCTGGGATCATAGTCGGGCCGGTCGTAGCGCCAGGGTTAGTTCCCATAATCCAGGTAGTTGATGACGTAACTCGCCCTGCCGTGCATATTGTCGACGACGTTGCAGGTCATGCGCTTCAAATGGTCGACGACGCCGCCAGTCCGATAATAAACGCCGCGGACGATTTAGCTGCGACTGCAAAGCAGGGGACCAGTCGAGTTGCCGTCCCAGCTGCTGCGCCTTGGAACAGAGCGCTCAATTCATTCCGCGCCAAAATATACAAACGCTTGCCAGTGGCGAAAATCGGAGCGGACGATGGGTGGGTGTACGTTATAGAAGACCCCGTAACTCGTATCAGAAAGATTGGCCGCACGAGTAACCCTGAGCAGAGACTAACGAAGCTGCAGGGAGATCTGGGCCGTAACGGAGTGAAGTTCGACTGCATCATTCACTCACATGACGCGAACGTGTTGGAGAAACAGTTGCACCAGAGCTTCTCCAGACAGCGAACTCTCCATCCAACTCCGCATTACGGTAGAACGGAATGGTTCGCGCTATCGGCAGCCCAAGTCGCCGCAGCTTGCAGCCACTAGCGAGGACAATGGGGCTTCTCACAGCCCCTTATACTCTATATCCGAGTACGGGAAAACCCACCATGCCCGACACCCTCATCACCCAATCCAACCACATCCTCCGTATCCAACTCAACCGGCCGCGGAAGAAAAACGCGCTCACGCCGGCCATGTACGACGCCCTGCGCGAAGCCATCGAACGCGCGGACGACGACTCAAGCATCCGCGTCATCACCCTCACCGGCAGCGGCGACAGCTTCTGCGCCGGCAACGACCTGAATACCTTCCTGGCCGACCCCGGCTCCGATGCGGCCGCGCGTTTCATCAAGGCGATCGCGGGGGCGCAGACGCCGATTGTGGCCGCGGTCAACGGCGTGGCGGTCGGCGTCGGCGTGACCATGCTGCTGCACTGCGATCTCGTCTACGCCGCGAGCGACGCCAAATTCAATTTCGCCTTCATCGACCTCGGCTTGCTGCCGGAAGCGGGCTCGAGCTACCTGCTGCCGCGCATGCTGGGATACAGTGGCGCGGCCGAGCTCCTGATGCTGGGCGAGGCTTTCAGCGCGGAGAAGGCGCAAGAATGCGGCATCGTCAATCAAGTGGTCGCGGCTGAGGCGCTTCACGATCTGGCGCAGTCGAAGGCGGCGCAATTGGCAGCCAAGCCACCGGAAGCCCTGCGCCAGACGAAGATGCTGCTGCGGCGCGGGAGCGCGAAAGCGGTCGAGGAGACGATGGCGCTCGAACTCGAAATGATCGGCGAGCGGCTGCATTCGGACGAGGTGCGCGCGATCATGCAGGCTTTCTTTGCGCGGCGGCGGAGGGTCAGCGACTGATGAATTCCATGAGTCGGCGCTGAAACGCCAGTGCAAGATACTTCCAGCGCAACGCCAGGGCGAATTGTCTCGTATCAGAGTTAGGAGGGCCAAATGATAAGACAATTCCTGCTTGCATTGGCGGCATTGACCGTGGGCGCTTTGCTGGCAAGCCTGATCGGAGCGGGCGCCACGATGGCCGCCGCTATTGGCGCCGCGCTTGGCGCATCTCTGTTTGCCGCGTTGCGTAAGAATCTGGCGCTCGGAGCGCTTATCGGCGCCCTTGTTATGGCAATTGTATTTGCGATTGTTTTGAGTGGCGATTGGGCTAAGCCGCGCTGCGAGTTTGGCGACCCCATTGATCTGCCGCCGAAAGTTCATCCAGCCGGCTATGTCTATGTGATACAAGATACTGATATCAGTATGTTTTACAAGATAGGGCGCACCATTAACCCCAAGGACCGCCTTAACCGGTTCGCGGTGGAACTGCCTTTTGCGACCGAGATTGTCGCCATCGTGGCGACAGCTGACGCGCCAACCCTTGAATGGCAACTGCAACAGAGATACGCCGATAGTCGGAAGCGCGGCGAATGGTTCGACCTTGGCGCTGATCAAGTCCGCGAAATCTGCAAGCTGTAAAGACTGTTCCAGATGTTCAAACTCATCGTTTATGCAATGGCGTCCGCGCTTCTAGGCGCCATCATCGGCGCGATTGTCGTCTTCTTGCTCACCGAAGGACTGCCCGAAGGCGCGGTCATGGGCGGCCTTCTAGGCGGCAGCGCCGGCATGCTCATCGCCGCGCGCAGACGATTTGGCGGTACCACGCCCTCTTACGAATTCGAAACGGCAGGCATCCACGACGACAATCTCGTGACCATCGCCCGCCGGAACCTGGCTCGCGGCGCCTACCGCGACAGTTTCGGCGCCGGGATATTTGCCGAGAAGACCGAGCAGGCGCGCAGCAAGCGAAACACCAAGCGCGATTAGCCCGCCTCGTATACCAAAGTATCGGGATAGAAGCCAAACCAGCCAAACCAGAAGGCCAGATGCCCGCCGATACGCTTCAGTCGCTCGCCATCTTGCGCGATCAGCGCTTGTTCGCTAATCTTCCAGGTTCGCCCATCACTGCTTTCCAGGGTTGAGCTGTCGGCGCCCGCGCTGAATTCGTAATCGTTCCGAGCATAAGCGCGAACAGCCGCGCCGCCGGGCTCAAAGAATTCGCGATCCGGCGTCGCCTCGGCGACAATCACGATATTCGTCCGCCCGACGCGATCATTCACGATACGCTCCGGGATTATCGCCGCCAGTGGATAAGCTTTCGCCTGCCCTTGCAAACGCAGAGCGAAGACCATCTCTTTGTTTTCGATCAGCGCCGTGTCCTGCTGCCATGAGGGGAACATCAAATCGGCGCTGTTGAAATAATCGCTGTAGGCGGCGCCGTTGGTGTAGTTGCGCCGGAAACCGGTATCCAAGCTCAGGACGCTGGTATTGGGATGCTCCTCCAGCCAGCTCGCCCAATCCGTAACGACAACTGGCAGCACATCCAGCACGATACCGCTAGTCGTCAGCGGACCAAAAGCCGGCTCGCCCGTGATTGCATTCCAGACGGTATCGGTATTGCGATCGTACATCAACTTGTTCGAGCGCATTAGCATGCCGGTCGAGCCAAATTCCAGCAGGGTAGCGCCCAGTTCGACCGGCGTCCCGTCCAGGTCGGTGTACGAGAGATCAGCGATGTGGACATCGTAGAGCACGCCAGCGCCGCACAAGGTGCAGTAGGCCAGCATGACCGGACGCCCGGGGACCTGACCGGCGACACCCCTTTCCAGCGCTTCTTCACCGGCGGCGAGATCAGGCAGCGAGTCGAGCGCGAAATCGTCGCTCAGCCAGCGGATATGCTCCGGCCGCAGCCAGCCATCACGTGGGCAACCGGCCGACGGTCCTTGAATCTGTACCCAGCCCTCACCAGCGCGCGCGCGGGCTTCAAATACAGTCGGCGCGCGAAAATCGCAGACCTTGACGCCATCGGGCTCGTCATAGAGCGGCGCCTGCCCAATCACATCATTGAACATCTCGTGCCAATTCAACAAGCGCAAGGGATAGGCGCGGCTATCGCCATCAAAGCTGAGCCCGAATACCAGCTCGTCCGGCGCCGGGTAGCTGCAATCCCCATCACGGCAGAAGTCCACAAACTGGTGGCCCTCGTCACGGGCGGCTGTGGGGCTAATCTGGCGCGCGTTGACCAACGATGGTATGCCATCGACCGTGACCCCGCCCCAGACTGGCTCCACCAGATTGATAGCGGCGCTCTCCATGACACCGGGCTGGAAAAAGCGGCTGAACTCGGTATCGACGAAGGCGGCCAGCAACTGGCCCTTGAACTCGTCATAATGTGGCGGCAAAGCAATATCATTGGCGCCGGCCCACTCGAAGTAACCTTGCCAGCCGAGTCGATCGCCGGCCAAGGCACTTAGCGCGCTCAAGACGCTCCGGCTGGTTTCCGGGCTGCGACCAAAGTAGGCGATATCAATCAGCGGCGCGACATATAGCGGATCACCTGATTGGGCGACCGCGTCAAATACGCTGAGATCCAGCCCGCGATTGCGCGCGACATCATGCGCCGCCGCCAACATCTGAATCATGGTTTTGCGATAATTGGCGGTGTCATAATCCTGCGTCAGCGCTGGAAACGCAACCGCAAGCATGAAACATAGCGCCAGGATTATTCCAGCAATCCGTATCATCGGACCTGCTCCTTATGTCCACAGCATATTGCAAGCAGTATAGGGCAAGAATCTTTCCGAAGTATTGTGTCTCTATGCCGCTCGGAGGCAGCGCTTCGGGTCAAGCGCACGAACACAAATGAACCTGCCCGCCCGTGCACGAGCAAGGCAATCAGTCAAAAGCGAGGGACCTCCATGCCGGCCAAGTCTCCTTCAAGGGGCATCAATCGCGAATGAGAATCGTTCCCAGTACCACTGTGTCATCCTGCGCGCCTTCCACCTCGGTTAGCACGTCATAGCGGATCGCTTGCGGCAGTTGATACCATCCCGTCAATACACGGTGTTCACCCGCTTCGAGCAAGTTCCGGTCCAGCGAGACGGTTTCGGTCAATTCGCTCCCGGCGGTCAGCGATCCAAAATGATGATCCGGCGGACTTCCCGGTACCAATCGGCCATTTGCATCGAGAACATGTACAAAGCGCACGTCTTTCTCCGAGCGATCCGCTTCAAATTGCCACCAGAATCGAATCCGAATCAACTCGTCGTCGGCCGCCTCGGGCAAAAGATAACCGGCCAAGATGATGCCGTCTTCAATGCGAATCGGATCGTATATGGCGCCATCGGACAAGACTTTGATTCGGACATCCTCAACATGAACGCGCTGGCAATTCAGCAAAGCCGTATCATCGAGTTCGGGGCACGGCGGGTCCGGCGCAATTCGAAACGTATGGTAGCCGCGCCGCGCCATAGGCAGCGGGATGGACAGCGGAATCCGTCCATTCACCAGAAGCGTCTCCAGCGGCGTGTCATTCAGAGACAAGTTTACACGCCGATTGAGCGCTTCCAGGACGGCGCTGAATTCCAGCCAGCCCGGCTGTTCCTTATAAATGTAGGTGACATGCGACTGCGCATCGGTGACTGGCGCATACACAGCCGGCGCCCGATCGCGTATGACGGGGGTCTCGTAAACAGCGAATCGCTGGTCTTCATAAAGTGGCTCGCCCAAGCCCTGCCGCGCACGCCAGTGCAGGAGGTCCAGCTGCCCGCTCTCCAGCGCGCGCGTCTTGTTGAGGATCACGATGTCCGCTCCCGCATCCTGCAGCAGCGATGGCTGAAACTTGGAAAGCAGAGCCAGTCGAGCGCGGTCCACTGTGGTCAATCGCGCGTCTATCCCGGCGATAAGTGGCTTGGCATGCGCCGTTTGCAGAAACAACGCTTCATTGAGCGCCAGCGGATTGTCGTAGGGTACGTTGTATACCGCGTCGATTTCGCGTTGACGCCTGAGGTTGAGTATCTCGCTCGGTACATCTGCGGGAACATTGGGAAAGTCTGCAACGAGCTTGAGGTCTTCCAGCAGAAAAAGGATTAATATGCCGGCGATAATGATCTGAGCGTAGGGACCGCGGCGTCGAACCAAATTGCTTGCACAGCAAACCGCGGTTCCGAAACCAACCAGAAGTGAGAACATCGCCGCAAAGAGACACATGAAGTTTGCCGGGCTTTGCGCCAGTTCAAACAGAGGCAGGCGGGTCAACAGGGCGAATGGCAAAGGCAGGACGGCCGGGTAGCCCCCGACTGTCCCGACCAAAACCTGATCGTTCACGCGAAGTACCGGACCCAATGCCAAAATCCATGCGGTGAAACACACCAGAAGGCACCAGCGTGCCTCGCGTCGAACGAGAATGCCAATCAAAGCGAGGATTCCGCCGATCACACCAATGTAGCTGGCGCTCCCACTTAAGTCGGATCCCGACACAAGCTGCGAATGGGTGGCGATTTCATCCCAAAACGGATTGGCGGTGGAAGGTGATACCAGGCCAAGCAAATCAATGCTGCGGCCTGACCGCCCGTCGACGGTAACAAGCTGCGGGTTATCCATCAGATCCGCCATTACCGGCGAGAGATACACCAGCAGAAACACACAACCAGCCAAGACAGCAAAGGTCACGCGAAGGGCGCCCAACTGATCACGGCGCTGTACGCGCGCGCACACAAAAAGAACCGACAGCGGCGCCAAGACATAGAAAACCCGCATGGTATCGCCGAGCGCCACCAGCATGAACAAGAGCGCCGCGATGAAGAAACGGCGCGTTCCACCAAGGTCCGCGTAATCGAATAGGTAAAGGATTAGCAGCGGCAGGGGCCAGAGCGCTAGCATGCCGATACGGCCGTCCAGCAGGTAGCCCTGAATTGTAGGAAAGAAAATGAAGACCAATCCGGCGACGAATGCCGGGAAGCGACTCAACGTAGTCAGTTTTCGCCGAGCCAGCAGATACATCGACCAGCCATTGAGCATCAGCGTCAGCAATACACCCACGTTGAAGGCGGCCGGCAGCGGCGCGAAAAATGCGAAGAGCCACATTGGAAAGAACTGCAACGGATTCGCCCACAGCCGCACCGCCCGAAAGCCCTCCGGGTACGCCAGCAAAGATTGCTCAAAGATATTGTCTCCGTTTTGTATAGCGGTTTTGAACCACCAAACTTGACGAACCACATCGTACGTGTCGCCGGTTTCAGCGCCTACAAAACGCGAAGTCATCGCGCTGTGAATCGGCGCGGTTAGATAGAGCGCGGCCAATAGATAGAGGAGAAGGGCAAGCCAGGGCTGGTAGGGTTGTCTTCTCAACAAGGCTAATCTTTGGCGGGCCGGCTGAAGTTGGTCCATAGAATCGCACTCAAAATATGGTCAAAAGTATAAACATCGCCGGACGCGATCTTCAAATCTGCGCGCAGTCGTAAGCCGTTTACCCGCTTAGCTTGCTGGCTCGGCCGACAGCAAGTGACGGGAATAGCTCGTGCGATAAATGCGATATGGCGCTTCATGCCGAAAGCCCATGAAGACATCCTTGGTCACGTTTAGCTCGGCGCCATTGATTCGCAGCAAGAAACTGTCAATCGCGCGGCCGCGGCGCAAGACTCGCTCCACATCGCCGACCAGTGCTTCCACCTGGCCCGAGCGCAGATCGCCCCCGACCTTCATATAGGCGCGCCCGGCCCGGCCGATGCCAACCGCGTTCACAAGGGTCAAGGCCGCGCCGGCGCCCAAGAGAATCAAGCTGCGGTTGACCTGCCCGAAATAGACGAGAATAGTCGCTGCCAGCACCAAGGCGGCGAAAAGAGCGGCAGCGGCTAGCGTCTTTCGCCGGCGTTCATTCTTCAAATGCTCCATCTGCCCATGACTAAGCTTGCCCATCCGGTTCGCATCCAAATCGGCCGCAGTGAAGCCCAAGGCCGCCGGCAAGTCCGTCGTATCGGCTGTCATGCCTAGGCAGTTCCCGCGTCAGGTGAAGGCTGATCCGGGTCAGGCTGGGGCGCTTCATCACGCGCGGATCGCGGGTCCGTTTGCGGGCGCAGTCTCCGGTCACTGTTGCTTGAATTATCCGGCATGGACTCGATGTAGACAGACCGGCTCGGGAAAGCAAAGTCGATGCCGAGGTCCTCAACAATGCCCATAATCTCGAGAAAGACATTTTCCTTCAGCGCCGTGAACTCGCGCCAATCTGCGAGCAGGACCTGGCAAATGATCCGCACATCGAGGGAACTGGCGTTGAAATCGACAAAGTGAACGATGACTGATTCAGGATCAATATTTTCCGTGTTTTGCAGCAGTTCGCGTATGGCGATTACGGCGGCGCGAAGCTGTTCCGAGCTGGTGCTGTAAGTGAAATTCAGTGTCGCGTCGAGGCGCCGCTTTTCCAGCCGCGTCCGATTCAAGACCGCGGCATTGGTCAAGAGATTGTTGGGCACGGTGACCAAAGCCTGATCCAACTGCCGGACGCGCGTCGCCCGCACGCCGACCGATTCGACGATGCCGGTGACCGTTGGCGTCGTGATAAAGTCGCCGACCTTGAAGGGGTTGTCGGTCACAATCGCGGCGAATCCAAACATATTTCCCACCGTGTCTTGCGACGCCAGCGAGATGCCGATGCCGATGACGCCAAGCGAGGCGATCAACGCGGCGACATCAAACTGCAATTCCTGCAAGACGAAAATGGCGCCCAGAGCGATGATCAAGAACTTGACGACGGTATTGAGAAAGGGCAGCAGGCGTTCCGGTATCGTCCAACCAGTCATGCGGCGAAATGTTTCCGGCTGAAGCGAAACCACTTCAAACCAGCGAACAAGGGCAAAAAAGACGGACGAGACCAGAATCGCCCGCGCCAGCGTCCGCGCGAGCTGCTGTATTGCGACATCAAAGGCGAACATTTCCGCGACCAGGAAAAGAGAAAACCCGACTACTGCCAAGCGCAAGGGAGAAACACTGGCTTCCAACAGGCGGTCGTCGATATCGCTTTTTGAGCGCCCCACGATGAATCGCAGCGGACGCAGTAAAATCGCCGTCAACAGCCAGCGCAGCAAGACAATGACAAGCAGGGCGACAGCAAAGGGAAAGACATCAATGACGATGCGCTGGATGAATTCGGGCTGGCCCGCCAGCAGTGGCAGCAAGTCGACCTGATTCATGGGAAACGCGCGTCCTTGGAATCGCCAGCTAACACTCTATTCATTCTACGCTGACGGCGGCTTTTGGCAAGCCAGAGACAATTTGCGGAGCGGTGCGGGCTAGAGTTGGAATCCCGTGCGGTAATCGACAACTTTGCGCTCATAGTCGTCGACATATTGCTGGAGCTTGTTCTCCAGATCATCCCATTGATCGCTCAGAAAAAGGCGGCGCAGGATATCGGCGCTTTCGGTGACGAATTCGATCTTGCGCATGGGATAATCGCCATAGGCGACGTGCCAGACCATATGCATGTAAACGCCCAGTTTCTGGATGTCCGGCACGAAGCTGCTGAGCATGTAGCGGTAGTATTGGTCTTGTTTATCGCGCTTGATGTTATAGAATAAGATAAGTTTGTATCTCGGCCTGATATGCTGAAATGATGCCATAATGGGTTGATCGTCGTCGGATATTGGTCGCGCTCTACTCTATCACAGAATCCCTCGAAGTGATAAGGCTCTTCTAACGATAGCCGCTGGTCGCGCGCCGACTGTCAATCGCTGGCGCGAACGGGACCCCTGTTACAGGAATGCCATGCATGCAGGAACTGCAAAGGGCGATTGAGGAATTACGCCATCGCGCGCAAGCGACAACTGATGCCCAGGCATTACGCGAACTGGAGCAAGAAGCTCGCGACCTCTTGATGGAAGCGAAGAACACGCCGCTTGAAAACAGAGCGCAGGAACTCTTCGCCGAGATTGCCGGCAGCCAATCCAGCAGCAGCCCCAGACCGAATTCCGCCGCCCTGCGAGGTTTGGTTCGGCGCGCCCGGATACGCATCGAAATCGCCGGCGATGACGACGATATCGACGAAGCGATCGATATCCTGTCCGATGCCCTGCGCATGGATAGCGGCAACGGCGATGTCATCAGCCTCTTGCAGCAAGCCGGCTCGCACAGCGCCCAGGCGAAACAGCGCGTGCAAGATCTCTTCAACCGTCACAATGTCAGTTCAGCGCCGTCACAGACACCCGCTGCCGCGCCATCGGAACCGCGTCCGACGGAACCCAGCTATGAGCCCATCGGCGATACGCCAACGCCCTACAGCGGACGCGCCGACTTCGACAGGCAGGAGCGCGGCCCGAGCGAAAGGGCTGAACCGGCGGCGGAAGAGCGGACACTACAGTCATCCTCCGCTCTGGATGAATTGCTGACACGTCTCACTGAGAGTTACTATTCCGGCGAATACCAACAAACGATCGATGTCGCCAATCGGATACTGGCGCAGCAAGCCAACAACCCTACCGCGCTCGAGTATCGTGAGAAATCAGAAGACAATCTGATTCGCGGCATCGTCCCCGATCATCGCATTCCCTTTGAAGCGCGCGTCGCCTACAACCGCGCCAATTCACTTGTGCGCGCCGGCAATTACGAGCAGGCTTCCGGCCTTTATCGCGAAGCGCGAGAATTGGCGGAACGCGATGGCATCCTGACCTGGAAGGATGTCGAACAAGCGCTGCTCGATATACAGGATCTGGCGCTCGCTCGCGAGTTGCTCACCGATGGCGATCGGCTGATGTCGAACGACAATTGGACGGAGGCGCTGCGAAAATACGAAGGCGCGCTGCGCGTCGTTCCCAATGACCCGCAGGCCGAAGAGCGCCTGGAAATGATCCGGCGCATCCAACGGGATTACGACCAAATCGCCGTCCACATGAACACCATCGGCGGTACGCTGGAAGAGCAAGTTGCTCAGGTCGCCAGCGTCCGCAGCCTGCTCTCCCACACCCGCCAGTTGCTGCCGAACAGTCAGCGTTTGGCACAGATGCAGCAGGAAGTCGACAACAAGCTCGCCAGCATCCGCAGCCAGGTCAATGACCAGGCGCAAATGTCGCTCAACCATGCCAACAACTCAACGACGCTGGACGAACGCTTGCTGCTGATGAACGCCGCTATCAAACTGCTGGAATTGGGCCTCGAGCTGGACCCTACTGACGGCAGTTTTTCCGAAAACTTGATGCGTTCGCGCAATCTGCAAGCGGACATCTCACGGGCGCAACAAGCGATAAGACGGGCGCAGGCGCTCGTCTCGCAGAATTTTGACGCTGAACTCGCGCAGGCGCGTCAAATGCTGGCGGAGATGGCCGCCGATTTCGCCCAGGATGAACGATTCCGCACCACCGTGAATGACCTTTTCAGCCGCTATCTTGAGCGGGCCGAAGAAGCGCTCCAGGAAGGCAACAACCGCGAAGCGCGCTCCTGGCTCGAAATCATGCGCGACGACCCTTTCCGTATTCTCGGCCGCCGCGCCGATATTTCTCGGATTGATGGCATACTCCGCCGCCGCCGCAATCGCGGCCGCCTGGTCATTCTATTTGTTCTGCTAATAATCGGTGGGGTTGGCGGCGCCATCGGCTTTATGAATCGCGATCCAATCCAGAACTTCATCGGCGCAAATTTCTTCCCCACCGCGACCTATACGCCAACGGCAACGCTTACGCCGACGATAACTGCCACGCCGACAATGACCTTTACGCCTTCCGATACACCGACCGCAACGAGCACAGCCACCAATACGCCAACGGCAACCAATACCTTTACCCCGACAGCCACCTTTACTCCTTCCAATACGCCAACCGCCACCAGCACGCCGACCTATACAGCCACGCCATCGAATACGCCCACGTCAAGCAGCACGCCAACGCCAACGTCAACGCCGGTCGAATTGTGCCAGGTGGTCGTGCTTAACACCAATTCGATCAGAGTGCGTTCGCGGCCCACCAATGTCACGGGGACACCGATCGTGGGCTGGTTGGGAACCGGCACCGTGGCGCCCGTCTTGAAAATGCAGCGTGAAGAGCGGAACCCCACCGGTCCCATCTGGTACTTCATCCAGGTCAAAGTCGATGACGCCATTCTCGAAGGCTGGATCCGCAGCGATATTGTCAGCAATGTGATCGGCAGCGAATGTCCGGGTCTACCTTGAGCCTGAACCTGCGAGCACAAGTGTGATCAGTACGCAGCGAACGAGAGAAATCGCGGCAGTTCAGGAGCGGTATGATACCTGGCTGATGCGATTCCCCAACGTCGTGGGCACGGGTATCGGCTATCGGCAGCGCAAGGGCCAGCCCACCGACGAATTGTGCCTGGTTGTCATGGTTAGTCAAAAGCTTGAGCGGTCGGATTTGCCGGACGATGCCATCTTGCCGTCTGAGTTGGATGGCGTGCTCGTCGACGTAGTCGAGACTGGCGCATTTGTCGTCTGAAGCCAGCGCCTCTGTGAGCTACCAGGAAGTATAACCGCCGTCCACGACCAGGTTCGTCCCGGTGGTGAAACTGGCGCCCGGCGACGCCAAATAGAAGATGGCTTGGGCGATCTCTTCCGCTTCGCCCACTCGCCGCTGGGGCGTCATCGCCAGCCATGTGGGGTACCACTCGGTGTTTTCCATACCCGGTTTGGTCATGTCGGTGCCGATATAACCGGGCGAGACGCAATTGACGCGCAGACCGCGGCTTGCCCATTCGCCCGCCAGCGACTTGGTCAGAAGAATGACGCCGGCTTTGGCCGCGTTGTAATGCGCCTGCGGCTGCGGCGTGTTTGAAATCATCCCCGACATCGACGCCACATTGACGATTGCGCCACTGCCCCGCTCAAGCATGTGCCGGCCGAGGGCTCGGCAGCACCAGAATACGCCATTGAGATTGACCGCTATCATATTGAGCCAGTCTTCGTCGCTGCATTCTTCCGCCGGTATGCCCTGCGCGATGCCGGCGTTGCAAACGAGAATGTCAATATTGGGGAAAACCGCCAGCGCGCTCGCCGCCATCGCGTCGACGCTGGCGGAATCTCGAACATCCACCTCAATGAACATCGATTGACGGCCCATCGCTTCGATCTCGGCGGCCGCCTTCTCGCCATTTTCGATAATGTACTCGGCGATGATGACATCGGCGCCGGCAGCAGCGAAGCGCCTCGCGGTGGCCAAGCCAATGCCGCGTCCGGCGCCGGTGATCAGCGCGGTTTTCCCAGTGAGATCAAAGTCGCTATCGCTCATGGTCATCCCCGTTCAGTCAAGCCGTGCATTCCAGGTTGCGAACATACCACAGCCACAGCGCGGCTGACAAGATGTGGCGCAAAGGCAGGGAACTGACGATAACTGACGTTCGAATGATAGGATTGGCTCCAAGCGCCGATTCGGCTGACAAGCGGTCTACCAGGCGGTATAGCCGCCGTCGACGACGAGGTTGGTACCTGTCGTGAAACTGGCTCCGGGCGAGGCCAAATATAGGATGGCCTGCGCAATGTTTTCTGGATCACCCAGGCGGCCCTGCGGCGTCATCGCCATCCAAATGGGGAATCGCTCCGGGTCTGTAATAGCCGGCTTCGTCATTTTGGTGTTGATATAGCCGGGCGAGACACAATTAACCCGCAGGCTGCGGTCAGCCCATTCACCAGCCAATGATTTGGTCAGCATGATGACGCCCGCTTTCGCGACGTTGTAGTGGACCTGCGGGTGCGGTGTAAGCGAGATGATGCCGCACATCGAGGCCACATTCACAATGGCGCCTCGGCCCTGTTCCAGCATATGACGACCGATGGCGCGGCAGCACCAGAACACGCCATTGAGATTGACCGCCATCATATTGAGCCAATCTTCATCATTGCATTCTTCGGCTGTAATCGGCTGCCCGATTCCGGCATTGCAAACCAATACGTCAATATTGGAGAAGGCTTCCAATGCAATCGCCGCCATCTGATCGACACTCTCCGAGCTCCGTACATCGACTTCGATGAACATGGACTTGCGCCCCATGCCCTCGATCTCGGACGCGGCAGTCACCCCGCTCTCCACATCAATTTCGGCAATAATGACATCGGCGCCCGCCGCTGCAAATCGGCGCGCTGCCGCCAAGCCGATGCCGCGTCCCGCGCCGGTGATCAGGGCTGTTTGTCCGCTGAAGTCAAAGTCGGTTTTGCTCATCACGTACCTCAGAATCGAATAAATCCAGGTATCTGCAGCGACCATATTGCAGCCATGGCGCCATTGACAAGACAACAGGCCTTGGCTGCGCACTCATGATTCATACGCTAAGGCGGACAGCAGGCATTAGCCGCCGATGTGATACATTTCGACTTTTTTGCGGCGGTCGCGCACTTCTTGCGTGAGCGAGCTGCGGATCTCGGAGTAGCGATCGATGCGAGCGCCCCAGGTGGCGCGGATGATCGCTTCCAACTCATCGTCGGTAGCGCCCGCTCTCAATGGATCGCGCAGGCTGGCGCCTTCAATGGCGAAGAGGCAGGTGAAGATCTGCCCTTCCGGCGACAGACGCATTCGGGTGCAGGAGCCGCAAAATGGCTGGGTCACCGAGCTGATCAAGCCGATTTCACCCTCGCCGTCCAAATAGCGATAGCGCTGCGCCACCTCGCCGAAGTAATTCCCAGCGACCGGCTCTAGCGGCAATTCCGCGTTCACGGTCTCTACGATCTCGGCGGCGGAGACAACTTGCTCCATCCGCCAGCCGTTCATATTGCCGACATCCATATACTCGATGAAGCGCAGGATATGCCCGCGCACCTTGAAGAAGCGCGCCAGTTCGACCAGGGTATGGTCATTGACGCCGCGCTGCACAACAGCATTGATTTTGAGCGGCGTAAATCCGGCAGCTTCCGCCGCGTATATCCCCGCCAGCACTTTGTCCACGCCCGAGCGTCCGCCATTCATCTGGCGGAAGATCTCGTCATCGAGCGTATCGAGGCTGATCGTCAGCCGCCTTAATCCGGCGGCCTTCAAGGCGTCGATCTTCTGCGGCAGCAGATAGGCGTTGGTGGTCATCGCCAGATCGTGAACGCCCTCCAGCGCAGCAAGCATCGCCACCAGCTTCTCGATGTCCTGGCG
The DNA here is from genome assembly GCA_026707665.1 of Chloroflexota bacterium. GTDB lineage: Bacteria > Chloroflexota > Anaerolineae > Aggregatilineales > Phototrophicaceae > UBA6055. The sequence goes on from JAPOWK010000116.1 coordinate 19,632, forward strand.
CAGCAGAGGCTCCCCGCCGGTCAAGCGAATCTTCACGGCGCCCAGCCTCACGATGATGCGCGTCAGCCGCGTGATCTCTTCAAAGGTCAGCAAATGCGGCTTGGGCAAGAACTGATAACGCTCATTGAAGATTTCCGCCGGCATGCAATATGGACAGCGGAAATTGCAGCGGTCAGTCACTGAAATCCGCAGATCGCGCAGGGGCCGCTCGTATTGGTCGTGAAGATTCATCGTCGCGCTTCTCGCCCTTCAGTTGGCGCGTCAGTGTAGCGAGGCGCGGCGCGATTATCAAGCCCGCCCGTCCCAGACGCCGCCCGCGTCCATGCTTCCCTCGCGTATAGCAAGTATATCCCATCTCTCTTAGAATTGAGTTTGCGCGCAAGGATCGGCGAGGGCTCTGCCGCCATACCTTGCGTCTAATCCAAGAGGCGAAACGGGTATCGAGATGGCTGAAGTAAAGTGCAACGAATGCCGTGCGAGCGCGCTACCGCTCGATTGGCGCTGCCATGGATGCGGTGGCTCGCTGGACTTGGTCGAGCTGCCGGCCTTCAATCCGGCCTCCATCCGTTCGGAAGACTTCTCGCTTTGGCGTTACCGCGCCATGCTGCCAGTAGAGCGCCGCTTCAGCCTGGGCGAAGGCTTGACGCCGCTGGTCCCGGTTGAATTGGACGGGGCTCGTTTTCATGCCAAGCTGGAATACCTCAACCCCACCGGTTCTTTCAAAGACCGCGGCACATCGACTGTGCTCAACCATTTGGCCGCCCGCGGCGCCACGGAAGTGATCGACAACTCGTCGGGCAATGCGGGCGCGTCGCTGGCCGCCTTCGCCGGTATCTCCGGCATGTCGGCGACCGTTTTCGTGCCGGCGGCCACAGCGGTGGAAAGCAAGAAGCGGCTGATACGTTCATTCGGCGGCGTCATTATCGAGTCGCATGACTATCTCGCCGATGTCTATGCGGCGGCGGAAGCGACCACCTACGCCAGCCACGCCTGGAGCCCGTATTTCGTGCTCGGTCAGCAGACGGCCGCTTGGGAGACTTGGGAACAGCTTGGGCGGCGCGCGCCCGACGCGGTGGCGACGCCGGTCGGCCACGGCGGGCTATTCCTCGGTTTCCACCGCGGTTTCCAGGCGCTTTATGATGCCGGCTTGATCGAGAAGCGGCCACGCATGATCGCCGTGCAATCGGCGGGCGTCGACCCGGTGGTCCGCGGCTGGGAAGCGGGGTTGCAGGTTCCGCCCCGGATTGCGCCCGGTTCTAGCATCGCCGATGGCATTCTCGTCGATACGCCGGTGCGCGGGGCACAGATCCTGAGCGCGCTTGATGACAGCGAGGGCTTCGCGCTGCGGGTGGACAATGCCGCCATTGAAAGGGCGCAGGAAAGCATGCAGGCACAAGGCTTCATGATAGAGGCGACCAGCGCGGTGACAGCCGCTGCCTTACCGCAGATTCGCCAGCGAATCGGCGATAAGGCGGACTTGGTCATCGCCTTCACCGGCAGCGGTCTCAAGGATCTTGGCGCCGCGCCCGCGCCCGCCTGATTTAATGAGAGCGTTGGCTGGCCTAAGAACGCAACATTCCGTTGTGCTCTCAAATCGAAGACTGTAGGGGCGAGACTAGTCTCGCCCGCTCGCCAATGAAATGTTATTAGGGCGACCCAATGGCTCGCCCCTACATATTCGCCCTGGTGAGGATTTCAAATTCTGTGTGAGCCCTGTCATGATCCGCGAGCGGCTGTCGTACATGGTCATTCGCGCTGCTGGATTCGACAGCCCGCAGCCGCGCGTTATCCCGCTCTGGCATTCCGTCGTATAATGGCTTGGCACAAGTCATTGAGGATTTCACCGCATGTCGATGGATCTGCTCCGTCAGACACTCGAAGCGCAGCGACTGGCGCAGGCCGACCTGCTGCGGCGGCGCGGCGTGGTCGGTGTGGCGGTCGGTTTCCGCAACTTCAAAGAGGAAATCACCGATCAGATTGCTCTGGCGGTTCTGGTTCAGCAGAAGAAGCCGATTGAGGCGCTTAGCGCGGACGACCTGGTTCCGGCCGATGTCAACGGGGCAAGGACGGATGTCATCGAGGTAGGACGGCTGGAAGCGCTGATAAACCCGCGCGATCGCTACCGCCCTAATATCCCGGCCGGGGTCAGCATTGGGCATTACAAAGTCACGGCTGGCACGCTCGGCGCGATCGTCTTTGACAAGAACACCGGCGAGCCGCTTATCCTGTCCAATAATCATGTGCTGGCCAACAGCAACGATGCCGAAATTGGCGATGCCATCTTGCAGCCGGGACCAACCGATCACGGAGTGCGGCCCGACGACGTCGTCGCCAAGCTGCATCGCTTTGAAATGCTGCGCTTTTACAGCGAGTCAGGAAAAGGCCCATCGCCGCCGACCTCCAGCCCGCCGCTGTTCCCGCCTGGTGGCTGCGATATTGTCGAACTCTGGGCCACAGTCGGCAATCTGTTTGGCCGGATCAGCGGCTCGTCAAAGCGTTTGACCAGCGTGCCGCGGGTGACTCCGCATACGGAAGCGGCGCCGATTTACGCCAATCGAGTCGATGCAGCGCTGGCCCGCCCGAACAATCCGATGCTCTTCCAGCAGGCAATCGCCGAGATCGGTCGTCCAACCGGCGTCAAGCTCGCCCAACTCGGCATGGAAGTCCGCAAACAGGGGCGCACAACCGGTTACACGGAAGGAACCGTGACCTTAATGAATGCGACGGTGGATGTGTCCTACGGCGATGATCTGCAGGCGCGCTTCGTTGGACAGGTTATCACGACGCCCATGAGCCAGGGTGGGGACTCGGGCGCGCTGATCATTGAGCGAGACAGGCTCAATGCGGTGGGCTTGTTATTCGCCGGGTCGCGCCGAGCGACGATTTTCACGCCGATGCAGACGGTTCTCAATGTGATGGAAATCGATCTCTGAGCGCATTGTCTAGCCGGCGTTCAACTCGTCAATCGCCTGATAAGCCAGATTCGGGAAGATCGAGCGCGGTCGATGCTGCTCGTCCGGGACCAGTTGGGTCATCATCAGCGTAATCAGTTCTTCGGCCGGATCAATGACGAAGTGCGTACTAGCCATGCCGGACCAGCCATACTCGCCGAACGAGCTGTAGCCGTTCGCCAAGCCCGGATGAAGCATGACGCGAAAGCCCAAGCCGAAACCGTAGCCAAAACGCTCGACGCCAAGGCGCAGCGGCATCATGCTCGGCGGAATCGCATTGGCCGTCATGCGCTTGATCGTCATCGGGCTGGTGACGCGCGCGCCATCTAAGACACCGCCATTCAGCAGCATAGTGGCGAAGCGCAAATAATCAGCCATCGTCGAGACCAGCCCGCCGCCACCGGAGGGGCAGACTGTGGGCACGCGCACATCGCCCAAGAGTTCGTCACCAGCTTCGAATCGAATCGGACGGCAATTCCCCTGCGCTTGATAGATAGCGGCCAGGCGCCCGGTTTTTTCCGGCGGCACATAGAAATCCGTATCGTCCATACCCAAGGGCGTGAAGATGCGCGCTCTGAGGAATTCGTCCAGCGGCATATCGGCCATGACCTGCACGAGATATCCGAGCACGTCCGTGGCGACGCTGTATTCCCAATCGGCGCCGGGCTGGTATATCAACGGCAGCTCGGCAATATGCGCGATCAGATCCGCCAGCGGCAGGTCGCGGCAGAAGAAACCGTGCGTTTCAGCCGATTCCCGAAACATTTGGTCAACCGGGCGCCAGGCATCGCCCCCATAGGTTAAGCCGGCGGTATGCGTCAGCAAATGAAAGACCGTCATTGGCGGATCTTGCTCGACATAATGGGGCTGCCCGCCGCTGAGGTGGCTGAACACTTTTGTCTTCGCAAATGCGGGAATATAGCGCGCAACGGGATCAAGGAGCTGGCAGCGGCCCTCGTCGTGCAGCAGCATCAGCGCCAGACAGACCACCGGCTTGGTCATGCTGTATATGCGGAAAATGGCGTCAGCCTCCATCGGGCGCTTCGCTTCGATATCCATCTTGCCATGCATGCTATGATGGACGACTTTGCCGCGCCTCTGCACCAGCGCGATGATGCCCGGCAGCCGATCACCCGCCACTTCGCTCTCCAGGTAACTGTTGATGACGGCCAGCCGTTCACTCGACATGCCCACTTCTTCCGCTGCGTGAACTATCATCAGAATACCTCTCTCAAAGATTCGCGGGTCTTAGTCTAAGGAGTCGGCAGCCAGACGCGCAATCGATTATCGTCAGTACCGACCGCCAGCGCCAGGTTGCCGTCCAGCAGCTCGACCGGGGCGAAGTTGCTGACAATTTCGCCGCCGGCTTTTAAGCGCCAGACCTCGTTCGCGCCCGCTTCATTTCGCTGTACCGCCGCAATGGCGCGCCGCTCTAAGTCCATCGCCAGAACCTCCGGTCGGCCGTCCCCGTTGAAATCGCCAGCGGCCGTCTGGTCGAGATTGCGCGAGCCAAGCGCGTGCGTGGTCACGCCGGGGAACGAGGCCGCCAGTTCCAGCGCGCCATCGCCCAGGCGGAAGAACTCCATTTCGGGTTCCTGATGTGGATTCCGAATTGCAACGATTTCAACAGCGCCGTCTGGTCCAAAGCGACCGGCGGTCAACTGATGCCGCCAGCGATTGCCGCGTTCTATTGGCGGTCCATCCATCTCCTGCCTAATCCCGGCGCCATCCCAGATGTATGCGCGGATTCGCGCGCCAAGCGAGCCATTCGAGACAGTCGTCACCAGATCTTCGACGCCGTCGCCATCAAGATCCGCCCAGAAAGGCGCGATACCCTCATAACTGTCTTCGCCCGGCAGGTCAATCCGCGCCAGCATTCGAATTTGCCCCTCGCTCGCTTCCAGCACCAGCAGCGTCGAAGCCGCGAGCTGGCCGCCGATGACGCTGTGCCGGTAGCGCTGATCGGTCGCGTTGGCATAGAGGGCGACTTGGCCCCGGCTGTTCATCACCAGGCGGGCGTCCAATGGCGCATTGATAGGGGCGCTGGCTACGACTCCGTCCTCGCGCCCTAGAACGAGATCACCGGCGCGATTAATGTAGAGCACCTCGAAGTCATTGGCAGGGATCGGATGCGAGAGCGGCGAAACGCTGGCGTCGCAGCGCATGACGTAGGTGCCTTCGATCATGGAGACGCCTACGATCGGCGGTTGGGCGCCATCAAACCAGCCTGATTCAAAGGCGAGCGTCCGCGCGTCGCCGTCGAGCGTCACCTCAACGACCTGCAAGTGACCGCCTTCCAGCACGACATGCCAGATCGCCGTCTCCATCGCATAGCCAACCGCCCAAACGGGCGTTCCGCGCAGTGGCGCGTCAAGGGCGATGACATAGGGAAAGGACCCGGCGCCGCGCAGGAAGCGATTCCCGGCCGGATTGTGATAGGTGTAGAAATAACGATCGAGCAAGGCATCCTCTACCTGGGCGCGCGTCGGTCTGGCAGCATAGAACGGAGATCTTCATGCATCAACTGATTGGAGATCTGTACCATTTATGGGCGAGCCACCGGCTCGCCCGTACAACGGCAAGTGTTTTATGGCGAGCGCGTGATTATGACATTCATTCGCATTGCGTCGGTGAGTTCACTGGGCACAAGCAGAATTGCGACGGCGACGTGATAATTGGTCACGAGCTCGATACGAATGCGAAGGACGCCCTGAAGAGAGCGTCCTTATAGTTTCCAGAAGATGTGCTAGCGCATTAGCGGCCGGCTTCAGTCAGCTGGACTGATGCCTCCGGCGCTTCAAAGTCGTCGCCCAATTGCGTGAAATCATCGACGCTGAATATGAAGGGGGCGTCCGATGGCAGCAGCGCGAAGGAGACGTTATCCGACAAGTTGGCGACGTAGAGATACTGGATCAGATTCGGATTGGCCGCGATCTGGTCGCTGATGACGCGCAATGCCTCCGCCTCGGCTTGCGCTTCAATCAAGCGAGCGTTGGCGCGACCGCGCGCTTCTTGCTCAGCAGCGTCAGCCCGACCGCTGGCTTCTGTTTGCACCCGCTCGGCTTCGGTGCGAGCGCGCTGCAATTTCTGGTCTTCGATCTGCTTCTCTTCAATGGAGTTGGCGAATGCATCAGTGAAATCGATTTGGCGCACGAGCAGCGAAGTCAGCGTCAAGCCCTCATTCTGCATTTTCTCACCAACGGCATTGAAGATTGCCTGACCCATCTCTTCGCGTCCCTCGCCGTAGATAGTCTCCGCTTCGAACTTGGAGACAACATCACGGGTTTCGGCTCGCACCGTCGGTCGGATGAAATCGGACTCGTAACGATTCTGCCAGTTGAGGTGAATCTGATTGACATCCTGCCTAGCAATGCGATAGAGCACGGTGATATCCAGCTTCACTTCCTGCCCATCGTTCGTCAGCGCTTCCACGGCGTCGTTGCCTTGCAAGCGCCCTTCGCTGCTGATGCCCGACATGGTGTATTCGCGCTGGTCGGTCGGGTAGATGATGTATTCCTGCAAGCCCGGGATGATTATTGAGGTGCCAGGCGCTCGGGCCGGGTCCTCCAGCTCACCGGTCAAGACATTGACGATGACGGCCGCCCGCGCCGGCTGCACGATCAAAATGCCGGAACTGACGATGAAAAGCACAACGCCGCCAGCAAAGCCGAACAGCGCCAGCAGCACGCCGCCCCGCGCCGAGCGACCCTGCGATGCCAGGGTGAAGGCGAAGGCAACGCCCAAAATGCCGACCCCGAACGCGAGGACCGCGACGATTCCCAATAGTCCACCAAAATTCATGTCCGCTCCTTCATAGCAGTCAGATCTGCTAGCTAAGTTACACTTGCTGATTATATCATACCATGTTCGTCTGACGGATTCCCCAATATGTGGGGGTGTGGTAAACGACTAAGGATACGGGATTGGGGGATTGGGGTTGCGCCGAAACCTATAAACGTGACCGCCGGTCTTGCATAGATTGTCGCGGTCAGTCGGGCGACTCACAGAGTCGCCCCTACAGCTTCCGCCATTTGTGAGGCGCGCCATCGCTGTTTCACCAACTTCATATTCGAGCTGGTGACTAGGGTGCTGTCCAGCCAGGTCCGCGGACGACACGGCCGGGCATGTCCCCTGTATGCGCGCCGTCGCGCAGAACCTGCGTCCCATTGACGAAGACGTGGATCATGCCTTCGCTATACTGATGGGGATCGCCCGGCACAGAGTGGTCTTGCACTTTGCTTGGATCAAAGATGGCGATATCGGCGAAGAAGCCGGGCTTGAGATAGCCGCGCTCTTTCAGCTTGAGATTGTCGGCGGCGAATCCGGACAGGCGGCGAACGGCGTCTTCCAGCTTCAACAAGCCCTCATCTCGCGCGTATTTGCCGATGACGCGGGCGAAGCTGCCATAAGCGCGCGGATGTGGATGATAACTCAGGAAGGCGCCTTCGGTCGCGATCGAGCCGGCATCGGAGCAGAAGCTGACCCAGGGCAACTGCAGCTGTTTGCGCAGATTGTCTTCCGACATGCTGAAATAGAGCGAGAAAATGCGGCTGTTGTCTTCAATCAGCAGGTCGATGGCGGTATCGGCGCCTGACGTGCCGCGCTCTTCCATGACTTCGCGCAGCCATTTGCCCTGATACTGGCGTAATTCGCGCTTGGCGAAGCCTGCCAGCATGATGCCGTCGGGTCCATTTTCCTCGAACATGTTCTCCCATTGATGAGAGGGCAGCGCCATTTCCCGCTTGATACGCTCGCGCAGGTCTGGGTCTTTCAAGCGCGCGATCATGGCGTCAAAGCCGCCATCGTGCGCCCAGGCGGGAATGCAAGAAGCCAAGCCGGTGCCGCTGTAGGGATAGGTGTACATATCGGCGGTCAGGGGCAAGCCTTCGGCGCGGACTGCTTCGACGCGGGCGATGACCTCGTCCATCTTGTGCCAGTTGGCTGCGCCAGCCGCCTTGAGATGATAGATCTCGCCGGTCACGCCGGTCGCGCGCAGGATGCGAATCAGCTCGTCGAGCGCTTCATGGAATTGCGCGCCTTCGCTGCGCAAGTGGGTGATGTACATGCCATTGTGCTCAGCGACCACATGGCAAAGCTCGATCAATTCCTCGGTGCTCTGATAGGTCGCCGGCGGATAAATCAAGGCGGCCGACATGCCCATGGCGCCCTCGCCCATCGCCTCATGCAGCAGGCGCTTCATCGCGGCCATTTCGCCTGCGGTCACCGGGCGGTCATCGTAGCCGGCGGCATGCACGCGCAGTGTAGCAGAGCCGACAAAAGAAGCGACGTTCGTGGCAACGCCTTTGCGCTCGAGGAATTCGAGATATTCGCCCAGGGTGGTCCACTCGATGTCGTATTGGATATCGGCAGTGGAGAGAATCGTATCGCGATTGCGCTTCATCTCGTCGTTGAGCGGCCCCATCGAGGTGCCCTCGCCCATGACTTCGAGTGTCACGCCTTGCTTGATATCGCTCATGCTGCGGCCGTCTTCGATCAGGGACTCGGTCGCCCAGCTGAGCATGTTAATGAAACCGGGCGCGACGGCGAGTCCGTCGAGGTGGATGGTGTGAGCGGCGGATACAGCGCGCAGGTCGCCGATGGCAGCGATGCGGTCGCCGCGGATGAGGAGGTCGGCTGTGATGGGTGGCGCGCCGCTGCCGTCGTAGACTGTGCCGTTTCGGAGGAGGGTTGTGCTTGGGGTCATAGTCGCTGCCTTTCATGGCTTTTCTAGCCAGCAAGAGCCACAACCGATTGTACATGTCAACTCGCGCAGATTGCCATGTGGCAATTGCCGGGGATAAAGTTTTTTCGGCGGTTTGGCAGTTTGCAGCGGTGATCTCGATTCCGGCATTTTATGAGAATCGTCTCTTGATAATCCAAATTTTTTGTCTCATAAAGCGGGTTTTATGAGACGGCGGCGCGCGGGTTGGCGGGAGTGGCGGGGATATGGAATTGTTAAGGCGCAGGTGCGGATAGTGTAGTGGGGAATGGGATGGGTGTGGCGAGTGGATGGTCGCGATTTGGGGCGCGCAGGACGCGGGCGACTCGCAAAGTCGCACCTACGGTTTAGGGCTGGAAATGAGTGGGGAGATTAACCGGCGTCGGCTTCACGTTCCTCTTCGAGCCGCTCTTCACGGCCTTCGAAACGGCCCTCGAGCCGAGCCAGGCGCTGCAGCCCGTCATCGACTTTGGTCTCGACGCGTTGGAGGTCGTCGGCCAAGCGCTGGATCTCGCCCTTTAATTCATTGCGTAAGGCGGCGTGGTCGCCCTTCAATTCTTCGCGCAAGGCGCTGTAATCGCCTTTGAGTTCCTGGCGTAAGGCAGCATTGTCGCCCTTCAGTTCTTCGCGCAAGGCGGCATAGTCGCCTTTCAGTTCGTTGCGAAACTCGGTGAATTTGCCGTCCAGCTCGTTGCGCAAATCACTGATCTTGCCGTCGAGGCGCCAAGCCGCGCCGAATATTGCCACGAGCGCAAGAATTATGTCTAACGAGATCGTGTTATCGAATGTCATTGCGGGCATCCTCGGTTCACGGTTTTCAGTCTAACACATTTGTCACCTTGGTCAAAACCGCGCTGGCAATCTGCTTACTGGGGCGTTAATCTCATTCGCCGCAGCTCGGACTCCTTCGCCAACAAGGGATATGGGTGGACATTGTGCTTCGAGAGGGGGAGCGCATGGGCTGAGACGGTCGTATAGTCGCGCCGGTGAGCGGACGCGAACGACTTGCAGAGTTGCTCTTTCAATTCCTCTGTGCCCTCGGTGTTGCCTCGTTTGGAAGGTCAGTGTCTACGCGACCCTCTATGGTGAAAACAGTCGTATCTGCGCTGCATCCATGGCAATTACCGATAGGTGGCAGTCCATAACTTACCCCAAACTCTCCCTCAAAATCCGACCCAGCTCCCGCCGCACCAGACCCGGCCGCTCATCCCTCAACAGCGGCAGGCGCGCGCGCGTCCGATGCAGTTGATTCAAGTCGATATCCTGCGTAATCAGCGCCTCGTCGAAGTAGAGACCGTGCGTCATGAACTCGCCATCGGGATCGACCACCGATGAGCCGCCCCAGAAATTCTTGCCGTCTTCGTAGCCGACGCGATTGCAGTGCAGGATGTATGACGTGAACATGCTGCCGTAAGCCTGGTTCACATGCTCGACCCAGCGCGTGCCTAACATGCGGTCGCTCTCGTTGAGACCGCGCGAGGGGCTGGAGCTGTTAAGGATCAAGATATCGGCGCCATCGAGCCAGAGCAGGTAGGGCGGCGAGACGTGCCAGAAGTCCTCGCAGATGAGCATGCCGACGCGCCCGAAGCGGGTGTCGAAGGCGCGCACGCTATTGCCTTGGGCGAAGTAGCGCGATTCGTCAAACATGGCGTAGGTGGGCAGGTAGA
>JAPOWK010000046.1 GCA_026707665.1 Chloroflexota bacterium
ATAATGCTTCCCTTTGCTCATTGGAAACAGTACCATTATAATCCAAGACTATACAGCTAGGGAGGGGGAGCTACGCGCGCGCAGCATACCAACGATTGTAGGGGCGACATATCATGTCGCCCGCCGCCGTCGGGGCGAGTCTACGCTTCTTTGCCCGTGCATTCCACATTGTAGCCCTTGTTCATCCAGCCTTTGGTGCCGTCTTCGAGATTGTAGATTTGGTCTTGGTCGTAGCCCATACCCAGCAGGAAGAGCGCCGCCTCGGACGAGCGGACGCCAGTATTGCAGACGAGAATCACCGGCGCCTCTTCGCTGATTTCGTCGAAGCGAGCCGGGAATTCGCTCAGCGGGATGTTGATCGTGCCCGGGATATGGACCTCGGCGTGTTCTTCCTCTTCGCGCACATCAATGAACTGAAAGTCGCCGCCGGCGCCGCTGGCGAATTCATGGCGGAAGCCTTCGCTGCTGATGTCGGTGTACATGCGGAGTCTCCGTGCCGGGTGACACTCGCGAGAATTATAGCGACGGCGCTTTCGATTGCCAAATGACGCGTTTTCCAACTCCACCCCCGGTCCCCTCCCGACGCGCTGTGTCTACGCGCGCCGAAGCATCCGGGAGGGGGAGCGCTGCATGCCGTTCCAACAATGTAGGGGCGACCCATTGGGTCGCCCGCGCGCGATCAGTTAGATGTTCGGGCGAACCGCGGCCGCACCCGAACACAATTGGGTATATAGCCCACTCAGTGACCTCTGTGCCTCTGTAGCGAATCAGTTCGCATTTACTTCAGCTGGAGCGATACCATTCTACTGTACGGCGCAAGCCCTCTTCAAAGCTGACGACGGGTTCATAGCCGAGCAGGTGGCGCGCTTTTTCGATGTCCGCGCGGGAGTGCTTGATATCACCCGGTCGATCTGCCGCATAGTTCGGCGCCAGCTTCGTTTCCAGGATTGCGTTCAATTGCGCCACCAGGTCGTTGATGACGACGCGCCCGCCCCCGGCCAGATTGATGGTCTCGCCGGTGACGCCGGGCGCGGCGCAAGCGAGCAAGTTCCCCTGCACGACATTGTCGATATAGGTGAAATCCCGGCTTTGTGTCCCGTCGCCGTAGATCGTCGGTCTTTCGCCGCGCAGCATGGCACAGATGAATTTGGGGATGACGGCGGCATAAGTCGAGGTCGGGTCTTGCCGGGGACCGAAGACGTTGAAATACCGCAGTGAGACCGTCTCCAGATGGTAGCTGTGGCTGAAGGCGGCGGCGTAGTATTCGCCGGCCAGCTTGGCGACGCCGTAGGGCGATATGGGCGCCGGACGCATCGATTCAACTTTGGCGTCGCCCGCTTGATCACCGTAGGCGGAAGACGACGCGGCATAGACCAGGCGCTTGAGGCCGGCGTCGCGGGCGGCGATCAGCACATTCAGCGTGCCGGTGGCGCAGTGGCGATGCGTTTCTAGCGGGTCGGCGATGCTGCGCGGGACCGATGGCAGCGCCGCCTGGTGCAGAGCGAAATCGGCGTTTTGCATGAGCGCGCGCAGCGTCTCCGGCTCAGTGATGCTGCCGATGGTGATGGACAGGTCGCCGTTGAGCGATTTGAGGAAGGCAAGATGCGCCTGTTTACCAGTGAGAAGATTATCGATGACGCGAACGCGCTGCCCATCGCGCAGCAGGCGCTCGGCGATATGCGAGCCGATGAAGCCGGCGGCGCCGGTGACGACGTAGGTTTGCGGCATGGAATCCCTCGAGTGTGATTCGGTCAGGATTGTAGACGCGCCGTCCAATTGCGGAAAGAGTCGGTTATAATGATTGCGCAGCGAGCGCGAGGCCCGGCAGGGGGAAGGCAAGGCAATGGCAGAAAAGCGCGTCGAAAGCGAGATAGAGCGGCAGCAGCCGGACATCCGCGCGAATATCGACGGGGTCAAGTTTCACAAGCTGGCGAAGGGCATTACGACGCATCCGCTGGTTCGCAGCGGGCGACCCTGCATCGAAGGCACGACCATAATGGTGACGAACATCGCAGGTCTGCAGAATTTTCACAATATGGATGCGCAGCAAATTGCCGACCATTTGTGGCTCGAGTTGTTTATGGTGCAAGATGCGCTGAACTACTACGCCGATCACAAACATTACATTGATGTTTGTATCGAGATTTCCAGCATCAATCACGACCAAATGGTGGAGTCCCATTATGGCGACTGGACGCGTGATCTTCTATCTCGACGAGATGCTATCTCCAAAGATTGTCACGCAGTTGAGCGCCTGAGGTGATTGGCGATGTTGAATTCCAGCAGCTGTCAGGCATATAATGAAATCGCGTTGTATCTCGCGCAGCTGCAGGCGAAAGGGTGTTGTAATGGCAGAAGAAACCAATGTCAAGACGGTCGAGCGAGAGACAACGGTTGATCGGGAAGAATATGATGGCGTCAAGTTTCACACGCTGGCGCCGGGCATTACGACGCATCCGTTGATTAGAAGCGGCAAACCCTGCATCCAGGGTACCGGTTTGAAGGTGACGGACATTGTTGCGTTGCAGACCTTCCATGATATGAAGCCGCCGGACATCGCGAATCACTACGAGATTGATCTCGCGCAAGTTAATGACGCGTTGAATTACTACGCGGCGCATATTGACTACATCGATACCGATATTAAGTTGGACAGTCTAAATGACGTCCAGTTGTCGGAAGCGCAATATGGAACCAGACCGGATTCGATTCTATCTCGACGAAAACCTGTCCCCTGAAATTGCCAAGCAGTTGGCGCAACATGGAATTGACGTCATACGAGGACCTCTCGGGGTCGCCGACATTAGGCATCTGAAACGGGCCACAGCCTTGGGGCGTGTCTTGTGCACGAGAGATCGAGACTTTCTTCGATTGAATGCGGCGGGAGAACAACACGCGGGAATCATCAAAGGTCTGAAGCGTCACACCATTAGCGACTGGGTAAACTATCTGAAGTTCGCTCATTCCGTGTGTTCGCCTGACGAAATGCGAAACAATGTTGAGCATCTTTTTCGTGTAGACTTCTAGTGTAAACTCAGAGTCTGGTACACACGCCACACGCAAAGGAACGTGGCGGGAGCGCCGGACTCTCGTCAATCGTTCATTGGCGGACTGGCTATGGAAAACGCGTCGCCGCACAAGGCAAAAGCAACTGAGCTTGAGTTGATCCTCGACCGTTGGGAGCAGCGCTACGAGTGGCGCCTGCTATCGCGGACTGTCCCGCGCTCGCTGATCGCGGCTCTGCTGCTGAGCCTGGTCATCGGCGCCGTTGGCTATTGGCGCTTTCGGCTGCTGGCAGAGCACCTGGCGCTGATCGCGGCCGGGCTCTGCGCCTTGGGCGGCATTCTCAACATCTTGTATACGCTGATTTTTCCGCGTTCGCTGTTGGAGAAAGCGCGTTACTTTGATATTGAATTCGGCTTGCGCGAGCGCGTCTCGACCGCTTTCGAGTTGATGCACGGTCGCATCAAGACCCATCCGGAGATCGAGGCGCGGCAGATCGCCGATGCGCTCATGCGGGCGCGAGCGATTGACGCAAGTGAGCATATCCGCATGGACTTCCGGCTCCGCGAGCTGGGACTGCTGCTTGTGCTCATGGTCTTGATGGTAGGCCTGGTGCTCCTGCCGTCGATTGCCGGGGAAGTCTTCCTGCCGGACCTGCCGTCGGCGGCTGTTGAGGAGGCGAAGGAAGACTTGAGCGAGATCATCGAGACGGTCGCCAAAGACACCGACCTGGACGATGTCGACCGGCAGGATTTGCTTGAGGCGCTTGAAATCGCGCTGGAGCGACTGGAAGAGGAAGATATCAGCGAGGAAGAAGCCTTCGCCGCCATGAGCCAACTTCAAGCGGATCTGGAAGCGCTGGAACTCAAGCTGGAAGACACGATTGAGCTCGATCAAAGTACGACGGAGGCGGCGCTGGAAGCCTTGGAAGATTTCATCGCGCCTTCGGAAACGGAAGAGCAGGCTTTGGATTCGGCGGGTGAGCAGGACGCGGAATCCAATCTGCGTGACATTCTCAGTTCATTGGATCAGCTTATGCAGGAGGCGGCGCAGATGAGCGCCGACGAAGCGCAAGCTGCGGCCGAGGCGTTGCGGGCGGCCGCCGAGAATTTGGCGGAGATGAGCGAGGCGCTGGCGGAGCAGATGCAGTCGCTGGCGGAGGCGCTGGAGAACGCCGATATGGAGAGCCTGCAGGAAGCTATGGACGCCTTGCGCGAACAGATTGAAGGCGCGCAGGAGCAGCAGCGGCAAGATCAGAACGCGCGCGCGATGCTGCAAGAGCAATCGGAAATGATGGAAGAAGCGGCCGAGGCGATCGCGCGGGAGCAGGCGCAGGAGGGCCAGCCGCAGCCGGGCCCCCCGCAAAACGGCCAGCAGGAGCCTGGCCCGGGTCAACAGCCCGGTGGACAGCAAGGGCAGCAGCAATCGGCGGAGGCGCGGCCCGGCGATAACCCGGGAAATCAGCAGTCGGACCGCAATCGCCCTGGTTCCGAACAGAGCCAGGGCAACAACAGAGACAGTCGCTCGGCGGGCGCTGGCGCGGGCGATGGGGCGGCCAGCAATGAGAGCTTGGCGGGCAGCGCTGGCGACGATCAAGGCGCTGATACGGAGAATAATCCCACGGGCCAGGGCGAGATCGCGTATGAAGCGATCTACAGCCCGAGCGGCATCAGTGGCGGCGGCGACAATGAGATACGCCTGCGCACCGACCCTGGCGATACCACGGTGGCAGAAGGCGAGTTTGATGATAATCCCCTCGGCGAATCGCGGGTGAGCTATGACACCGTATTCAGCGAGTATCAGAACGCCGCCAATCGCGCGCTGGAAAGTGATTATGTGCCGCTGGGCTTGCGCGATGTGGTGCGGGAATATTTCACTTCGCTCGAGCCCCGGGCTGGTTGAGGCTTCCGATGGTTGACCTCCTGATTCGAAATGCCAGCGCCCTGCAAATGCGGGATGAGAGCGCTGAAGTCCTTGCCGGGCAAGATCTTGCGGTGAAGGGCAATCGCATCGAATCGATCAGGCCGACCGGGACGATTGACCCCGCGGCCGCCAAGTCCGTGATTGAAGCTGATGGCCAACTGGCGATGCCCGGCTTCATCAACACGCACGCGCATGTGCCGATGGTGCTTTGGCGCGGTCTGGCCGAAGATGTCAATATCGCGAGCTGGTTCAACGATTACATCTGGAAGTTGGAAGCCAACCTGGAGCCGGAAGACGTCTATTGGGGCATGCAGCTGGGACTGCTGGAGATGATCGAGGCGGGCGTCACCGCCGTCGCCGATCATTACTGGCACATGGAGTATGCGGCGCGGGCGGTCGACAAAGCGGGAACGCGGGCGTTGCTGGGGCAGGCGATGTTCAGCGCCAATGGCATGGGGCAGATCGACGAGACGGCCGCCTTCGTCAAGCGCTGGGACGGGCAGGCGAACGGGCGGATTCGCGCGATCATGGCGCCGCACGCGCCTTATACCTGCGATGACGAGTTCCTGCGGGCGAGCGCGCTTATGGCCGAGCGCATCGGCAGCGGCATTCACATTCATGTCGCCGAGACTCGCGCCCAGACGCAAGCCAGCTTACAGAAACGCGGGCAGACGCCGATTGAAGTTGCCTTGGATTGCGGGATCTTCGCCGTGCCAACCATCCTGGCACATGTGAAAGGGGCGACACCGGGCGATCTGGAAATCCTGGCGGACCTGGAAGCGCCGGTTGGCATCGCGCATTGCCCGAAGACCTACGCCAAGCTGGCGACGGGCTTGAACAATCTGGTAGAAGTGCGGGCGCTGGGCATCGCAGTCGGCTTGGGCAGCGATGGCGCGGTCAGCAACAATACGCTCGATTTGTGGGAGGCGATGCGGCTGACGGCGCTGGGGCAGAAGCAGTTGACCGGCGATGCGGCGAAGCTGACGATTCCGCAGGCGCTGACCATCGCCACTTCCGAGAGCGCGCGCGTCTACGGGCAGCCGGATGACCTGGGCGATCTGGCCGCGGGCAAGCTGGCCGATATCGTTCTGGTAGACCTGAGCGGGGCGCATCATTACCCCTTGCACAGCGTGACGGCGAGCCTGGTTTACAACGCCCGCGCCAGCGATGTGCGGACGGTGATTTGCGATGGGCAAGTTATCATGCGCGAGCGTGAGCATCTGACCCTGGATAAAGATGAAATCATCGCCAATATCGCGCCGCGGCTGGAGCGCCTGCGCCGGCGTGAGGACGCGGACAACATCCAGACTTACAATCCCTGAGCGGATTCCTTCACGCCAACTTGATTACATAATCCAGGGCGGCGCGCAGGCTGCCGGGGTCGGCGATGCCTGCACCCGCGATATTGAAGGCGGTGCCGTGGGCGGTGGTGGCGCCGATGACGGGCAAGCCCATCCAGAGCGTGGCGATGTCGGCGCGGGCTTGCAGTTTGCGCGCGATGTTCATCTGATCGTGATACATGCATACCACGCCATCGAAATCGCCATCGAGGGCGCGCTTGAAGACGATATCGGCGGGCACAGGTCCGCTGACGTCGATGTCGGACGATTGAGCGGACTGAATGGCGGGCGCGATGATATCAATTTCTTCCGTGCCGAAGAGGCCGCCTTCGCCGGCATGTGGGTTGAGGGCGGCACAGGCGATGCGCGGCGCTGCGAAGCCGAGCTTGCGCAGGACACCATGCAGGTGCTTTATGTAGCGACAGATGCGCTCGACGCTGAGCTGGCTGACGATGTCCTTGAACGGGATATGCTCGGTGACGGCGACCGCCCAAATCGCACCGGCAGCGCCCAGGATATAGGGATCGTCGCTGTCGGTGAGCTCGCCCAGGAATTGCAGTTCGTCGAAGTAGTCGTAGCCGGCAGCGCGGAAAGACTCCTTGTTCATCGGCGCCATGACGACGCCATCAACCCGTGATTCCAGGGCGAGTTCGTAAGCCAGCGCCAGGTAGCGCGCGGCCGCTTCGCCCAGCTTGGAATGCACGACCGGCGGCGGCAGCGGACCTAGTTCAAAGCCGGGCGGGTTGAGCAGGTCCGGCATCTCCGGCTGGAAGCGCGCTTCGGAGAGGTCGTTGATTGCGCGGAAACGCAGCGACGACCCGAGCGACGCCGCTGTATTTCGCATAGTCAGCAGGTCACCGATGATGAACGGGCGGCAGCGGTCTCGCCAGCTCTCGTCAGCGAGCACTTTGACGATGATCTCGGGACCGATGCCGGCCGGGTCGCCCATGGCGATGGCGATGGTAGGTTTATGCTTCATGGCGTCGCCTTGGAAACGCTCCACGATGTATCGTAGCCGAACCGCTCATCTATATCCAGCGTTTAGCTCCTTTGTTTTCTGGGCTTGCGTTGCCGCGACTGTTCAGTTCAAGTAGTATTTGAGCATAGAGGCTTTGTTGGGGAGGAGGCTGAGAGATAGACATGAGAAATCTTTTTTATGCGATATGCCTTATGGGTTTGCTCGCGTTGGGTGTAGCGGCGCAAGATGATGCTGAATCAGAAGAAGACCCGGATGCTGCCGTGTGCGAAATGCTCGCGCTGTATGAGCTTGTACAATACAGTGACGAAATCGACGACGAGAAGAAAAGCAATTACAAGCTGCAGGGCTTGGTTTTAGGTTTGGGCTATCCACAATGTAACGAACCGGCGCCACAGTCCGAGCCGGATAGAAGGCTTCCAGTCACGGCAGTCTTGGAGAATGACGAGTGGTATGAGCTGGAAGCGGTTGGATGTCAGGCGATTGTGACGGCCGTCGGGGAACTGAATTTTCAAGCGGCGGTCATCGGTGAAAGACTGGAAGGGCTTTCTGTGGATGTTTATTTTGCTGGAGAAAGCCAAAAGGCGGAAATGGACCAGACGCTGTACATGATCGACAAGAACGACCCTCCTGGGAAAGTTATTGGCAAGTACGGCAAGGTATTCCCGTTAGGCGTCTATTACTTTGACGTCACTATCGACGGCAAGACATTTCGCTTGCAGTGGAATCGGGAGGGCAAGGCATACCGGTTCTTTGCGCTCGAATGTCTGGATAGGCAAAGGGATGCCAATCTTCCAATGGCTTTGCAGGAAGACGCTTGGTACTTCCTCGGCGGCGATGAATGCATGCTGCGGCTTGACCAAGTAGGCGAGAACTTCAATGTGCTAACAATTGGCGAGAAATTGGACCGAATCTTCGTTGATGTGACCCTGCCAGGCGAGAACGCGCCAGCAGCATTTGACGGGGAAGGTACAGACCTGATGATCGAGGGATACCCGGTAAATCACAAATGGATCGCGGGGGAAATCTTCCCAACGGGCCGGTATGAAATCGTGGTTACCATCGAAGGCGACGCCTACGAATTCGCCTGGGAACGCAAGGATCATCAATACGACAGTTTACAGGTAGGGTGCTTTCCTGACGGGCGCTGAGCGAGCGCGTCAAGACGGGCGTGGAGACTCTCAATGGTATTGCCCCACCTAAGCCAAGCCACGCCTCCACACCGAAGTCAGCGTCTACACGAATGATCAGATTGCGGACCTGGATCCTCGATTTGGCGCGTTCAAATTGGAAATTTGAAGTGCAAAGTTCAACAGGGCTGCAAACGCGCCCTATTGTCGACATCGGCAGATACGGGTATGATTTTTATTGCATAGCGCAGCGCTGTCTGCGATTCTTGGAAGTTCCGCATCATGAACGAAATGTTTAACACTGACAATGCCGCGCAAGTGCTGCTGATCATCGTCAGCAGTTATTTGATTGGCTCTTTCCCGACGGCCTATTTCGTCGGCAAAGCGCGGGACGTCAATATCTTTGAAGTCGGCAGCGGCAACATGGGCGGGACGAATGTGGCGCGCGCGGTAGGGAAGGGCTGGGCGATTTTCACCGGCTTGGTGGATGTCTTGAAAGGCATCTTCGCCGTCTGGCTGGCGCGCGATGTGATCCTGCCGGAGCAGATCGGCGTGGCGACATCGGTATCGGCGACCTGCGTCGTGGTCGGGCATAATTGGTCGCTCTTCGCCACTGTGCTGACGGCGTCGGTCAAAGAGGGCAAGCTCAGGTTGATAGTGCGCGGTGGCAAAGGAGCGGCAACCGCTTTCGGCGCTATGCTGATGATTCAGCCCGCGCAAATTCTGATTGCGGCGGTCATCGCGGCGGCGGTGATAGCGCGCACGCGTTACGTCTCGCTCGGCGTTTTGATCGGTTTTGGCGTGGCGAATCTTTGGCTGATTCTATTGGTCGGGACCGAGTTTCAGAAGCCGATCCTGCTCTTGTACGCCGTCGCGCTGACGGTGATGATTCCTCTGCGGCATTGGGGCAATGTGCAGCGGCTGCTGGCGGGCACGGAGCGGCGGCTGGGCGAGCGGGCGACGTAGTTGCTTGCACCACAGAGGCACAGAGAACACAGCGGATTTGAGGGCGACCGAGTGCGTCGCCCTTGCATTTGTGTTCAAGTGGTTAGGTCGAATGATAATCGAGAGCGAAGCAGACCTGCGCGGCATGAAGCGCATCGGCGAGATCTGTGGTTTGACGCTGAAGCTGATGCTCGACCACGCCGAAGCCGGCATGAGCACACGTGATCTCGACGACATCGGGCGCGATTTCATGTTGAAGATGGGCGCGGTCTCAGCGCCGATACAAGCCTACGAGTTCCCTGGTTACACTTGCATCAGCCTCAATGACGAAGCGGCGCACGGCGTCCCGCGCAAGGATCGCTTCATTCGACCGGGCGATTTGCTGAATGTCGATGTGTCGGCGGTGCTGGAGGGCTATTGGGGTGATACCGGCGCGACCATCATCGTGCCGCCGGTCCGCGCCGATTTTGTACAGCTCTGCCAGGTGACGCGCAACGCCCTGCAACTGGCGATTGAGCTGGCTCGCCCCGGCCAGCGGGCGAGAGCGATCGGGCGGGCGGTGGAGAAATACGCCAAGCGCCGCGGCTATCGCACCTTGCGCGAGCTGGGCGGGCACGGCGTTGGGCGGCATATCCACGAAAAACCGTCCATTCCCAATTTTCACAACCGGCGCAATCGCGATGTGCTGGAAGATGGCATGGTCTTGACGCTGGAGCCCTTCCTCAACGCCGGCCGCGGCAAGATAGAAGCGGCGGATGACGGTTGGACGCTGCGCACAGTGGATGGCAGCGTGTCAGCCCAGTATGAGCACACAGTCATCATCAACGGCGGCGCGCCGATTTTGGTGACGGAGGTCGAGGGCGGCTATGTCTGAGCGGATTCTTGTAGAGAGGGACGAAGCATGATCACCGGCATCGATCATATTGTCATTGCGGCGCATTCGCTGGAGCGGGCGATCGAGACCTGGCGCGCTCTCGGCTTCACCGTGGTCGAGGGCGGGCGGCATCCTTACGGCTCCTACAATGCGCTGATTGGATTCGCCGATGGCAGCTATATTGAATTGCTCGGCTTCTACGAAGAAAGCCGGGACCATGTCTGGTGGGATCTGCTGCATGAACGCGGCGGCGGCTTGATTGACTTCTGCATGGCCACCGATGACATCCGCGCTGACCATGCCGCTTTTCGCGCGCAGGGCGTCGAGTGCAGCGAGTTGGTCGAAGGCGGACGTTCGCGCCCGGATGGCTACACCGTCAAGTGGATCAATAACAAGGTAATGGGCGAATGGCAGGGCTTGATCCCCTTCATCATCGAGGATGTGACGCCGCGTGAAGAGCGCCTGCCGCGCGAGACAGACCATGCCAATGGCGTCACCGGCATCCACTCGATTGCGCTGGCGACCGGCGATGTGGCGCGCTTTGCCACGGTCATGGCGGCTGCTCTCGGCGTCGAGGGCGTGGCGATGACCTATAACGTGGCTAGAGGGAGCGGGTTGCGATTTACAGTCGGCGGGCACGCGCTGGATTATATGGCGCCGAGTCGCGCTGTGGACGGTCCGCTGGCGGCGCACCTGGCGGGGAATCGGCCGGCGCCGTATGTGGTCGGGTTCGAGACGACAGGCCCGGCTCAGCGCTTTGACCCGGCTGATACGGAGGGCGTGCGGATTGAGTTGGTAAGTCCATAGGGATGGATTGGGTGACCAAAGTGTCCTCCCATACACCCATCGGTTTAACAGGAGTCACACCCGCAGCCGCTGCAGCAAGCCGCTGTGACGCTCGGCGACCTTGTTGTTGTTGACGGCGATGTGCAGCGCCTGGCGCGTGCCGACGAGGATGACGAGCTCTTTCGCCCGCGTGATGGCTGTGTAGAGCAGGTTGCGCTGTAGCATCAGGTATTGCTGCGTCAGGATGGGCATGACCACGGCCGGGTATTCCGAGCCTTGTGAGCGGTGCGTGCTGATGCAGTAGGCATGCATCAGGTCGTCCATTTCACTGTAGTCGTAAACGATATAGCTGCCATCGATGACCACTTCGAGCGAGTTGTCATCGTCATTGATGCTATCGATGAAGCCTATATCGCCGTTGAAGACGTCTTTGTCGTAATTGTTGCGCGTCTGCATCACCTTATCGCCGACACGGAAGAGGCGTGCGCCCAGCTTGACCTCGGCCACCCGGAAGTCGCCATTCAGTTCTCCTTGCAAGCGGCTGTTGAGATTATTCACGCCGGCGGCGCCGCGATACATGGGCGCGATGACCTGGATATCGCGCACGGGGTCAAGGTCCCAGCGCTCTGGCACACGCCGCTTGACGATATCGACCATCATATCGGCGACGGCTTCAGGGTCGCTGACGTTGAAGAAGAAGAAGTCGCTGGACTGGTTGTCGGTGATAGGATGCAAGCCTTGATTGATGCGGTGGGCGTTGCTGACGATGTGGCTGGCGTCGTCCTGGCGGAAGATCTGATCGAGGCGAGTCACCTGGGCGATGCCGCCGTCGATGACATCATGCAGGACATTGCCGGCCCCCACCGATGGCAGCTGATCGACATCGCCGACCAGCATCAGATGGGTCGTCGGCGGCAAGGCGCGCAGCAAACTGTGGAAGAGCTGCAAGTCGAGCATGGAGGCTTCATCGATGACGACCATGTCGGTCGGCAGAGGGTTGGATTCGTCGTGCTCGAAGCCGCCCTCATCAGCCGAGAAGCCGAGCAGACGGTGGATGGTGCTGGCGTTTTCGCCGCTGGCTTCAGCCAGGCGTTTTGCCGCGCGCCCGGTCGGCGAGGCCAGGTGAAAGCGATAATCGCGCTCTTTCAACGCATTGATCAGCATTTGCAGCGTCGTGGTTTTGCCGGTGCCGGGTCCGCCGGTTAGAACGCTGACCTTGCTCGTCAGCGCCGCGCGGACGGCACTGAGCTGCTGCGGGGAAAGCGGCACATCGTTACGCTTGCTCAACTTGGCAAGGTATCGCCCCCAATCGGTTTCGCGGTGATCGCGGATAATCGGACTGACGCTCTTCGCAATCGTATGGAGCATTTGACCGGCTGCGGTCTCGGCGCGGTAGTAGCGCGGCAGGTAGACGGCTTGGATCACTTCGTCCTGCGCAGGATCGCGCAGCTTGTCCTCTACCAGCTTGCCCGCCATCACCTGACCTTGCAAAGCGATCGTCAGCGCGGCGGGGTCATCGACGCCGAGCAGGTCAGCCGCCTTTTCCAGCAGTTCGTCGCGCGGGGCGTAGGTATGACCCTCGCGAGCCAGCTCGTTCAGCGCGTAATGCAAGCCGGCGCGTAGCCGATGCGGGTCATCCGGCAGCAGGCCCATTTGCCGCGCGATTTGGTCCGCCTTGCGAAAACCGATGAGGAAGACGTCCTGCGCCAGTTGATAAGGATTGTTTTGGATGATCTGCTGCGTATGAGGGCCATATTCGTTCAGGATGCGCTGGGCGATCTTGGCGCTGATGCCGATCCCCTGTAAGTAGATCAGGACCTTGCGCTCGCCGCGCTTCTCGGGCCAAGCTTTGATGAGACTGCGCGCGAGCGATCGCTTCAAACGCGGCACGTCGTAGATGCGCTCGGGCTCGGCATCGAGGATAGCGACCGTATCATTGCCGAGATGCTTCACAATCTTTTCCGCCGTGCGCGGTCCGATGCCCTTGACGATGCCGCTTGACAGATAATTGATGATGCCCTGCGCCGTGTTGGGCGGGACGGGAATCGCCTGCTGCGCGCGGAATTGGCGCCCGTACTTGGGGTCGGTGATCCACTCGCCGGTGAACTCGGCTGATTCGCCTTCGTTGAGCTCGGGCATGAAGCCGACGACCGCCACCGTGCCATCGCGCGCCTGCGCCCGCGGATAGCGCTTCTCCGGCAGGATCTTGACGACGCTGTAGCCGTTGTCTTCGTTGTAATAGGTGATGCGCTCGACGGCGCCTTTGAGTTGTTCTTGCATCTGTGATTTCCAGCGATTGCTTACATGTTCCATGATATTACGGATTGGCGTTTGCGCTAAGGGGCGGGGTGCCGGTATCGCCCGCGCATATCTATCCCATGCCCGCGCCACCAACATTCTGTAAGGGCGACCCAGTGGGTCGCCCTTTGCCAACCCCTCCCCCGGCCCCTCCCCGAAGCATCAGGGAGGGGAGCTAGATTTTGCGGGTTTTCGCGCTGAATTGATGCTTGGGTCTTTGCGCGCTTTTCTATCCCATGCCCGCGCCACCAACGTTTTGTAGGGGCGAGCCTTGGCTCGTCCGTCTCCGCGCCTCCGCGCCTCTGCGCCTCTGCGGCAGAATACGCTTGGCGCCCTCTGTATTGCCTCTCTTACTCTGTGGTCAGAAACTTCTGCCCCTGAAAGCGCCCCTCCGTTAGAAAACTCAAACCCGCGACTATCTGTTTCCCCACACCAGAACATACGTGCTAGGTTTTTCATGAGATGGCTGACGGCATTTGCCTTCAG
The DNA here is from genome assembly GCA_026707665.1 of Chloroflexota bacterium. GTDB lineage: Bacteria > Chloroflexota > Anaerolineae > Aggregatilineales > Phototrophicaceae > UBA6055. Next base: position 13,762 of record JAPOWK010000046.1, read on the forward strand.
ACGCTTAACATGGCACGGGATTTGCCTTCGCGGTTTCGCTTTCGGGCGGTGGCGGGGGCGATTGACGCGCCGCATGGCTGCCCGCCCCTGCACCATGACAGCGCCGCGTGTGGACGGACCGAGGCAGCATAATCTGGAAGGTATCCCGTTCTGGTGAGCGAGGGACATTGCGTATGAATGACGGAAAGACGATGGAAGCGATGAAGACAGTGAAGATGATCGATGAGCTGGCTGGTCGTGTGGGCGGCTATCTGATTACTTGGGGCGAGGCGCGTCAGCCTGATATGCAAGGTGAGTTTTTCACGCCGGAGACCGATGTCGGGCTCGATTGGTATGAGCGCCGGCCAGTTCTCTATCACCACGGGCTGGATGGCGCGCTGAAGGCGGCGGTGATCGGCGTGATTGATACGCTGGCGCCGGATGAGATCGGGCTCTGGGCGGAGGCGCAGCTGGACCTGCACAAGCGCTATGTGAGAGCGGTGCAGCGGCTGGTGGATCAGGGCGCGCTGAGTTGGTCTTCGGGCAGCTTGCCGCACCTGGTTGAGGTGGGAGAAGGGGGCCGGATCAAGCGCTGGCCCATCGTGGAAGGCAGCCTGACGCCGACCCCGGCCGAGCCGCGGCGGACGGATGTGCGGACCTTGAAGAGCGCGTACAAGGCGCTGGGTCTGGACATGTCGCGGCTGGGGTTGGGCGCTGCGGCGGCCACGGATGCAGATTTTGCAAATGAGAAAGGACAATCCATGACGGAGACGACAGAGACACCGCTCAAGCGCCTGCCTTTGGCGGATGAGCGCGAGGCGCTGAAAATGGCGCGCATCGAGGTCGGCAGCGAATTCGACGGCTTGGACGCGCTGGACATGCTGCACGGCTATATGCTGCTGCGCTCGGCCAAGAGCTTTCGCGGCGTCAGCGAGCGATACAGCAACGCGCTGGCGGCCAAGGTCAATGGGGCGAAGCTGAAAGCGATCAAAGCTGACGAATTGGCGTACAGCACACAGACCGGCTTCGGCGATGAGTGGGCGCCGGATTTGTGGAGCCAGCAGATCTGGCACAAGGCGCGGCAGGACAATACGATTCTGCCCCTGTTCCAAAGCGTAGAGATGCCGAGCAATCCCTTCGAACTGCCGATTGAAGGGACGGATCCGACGGTCTATTTCGTGCCGGAGACGCAGGACGAAGCGCACCTGACGCTCGATGCCGGCAACCCCATCCCCGACAGCAAGATCGGCAGCGGCAAGGTGACGCTGAACGCCAAGAAACTGGCCCTGCGGGTCGGCTTCAGCAGCGAACTGGTGGAAGACGCCGTGATCCCGGTGCTGAACATTTACCGCGAGCAGGCGGTCCGCGCGATTGCCGACGCCATCGACAACGTGCTGCTCAACGGCGACACCACAACGGGCGCGACCGGAAACATCAACAGCGATGCTGCGCGACCAGCGACCACGGCGAAGTACCTGGCGCTGAATGGCTTGCGCCGCCTGCCGCTGGTGGACCGGCGCGAAAACGCGGTCAACATGAATGGCGCGCCGACCCTGGCGAAGCTGCGCGAGACGCGCTTCAAGATGTCGGGCAAGTACGCCGCGCGCCCATCAGACCTGGCTTGGATCGTGGACAGCGGCACCTACGCGGCGCTGCTGAACCTCAGCGAGTTCCTGACCATGGACAAAGCCGGTCCGCTGGCGACGGCGCAGACCGGACAGATCGGCTACGTGGATGGGATACCCGTCTTCGTGTCAGCCGAGATGTCGCTGACGGAAGCCGACGGCAAGGTGGGCGGCGGGGCAAACGACAAGGGGCAAGCGGTCTGCGTTTATCGGCCGGGCTGGTATGTGGGTTATCGGCGCAAGATCGCGGTCAGCGTGGATTACCTGTCCTACTACGACTCATATCAACTGACGGCGACGGTGCGGCTGGCTTTCGTGCGCTTCGACAACGAGGTGGCGAGCTGCTTGTACAACATCGGCGCATAGCGCTGTGTTGCAGGGCGGGGGAGGGGTGCCTCCGCCCTTTTTTGCTTGTGGTATACTCTTTTGGCGAATTCGGTGTGACAAGGATTGGCGTGACGTGAAGATCCCATTAATGGTTATCGCGGACTACGCGACGATTGATCCCATTACGGGGAAGCTGCACATTCTTGGTGTGTTTCGAGCGATATACGCGAGCACATTTCCATGCCAACACAAGAGACTGTGCCTGGCGTTGACAATTGAAGGCGAAATCGCAGACGGCAAAGATCCTCACGAACTCGTGGTGTCTCTGACCGACGAGGACGGTACGCATGTGTTTTCCATGCAGGGCTCATTTGAAATGCCGCAAGGCGTAGGCGGCATTCGACCACAATGCAACTTACTCGTTGAGTTTAATGATCTTCGCTTCGAAAGACCTGGGGAATACTGCTTTTATGTGACTGTGAACGGCGATGAACTCGAAGAGAACACGGCCATTCAAGTCGTACGGCGCGAAGTCGGCGGCGTATAAATGCCTTCCAAAGCGGAGAGACTACTAGAACAATGTCGAAGTCGCCCGCGAAGTTGTACCAACAAGCGAAGGCTGGAGAGACTCTTGGGAGGATTCGGATTCGCACCAACATCGGGTTCAAAGCATCTCATTTACAAGCATCCGGAATACCCGAGCCTGGCGTTTCCACTGCCGTATGGCCGGAGGATCTCAGTTGGCTATGTTTCCGATGCAATTAAGGTAATTGACAGGCTGCGCCAACTGCGTGATACTGAGAGCAACTGAAATGGGGCGCCATGATGGATAAGAACCTGCTGAAACGCGCTACGGAACTAGCGAAAAGACCGTATCAGGTGCAAATCTTCGCTGATGAGTACGAGGATGGCGAGCCAACCTATTTTGTTCGGACACCGGAGATACTTGGCTGTGTTTCTCACGGAGATACTATTCCGGAAGCGCTAGAGTGGATTGAGTCGGCAAGAGTCGATTTCATTTACTTCTTGCTGGAAGACGGCCTGCCAGTGCCAGACCCGCAACCCCTGCGCGGTCATTTACGGATTAGCATGAGCGAATTCGGCCACGACTTTGCCTTAGCCATGCCGGATTCAGGCGCTGCGTGCGCCACGATTTTGCAAAGCCAGCCTGCCGTTGTCTAACTTACTTATTCCCTCACCCCACCAGCACCCACAGCGCCTCGAAGAAGAAACCCCCATCCTCCTGTTGTTCCGCGTGGAGCGCCACCTCGACCCCCTCGCCCTGGCGGCATAGCTCCACCACCGTGCCGCAAACCTTGCTCGGCAGCAGCGCCTGCCTGAGCGCCAGCGCCACCCCGTCCGGACGCACATAGGCCTGCACACCGGGCAGCAGCAGTTCGCCCGCGATCGGCAAGCGATGCAGCTCGGCATTGAACTCGTCGGGAGCGATGGCGAGCGCCTTCAAATCGAACGACCTTCAGCTAGTTCCAACTAAGTTAACACAGGCGCGCATTCCGCGACAGTCGGTGCGGGAATTAGGCGCTCCACGCATTGTATCGAATTGAATAGCAGAAAGGTAAACCATGTATACGATCGCGACATTGGAGGACTTGCGGCGGCATCTGAATCTCGGAGAGGGCGACAGCGCCAGCGATGACGCTTTGCTGCGGGCGCTGCTGGAGGCGAGCCATCTCATCGAGTCGGCGACGCTGCGGAGATATTGTCCGCGGGTCGAGACGCTGGAAGTGAAGCCCGACCGGTCGAATCCGCGCGCCTTGATATTGCCGGATGATCTGCTGGAGTTGCGCGCGGTCAACGACGACGGCGGCGCGATTGATCTGGCGGATCTGGTCGCCTTGCCGCGAAATGGCGATGAGCCGGCCAGCATCCTGCAGCTCAAGCGGGGCGCGGCTTTCCGCCTCGGTCTCAGCCCGGTTGGCTCAGTGAGCGTCAGTGGCGTCTGGGGCTGGCACGACCGCTGGTCGGCTGCCTGGCGGGATAGCGGAGACCAGGTCAGCGAAAATGCGCTGAGCGCGAGCGCGACCCAGCTTGTCGTGGCTGACAGCGAAGGCGGCGACGCAGATGGCGCCCGTCCGCGTTTTCATGTTGGGCATCTTCTGCGCATTGACGGCGAGTATCTGCGTGTGTCGGCGATCGACCGGGCTGACAACCGGCTGACGGTGCTGCGCGGCGTAGCGGGGACGCGCGCGACGGCGCATCTGCGCGGCGCGAAGATCGAGACCTATGCGCCGGCGCCGGTTATACGCGATCTCTGTGTTCGCTACGCCGAACGGATGCTCAAATCGGTCGGACCAGTGGATCTCGATTCGTCGCCATTGCTGGAGCGCATGCGGCGCCTGACGGCTTGATGACTACGGGCAGGGACGATTGAATCTGGCGGCACACGCGGCTTTCGGCTAAGGTTGCCGCTTGAGTCGTCCGCCCGTTTCAGAGCCCGCTCATGGCCCCTCCGTTCAGCCGAATGGTCGCCTTCCGTTATCGCGATTTTCGCTTCTTGTGGTTCGGCGAGATGGTTTCGACCGCCGGCATGCAGCTACAGTTATTCGCCATCAATTGGCACGTGTTTGAGTTGCTGCGCGGGGGGAGTTTCACCGTGAATCTGCTGGGCAATGCCTTTGAGATGAGCTCGGAAGCCTTGGGTTTGGGCATGCTGGGCTTGGCGCGGGTCATACCGGTATTGCTCTTTGCGCTGGCCGGGGGCTTGTTGGCCGATCGTTATGACCGGCGGCGCGTCATGATGGCGATGCGTCTGCTGGCGGCATTCGTGGCGCTGACATTGACGGCGCTGACCCTCGCCGGGCAAATCAGCGTGGGCATGATCTATCTGTTAACAGCTTTGGGGGCGGCCGCCATCGCGCTGGATTACCCGGCGCGCCAATCCATCGAGGCGAATCTGGTCGCGGCGCGTCACCTCAGCAATGCCATCAGCCTGAACATGCTGGTGACGAAGATCGCCACCATTGTGGCGCCGGCGCTGGGTGGCTTGCTGCTGGCGCAATTCAACATCGGCTTGGTCTATGGCATCAGCTCAGTCGCCTTTCTCAGCGCGGCGCTGTCGATCACGGGAATACGTTATCGCGGGGCGATCGTCAAAGGCGCGCGCATCAACGGGCGAACCTTGGCTTTGGGCATCCGTTTCACTTTCGGCAAACGCATAATCATGGGCACGATGCTGCTGGACTTTTTTGCCACGCTGCTCGCCTCCTCGCGGACGATGCTGCCGATTGTAGCGGGCGAAGTGCTCGGCCTGGGCGCGCTCGGCTATGGCTTGCTGGCGACAGCGCAGCCGGTCGGCGGCTTGTTGGGCGGCCTCTTTTTGTCACTGCGCGGCGAGCTAAAGCGTCAGGGCATCATCTTCTTGACCAGCGTCGCCGTTTATGGCCTGGCGACGGCGGCTTTCGGCATCTCGACCAGCTTCGCGCTTTCGTATTTCGTCTTTGCCCTGACCGGCGCCGGCGACCTCGTCTCCAGCGTGATTCGTGGCACGATCCGCCAGTTGATGACGCCGGACAAGCTACGAGGGCGGATGGTCTCGGTAAATATGATGTTTTTCATGACCGGCCCGCAACTGGGCGAAGTGCGCGCGGGTTTGGTGGCGTCGGTTGTAGGCGCGCCGCTGGCGATATTCAGCGGGGGGTTGATGGCGGCGCTATTGGCGCTGTGGGTGGCTTGGCGTTTTCCTTCAATCAGGCGCTACAATAACGCGTCCGACTTGAAACGCAAGCAGTCGCAAGGAGGGAGGACCGGCCTGTGAGCAAGAAAAAGCGCGGCTTGAAACGGCACAGCGACCAGCAGCAGAAGCAATACGAGCGCGAAATGCGCCTGCAATATGGACCGTCCGAGGTCAACGAGACGATCGGCCGCTGGAACAGCTACAGCAAAGCGGAGCAGGAAGCGATCCTGGCCGAAGGCGATCAAGTCTATAACGATTTCGCCGAGGCGATGGCGGCGGACTTGGCGGCGTCCGATGAGAAAGTGCGGGCGCTCCTGGAACGCTGGCAGGCGCATTTGCGCCATTTCTACGAGCCAAGCCTGGATCGGCTGCGCGGCTTGGGGCAGCTTTACAATTCGCATCCTGAATTCATCGCCAACTTTCAAAACATCCATCCGGAGCTGCCGGCTTATCTGGAGCGCGTCATTGAGGATTATGTCGACGCTCTCGAGACGGCGGAGCTGGAGCGGATGCTGGCCGAAGACGAGGCGCTGGAACGGCGGCGCGGGAGGCTGTCGGGCTAAGGGCGCAAACCCTAAAGGCATTTCACCATAGAGGCGCCGAGGGCACAGAGATCGGGCGACCCAATGGCTCGCCCCTACAAGGCTTGTCCGGTACTGGGCCATGCTTTCTTGCCGGTTATACCCCATCCCCCCAACTCCCTTCCCCAGCGAGCTAAGGAAGGGGTAGCACTCCGGCCGGGCGTTCGCAACTACGAATCTCTGACTGTCACGGCGCCGAATATCCCAATTCTGCCGTCGAGCCACCCTTCCCTAGTTCACTGGGGAAGGGCCGGGGATGGGGTAAGACGTACGAAAAACAGGCTTTCTGCAGTACCGGATAAGCCTTACAACTTTCCACCTGAGGTATCTGAAAACCGAATAACCGAAAGGAGAAGCCGATGGCGAGCTTTCGCACGGCCTTGGCGCAGCTGTCGTCGTTGAAGGTGAACGGCGTGCGCAACAACTACGATTTGGACGAATTGCCGAACTCGCTGCACAGCGCGCAGCTGCCGGCGCTGCTGGTCATGCCAATCGAACTGGACGCGGAGCGCCTGTTCCGCGAACGTAAGGACAGCTTGCAGACAGCCGCCTTCAGTGGCGGCACGAAGTCGGTCTACTACAGCGTGACCCACTTGCTGCTGGCGACGCCGGCTGAAGCGGGGTTGGGTCTGCGCAGTCACATGCCAAGCCTGGTGGACTTGATTGACAGCTATACCGCCGCGCTGTCAAGGGATGTCACCTTGGGCGATCAACTGCTGGCGCCGGCGCGGGTCGGCGTCGAGCCGGGCTTGTTTCCTTACGGCGAGCGCGAATTCTACGGCTGCGCCTTCCGCCACACCTGGTTGCTGGAGATTTAGCCATGACGATAACGTACCGCATTGGCATTGATCGCAATCATGATGGCGACTTCAGCGATGCCGACGAAGAGATCAATGACCGCGTGATTGAGTTGCGCTGGCGGCTGGGCATGCGCCAAGCCCACGACAGCATGGCTGACAATGGCTGGGCGCGGATCACCGTGCTGAATGCCGATGGCGCCTTTTCACCCGAGCGCAGCCGGTTCGAGATCGGTACGCGCCTGCGCATTCAGAGCGAGCACGCGGGCGTCCCGCGGACGCACTTCATCGGCAACATCAGCCACATCGAACCCGACGAGGGCGACTTCGGGCGCAAGCAAGCGCTGATTCATCTGCAGGATATCCTGCCCTGGCTGGCGGATAGCCCCGCGCGTTTGCGCCCACAAGTCGATGTGACCGCCGATCAGGTGATCGCGCGCTTGTTGAACGCGGCGCCTTTGCGGCGGTCCCGGCTGGCTGGTTTCTGTCTGATCAATATCGCCGGCTACAATCTGATCGATAGCGCGCGCATCTTCCCGCCGGAGAATGCGGGGCGGCGCTTGCAGACCGGCAAGTCGCGCTTTGCCTATGTCGGCGATTGGTGGCTAGGCTCTACTTCGGCGCGTGAGGCGATCAGCGAAGTCGCCGCCAGCGAACGCGGACGATTCTATGTCGATCGCAGTGGTGACGCGGTTTTTCTCAATCGGCATCATACTTTGATTCAACGCAAGATTGCGGCCGAATTCAGCGACGACATGAGCGGCATGACTTACAGTTATGGCGACAGCCGGCTGAATCAGATCGCGCTGCTGATGACACCGCGCGAGCTTGGCGAACGCGGTACGCTGATATGGCAATTGCGAAGCCCGCTGCGCATCCGACGGCGAAGCGAACTGCTGATGACGCTGCGGCTGGTCGATGAGCGCGATGAGCCGGTGGGACTGCTGGAATTCGAGCGATTGGCGACCCGCTTTCAGTCGGCGCCGCAAGACGGGAGCCGGCAAGTTTTTGGCGGCGGCGGGGCCGAAGTCGTGCAGTTGGGCACGAATTCTGTTCAACTGCGGGTGTTCAATGACTCGCGGAACGACCTGTATCTGACTCTGCTACAGTTGTATGGCCGACCGCTTTATCGCAGCGCAGCGCTCGAAGTCAGCGCGGCCGATGGCGAGGGCATTCATATCCACGGGCTAAAGCGGCTGGCGCTAAATCTACCAGCGCTCTCCGACTTCGAGACGGCGCAGGCTTTCGCCGATTACGAACTGGCGCGGCGCAAGCATCCCCGGGGCAGCGTTCAGACGCTGACTGTCAATGCCCGCGATCATCTGCCGGAGGCGCTGGCGGCGACTCTTTTCGACCGCATTCGCGTCGGTGAGTCGCAGACGGGGCACCGCCCGCGCGATTACTTCATCGTTGGCGAGGAACATCACGTGACAGCCGGCGGGACGCGCCACCAGGTGATCTGGTCGCTGGAGGCGGCCGATTCAGCGCGCTTCGTCATCGTGGACGACAGCGTCATCGACAGCCGGACGGAAGTGATCGCGCCGTACTAGGCATAGCCACAGGATTTGTAGGGGCGACATATCAAGTCGCCCGTCTGTTTCCAATCCATCTCCGCCACAAATCCCAACTGTAGGGGCGGTCCTTGGGTCGCCCGCCTTTTTCAACCCCATCCCTGGTCCACCAGCATCCTGTAAGGCTTGTCCGGTACTGCAGAAAGCCTGTTTTCCTTACGTTTTACCCCATCCCCGGCCCTTCCCCAGTGAACTAGGGAAGGGTGACTCGACGGCGGAATGGGGATATTCGCGTGCTGTGACAGTCAGAAACCCGTAGATTCGAGCGCACGGCAAGATTGCTCCCCCTTCCTTAGCTTGCTGGGGAAGGGGGTTGGGGGGATGGGGTGAAACCGGCGAGAAAGCATGGCCCAGTATCGGACAAGCCTTGTAGGGGCGACTGACGGTCTGTGTCTACGCGACCCTGTGAGTCGCCCGCGCTCTTCGCTAAGCCAACTCCCAGCGCATGACGCCGTTCCGGGCACAGGCCGCCTGATCGCGTTCGCGCAGGCAATTGAGGTGGGCGAGCGTCTCGGCCATGGCGAAACGCCATTCATGCGCGGTCAAGCGATCGAGCGGGAAGAGCCTTGCGGCGACCTCGTGGACGGAATGGGCGCCGCCATCAATGGCTTCCAAGGTATGCTCAAGGCGCTGCTGATGATGAACAATTAATTCTTCGATGCGGCCGCGCCAGTCGGTGATGAGTCCTCGGTGGCCGGGCAGCGCCAAGCGCACATCAAGCGCCTTCAAGTCCTTCAGCGACGCCAAGAAACGCCCCAGCGGATCGGGCTGCGTGTGAGGCCAGCTGCCGATATTGGGCGTGATTTTCATCAGCACATGATCGCCGCAGAGCATCAGGCGGTCGCTTTCGTGGTAGAAGATCAACTGGCCGTCGCTGTGGCCCGGCGCATGAATGCTGCGGCAGTCGCGCGCGCCGAGGCGCACGGTCTCGTCCTCGCGCAGGTACTCTGGCTGAATCGGATGGGGCTGGGTCAAGTCGCGCGTGCTTTGGAGGGCGCTCTCGATCGTATCGACCGTGGCCAGGTCAATGCCGCAATCGAGCATCCACTGATGATAGAGCGGCGTGTTGGCGCGGCGATAGAAGACCCGCGCTTGCGGCATCTCGCGCTCGGGCAGGTAGACGGGCATGGGACTTGCCGCGGTGCGCTGCCACCAGCCAGCCAGGCCGAAGTGATCGGGGTGCATATGCGTGAGCACGATTTTTTCGATGTCGTCCGGCTTCATGTTCAGCGCCTTCATCGCCCTCATCCACTGGGCGCGCGCCGGCGCCGTGTTCAAGCCGGTATCGAGCAGGGTCCAGCCCTTCGCTCCACGCAGCAAGTAGCAGTTGACGATATTCAGCTTGTAGGGCAGCGGGATCTGTACCTGGACGATGTCATCGGTGATTTGAGTGATGGCGGGTTGGGTCATGCTCTAGTTGTCTTTTCTTGAGAAACCTGCCCGCTTCCAACTGCGGCATCGTCAACAAATGCCAGGGCGACGCGCCAGATCGCGTACCTGCCCCTGCATTTTCTCTGTGCCCTCTGCGCCTCTGTGGCAAAAAATCCTAGGGCTGCGCCTCGGATATATCGCCGGTGAACAGATAAAACATCAGGCCGAAGGGCGTCATCAGTTTCTGCCAAGTCAGATCGTCAGGATCGCTGCTGGTATCGAAGGGCTGCAAGTCGAAGCCTTCGTCCTTCAATTGCCCATTGACCGCTTTCATGTCGGGGCTGAAATGACAGATGGCGAAGGGTTCGTCGACATCGTCCTGGTGCAGGCCGATGAGCATGAGTTCGTCCAACCAGATGCCCCAGGGGCTGGGCTGCTCGTAGCGGCCCAGGGTCTCGTAGCCGGCTGCTTCCCAGAAGGCGCACTCCACATTGATATCAGGGATGAAGGCGGAAACTTCGCCGAATTTGCCGAGGCGGGTGATATCCGGCGCCTTCGCCACATTGTCATGCGGCAGTTGACGCGGCGGAGCATCACCGCTGAGCAAGATGTGGATGCCGGCCGGGCTGACGAGGCGGTCGTCGACAATGTCCAGTCCGCCCGCTTTCAGCGCTTCGATATCGGAGCCGTAATAGCGCAGGCTGGGGTTGGGTCCCGCGCCCGCCAGCAAATGCAGATGGTAGCGGCCATCGGTATAAATATCATCGCCCAGTGGCGCCAAGCCGAGTCGCTGATAATAATCGCCGGCCTCGGCGGTGTCAGCGACATAATGCAGAATCTCAACATAGCTGCCCAGTTTCACGGAGCCGCCTCCTTCATGCGTAGTCGAAACAACATTAGGACTGCAATCATCCACATGGCGCCGCCGATGTAAAGGGCGGCTCGCCAAAGTGGCGGGTCAAAGCGAAAGACGACGGCGCTTTCGCCCGCCGGCACGGGCAGGGCGCGGAAGAGCAGATTGGCGCGATAAATTGGCGCGGTCGCGTCGTTCACTGTCGCCTGCCAACCGGGGTAAAAAGCCTCCTTCAAAACCAGGTAGGCGGGCGCGGGCGCGTTGACCTGCAGGGCGATGCGGCTGTTTTCATAAGAGACGAATTCGACCAGGCCGCCGCTCGCGTCATCAAGCGTTCGCGTTTCAGCGGGACCGTGCAATACGAGCGATTCGCCGGCGCGCAGCAGAATCAGCGCTTCCAAGTAGCCGGCTTCGTCATCGGGCAGGATTTGCGTTGCGCCAGCGAGGAAGGCGCGCTCGCCCAGTGGCAACTGATATATCTTGACATCGCTGGACAAGGCGCGCTCAAAGGGAAGCGGCTGCAGTTGAAAAAAGATCTGCGGATGGCGGCTGTTTACCAAGGTGACCGCCACGACATTCTCCAAATCGTGAATGCGCCTGAGCAGGTCATCACGGCCGGCGAATGCACTGATCGTGAGCCAGAACCCCTTAGGCTCATCCAGTTCGATGGCGCCGGACCCATCGCTGGCAGGCGCGCCGTGCAGGATGCGCGCTTGATCGGTTTCAAAGTCCGGCAGTTCGAGCGTCGCGACATCGGTCCAAAAGCGCGCCAGCGCCGTATCATAGGCGATATTGTCGTGCCAGACGTCGTAGACTTTGTCGGTGATGATGTACCGTGCATCGGTCGCGCGCAGCCAGCGGAGATCGGGGATGCAGGCGCCGCGGCAGCTCGGCAGCGCCATTCGTTCGCCAAGCCGGCCATCGACCGCGAGTTCCGCCTCAGCGGGCAGCAGCAGCGAACTGTAGAGCGCGAAATGTCGCGTTGGGGTGATGCCGCCGCCGTAGCCGTCCAGCGTGGGAATGCCCCAGGTCAGCGACAGATTCGGCGTCAGCATCTCAGCCTTTTTGACCGCGTCGAGGGCATGGAAACGGGCTTGGGCGTCCAGCCCCAGCCGGTCGTATCGCCTGCGCAGAGCCGCGATATCTCCGGGATCAAAATAGATCTGGCTGATAGAGAGCGCCCGTCTGGGGACCAGTTCATCCGCCTGATAAGCCAGCATTTGGCTGATCGTGAAGCGCTGCCCGAGATAGACTTCCGGCGGCGCCAGATCGTTGTAGGGCAGATGCAGCGACGCTATGAAGAGCTCGACGATGACCAGCGCGATAGCGGCGCTGCCTGTCCAGTGCCGCTGAATCAGCAGCAGCGCGATGAGAAGGAACAGGGCGCCGACCCAGATGGTGACCGCCACCCGGCTAATACCGGGGTCGCCAAAGATGAGCGCCGGATCCGGCCGCAAGACGAAGACGGTCAGGGCGATCAGCAGCGCAATCAGAAGCGCGACCAGGGCAATCCGGCGTCGACTTTCCGTCCCTGTCACTCCTTCAGGCGCGAGCGACTCGATACCCATGCCCGCGAGCACAGCCATGCCCAGCGTGAACAGCGCCAGGAAACGGGCCGGTGCGCGAAAAAGACGGAAGGGCGGCAGCTCCGCCAGGGTCCAATAAAGCGGATTATAGCGCCCCAGCGCCAGCGCCAAGCCGACGGCGGCTATCAGCAGCCAGATCCAAAGGCGCCGGTCGGATTTCGTATGCCCCAGCAGCGCCCAGAGCGCCAGCCCCAAGCCGATGACGCCGATCGTGCTGATGTATTCGCTGAATAGCTGCCCGTCAAAACTCGGCAGCAGGGAACGACCCAGCATACTGGGCGGCAGTGAGAAGGCGGTTGCGCTGCCCAGATCGAAGCCGCCGCCGCGATTCGACAGGCGCAGCAATTCCAGGCTGGGCAGCAACTGCGGCAGCGCCAGCAGCAGGGCGATTCCAAAGCAGCAGGCCAGGATGAACAGGGCTCTGGCCGCGCCCTTCACGCGCTGCTGCCTTTCGCTGAATGCGGCGCCGAGAGCATAGAGGCAGAGTCCAACTCCGCTGATGAAGACGGTCTGCGTGTGGCCGCTGAAGATTTGCAGCGACCAGGCCAGCGCCAGCAGGAGGCAGTCCCGCGCCTTTTTGTCGCCCGTCAGGCTGCGATGAAATAAAGCGACGAGCAGCGGCAGCCAAGCCAGACCCTGGAACTGATTGATTTGCTCGACGTGCGCGCCCAGTTGCCCGCTGAAAGCATAGACGAGACCGGCAGCCAGTGCGGGAATCCAGCGCTTGCTGACGGCTTCGCGATAGAGCCAGCAGGCGCCGGCGGCGGCCAAAACGCTATGCAGGAGGATGCTGATGCTGATGGCGCCGGGCGCGCCGAAAGGCGCCGTGAGCCAGTTGGGCGGGTAGAATGTGCCAATTTGCGGGTTCGCCAGCAGGGGAATGCCCATGAAGAGATCGTGCGTCCAGAGCGGCAGCCTGCCTTCGCGGAAAGCGGCATTCCGCGCATCCCAATAGGGGTAGAAGTATTCGTAGGTATCGCCGCGCGCCAGGATTTTCCCGCTGAAGGCCAGCTGATGAAAGAAGAGCAGGCTAAGGACGATGAGCAGGCAAATCGCGGCGAGGGACTTCCAGTTGCGGGAGTTCATGGGCTTTCGCGCCCCCGCTGCGCCATCGCCCATTCGACGCTGTGCACTAATCCGCGCGAAGCCAGCGCCAGCCGCAGCCGTCGCCGGGCCCGTCCCTGCCGCCGCTCGCTCTGATAGCGCCGCCAGCGCGACTCCGCCGTCGGACCCCACAGGAAGTCGGCTTCTTTCGCCGGAATGGCGACCTGGCCGGGATTGCCCCAGGTCTCCCAGGCGTCGCGCATCGCCACCGGATTCGCGGGCCGCAGCTGCCCCCAGGCGCCGAGCCGCAGGAAGATGATATTAACCTCAATGTCTTCGAAATCGCCGCCGGTATTGCTCAGGTTGTCGCCGTGCACGATGAAGTCGCCGCCCTCCGCGCTGGCTCGGTGAAACTGGGCATGAGGCGCCGCGCGGCTGGCCCATTCGGTATCGCCGGCCACCTGAAAGTTTTCGTCAAAGCGCCCGGCCCGCTCGTAAAGCGCCCGGCTCGCCATGAAGAAGGGTCCAATGCCAGAGCGCCGCGTGATGCCTTCGCCATCAAACATGCAGGGCACCGGAATGCGCTGCTCATGCGGGAAGAGCCCGTAGCGCTTGGCTTGCGTCACGCGGGTGTAATCAAAGTCGACTAAGGTCGCGCCACGTTGCAAGGCGCGGTAGCCTTCGCTTAAGGCAGCGGCCGAGCGAAAGTCATCGGCGTTCCAGAAGGTGAAGTAAGGCGCCTGCGTGGCGGCGAGCCCACGATTCCAGGAGGCGTAGAGTGTTTCGCGCGGCACGTATTGGGGGGTCATGCGTCCGTAATAGTGGGCGTTGATTTCGCCCGCCAGCCGGTCAATCCCTGCGCGCTCGCGCCGCGTCGCATCGTTGACGATCGGCAGGAAGTGAAGCGGGATGCCGACCTCGCTGACCCGCTTGGCAAAGCCGAAGACGGCCGCGGAAAAGGCCGGCAAATGCCGCTCACAGCGATAAAGTGAAGAGATGACCGCTATCGGCATCGAGTCTCCGTGCGTGGTGGAACACACACATTATAGTGGGCGCGGGTTATCAAGCGCAGTCTATTCGGCGAGATTCGCTGCCGCTGCGTCGTAGCGGAAAAGGCTGAGCGTACTTCCCTGATAATCTGACTCGACCTGGCCGATCATCCGCGCGCCCAATTTGAGGTAGAAGCTGTCAGCCTGCGGATCGGATGTGAAGGTGAACTCGCCCGTCCGCGCGGCCATTTGATGAAAGAGCCGCGTGCCGATGCCTTGCCCCATGTATTCGGGCAGCACCCAAAGATGCTCCAGAATGGCGCCCGCCGTCCCTTGCTCAAGCGCGGCGAAAGCCACCGGGCGACCCGCTTCGTCTTCGGCGACCCAAGGTGAATGCCGCTCGATGTATTGGCTGGTGATCGTCAGGAAAGCGGGCTTCCAGGCGGTCATCTGCTCGGCGCTGTAGCCCCAGTGCGCTTTGGCGCGGCAGGCAATCTCGGTGAGCAGATCCGCTTCTCCCGGTCGCGCCGGTCGGATGGCGTATTTCATAGCTCAATGCATACCCAGGACTTGATCGGTGGTCAAGATGGTCGCGAACTCCTGATACAGATTGGCCAGCGCCAGCTCGTGCACCGTCTCCGCCGAATGACGCGCGCCATCGTAGCTGAGGCGCTCGTGCGCGGCCGTGGCATCAGCCACGACGATGACGCGGAAGCCGAGATCGCCCGCCATCCGCGCCGTGCTCGAAACGCAATGATCGGTGGTCAAGCCGATGATGACCAGCGACTCGATACCGGCTTCCAGCAGCCGCTCACGCAGGTCGGTGCCGATGAAGGCGGCGTTGACGGTTTTCTGGATCACCGGCTCGTCGCCGATCGGGGCGACTTCGCGCTTGATAGCGTTGCCGGGCCGCTCGGGGCGCAAGGGCGAATCTGGCTCTGCCGACATGTGCTGCACGTGAAATACTGGTCGCTTGCGCGCGCGCCACTCGGTCAGCAGGCGCGCCATATTGCTTTCGGCGGCCGGATTGTTGCGCGCGCCGAGGCGCGGCTCGTCCAACCCTTCCTGCACATCAATGATGAGCAGGGCGGTAAAGTCATCGGTCGCGGTCACGCTTGGCTCCCTGGCGCTAAGAATCGGCGCCATGATAAACCGGCCTCCGTCAGTTGTAGAGGGTTTTGTCTTGGTCGCCCGCTCGCCGCGAAATTGGCGCCGCGCTCGCACTGAAATTTCTGCGCGTCTTGTGATATGATGCAACGCGATTTGCAGGTGCGGGATTGGAAGATGTTACAGGTTGTAAGTTTTAACATCGGTGGCGCTCGCAGTATGCGCCCGGCGCCGCACGATCATGAGAAACTGGCTGTGGATACCTACAGCACGCTGCGGCAGGTGATAACGCCCAGCC
>JAPOWK010000147.1 GCA_026707665.1 Chloroflexota bacterium
GAAAACCCGGAAAACTTTCATACTGAACCGCACCATCTCACTACAGGACTATACAACTAGGGAAGGGTGACTCGACAGCGAAACAGGGCGATTAGGGAACTATATCGGCTGGATAATCGCACTACGTAGCGCTTGAAGAACATGCTCCCCCTTCCCTAGCTGGCTGGGGAAGGGGGCTGGGGGATGGGGTAGCAATAGCGCCCAGGCCGCGTACTCAAGTAACGAGGATCATGCTAAAATTAGATATGTTTCGTCGCGTCGTGAGCACCGATTCTCCCCTGATGAGCTATCAAAAACCAACTCATATTGAGACGATCTTGAAGAACCTGCCGGCCAAGCCCGGTGTCTATCTGCTGAAGAATAGCAAGGGTAAGGTGATTTACGTCGGCAAAGCCAAACGCCTGCGCAATCGCGTACGCAGCTACTTCACGACGGGCGCCGACGGCAACAGCAAGACCTTGCGGATGCGCGGGCTGGTCGAGGATATCGACTTCATCATAACCGAGAACGAGGTCAAGGCGCTGATCCTCGAAGAGACGCTGATCAAGAAGCACAAGCCACGCTTCAATATCGAGCTCAAGGACGACAAGCGCTACCCCTATATCCGCGTCGGCTGGGGCGATGCCTTTCCCAAAGTCGAAACTACTCGCCGCATCGTCGACGACGGCTCGCGCTATTTTGGTCCTTATTCCGCCATGTGGGTGGTGCAGAAGACGCTGCGCGACTTGCGCAAGGCTTTCCCCTACCTGACCTGCGATCGCGAGATCACCGGCGCCGACGAGCGCGCTTGCCTCTTCCACGATATCAAGCTCTGCAACGCGCCTTGCATCGGTGCCGTCGACCGCGATGAATACCGCTTCATGATTCAGGAGTTGATGGACGTGCTGGGCGGCCGTGCCGAGAATGTGCGGGTGCGGCTCGAAAATGAAATGAAAAAAGCCTCGGCCGAGCTCAACTTCGAGGCGGCGGCGGGCATACGCGATCAGCTTTGGGCGATCGACTTCATCACCAACAAACACAAAGCAGTCGGCAAGCACATGTCCGATCATGACGTCATCGCGCTGGCTCGCGATGAGCGCGACGCTACCGTGCAGATCATGTTCATCCGCAACGGCAAGCTCATCGGCAGCGACGCGCGGACGATGGATAATACCGAAGGCGAAAGCGACGCCGCCGTTCTCGAGCAGTTCATCAGCCAATTTTACGCCTCGTCCAGCAATATCCCGCGCGAGCTCATCCTGCCCAGCGATGTCGAAGAAGCGCGCATCCTCGAGCGCTGGTTGAGCGACAAGCGCGCCGGCGCCAAGGTGACGATCCACGTGCCCCAGCGCGGCGACAAACGCAAGCTGATTGGCTTGGCGCAGGAAAACGCACTCGAAAGCTTGCAGATGATGCGCGCCCAATATGAAGCCGACACCACCAAGCACGAGCAGGCGATGGCGGAATTACAAGAGGCTCTCAAGCTGCCGCGCATTCCCAACCGCATCGAATGCTTCGATATCAGCACGACGCAAGGCACCGCGATTGTGGCGAGCCGGGTGGTTTTCGCGCGCGGCGTCGCCCGCAAGAGCGAATACCGCCGCTTCAACATCCGTTCGGTTTCGCACAGCGGCTCGGACGACTATCAATCGATGAACGAAGCGCTGACCCGCCGCTTCCTGCGTTGGAAGCAGGCTGCCGAAGCCGATACCGAACGCTCGCCGGATGGGGTGGACCGAGACGAAACCTGGCGCCTGCTGCCCGATCTGCTGCTGATTGATGGCGGGCTGGGGCAGCTCAATGTGGCGAAGTCGGTGCTGGCGGAATTCGGCTTGTCCGATCGTGTGCCGCTGGCCGCGCTGGCCAAACGCATTGAAGAAGTTTTTGTGCCCGATCAGATGGACTCCATCTTGCTGCCGCGCCGCAGCGAAGCCCTCTATCTGGTGCAGCGCGTTCGCGATGAAGCGCATCGCTTCGCCATCACCAGCCACCGCTCGCAGCGCCGCAAGAAAGGAATGGCCAGCCGCCTGGAGACCATCCCCGGCGTCGGACCCAAGCGGCGCAAGGTCCTGCTCAAGCATTTTGAGAATTCGATTGACGCCATCAGGGGCGCCAGCGTTTCGGAGCTGGCTGCGGTCAACGGCATCAGCAAAGAGGTGGCGCTGAGCATTAAGAGTCACTTGGATTGAGGAGCGGTATTCTTGACAATAGGCAACCGCGGGACATATAATGCGGTTTGCAATTCGAGGAGATTCTGAAATGGCTGAGCGCGAGACAGCACGAGAGATTGTACTTCCAGAATCAGGCTTTTGGAACGGCGTTGCGCGGCTGTTTGATTTCAGCGGCTCGTTGGATCGGGCAACGATCGAGAGTATCAGAGCGCGCTATCGCAATCCGCCGCCAATCCCGTCGACGGAAGAAGCGATCCGAGCGACTTGGGAGTCAGTAGGAGATAGCATGCGCTGGGCTATCGGAGAATTCGAAAAAGAACTCGGTGAGAAAGAACACGAGTGACAGACTTGCAAAACGCTGACGACAAATTGTCGCAAGCTCCCGGCGTCTCCAGTCGTAGCCCGTTTCCAACTGAACTTCTTCATTTCGTCCCCACTGAAAAGCGTGCGGAATTTCTGCGCGCAATCGCCGCGTACCGTCTTGAGGTCGAACGCGTCGAGCAGTATTCTGGTCCCATTCCACATCCCTTCGTTGTTGAGCGTTACGAGGCCACGTTGGCTGGCAGTACGGATCGCATTTTGAAAATGGCGGAAGAGCGCCAAACAGCGAACATTGAATTGGAGCGGCTGGATCGTCAGACTAGGTCAGAGGCAGATTTGGCAGCGGTACGGGGCCTGGTATGGAATCATCGGCAGGCTATGCTGCTATTTGTTGGACTGGCGCTAGTTATTGTGATTGCGGGAACGCGCATAATCGAATTGGGACACGGCGCGGAAGGTTTTGCAATGATCGCCGGTACAGCATGTGGCGTAATCGTCGCCTATATCAAGAGTTACAGCAGCGGCGGCAGATACGATACCAGATTCAGCGAGGACGAATAAGTCTACCCGTTGCGAGCCGCCGAGCCTTTTGCGCCGCATCCAGCGCGTGGCACAACCTGATGCGGTCATTCTCCCGGCTGGTATTCAAAGATTGGTTTCGCCTCCCTACAGACCGCCTGTCGGAAATAGCGGCTCAAGTCCTCAGGCGTTCGCAAGTCCACATTTCTGCCGACAATTTGGCTTAAGTCAACCATGTGCCGGAAGAACTCCAATCCGACTTGTGCCTCCACCATGTACTCCACCAGCAGATCCACATCGCTATCGGAATGCATATCCCCATGAAGCGCTGAACCATAAACGGAAAGGCGCCGAATCGGCTGACTCGCGCAGTATTCGCGGATGGCGGCCAGTGGCAAATCTACTGTCGTTCTTTGAATCAAGGAACACTCCATTCGACCTGTTGGTTTGAGTATACCGCAACTATTTCCTAGATAAGCAGCTGATGCACGTGCCGGATGAAATCCTGCGCCCGCAACGCGGCCATCACTCTCTCCGGCAGCGCCTCGTCAAAGTTGAGCACGGTCAGCGTATTGCCGCCCGGCGCCGCCCGCCCGGTATGCCAACTGGCGATGTTGATCCCATTCTCCGCCATCAGCGTGCCGACCCGCCCGATCACGCCCGGCTGGTCGTAGCTGCCCATGATGAGCAGATGCCCGCGCGGCTCGAAGTGGATGCGATAATCGTTGATTTGCAAGATATAGGGCTTCTGCCGGTCGAGCAGGGCGCCCGCGATGCTGATCTCTTCGCCGTCCTCCAGTGTAATTTGACAAGTGATGACATTGCGATATTCGCTAATCTTGATGCCCTTGGCCTGCATGATCTGCCAGCCGCGCTCGGCCGCCCGCACCGGCGCGTTGACGTAGCTGACGCTCTCGCCCAGGATCGGGCTCAGCAGTCCTTTGAGGATGCCCACCGTCATCGGCTTGATCAGCCCGTTCATCTCGTCGCCGATGATCTCGATGGCGATGCGCTGAATTGGACTGCGAGCCAGCACGTGCTGGAGCGCGCCAATGCTCTCGGCCAATTGCATAAAGGGACGGATCTGCTTGTATGAAATTCCCGGCAGCAGCGGCATGTTGACGACATTTCGATAATCGCGGTCAGTCAGCGCGTCGATGACTTGCTCCACAACTTGCAGCGACAAGTCCTGCCGCGCTTCGGCTGTATTGTCGCCGATATGCGGCGTGTGAATCACCTTGTCCATGCCAATGAGCGGGCTGCTGAAAGGCGGCTCTTCATTCCAGACATCGAGCGCGGCGCCGCCCAGATGACCCTCCAGCAGCGCTTCCGCCAACAGCGCCTCCTTGATGATGCCGCCGTGAGCCGTGTTGATGAATCGGGCGCCCGGCTTCATCTGGCGCAGCATTCCCGCGTCAAAGAAGTCGACGGTCTCCTTCGTCGCTGGCACGTGCATGCTGACGTAATCGGACTCGCTCAGCAATTCAGGCAGACTGACCAACTGCACCCGCGCTTCATTGACCGCTTCTTCGGCAATGTAGGGGTCGGAGGCAAGCACGGTCATGCCCAGCGCCAGGCATAGATGCGCCACCCGCTGCCCCACGCGACCGAGCCCGATGATGCCAATTGTCTTGCCGTGCAACTGAACCCCGACCTGCTGCGTGCGATCAAAGAGCCACCAGCCTTCGCGCAGGCTTTCGTGCACAGCCGGCAAATTGCGACTAAGCGCCAGCATCAGCAAGAGCGTGTGCTCGGCAGCGGAAACCGCGCTGACGCCCGGCGTGTTCATGACCAGGATGCCGCGCTCGGTGGCGCAATCAATGTCGATGCCTGTCAGCCCGGCCGACATGCGCGCGATCAAACCCAGCTTCGGCGCACTTTCCAACAGAGGAGCGTCCACTACAAAATCCGAGCGAGTGATGATCGCGGTCGCCTCTTGCAGCGCAGCGCGGACAAGAGCCGTCTTCGGCGGCACGCAAGTGACCTGGAAGTCGTCCGTCGACTGCAGCAGGGCGATGCTCTCCGGCGTGAGATCGGTGGCGACGACGACCTGCTGCTGGCTCAAGCGAATATCCCTTCCCGTCTGAATCTATCCAATACCTCATGCAGACTGCGATAAACGTTGTCGTTGATCGGCGCGAAATCGTCGATGCTCGAATGCGAAAGATCGGGCACGGTGTAGCAAGTCATGCCGGCCGCCAGCGCCGCCATGGTTCCGAAGCGGCTGTCTTCCAGCGCCAGGCAGGTCTCGGGCGCGCATCCCAGCCGCTCAGCTGCGTGCAGATAGATATCGGGCGCCGGCTTGCCACGCGCCATGTATTCTGCCGAGTAGCGCTGCGGTATCAATTCCTCCCAGCGCATCAGCCCTACAAAATGCTCGATAATCGCTTGTGACGAACTGGAGGCGATGGCGCGCGGGATGCCGCGCCCGGCGACGTAACGCACCAGCTCATCGGCGCCGGGCATGGCTTTGATTCTGCCCGGGGGCAGGTTTAACATGCCTTTGGTAATGGCGGCTTCAATCGCCGCTGGCGAGTCTCCCAGTTTCGGGTAATGCTGCTGCAGAATGGCGGCGAATTCATCAACGCGCATGCCGATGCTCACATCGCGAATTTCGTCCAAATAGGTGTAACCGCAAGATTCGATCAATTCAACTTCGACCTCGTGCCAGATCGGCTCTGAATCGACCAGCAAGCCGTCCATATCAAAGATGATCGCCTGGAATTCCATGTCTAAAGTATGTCCTCAAATTCGCGAATGAACTGTTCTTGAAGCGACTGGTCACGAAACGTCAGCGAACCGGATTCCCTTGCCGCCACGATACCCTTGCGGCACACAGCTTCATGCGCCGAGCCTCGCAGCGATTCCCATCCGCGGCGCCCGGCGGCCAGCGGCAGAATCACCGCCAGCGACTCGCTGCTCAAGAAGACATCGGACGCCGCCCGGACCGCCTCGCGCTCAACGACGCCGCCATAGCCGACGAAAAGGTCAACCTCGCCTTTGGTCGCCAGATCCGATGAGCCATCGCCGATCATCATGCGGCGCCCGGGCAGCGTACTCGCCAGCTCGGAAATGACGGCTGATTTGCCGCTGGAAACCGTAAGCGGACCCTCATCGTAGTCGAGGTACGTTTGCGCTTGTTGCGCGCCCGGTTCGGCATAATCCCACCAGCGCCCTGAGAGTTCGTTATATTCCAACTCGACCGCGCGAATCTTGGCGGGATCGACGCCCAGCCGCCGGCCGAAGCCCTTGACGGCGTCGAGCAAGCCGCCGCTGATGATGAAGACATGCAGCCCCAATGCCTGCAACGCGGCGATGACCGCCGGCGCGTCTTCCACGATCGTTTCCCAGTACCGCGCTTCCACCGCCTTCAACTGGGCGCGCGTCGGTTTGATCGCTTTCAAGCGCTTGCCGTAGACTTCAGCCAATTCAAGCTCGCCGTCCATCGCTTTGTTGGTCAACAGCCCGACACGCCCTTCCTTGCCCTTCAACCGGGCGAGCTCGTCTATACCCTCAATGGTCGAGAGGGTGCTGTCGCAGTCGAAGAAAATGAGGTCGAAACTTGACCAGCGCGGACTCACCATCGAACTTGCGCCTATTGCAAGCCAGAACGAAACGCGCGGGTCATTATAGAGGCTTCAAGGCAAAATAGTAGCGCCGACTGTGGCGCGACGGGGAACGGTCATTTTTCGCGCTTCGAAGTCGTGACGATCCCACCCGTTGCCGACTTGAATCCTCAATGACGGTCATCTACAATCGAATCCAGTTTCGAATCGCCCTGATGTGGAGAAGGAGCGACGAATTGGCGCGCAAACCAGCAGATCAGACGGTCGACCGCGAAGACATTTTGTGGGCGGCCGCCGAAGTGCTTCACCGCAACGGCTATGAAGCGACCACGATGAAAGACATCGCGGCGCAAGTCAATCTGACCGCCGCCAGCTTGTATCATCATTTCCGGAACAAAGACTTTCTACTATTGAATGTTTTGGAAGTGGGAATCGATTATACCATCGCCAAGCTGGAGGCTGTCGCCGCCTCCGATTTGAGCAACGCGGATAAGCTGGCTGGCATGATCCGCTCGCATGTGGTCAGCGTCACCGGCAACGTGGCTGTCGGCGCCGCCATGGTTTTCGAAATCCGCGCCGTGTTGAATGTGAGTGGCAAAGACGGCGACGACTCGTTCTTGGCCGAGTTCGTCGCGCGGCGGGATGGCTTCTTCGCGCGGCGGGATTATTTCGAGAGTCTCTTCCGCAACGTACTGCTGGCAGGAATAGAGGCGGGCGAGTTTCGCGCGGTTGACGCCGATATCGTCACCAAGGCCATCCTGGGCGCGCACAATTGGGTCGGCGTCTGGTTCCGCGCCGGCGGGCGGCTGAGCGGCGAGGAAGTGGCCGACGTGCTGGTCGATGCCTGGCTGGCGGCGCTGCGGAGATAGTTCGGTGAAGGAGTAAGTTAGATGGACAGGCGCCCCCTTACGGACAATCTCCCCGACTACGAGACTGCACAGCGTTTCCTACGGATTCTTACGGGAACAAGGTACTCAGACTATGTTGAGATGACCAAAGATATCTATACGCATATCGGCAGTCCGACTAGCCAAGTGAACTGGAAAAACCCGGACGAGTGGATTCCGCAGCGTCTTAATGGCGCAAGCCGCGACCTGGCATTGCGGTTGTGGAGTGAATCCGACCATCTTGTCAATCCACGCCATTCATACGACATGCGTGCCTTAAGCGGTCACCATAAACTGGCCATATTTTCCGCAGATGTGGTTCAACTCACGCAAAAGGGAGAGCGCTTTATCAGCGGTGATGACGCCGTAATCAGAGGAATTGATGAGAACGAGGGCGTATTGTTCATATTGTCCGAGATCATGAAGAGTGGTCTCTGCAAACGTATTGACCTTATTGAGTCATTCACGTCTTACTGCCACACATACACGACTTGGAAGGCTAAAGCATCCATTGATCAAGCCCTGAGCGCCCGTTTCCGACACCTACGGCAGCGTGAGTTAATTGAAAGATCAGGGCACACGTACGAAGTCACCAATGCAGGCTTAGCATATCTTCGCCGCGTACAGCCCAACGGTTCTATGCGCCGGTCTAATCTCACAATCGCGGAACTGGCAAAACGGGCAGAAGACCAAACGCGAAAGCAGCTTGGAAACTTCTTGAAAAAGATGAATCCCTACGAGTTCGAGCATCTCATTAAACGCTTGCTTGAAGCGATGAATTACGACAATGTTGTAGTTACAAAGCAGGCAGGTGATAAGGGAGTCGACGTTGAGGCTGACATTAAACTCGGAATCAGTAGCATTCACGAAGTCATCCAGGTGAAGCGGCAAAAGGGGAATATCGGGCGACCCGTTCTTGATCAATTGCGTGGTGCGCTGCATTATTTCAATGCGGTGCGTGGCACAATCATCACGACTGGTGGCTTCACCACTGGCGCAAAGAAAGTTGGTATCGTGCCGAATGTATCGCCAATTACTTTGATAGACGGTGAAACACTGCTCGACCTACTGATTGAACATGGCATAGGCGTCCGCCAGCGCGAAATAAGGATTCTTGAATTCGACGAGGCGAGCTTGAACGAATTTGAAACAAAGGAAAACGCGACGCTCC
Source organism: Chloroflexota bacterium (assembly GCA_026707665.1). Taxonomy (GTDB): domain Bacteria; phylum Chloroflexota; class Anaerolineae; order Aggregatilineales; family Phototrophicaceae; genus UBA6055. The sequence goes on from JAPOWK010000147.1 coordinate 8,615, forward strand.
CTTCCGAAGAGGACATGCAAAGCGATTAGAGACACATCATGCAAAACATCCTCATCACAGGCGCGAATCGCGGCATCGGCTTTGAGTTGACGCGCCAGCTTCTAAAAGACGACTCCCAGATCTTCGCGACCTGCCGCGCGCCCGAAAGCGCCGACGCCTTGAACGAGCTCGCGCGAGAGCACGCGGATCGCGTCGCTGTGCTGCCAATGGACGTCAACGACAAGGCGACAATCGACGGCGCTTTGGAGGCGGTCGCGGGAAAGGTCGACGCGCTCGATCTACTCATCAATAACGCCGGCATCGGCGGCGACGAGCGCGGACGAATCATGGGGCAGCTGACGGCGTCCGAAGTCAGCCATGTCATGGCGACCAACGCCGTCGCGCCGCTCATCGTCACGCAGGCGTTTCGCGATCTGCTGAAGCGAGGCAACAACCCGCGCGTGGTCATGATCTCGTCTGGCTTGGGCTCGCTCCAGCGGACCAGCGGCACTTCCTACGCCTATCGCATGAGCAAGGCGGCGATGAATATGGCGGCGCGCGTCCTCGCTTTTGACAGCGCGATGAACGGCATCACGACAGTGACTATGAATCCCGGCTGGGTGCAGACCGATATGGGCGGACCGAGCGCCTCGCTCAAGCCGGAAGAGTCGGGGGACGCCTTGCGCGCGCTCATCAACCGCTTGACGCCGGCGGAAAATGGCATGTTCTTCCAATACGACGGCAGCGAGCTCCCTTGGTGAGAAACGCCGTGTCATAGCAAATCGGGTAATCAACCACGAAAGGCGAACGCATCGATGGCATTCAGCATCAAGAAAGCGGCGGTGATTGGGTCGGGCACCATGGGCGGCGGCATCGCGGCGCTGCTGGCCGGCGTCGGCATAGAAACGCTGCTGCTTGATATCCCGCCTCCGGGTTCTTCGCCGGCCGATGGTCCCGCCAGGCGCAATGCGATCGTCGCCAGCAATCTAAAGGCGCTGAGCCGGATGCGTCCGCCACCCCTCTATAGCCCCGATGACCTCGCCAATATCAGCGTCGGCAATATTGAAGACGACCTGGACCGGGTAGGCGAGGCCGACTGGATCATCGAAGTCATCGTCGAGAATCTCGAGATCAAGCGCGGATTGATGGCAAAGCTCGCTAAACTTGTGCGCAAGGACGCGATTGTTACAACGAATACTTCAGGCATTCCCATCGCCAGCATCGCCGCGGAGCTGCCCGCGACATTTACGCGCCGTTTCCTGGGCACGCATTTCTTCAATCCACCGCGCTATCTGCGCCTGCTGGAAATCATTCCCCACGCTGGAACGGATCCCGAAATCACCGAGTTCATGCTGCGCTTCGGCGCCGAGACGCTAGGGAAGGGTACGGTCCTTTGCAAGGATACCCCCAATTTCATCGGCAACCGCTTCATGTCGATGTCCGGCATGCAGGCGACCAATTACGCCCTCGATCATGGTTACTCGGTGGAGGAAGTCGATGCCTTGACCGGCCCGCTCATCGGTCGTCCCAAGACCGCCACATTCAGCCTGAATGATCTGGTGGGCTTCGACATCGCTGTCGGCGTCGCGCGCAACCTGTATCACGCCATCCCCGGTGATCCCGCTCGCGAGCTGCTGATGCACCAGAAAAACGCCGAGCTCTCAGACGAGCTGCTGAATCGCGGCTGGCTGGGGCGCAAGACCGCGCGCGGCTTCTACCACATGCGGCGCGACGGTGGCAAGAAAGAATTATGGGCGCTGAACCTGGACACGCTCGAATATGAGCCGCCGAGCAAGCCGCGTTTTGACAGCGTCGGTCAGTATCGCAATGCCGAGCCGCTCGGCGAGCGCATCCGCCTGCTCATCAATGCCGACGATCGTGCCGGGCAGTACCTCTACTACTTGCACGCCTTTCTGCTCGCCTATGCCTCGAATCGCGTGCCTGAAATCACTGACAGCATCGTCAATGTCGACAACGCGCAGAAATGGGGCTTCGCGCATCAGCTGGGTCCCTTCGAGATCTGGGACGCGATCGGCGTCGCTAAGACGATAGATCGCTTTGAAGGCGATGGCTACGCTGTTGCCGACTGGGTCAAGGTCATGGTCGCCGCTGGGAATTCCACGTTTTATCAGCGCGACGAGAGTGGCAAAGTCATCGGCTACTATAGTCCGCAAGAGCGCGTCTATTTGCCGCTTGTCAAAGATCCACGTGAAATCACCATTGCCGATTTGCGCGCGTCCGGCGCCGAAATCTTCAGCAACGGTGACGGCAGAATTTATGACCTGGGCGATGGCGCCCTGCTTTGGGAATTCAATACCAAGCACAACAGCATCACCCCCGGTCTGATTGAAGCGGGCTGGAAAGCGCTGGCGCTGCTGGCGGCTGACGACTTCAAAGCGCTGATCATCGGCAATGACGGCGAGCGCTTTTCCATCGGCGCCAACCTTGATCCATCGGCGCTGATGGCGGGCTTGGAAGGCATAGAGAAGACTTTGGTCGCGCTGCAAGACTTGACGCAGGCGCTGCGTTACGCGCCCAAACCGGTCGTCGTCGCCGCGCACAACATGGCGCTCGGCGGCGGCGCGGAACTGGTCATGTCGGGTACGGCCGTCGTGGCTCATGCCGAGCTGTACATGGGCTTGGTGGAGGTCGGCGTCGGTCTGGTGCCAGCCGGCGGCGGCTGCAAGGAGATGCTGCGGCGGCTGGTCAATCCGCTGGCGCGCGCCGGCGCCGACGATGTACTGCCCGGTTTGCAAAAGACTTTCGAGAACATCGCTACGGCCAAGGTCAGCGGCAGCGCCAAGGAAGCGATGTCGCTCGGTTTGCTGGCGCCGACAGACAAGATTGTCATGAATCGCGCGCACTTGCTCGGCGAAGCCAAGACGCTGGCGCTGGCTTTGAGTGAGACCTATGACGCGCGGAAGCCCGAGCCAGTCTACGCCGCAGGGCGTGATGCCTATGCCGCGTTGATGCTGGGCGTGGCTGGCTTCCGCGAGGCCGGTTATGCCAGCGAGCACGATGCCTTGATCGCCAAGAAGCTGGCGCACATCTTGACCGGCGCCCGCCTGGCCGAGCCGCAGTGGGTGGAGCAGCAGTACCTGCTCAATCTGGAGCGCGAAGCATTCCTGAGCCTGATCATGGAGACGAAGACGCAGGAGCGCATTATGCACATGCTGCGGACGAATAAGCCGCTGCGGAATTGAGGGACTGCCAAGCTCTTGCATTGCTGGAAGTTTCAGCCAAGAAAGGAAGTGTATATCATGCGCCAAGCAGTCATCGTAGCGACCTCGCGCACCGCCGTGGGCAAAGCCTCGCGCGGGCTGACCAAGAACGCGCGCTCCGACGATATGGCGGCGGCGGTCATCAGCGATCTCATGCAAAAGACGAACGGCAAACTGGATCCGGCGCAAGTCGATGATGTCATCTTGGGCTGCGCCATGCCCGAGGGCGCGCAAGGCATGAACTTCGCCCGCGTCATCGCCCTTCGCGCCGGGTTGCCGGTGGATACGCCGGGCCAGACGGTCAATCGTTTTTGCTCAAGCGGCTTGCAGACTATCGCCCTGGCCGCCAACAGCATCATTGCCGATCAGGCTGATGTCGTGATCGCCGGCGGCGCCGAGTCGATGTCTTCCGTGCCGATGACGGGCCACCATCTCAGCCCCAATCCCCATATGGCGGAGAATGATCCAAATGTTTATATGAGCATGGGCTTAACCGCCGAGCGCGTCGTATCCGAATTCGGCATCAGCCGCGAAGACATGGATGCATTCGCCTACAGTAGTCATCAGAAAGCCGCTGCCGCCACCGACGCCGGCTTGTTTTCGGCGGAGATCCTTCCCTATGAATGGGAAGAGACGATCGTGGGCGACGATGGCGCGCCAACCGTGGTCACGAAACTCCTTCATCACGATGAGCATCTGCGGCGCGAAACGACCCTCGAGGCGCTCGCCAGTCTCAAGCCCGTCTTCAAGCCCAATGGCTCGGTGACCGCCGGCAATTCCAGCCCCTTGAGCGACGGCGCGGCCGCGGTCATCCTCATGGATCGCGAGGTAGCCGAACGCCAGGGCTTGACCCCGTTGGCGCGCTTTGTCGGCTTTGCGGTCGCTGGCGTCCGGCCCGAGATCATGGGCGTCGGTCCCATCAAGGCGGTGCCCAAAGCGCTGGATCGCTGCGGCTTGACCCTCGACGACATCGACATCATCGAACTGAACGAAGCTTTCGCCTCGCAGTCGCTGGCGGTCATGCGCGAGCTGGAATTGAATCCAGAAATCGTCAATGTCAACGGCGGCGCGATCGCCCTCGGCCATCCGCTAGGCTGCACCGGCGCCAAACTCACTGTGCAGATCATCAATGAGATGAAACGGCGCGGCAGCAACTACGGCATGGTGACGATGTGCATCGGCGGCGGTATGGGCGCGGCCGGCATCTTCCAGAATCTGAATTAGACGGAATCCGGGGCGCGATTCTTGTCGATGGGCAACTGAAACTCTACCCTTGTGCCACAGCCGAATCCATCGCTTTGCACGTTGATGCTGCCGCCATGCGCTTCGATAATCGTGCGGGTGATGTCCAGCCCCAGTCCGCGGCCGGGGCTGTCAGTTTCCAGCGCGCGGTAGAAGCGATGGAAGACTTGTGGCAAATCAGCCGGATCAATGCCCGCGCCATCATCATCGACCGTAATCTGGACGCTGCGGCCGCCCTTTATCGCCGCCGCGATGATCACCCGGCCCTGGTCCGTGTGTTGAAGCGAGTTGTGTATGAGATTCCCCAATGCTTGACATATTCTCCCCGGATCAAGCTGGAGCGTCGGCAATTGAGGCAGGGGCGCTAGCGACAGACTGGTAAGACGCGCTTCCGCTTGGGGTTGCCAGCGTTCCACCTCGCTGGTCAAAAGCGAGCCGATGTCGCAGGGTTCAAGATTGAGCGGTAGCTCGCCGGAGTCGGTTTCCCCCAGCCAATTCAAGTCGTTAACCAGATTGCGCAGCATTTTCACTTCCTCGACGATGTGCTGCGCCGCCTGGTCGGGCGCTTGCAGCCCATCCAGCAGCCCCTTGGCTTCCAATTGAATGACTGTCAAGGGCGTGTTTAGTTCATGCGAGACATCATTGATTAATCGTTTCCGCAGATCGCGCTGCCTTTGCAGATCCTTTGTCATTTCGTTGAAGGCTGCGCTCATCTGACCGAGCTCGTCACTCGATGTCACTGGCAGCAAGGTCGTGTCGTCGCGTCGTGCGATTGCTTGCGTGGCTTTCGTCAAAGCGGATATCGGCGCGGTGATTCGTCTCGACAAAGAAGTTGCCAAGGACAAGGCAAGAATGAGAATGAACAAGCCGCTGGCGCTGGAGCTGAGCAGCAAGTCGCGCAGAAAACGGATCGATTCAGTCTCCAGAAAGTTCTGGTCCACATCCAGGTACAGGAAACCGACCGTCTGACCGGTCGCCAAATCCACGATTCCGCGGCGCTGGCCCTTCAAGGCTTGCGTCAACTCGCCGGCTTCGAGCTCGGCAAAATTATCGCGGATGTTCCGTCCCGCCTGATCAACAACGACGACGCGGAGCCGGTCAATGTGAAAGCCTTCATCGCCTTCGGTATCAGCGCTGCCTTCAGATCCCTCTTGGTGTTCGGATTCAGCTTCGTACAGATAACCCGAGGCTGACAGCGCCGCGTCGACCGATTGCCAGCCCTTCGTAGTGGTGTAGGCTCGGCTCAATTGCCGCGCCAGTTCGCTCGCCTCTCGTTGGCTCAATTCGCTCACGAAGGCATCAAACTGCCGCTGCGTGACGTAATAGCTCGCTGCCAAATTCCAGGCGACCGTCAGGACGATGACCAGAATCAATACGCCCAAGATGCGCCAGCGTAGAGACATCAGCCATCCTCACCGACGAGCTTGTAACCCGCGCCATAGACTGTTTTGATTGGCGCCGCGGGTCCGAGCTGTTTGCGCAAGCGCAGAATATGATTGTCGATCGCGCGATCGAAGCCGTCATAGTCGTTGTTGAAAGCCAGCGAAATGAGTTGATCGCGCGTGAGCACCTGATTGGGATGCCGCATAAAGGCAGCCAGCAGGGCAAATTGCGCCGGGCTCAAAGAGACAGGTCGCCCGTTGACAGTCGCACTCTGCGACGTGGCATTCAGGCTGATGGCGCCGCAAGTCAAGACCTGCTGCACTTCCTTATGCGCGCGGCGCAGCACGGCCCGGGCGCGCGCCACCACTTCATCCGGGTCAAAGGGCTTGACGATATAGTCGTCCGCGCCGCTATCCAGACCCTTGATGCGATCGCTATGCGTCTCTTTTGCTGTCAGCATGATGATCGGAACATCGCTCTCGCGTCGCAGAATATTGCAGACCTCGATGCCGCCAAGCCGCGGCAGCATCAAGTCCAGGATGATTAGATCGGGCGCGAGGCGGCGCGCAGCCGCCAGCCCGGCCTGCCCATCATAAGCGACCGCAGCGCTGAAGCCCGCTCGCTCAATATAGACCTTGACCCAGTTGGCGATTCGCCGGTCGTCTTCGATGATCAGAATGTTTTGGCTCATAACGCCTTCTCACACGCAAACGCTCAGGCGCGCCGTCTCTATTGTACAGCGCGCCCAAGCAGCGGACAGATTTGAGGACCGCTTCTACTCGGAAGCAGTCCTCCGCGTTGGGGCTCTGGCTCCGATCAGGCGCCGCCACCTTCGCTACCGCCGCCGTGCTCGCCACGGCCTTCTCGTCCACCGTGCTCGCCAGCGCCTTCAGTACCGCTGCGTCCGCCATGCTCGCTGGCACCCTCGCTGCCGCCAGCTTCGCCCAGACCGAACTCCGCATGGGGCGCCCAGCTGTCGAAGGGCTGATCTGTCGCCGGCAGGATGACCGACAGTTGATAGCCAGGCGGAATATCAGTCGGGTTTGTCGGCCCCAGCTCGACGCCGTTGGACAGGTGGATCTCGACCCGCGCCCGCGTCAGCGTCGCGTTGGTCATGTTGACGACCTTGCCCATGAAGCGATTGTTGGCTTCATCGTAGCGCATGACCAGGCGCGCGCCATTGCGGGTCACATCGTAGATCTGGTTCAAATCCAGGGCATTGGCGCCACTGCCTTCGCTAGCGTCGCTGCCACTGCCTTCCAAGCCTTGTCCGCCATGCTCGCCCGCGCCTTCGCCACTGCCTTCACCGGCGCCTTCCGTGTTGACCGGTCCCGGTCCGCCGCAATCGAAGACTTCGGGGTGAATCTCCCAGGCATCGAATGCGACGCCCGCCGCCAACGGTTCGTCAGCGACCAGCAGCTCGACCGGGACACGCGCGCCCGGCGCCAAGTCGCCAACGGGTTGCGGTCCCAATTCAACGACTGTCTGCGTGCCCTGCTTCAAATTCAGTTCGATCTGAACGAAGCAGACGGTCGTGTCGCCAGGGTTCTCGACAAAGCCGCTGAATGCGCCGCGCGCCCGATCGTAGGACATGGAGGTTCTCACGCCATTGACCACGCCGTCCCAGCTCTCGTCCAAACCCAGGATCGGGCTCGAGGGATCGCCGCTTTCGCCGCTGCCCTCTACGCCTTCGCGACCGCTGCCGCCATGCTCGCCAGCGCCTTCACTGCCACCGCCACTGGCGCCTTCGCTCATACCGACCTCGGCATGGGGCGTCCAGCTATCAAAGGGCTGCGCGCCGGCATCCAGGACGATTTCCAGGACTGCGCCCGCCGCCAGATCGGTCGGGGTCGTTGGGCCCAGCTCGACGCTGTTGCTCAGGTGAATCTCCACCCGCACCTGCGTCAGGATCGCGTTGGTCGTGTTCGATACAGCGCCGATGAACTGATTGCTCGCCGCATCGTAGCTCAGAATCAAGCGCGCGCCGTTGCGGGTCGCATCGTAGGTCTCGTCCAGCGCCAGGGCATTCGCTCCCGCGCGCTCAGCCGCGTCTCCGCCGCTGCCGCCTTCCGAACGCTCGCCGCTGCCGCCGTGTTCGCCGGCGCCTTCGCTGGATGTGGTCCGATGTTCGCCCCCTCCTTCGGTCGATCCGGACTCTTGACCCAGCACTAACCCGAACATGCTGTAGGCGCTGATCACGACGATGATGACGCCCATCACGATGCTCGCGTTCCAGAACTTGCTCCTTTTCATGTCTACACCTCATTCTGAACTTCGCTGATAGCCTGAGGGGTATTCCTCATTACCCGCAGCGTAGACAGCAAATGTCGTACAATTATCTCTAGTCATCGCCAAGCAATTCCACTTTCCGCGCTTCTTTGTTTCGTCATTTCGTCTCTCCGTCTACACTGGACTGCAGCGCGCATGCAAGATGAGGCGTCCGGGTCAGAGCGATCAAGAGGGGTGAACGTGTCCGCTTTCTACACAACTGTGGCGCGCTTTTATGATGCCGAAAACCGCGACAAGACGGACGACTTGAAGATGTACTTCCGGCTCGCGGCCGAAAATACGGGCGACATTCTCGATGTCGGCTGCGGCACCGGGCGCGTCCTGATCCATCTGGCGCAGCAAGGCCATCGCGTTTGTGGCATCGACAACAATCCCGCCATGCTCAAACAGCTGGAACGCAAGCTTGAGCGGCTGCCCCCGCTGCGCGACAGGATAATCGCCGTGGAAGCGGATGTCTCGCGCCACAATTTTGAACGCCGGTTCGGCTTGATTCTGCTAACATACAATGCGCTGATGCACTTTATAGAGCAGGAGCGGCAGATTGCACTTTTGGGACGGCTGCGCAGCTGGCTCGCCGCCGATGGCAAGCTGGTTATTGACCTGCCGAACGCCGGTCCGGTCTTCGCTTCGGAAGACACCGATTCGCTGGTTCTGGAGCGCATTTTCCTCGATGACGAAAGCGGCCACATGATCATGCTGCAATCGGTCAGCGCGCTCGACCGCGCGGCGCAACTGCTACACGTCGACTGGATCTACGACGAAATCGATGGCGAAGGCGCGGTCCAACGCCACCTTGCGCCCCATACGCTGCGCTATTTCTTTCTGCCCGAATTGCAGCTCTTGCTGGAGCGCTGCGGCTTCGCGCTGGAACAGGTGTTTGGCGATACTGAAGAGGGCGACTACAGTGCGGATAGCGAACGGATGATCGTCTATGCCGGCGGGACCTAATCCCTTCAATCCTCGGCTGCCGTCACGACCGCGTTGTTTATGCCGCAGTCGTTGCATTCTTCCTATATTATTCGCCTTCGCTACTAGCATGCTCGCGGGATGCGCCTTATCGCCCGATTGGCCGTCGCTGCCGAAAGCCACCGCGACCGTTGTCTCCATAAACCTTCCGCCGCCCACCGCATTCATTCCCAGCGCCGAAGCCCAATATACCGACAACACGCGCCACATCGGCATGACGAGTTACAGCTTCGCCTCGCTTCCCGCGGGCGCGATACTGCCGCCGGCGCCGTCGGGCGCTTCGGAGCCCGGCGTTAAGCTTTTGCTCGATGCCAGGACGACGATCCAGGGAGAGCTATACCGGCGCGGCGTCCAACCGGAACCAGCTATCCTGGTATTGGGCGCCGACGTCTCCGCCTGGGGCTCATTGCCATATCAGCTGTCTCAAGCCGGATTCGTTGTTTTGGCGCTGCAAGTCGGGCCCACAACGCCGACGCGCCAAGTCGACCTGATGCTTCAGTCGCTGATTGCGATTCCCGGCGTCAACGCTGGCGCCATTGGCATCGCGGGCGAAGCGCGTTTCGCCGATCTGGCGATGCTCGCTTGCAGCGTCAATACACTGTGCGACGCATTGGCGCTGTTCAGCCCGACATCGCGCGATACCTTGTTGAACATGATCCCTTCATTTGGCGGGCGCCCCCTATGGTTGGCCGCGAGCAGGCAGGACAGCGAATCTTACGCCGCCGCTCTGGCGCTGTCGCGAGCGGCGAGCGGGCCAGCGCAATTTATCGAGGCGGCGGGCGGGCGCGGCGCTAACCTGCTGAATGCACAGCCCGACTTGGCTGATCAGCTAGTCGCTTGGTTCGCGCTGCATCTGAAAGAAGCGTAGATTCGCCAAAACGAAAGGTTTTGCCGGATTTGACGAAACTGTTGGATGACTTCAAGAACCGCCAAAGTGCCATGCTCGACTTGCTGGCGGCTTTGGTCCGGCACGAGTCCTTCACCCGGGAGAAAGCGAGCGTCGACCGGCTGGTTGACTTTCTGGAGGCGCGCTTCCACTCGCTGAGCCCGAGCTCGGTGCAGCGACTTCCACAAAGCGACGTGGGCGATTTTCTGCTGGCAAAGTGGAATGAGAGTGCGCCGGGCAAGCCCTTTCTCTTTCTGGCTCATGCGGACACGGTGCATCCTATTGGCTCGCATACCAGCATGCCGATTCGGATCGACGATGGACGCTGCTACGGTCCCGGCGCCCTGGATATGAAAGCGGGGATCGTAATCGCCCTGGAAGCAATTCGAGCGCTGCAGGAAAGCGATCGTTTGCCACCGCGTCCGATCTACTTCTTGCTGAACACGGATGAAGAGATCGGCAGCCCCTATAGCGAAGCGCTGATCAAGGACCTGGCGGCTAATTGCGAGGTGGCGCTGGTGATGGAGCCGGCCACCAAGGAGGGCGCGATCAAGACTTGGCGCAAAGGCGGCGGCAAATACACCCTCACCGTGGAAGGACGGGCCGCGCATGCCGGCATCGCGCCGCAAGAGGGCATCAACGCTGTCATCGAATTCGCCCAGCAGGCGCTGGAAATCAATCGGCTGAACGATCTGAAATATGGAACATCGGTCTCGATCACCATGGTGGAAGGCGGGTCAGCTGGCAATGTGATTCCCGCTCAAGTGCGCGCTCACATTGACACGCGCGTCATGACGATGGCTGCGATGGATGACTTGCAGGCCGCCTTGACCAATCTCTATCCGAAGATGCCTGGCGCTAAGGTCAGTTGCGTCCGCGAAAGCCAGCGACCGCCCATGGAAAGGCGGCCCGGCCTCTTCGAAAAGGCGGCCGCAGTTGGCGAGCGTCACGGCGTCACGCTCTATGAAGGCGGCACCGGCGGCGGCTCCGACGGCAATTTCACGGCGGCGATGGGCGTCCCTACTCTGGACGGCCTCGGGGCGCACGGCGATGGCGCCCACGCAGCGCATGAGCACATCATCATCGACAGTCTGCCGCGCCAGGCAACGCTAATCGCGGCAATCTTGCAGGAATGGGCACTGGCGGATTAGCCAGCCCGCCGCGGTTGCGCCTTTGTCAGGTTCAGACAAGCTCCTGCCGACGAACTTGGCAAAACTGTCCCATTTCGTCGCTAATCGGAACGGATACGATTCTTTTGCCTTCGGTTCGATTGGGCTCGTTGCAAGATGGACGTACTTTTCTTTGCGGCATTTTTCATGGCGATCAGTTTCGCCCTTCAGCCCGGTCCCATCGGTTTCGAGGCATTGCGCCGCGGCATCTCCCATGGCTGGGGCGCTGCGCTGCGCGTCGAATTGGGGTCGCTGGTGGGTGATGGGGTCTGGGCGCTGATTGCGTTGTTGGGCGCCGCCATCTTGTTTCAGAATCCGTTTGTGACACTCTTGCTGGGATTTTTCGGTAGCGGCTTGCTTCTGCGTTTTGCTTGGCAGGCCTGGCAGGCGTCCCGCTCGGATGTCGTAATTGCTGCTGCGGATAACAGACCTGGCAATCATTTTGTCGCCGGCGCTATGCTCTCACTGTCCAATCCGCAGAACATCACCGCGTGGCTGGGCATGAGCGGCGTCATCGTTGGTTTAGGTTTTCTTGATCCGCAACCTGTTCATATTTTGGTCTTCTTCAGCGGTTTCATGATGGCGCAGATTTGCTGGTGTTTCTTCTTCGCGACGGTCGTGGAATTTGGGCGCCGCTTTCTCAACCAGCGTCTCTTCCGCTGGATCAATCTGGCCTGCGCCGCTTTCCTCACCTATTTGGGTGTGACGCTGCTGCTGCAAACCGCGCGGCTTTCTCTCGGCATGCTGTAGAGAAGCGACCCCCTTCTTGTTCACTCGGGCCTTTGCCGTTTCCACTTGCCGGCACACCTGACCGGGCACATCATACCGGCGGCCATCGCTGTGCGATACGACGCCGAGCCAGCCGTTGCGATAAACGTAGACGACAGTGTAGATGCCGCGCTCGGCGTCGCGGTAGGGCATCGTCAAGCGCACGATCTGTCCCCTCCGCAGATCTTCCGCGAACAGCATCTGTCGCTCCCGATGTTGGCCGATTCCCAGCAAGTCGGCAGTTGTCGCTTCGGCTTTAACCAGCGACGGCCGACTATGTTCTCATAGAATAGAACATGCGAGCTACTATTGTCAAGCGCGTGAGGTACAGAGCGCGTTTTAATTGGATGAAGCGAGGCTAAATCTCGACGTAGCGCTTCCAGATCTCGGGACCTGAACCCAGCGCAATCCAGTCCTTTTCACGTTGAAACAGGCTCAAGTCGGCTGCTAGGATAGTGTCGCGCAACAGCCACTTTCAGTAACATTGACTTTTAGCAAAAATCACGTTATCTCTAAGCAAGTAACTTGCTCGCTTTGACGCAGCCGCTCGGGATTAGTACATGTTTAAGGACCCTTATGATGTGCTAGGTGTGGCGAGGGATGCAGACATTCGAGAAATCAAAGGTGCCTATCGTCGATTGGCAAAGAAGTTTCACCCTGACGTTAGCCACGTTCGCGATGGTGGGGAGAGATTTAGAGAGGTTAACGAAGCCTACCAAGTGCTCTCCAACAGGACCAGACGTGCTCGCTATGATCGTACGGGCAGTGGCGACTTTACGAGCAGGGGCGGAAGACACAGCACTCGACGGACGAATGAGACGGGCCGGAATTACTCTGCTGAAGAGCAAACCTATCGCGAACAACATACAGGTACTGAGGAGAACAGTGAATCTGAAGAGAAAAATCGTACGGAGTCGTCAGAGCGGCAAAGTCGAACGAGAACGTCTTGGAGCGAAAACATGGGATATGATTCAACCGGCGCTGCTGACCTAAGTAGTCGCGTTTACAAATACGGTTGCGGTGGAATTCTGATTTTCATTCTTGCACTGTTTGTTGGATCTCCCGGACTGGCCAGCTTCTTTTTGTCACTAAGCCGAGCTGCCAACCCGGGAGCGCACAATGACGTCCTGGAATCATTCTTGGATCCGCGCCCCACATATACTCTGCGCCCTACATATACGCCTTTACCAACTTCGACACCATTGCCTACGCATACGCCCCGCCCAACGCAAACTCCGCTGCCTACGCATACGCCTCGCCCAACGTACACGCCATTTCCATCACCAACACCGATACCTTTAGCCTTCATAATTCAGCAATTGGAGACCCAAGCGCAGCTAGTAGTAGCGCAAAACGAAGTCGCCATGCCCGATTTTCATGTTGGCGTGGATATCGGATTGTGTAGTCATGGCGCCGACTTTAAGGCGGACGGCGTAATCGAAGCCGGCATTGATTTTGCCGCAATTGACGAAAATCGTATGAGTTACGACCCTGAATTGCAGGTCTATTCGCTTGCGCTGCCAGCGCCAGAATACACCAGTTGTCGCATTGAGTACGTCCGCCTGCAAGACAACACGTTGAGCTTTTGCAATCCCGATTGGGATCGAGTGCGCATATTTGCTGAAGTACAAGCCATGGCGCAATTCCTAAAAGAATCCGACGAAAGAGGCCTATTGCAAGAAGCGGCCAATCGCAGTGCGGAAGTGTTGGGAGACTTTGTCCATACGTTGGCTGGTAAGCCAGTCAATATAGAGTTTGACGAGCGAATTGATAAACCAAAGATATCTGCCTCATGTGCTCCGTCAGTTCCCAACGGTTGGTACTACGACGACACAAACCAAGTGTGGAAGAAAACTAGCGACTAGTCTCCAAACTAACTGGAAATCAGATCTCGACGTAGCGCTTCCAGATTTCAGGACCCGATCCCAGCGCGATGACCAAATAGCTGGTTCGCGGCGTCTTCGGCTCCCAGAGCAGGCGCATGCCGGCGACGTTGTGCAGCCGGTTGCCCTTGCGGTGATTGCATTTCGCGCAGGCGCAGGCCGTGTTCGACCAGGTGTCTTTGCCGCCCTGGCAGCGCGGGATGATATGGTCGATAGTGAAATCGCGCTTGCTGAGGACCTTGCCCTTCAGTTGGGCGCCGAGCTTGATGCCGCAATAGACGCAGGTATAGTCATCGCGCACCAGCACACCCTTGCGGCTCCAATGCGACTTGCGGCGCGGCACATTGACGTAGGACTTCAGCGCGACCACGGAGGGGACTTCAAACCGGGTCCGTACGGTATGCAGGTATTGACCCGTCATTTCGACGGCGATGGCTTTGCCCCCAAGCAGCAGATTGATCGCGCGCTGAACCGTAATTACCGATAACGGTTCCCACGTGCTGCCATTGAGGAGCAAAACGCGGCTCTGCAGAACGCTCACCCTCGACACCTTGTCTCGCGCCTTTTAATTCTGTCGATACGTCTGACGATAATCTCGCACATATTATATACCACGAACTCGCAGATTTGCCGATTGTCGCCTCATCGCTCAACCGGCCTCGGTATTTGCGCATTTGCGGTGGCTGTTGGGCTATCGTCATGCCGCGCTCGAAGGGTATGATCAGGCGGCGCCGCTATTTTGGAGCGAAGACAAGCGGAGGGAAAGTGCTCGAACGACCGAAGCTGGCTGATGAACACATCGTCACCCAATTGCGCGACAGCTATGATCTGAGCGCCCATTCGCTCGAGTTTCTGCCGATCGGCAATGACGCGCGCGCCTGGTCATTCCGTGTCGAGGCGGCGCCAGGCCGATACTTTCTGAAGCTGCGCCGGGGTCCAGTGAACCGGGCGGCCTTGCTCGTCCCGCATTTTCTGAAGAATCGCGGCATCGAAAACGTGGTCGCGCCGATACGCGCCACGTCAGGGCAACTCCATGCGCCGATGATGGGCATTGCGGAACATGAGGACTTCGCGCTGATGTTATATCCCTATATTGATGGCGAATCCGACTGGCGTATGACTCTAACGGCGGCGCAATGGCGCGCTTGGGGAAGGATCATGCGGTCGATTCATGACGCGGGCATCCCGCGCCAACTCGCCGACGAAGTCCCGCATGAAGTCTTCGCGCTGAAATGGCTTGAGAAGATTGAGCGCGTAGAGGCAGTTCTGACACGCGGCGTTTATGAGGGCGCGGTAGCGGAGACGGTCGCTCAAATCTGGCGCGACCATGCCGATGTCATCGATCGATGCCGCAGGCGCTATCTCGATTTGGGCGCGCAGCTGGAACACTGTTCGCCGGAACTCGTGCTCTGCCATGCCGATATTCACCCGGCAAATATCATCATTGACCGCGCCGGCGCGATTCACATCGTCGATTGGGATGAATCGCTGCTGGCGCCAAAAGAACGCGACTTGATGTTTTTCATCGACGATGGCCGTTCCGCCGATACCACCGACGCCTTCCGCGCAGGTTACGGCGATTATTCGGTCGATCCGCTCGCCTTTGCCTATTACAAATACGATTGGGTCATTCAAGAATTCGGCGATTATGGCGAACGTGTTTTCCTTTCAGCGGATCTAAGCGATGAGGACGGGGCGCTCGCGCAGCGAGAATTCGCCCGTCTCTTCTCGCCCGACGATGTGATCGACCGCGCCCATCGGGCTTATGCAAAGCTCCATTCGAGCCGAGCCGAAACCGACGCAGAAACTGGTTAATCGTTGGCTGGCGTAGGGAATTCCCGGGGCGGCTGCTTCCTATAATGAGAGAAAGCGCCGTTTCGTTTGGAGGATATTCCGATGCGCCAGTTAAACTTCTTGTTGCGGGTTCTTTTGCCGGTGCTGCTTTGGTCCGGCTCGTTGCAATTCTTCGCGCAGAGCGAAAGCCTTGCGTCGCTGGAAGTGATTGACGCGCAGCCATCGCCCGCCGGCCGGCTTGCTCTCGACGAGGCGATCACCTTCACATTCAATCGCCGCGTCGATTGCGCCGACGCGGAAGCGGCGCTCAACTGGCAGCCCGCCATTCGCGGAAACCTGAGCTGCGACGAATACTCTCTCACCTTCGAGCCAAGCGATCGATACCAGCGCGATACCAATTACACTTTCAGCTTGACGCCGCCATTGCAGGCGAAAGACGGCGCGCTGCTGCTCTACCCATTTCGCGTAACCTTCGCCACCACAGGCTACTTGCAGGTCGCCGAAGTCTTTCCACAGCCAGACAGCGCGTCCGTCCCGGTCGATTCGGCCATCACCGTCGTCTTTGACCGTCCGGTCGTCCCTCTTATCGCTTCGATAGATGAGGACGAATTGCCGCATCCGCTCGTCATGTCTCCCGCGACTGCCGGAAACGGCGAATGGGTCAACAGCGCCGTCTATGTCTTCACGCCGTCGGAACCCCTGAAAAGCGTGACCGACTACAGCGTCGCCGTATCGGCACACCTGGAAGCGGCTGATGGTTCGGTCATTGAAAGCGCTTTCGATTGGTCGTTCAAGACCGAGTTGCCCAAGATTGTTTCGATCAGTCCACGACCGACGTCTAAAGAATTGCCGCTCAATCCGGAAATCCGCGTGCGCTTCAATCAAGCTATGGACCGCAGCGCCGTCGAGCAGGCTTTCTACTTCCGCCACAACGAGGGGAGCGAAGCAACGAGAGTAGCGGGAGAATACCGATGGGCGGAGGATGGCAAAGGCTTCGCATTCAAGCCGAATGAGCAATTGCAATATGACAGCGCCTACGAAGCCGGTTTTTCCTTCCGAACCGCGATCGCGCACAACCTGCCCGGCTATCGCGGGATTTCGACGTCGCCGCAAAACGTTCTGTGGCGGTATCGGACGGCGCTACGTCCCGCTATCGAGTGGTTTTCTCCTGATGACGGCGCGACCGATGTAAGCGGCGGCGGTATCCGGCTGCGCTTCGCCTCGGCCATGAATATCGACACCCTGCGCGAGCGCATCCACATCGAGCCCGAGCCGGAACGAATAAGCAACGATTACTATAGCTATTGGGAAGACCGCTTTGACCTGTACTTCAAAGCGCAGCCCTCCACCGAATACACCGTCCGGATTGAGCCGGGCATGGAAGATATCTACGGCAACGCCATCGCCGAGCCGCTAACCTTCAGCTTCACCACCGGTCCCCTGCCGCCGACGATGGGCTTGCGCGTGCCCGATTCGGTCGGCTTCTACAACGCCAACCGCCAGCCCACTCAGCTTTATCTGACGCAGCGCGGCGTCGAAAAGGTCGATCTCGAGTTCCATCGGGTCCCTACCAGTGAATTGGTCGCCTACCTCGCTGGCATTGCGCGAAATGATGCCGATGATGAATCCGCGTCCCGGCGCGCACCCCTGCGCCGCTGGACGATTGCAGGCGCGATGGCGGAAAACGAGACCCAATATGACCTGCTGCAGTTGGGAGCTTACGGCCCGAGTTTGTCCGCTGAGGACGAGCCACTGAAACCCGGCATCTACCACCTAAAGGCAGAGGCGCCGGAACTGGATGGATGGCAGCGGGATGATGGGCATTACCTCAATGTATCGAATGCCGTGCTGACGCTAAAGCTTACGTTTGACCGCCTGACAATTTGGGCGGTTGATGTTGATTCTGGCGCGCCGATAGTCGGCGAGCGCATAAGCGTCTACAACCAGTTGGGCGAGTATGAAGGTGGCGCTTTCACTGATGAACGGGGCATCGCGCAGCTGCATATCTGGTACGAGCCTCAAATCCTGTACATAGGCTTAACTGCTGTACTGGATACGGCAGAGTATTTCGGCATTGGAAACACCAGGTGGTCCGAGGGCATGGGGCGTTGGGACGCCAATCGCCTCTATCGGGATAATGACAGCGTCATTCGCAGCTATCTGTATACCGACCGCCCGGTCTACCGCCCGGGGCAGCCGGTCTATTTCCGCGGCATCGCCCGCAGCAAAGACGATGTCGTCTACATGCCGGCGCCGTATGAAACGATCGAGGCCAGGCTTCGCAGCCGCGAAACCGGCAAAGTCGTCGAAAAACGCGTCCTCGATGTGAGCGATTTCGGTACCTTCAGCGGCAAGTTTGATATTGCGCCCGACGCGTCTCTCGGACGATATTACATTTCAATCGCCTACCCCAACAGCCGCGGCGAATTTCGCCGTGACGATGACCTCGTCATGTTCCTGGTCGCGGAATATCGCCTGCCCGAATACCAGGTGACGCTCTCCACTGACGAGCCGGAAATCCTGCAAGGCGACGAGGCAACCTTTGAGTTGGAAGGCCGCTACTTCTTCGGCGGTCCCGTATCAGATGCCGCCGCCGAATACAGCGCCTATCCCGCGCCTTATCATTTCAACTACGCCGGCGACGGGCGCTATCGCTTCACCGACGGGCGTCCGTATCGGGTCCGCCGCGGCATACGCTCCGAGAAGCGCATTGTCGCCGAGGGGTCGCTGCAAACCGATGACGATGGCATCGCCAGATTCGACCTCGTCGGCGACTTGGGCGGCGAGCCGGGCAGCCAACGCTGGCTAGTCGAAGCCTCCATCCGCGATGAAGCCGGGCAGACCATCACCGCCAATTCAGACCTGGTCGTGCATCAAGGGCTGCTCTACATCGGCGCTCAGCCCGAGAAATACGTCACGCGCGTCGGCGAAGACAGCGTCATCAACATCATAGCGATCGATTGGGACAGCCAGCCCATCGCCGACCAAGACATTGACGTGCAGGTGGTGGAGCGCCGCTGGCGGCGAACACAAGAGCAGGACCTCAGCACGGGCCGCGTCAAATCGACGTGGAATGTCGAAGAGATTCCCGTAACCAGCAGGGCGGTCCGGACTGGCGCCGACGGCAAGGCGCGCTTTGTGTTTCAGCCACCGGAAGGGGGCGGATTCAATATCAATGTCTCCACGGAAGACAGGCTGGGTAATCCCGCAAGCGCGACCGCGCGCGTTTGGGCTTGGGGCTCGTCATACATCCGTTGGGGCCGGGACTACGACAAGTCTATCGATTTGATTCCCGCGCGCAAAGATTACCGCGTCGGCGAAATAGCGCAAGTCTTGATTACTTCACCCTTTCAAGACGCGACTCAGGCGCTCGTCAGCATTGAGCGCGGCGATGTGCTCAGCACCGAAGTCATCACGCTGCGGAGCAACTCCCACATCTACGAATTCGAGATCTTGCCCGAACACGCGCCCAATATCTACGTCGGTGTCTTCCTGCTGAATCCGGCTGGCGAGGACAGACCTTTCGCCGATTGGCGTATGGGCACGGCTCAGTTGCAAGTGGACCCCGAGCGATACGCGCTTCATATCGAGATCAGCGCCGAACCGGAACGAGCTTCGCCGCGAGAGGAGGTCACCTTTCGATTGCGCGTTACCGACTGGAAGGGCGATCCGGTCGAGGCCGAAGTCGGCGTCGCTCTGACGGACCTGGCGGCCCTGTCCCTGGGCGAGCGCAACAGCGCGGCTCTGTTGGAGACCTTTTTCAGCCCCCAATACCGCGGTGTTCATACCTCCAGCTCGCTGGTGAACAATGGCGACGAGCACAGGGCGATTCTCGTCAAAAGCATGGGGACGCTGGATCCCATGAACGATATGTTCGACTGCTGCTTCGGCGGCGGTGGCGGCGCTTTCGATGCGCCATCTCCGCTTCCCGAACCACGAAGCGAATTCGTTGACACGCCCTATTGGAATCCGTCGCTGGTCACTGATGAGCGCGGTGAAGCTACATTCAAGGTAGTGTTGCCCGATAATTTGACCACCTGGCGCCTTGACGCCCGCGCGCTGACCAAGAGCGTCGACGGGCATTTGCTTGTCGGCGAAAACTCTTACGATCTAATCAGCGCGCGTCCGCTGCTGATTCGCCCGGTGACGCCACGCTTCTTCACCGTCGGCGACCGAGTCCAGCTTTCGGCGGTCGTCAACAACAATACAGGCTCGGAGGTCAATGCGAGCATATCGCTCTTGAATACAGCCGGGCTGGCATTCGCAAACCTGAGCAGCATAACGCAACGAATGGAGATCGCCGCCGGCGGACGCGCGCGCGCAACCTGGACTGTGACAATAGAGGATGTCGAGTCAGTCGCGCCGCAATTCGCCGTCGTCAGCGCGGATGGAAAATACAGCGACGCGAGCATTTCCCCGGTCAGCCAGAATGAAGACGGCAATCTGCCGGTCTATCGCTACGAAGCAGCGGAGACGGTCGGCACGGCCGGCGCGCTGCTAAAAGGCGGCGCCCGCGTCGAGGCGGTCCTGCTGCCGCGCGACACCGAAGTCCGCTCCGGCTCGCTCGACATCCGCATCGAAAAGTCGCTGGCCGGCGTCACTAACGAATCGCTTACGTACCTCGAACGAGCCACGCGGCGACATCGCGAATGCGCTACCACAATTGTCAGCCGCTTCCTGCCCAATATCGTCACCTACCGCGCGCTGAACGAGCTGGGCTTGGCGAAACCGGAATTGAAAGCGAAGCTCGGTGAACTGGTGTCGAAGGGCATCTTCGATCTATATGCCCTGCAAGCGCCCGAGGGCGGTTGGAGTTGGTGCTCCTATCCCAAGGCGCATACGCTGACGACCGCTTATGCCTTGATCGGAT
>JAPOWK010000008.1 GCA_026707665.1 Chloroflexota bacterium
AGGCGATCGATCTGGTGCTGCAATCGCTGATGCGCGATGGCGAAACGCTGGTCACGGCGGACCCGACCTACCTGGGCATCATCGATCTCGCCGAGGCGCGCCGCGTCCATATCCACGGCGTACCCATCGACGAAGACGGCATCCGCGTTGACGCGTTGGAGAACGCGCTCAATCATCTGCGTCCGCGGCTGATCTACGTCATGCCCAGCTATCAGAATCCGACGGGCCACCTGATGCCGCTGCACCGGCGCCGGCAATTGGTGCGTCTGGCCGCGCGGCATCGCATCCCCATCCTCGAAGACGAGGTCTACCGCGAGTTCCGCTATGACGGCGACGAGCTGCCTCCGCTGAAAGCGCTGGACGAAAGCGGCGTCGTCATCCATACCAACGCCTTTACCAAGGTGCTGCTGCCCGGCATCCGCATCGGCTATCTGGTGGCGGCTGGACCGTATCAGGAGCGGCTGGCGCGGGTGAAGCAGGCGGCTGACATCTCCACGCCCGGCTTGAATCAGCGGGCGATCCATCTGCTATTGGAGCGGGGCGTGCTGGCCAAGCAGCTGGAGCGCAATCGGCTGGAATTGCGGCGGCGGCGGGTGGCGGCTTTGGCGGCGGCGCAGCGCTATCTGCCCGCGGGCAGCCGCTGGACGGCGCCTGGCGGCGGGCTCTTCCTCTGGGTGGAGTTGCCGGCTGCGGGACCGAGCGCGGCCGAGACTTTCATCGCCGGCATCGGGCGGGATGTGGCTTTCGCGATTGGCGGGCTCTTTTATACGGGCGAGGGCGGGGGGCAGGCGATGCGCCTGAACTTCGGCATTCACCAGCCGGAGGTCATCGAGGAGGGTTTCCGGCGGATTGGCGCGGCCTGGGCGGCGCTGGTGGAGGAGTACGGGGATGTGGAGCGGCGGGCGGTGTTGTGATTTTTTCACCGCAGAGGATACATTCTTACCACCGAGGTCACCGAGTTTAGGTGAGGTCACCGAGGATCTTTAGCACAGGGGCATGGAGGCGGAGAGAAATGGCGAAAACAGATAATCGTTTCAAGCGCATGAATGATGAATACCAAAGTGTTTGCAACGCGCAGGACAAATCCTTTGAAGAGAAGAGTAGGGAACTGCTTGAAGTCGTCATGAGAAATAATGATATGCTTGACGCGATCATTGAGCACTTGGGCGTGCCGTATACGCGGCGGCCGGCTACGTCAAGGAATGAGATCGAAGCGGGACAACAGGCGACACCCTGCGCCACAAGTCGTCATAGCGCGCCAAAAGCCGCCATAGACCGCCAGAAAATGCCAGTAATTGCGTGTTATGTAACGATACTGTATGCATATAGCGCGCATTGTGGGGAATGGCGTCGGTTTTGCCGGCTGGAATGGCGGCAGGTTGGCGCGCGGCGGAAGCGCGGAATTGGGGGCGGAAGACGTGGCGGTCATGTGGAGAGGGTAGCATGTGATGGGGAGGTGGTGGTGAGTGGATGGTCGCGTAGACACAGACCGCCGGTCGCGTTTGATTCACCACAGAGGCAAAGGGGAATCAGGCGTCGCGGCCTTCGACGATAGCAATTTAGGCAGGGGAGGTGTCGTAGAGTTTGAAGACGAGGTGGTTGATTTGGCGGTGAGTTGCATTACCTCGTTGCTAAATGGGGCACCGAGTCAAGTCACGTTGCTTTGACAGCTCCTGTGCGAGCAATGAGAGACGCAAGCAATTTATAGAACGAAAGCTCACTTGACGGCTCGCGGTAATCACCTGATTTGCCACTTTCTTTATTCGAGAGAAGAAAGCATGCTGAATCATACAGTCGTTCTCGGACGAGCTTAGTCAACAGAATCTCATAGCGGATGGCGTATGAAGCGATGTTGAATTCTGGGAAGACATTGAAATGCGGTTGCGCGACTTTCACCGGACGCAATGACTTGGGTGATTCCTCAAGCAACAAAAGATAACCCAGCCAAGGGCGCGCTGAAGGCGCAAACGCACCTTCGCGATAAGCCGCCCACAAGTCCGTAGCGCTACCGATGGCCTCCTCGGAACGGTTATTGAAATTGTTGCCGAAGGATCCCACTTGAGACTTCAACTCAATACCAGCAACAAGGTTGCCGTCGGCAACCACCAGCAGATCCCATTTTTTCTCGGCTCTGTACCAGCCCGGCAAGACCAGCTTCTTGTTGCGGAAGACATGGCTTTCGCTTACACCGGCAGCGTAAAGTGCTTCCGTAATGAGATCGACGAATCCGTCCATCTGGGCGCCACCGGTGACGGCTACTCGGGCGCCAGCATCCCTGACACCTGTAGATGAACCTTGCTTATGAGCTTGCGATGCGCGGGTTAGCCAGAACTGTCGAATAGCTTTTCGCACTTTAGAATCAATTGCGATGGAGTTGAAAGTCATGCTTCAATGGCACTGCGTTTGGCGTGAATCGTAACTCCGCCAAATGGAGGCAACGTCGCTTGCATCAATCGTTGCCGTGCATACTCATGGTAGTCTTGGTCAATCTCGAAGCCAATACTATTCCGACCCCATTTGGCGGCAGCCACTGATGTCGTTCCCGTCCCCAAGAAAGGATCTAGAACGGTGTCACCTACGAAACTGAACATTCGAATCAAACGCTCGGCAAGCTCTAAAGGATACGGTGCAGGATGGTCGCGTGTTGAAGCGCCGGTCAATCCAGTCCAAATCTGCTGAAACCATTTCGCATGGTTTGCTGCTGAAATTATGCTGAGAACTCTGGCCGCTACACTAGGAGAACGGTAACCGCCCGGTTTCCGTTCCATGAGAATGTATTCAATGTCATTCTTTATTACCGCATTTGGCTCATATGGTTTACCGAGAAAGCCCGATCCATTCTCCACTTCGTAAGATGCGTTTGCGATCTTGTGCCAGATTATTGGAGCGAGATTGTCAAAGCCAATTGTGCGACAGCGCTCTTGAATGGCCGCGTGCAGAGGCACGACCGTATGACGGCCGCGGTTTTTCCGACGAGACAAACATACGTCGCCTACTACGCATACTAGACGACCACCAGGAACCAAGACGCGAAAACATTCATGCCAGACTTGATCTAATTCCGTCAGGAAGAGTTCATAATCGGACATGTTGCCTAGTTGTCCCGCAATGTCCGGATACTCTTTGAGAATCCAATAGGGCGGAGAAGTCACCACCAGATGGACGCTATTATCTTCTATTGCGCCTGCGCGTCGAGCGTCGCCAAGCCAAATCATGTGATTGGTTGGGATAGTCTGAACTGCCTGCTCAATAGCGCGAGTTAGCTGTGCATCCTTCGCAATTCTTGGGAGATCGGTTTGAGGATGTTCCAGCCTTCTAAGCGCAGTCGGCACGTAAAGACCTAAGTCATCGGTGAGACTGTGATTTTGGGCTTCTATACTGGAGAAAGATTTCATAAGAGCTGCCATACTCGAGATATTGTAACACAACCGATTCTTAGAGCGCCTCTCAGCGCCTTCTCTGTCCTCAACTCTTAATCCTACTTCCGCAGCAGCAAATTCACCACGCCCAGGTCTCCTTGCAGCCGCGCCGTCTCGCGCGCGACCAGGGCAGGATCGCTCCAGTCGGTCAGGGAGCCGTCGGCTTCGATGGCTTCGACGCTTGCAAAGCCCAGCCCGCGGGCCTCGGCCAGGGCCGCGACCGGCTCATGCCCGAAGGCATTCAGCGCGGCCGGGTTGTACTCCATCACCAGCGCCAGACCGGGCGAGTTGGCGATCGTGCGGCGCATTCCGCGCAGGGCGTCCAGCTCCGCCCCTTCAATGTCCATTTTCACGATGTCGACGCGGTCGATGGCGAGCTGGTCCAGGCAGTCGTCAATGGCGACGGTGTCTACGCGGTATCGCTGCGGTTCGAATCCCTCAGCGCGCCGCGGCGCCACATCGCCCGCGCCCATCCGCGCTCGCTGTTGCTGCGCCAACGCCTGGTCATAGTGCAGCGAACCGCTGGCCGACATCAACAGGTAGTCGTGCAGCTCGGCGCTGCCGGCCGCTTGGGAGGCAGCCGCTTGCAGCGCGGTCACATTGGGCATGCCCCGCGTATTCTGGAGCAGCGTTTCGAAGGTGCGCGGATGCGGCTCGAGAGCGATGACGCGTCCGTTGGCGCCGACTTGCCGGGCGAGCAGCCGCGTGTGATAGCCGATGTGGGCGCCGATATCGAGGGCGACCATGCCGGGCCGCGCCAGCCCTTCGAGGGCTCGCTGGGTCTCGGTCTCGTGCTGCCCGGTTAGCAGTTCCAGGCGGAACCAGAAGGGGTCTTCGGCGATGGTTTTGAAGTTGCGCGCGCGCTCCAGCCCGGGCAAGATCAGGCTTGCCATCAGCCGGTGCATGGCGAGATGGGCGGGGCGGATCCGTTTTAGCGTTTGGCGGTATAGGCTGAGGCTGGCATCGAGTGCGCGCATGGTTATCTATAGTTCCGAGTAAGCAATGAGAAATCGGACATGCCGCTTTTCTACCCCATCCCCCGGCCTTGTTCCCCCCTCGGTCCCCCCGCTCAACGGGGGGCGGAATTCCCAGCTAGCTAAGGAAGGGGAGTTTTCCCAGCGAGGTTGTTTTTGGCATGACTAGCTTGGTACAAATTGGCCATCGCTCTTGCCCATTGTGACGGCGTCACCGGATTATTACACATCAGAAACCGTGTACCGGACAAGACTGAAATGAGGGCGACGCGGCGGTCAATCCTGAAACGAGACTGGCTGGGCGGCTTCGTCGATGCACTTGGGGTCGGATTCGATTGCGTCCAGGCCCTGCAGGATATTGCTCAGCGTGGTCTCATCGGCGGCCTCCGCCCGCGCCAGATCGAGTGAATCGCGCAGCAGCGTCCAGCCGATGGCGCAATCGCCGGTGTAGTAATGCGATAGCCCCAGGCGATAGCGGCAGGACAGGTTGTATGTGCCGTCATCGTGCTCCAGGCATTGCTGAAAGGCGGCGCGGGAACCGTCGAAGCGGCGCTCGCGGTAATAGAGCATGCCGAGCTGGAATTGGGCATCGGGGGCGGCGGAGTCGTTCGTGACCGAGTCTTCGCAAAAGCCGAGCGCGCGGGCGAATTCGCCGATCTTGCGGTAAGCGAGGCAGAGCCGCAGCATGGCGCCGGCGTTGCGCGGGTCAATGGCGAGGATGTGGTCGTAGAGGTCGATCGCGCTTTGGTCTTCATCTTGCGCCAGGTAGAGCCCGGCCAGCTCGAAGTGGGTTGGCAGGTAGGCGGGGCGCAGTTCAATGGCGCGTTGCAGATAAGTGATGGCGCCGCTATATTCGCCGACGGAAGAGAGGGCGTAGGCGTAGGCGCGGTTCAGGCCGGCGTCGTCGCCGCTGATGGACAGGCCGCGCTCGCCCGCTTCCAGGCCGTCGGTCCAACGCTGCTCGTTGACGTAGGCGCGGGCCAGGGTGGCGTAAAGAGGGACGAAGCGCGGGTTCAGCTCCAAGCCCGAGAGCGCGATCGGGATGGCGGCGCCCGGCTGGCCGCTCCAGGTCAAGGCGGCTGCCTTGAGCGCGTAGCCTTGGACGGCGCGCGCGTCGATGTCGGTGATGGCGGCGCCGAGCGCATGAGCTTCGTCGGCGCGGTCCAGCTCGATCAAGACGCGCCCGCGCGCATAGAGGTAGGCGATTTCGCGGGGTCGTTCGTTGACTGCTGTCGCCAGCAGCGGCTCCGCGTCGGCGAATTCGCCAGCGTGGAAGAGGGCCGCGGCGCGCGCCGCCAACTCGCGCGGCGGTGGCGTCGGCGTGGCGGATAGCCCGGCGACAGTCTTGACAAAGCTTTGGACAGCGTCCCGCTGCCAGACGATGGCCAAGCCCAGCAGCAGCCCAAGGAGGGCAGCGATGAACATGTTGCGAATTGGATGGCGCTTGGGCTGGCGGAAGAAGGGCTGCGTGTAATCACGGCTGATCTTCATCGCCTAGATGCCTCCGATTGGAGTCGGTGGTATGGGGGTGGGTGGAATCGGAGTTGGCAGGCGGGCGTCTTCGAAGCCGGGGCAGTTGGCGCGAATGCTGGCCAAGCCCTCGTTGATGATGCCGATGATATGCGGCTCGCGCGTGTAGCGCAGCGCTTCTTGAAGTACGTCCCAGGCTTTGGGGCACTGGTCGAGCACGTAGTAGGACCAGCCGCGCATGTAATGGCATTCGACGGCTGTGGAGCCCAGGGCGACGCATTTCTCCATCGCTTCGAGGGTGCCTTCATAGTTGCGGCGGGTGTAGCGCATTTGACCCAGCCACTGCCAGGCGTCGGCGTAATTTTCGTCGAGCTCGGTCGCGGTTTCGCAGAAGGGAGTCGCGGCCAGGAACTCGCCCACTTCGGCGTAGGTCTGGCAGATGCGCAGATAGGCTTTGGCGCTGGTCGGCTCCAGCTCCAGGATGCGCCGATAAATACCGACCGCCATCTCTTGATAATCGCCCTGGCGGTATTGGAGGGCGAGTTCAAAATAGGGCGCTGTCAGATCGGGATTGATGGCGACGGCTTTTTCGAGGGCGGCGATGGCTTCGTTGCGGCGGTCAGTGTAAATGAGGGGAATGGCGAAGGCGCGATGGCTGAAGGCGTCGAGGGGGTCGAGCTGGGTGGCGAGCAAGCCACGCTGATAGCCTTCGCTGTAGCGCCCGATGTTGGTATAGGCGATGGCGAGTGCGGCGTGCAGGGGGGCGAAATCGGCGTCTTTTTCCAAACCGGAGACGGCGGCGGGAATGGCGGCGCCGGGGTCGCTCCACATGAGGGCGCGCGCTTTCAAGGCGTATCCGCGCGGGTCGTCGCGCGCAGCGGCGATGGCGCGTTCGCCGATTTCTTCCGCTTTGGTAAAGTTGTCCAACTCGATCAGGATACGGCCGTACTCGTAAAGGTAATTGATATTATTGGGGCGCTGCTCGACCGCGATATCGAACTGTGCCAGAGCATCCTGGACATTGCCCTCGGTATAGAATGTGATGCCGCGTTGGGCGTACTGGCTGGGAAAGAGCGTAGGAGTGGCGCGCGGCAAACCGAGGAGCCCGCGGGTGGTGTAGTCGATGTCGTCTATCGAGGCATAGGCGAGCGCCAGCAGGCCGGCTGTCGCGGACACAATGGCGAGAGTGAAGAGTATGAGCGGAATGCCGGACAAGCCGCGCCGTCGGTTGCTGAAGAAGGGCTTGCTATAGTTGCGCCTTATTTTGCGGTTTGGTCTCATTGCCAGTGGTGTATCAGCCAGCAGAGCCTATTTTACCACAGGGCAGTATGGGGTTGGTTAGGGGTGGGGCATCGCGTTGAATCGTCCTGGAATAAACCTGAGCCGACCGTGGGCTGAACCTTGGTCGGTCGGCTCTCTAGCGCAGGCCGCGCTCGCGTACCATCTTTTTCAGCACGTCTTCAGCGGTGTTCAAGGTACGGTCGATATCGGCATCGGTGTGCGCGCCGGAGATGTGATTTCGCTTCATCGCCAGCGGGAGCATGAAAATGCCTCGCTTGACCATTTCCTCGCGGAACATGGTATCGGCCGCGGTATTATTGCGCAGCAGGTCAGCGTAACGTGTGATCTCGCCACTCATGAAGTAGGGTACAAAGACTGATCCATAACCGGTGACAGTCATGTCGATATCTAGGCGATCAGCGATCTCTTGCATGCCTCGCCGCGCTTTGTCGCCCAGACGGAAAATCCGTTCGTGAACCGACCCGTCCTCCAGTTCAGCGATGGTGGCGAGTGCCGCTGCGGTCGCTACCGGGTGCCCGTTGTAGGTGCCGCCGACAAAGACATCGCCGCCGGCGCTGGAAAAGCGCGTCATCAGGTCTTTCCGTCCCGCGAGAACTGCACAGGGATATCCGTTGGCGATTGCTTTCGCCAGCGTCGTTAAATCAGGCAAAATGCCAAGTTTCTCCTGATAACCGCCAAGCCCATGCCGGAAGCCGGTGATCACTTCATCAAAGATTAATATGATGCCGTGTTGATCGCATAGTCTCCGCAAGGTCTGGACGAATTCCGGTCGCGGCATTACACAGCCGATGTTATGCGGGATCGGCTCCAGTATCACCGCAGCAATGTCATCGTCCTGCGCCTTGATCGCGCTCTCCAGCGCCACGCTGTCATTGAATGGCAGAACGATAGTATTCTCAATCGCTTCCGGCAGCATGCCGGCAGAGGCTGGGTCCTTGTGGCCGATCTTGTCCGGCGAGCTGATGATGTTCATTAGTAGATAATCGTGCCAGCCGTGGAAGCAGCCCTGAAACTTGACCAGTTTCTTGCGCCCCGTAAAAGCGCGCGCCAATCGCTGAGCGAGATAAGTAGCTTCTGTGCCGGAACCGAAGATTAGCGCCATCTCGGCCGAAGGCACATGCTCGACGACCTTTTCGGCCAGGAGAATCTCGAGCTCAGTCGTCCCGACACCGGTCAGGTCGACCTGCGTCATGGTTTGCGCGACGGCTTGGTTTACCGCGGGATGATTATGGCCCAGGATAATGGGGCCGAAGGCAGCGTGGTAATCCACATAGCGCGCCCCGTCCGCATCATAGAGATAAGCGCCTTCCGCGCGCGCCCACACCTTTGGGTCGGCTAGTCCGCGAGTGCCGGAGTTGACGCCTCCAGGTGTGACGGCCTTGGCGCGTTCGAATAAGTAAGCGTTTGACATGTCAGCTCAATCCCAAAAGCGCTAGAGAATCTCGATAAATGATCGCTTCAAGTTTGTCTTCCGGCACTCGGGGAAAGTTGGCGCCGTCGACGATTTCGTTGACTTTGCGCAGGTTGTGGAAAGTCTCCGACGCGGTCGTCACCGGAAAGTCGGAGGCGAACAGGAGTTTATCGAGAACATTCCACTCGGTCGCCTTGATCATCGCTTCGTAAAAGCCGAAGGGCCGGTAAAACAGGCCGGAAATATCGGCAAAGACATTGGGGTGCTTGCGGACGACGACGGCGGAGTCCACCGTCCAGGGATGTCCCAAATGCGCCATAATGATTCTGAGATCGGGATAGCGCATAGCGACCTCGTCCATGAGCAAGGGATGCGCATAGCGAATCGGCGCGGGCCGAACCGGCGATGTGCCTTGGTGAAAGAGTATCGGCAAGCCGTACCTTTGCGCTCGCTCATAGATGGCCAATGCGCGCGACTCCAGCGGATGGAAATTCTGATAATTGGCGCCCATCTTTATGCCGCGCAGACCAAGATCGCCCCGGGCTCGATCCAACTCGTCGAGCGCATGGGGGTCATGCGGATGCAGCGACATAAAGCCGATCAAGCGCTCGGGGTAGGCTTTGGCGAAGGCGGCGGTCTTGTCGTTGACATTGCCCGGCATATCCGATGGTTCATCGGGACCATTTACGCCGCCGGTTCTCTCCCCCGGGTGCCAGGCGATGCCAAATACGATGGTCTTGTCCGCCGGCGCCTGCTCCTGCAAGTATTCATCCCAGTTGTAAACGGAGCTCACGGCGCGGTCCGGGCGCCAGCCGGGACCTTTACGCCGATTCTCTGCCGGCACGTCGCCGCGGAATTGCGGCGTGTGAGAATGCACATCAACAATCATGATATAAGCGAGGCTCCTGCATTTATCTGTTCATTGGCTGTCGCCGGCGCCAGGGGCCGAATTCGGAATCATCCTGTAGGATCTATTGTTTCTGCCGCCGCTAAATTTTAACACAAGGGCGCAGGCTCTGGAGAATCGCGAGAATTTGTGAGCTTCGCAGTTCGTCGTTATCATTGACGCTGTTCCCCCAGCCGCGATGCGCGCCGACGCAACCTTCCGGACGGCGAATAGTATTGTTTGAGGCATGGCGTTCAGATCATGGAAGCGCTACCAGTAGTCGAAACGAAAAGCCTGAGCCGGTATTTCAAAGGGGTGGTCGCGCTTAACGACGTCAGCGTCTCGATATCTGCAGGCGAAGTCGTCGGCTTGGTCGGAGACAACGGCGCGGGCAAATCGACCTTGGTCAAGATTCTCTCCGGTGACCTTGAGCCTTCCGCCGGGCAGGTCTTGATTGACGGCGAGGAAGTGCATTTTCGCCATCCGCGCGATGCCAAGAAAAGACAAATTGAGACGATCTATCAGGATCTAGCGCTCTGTGAAAACCTGGACATTATGGAGAATGTTTTTCTCGGTCACGAATCGTATCGCAACCCGCTTTTGCGCCTGCTGGATCGCCGGCGCATGTACCGCGAAACCAGCCAGCTGCTGGAAGAACTGGCCATAAGAGTGCCGTCGACGCGGGAACTGGTGATGAATCTGTCCGGCGGGCAGCGCCAGGCGACTGCTCTCGCGCGCGTGGCTAAAGCGGGCGCGCGGCTCATCATTCTCGACGAGCCCACCGCCGCGCTCGGCGTCAATGAAACGCGCAATTTGCTCGATCTGGTCATGCGCTTCAAAGCACAAGGCAGGACGATCATAATTATCAGCCACGAGATGCGCGATGTTTTTGAGGTGACGGATCGCATCATCGTGCTGAAGCGAGGAGAATTGGTGGCGGACAAACTGACATTCGAAACCGATCCGGATGAGATTGTACGCTATATCATCCGCGGTCGGGATTAGGGGCGTGCAGGAATGACAGCGCAATCGCCCGCCGATGCTTCTGGTCTTGCAGTTCGTTTGCCGGCTCCGCTCGTCACATTGCTGCGCCGGCGCGACTCGAACGTCTTCTTCCTGTTGTTTGTACTCGTCGCCGCCATCGTCTTCTTCACAATCCAGTCGCCTTATTTCTTTGATGATCGCAATGCTTTCAATATCGGGCGCGCGGTTTCCATCACCGGCATTGCGGCCGCTTTCGCCACCCTGCTGATGATCTCCGGCGGCCTGGATTTGTCCATCGGCGCCATCATGAACGCGTCGGGGCTGGCCGCCGCCGTCATCATGGTGGATCCCGAGAACAGCATCATTGTTGCCTTCGCTGTCGCTTTGGGCATCAGCACATTCATCGGTTTCAGCAACGGCATCATTGTCACCAAGATCGGCGTCAATCCCATCATCGCGACGATAGGCATGCAATTCGTCGTTCGCGGGATGACGCTGGCGACGCGCTCGGGTTCGGCGCTGGTCCGCGACCGCACCTTTCTGGAGATCGGCCAAGGCGAACTCGTGATTGGCACGCTGGAGATCCCGGTGCCGGTCATCTTAATGCTTACGACGATGCTGCTCTGCTACCTGGTGCTTCGATTTACGCAGTTCGGCAAGTACATCTATGCCATTGGCGACAATGCCTCGGCCTGCCGCCGCGCCGGCATCAATGTCGCGGGCATGAGAATCGCGCTCTATACACTGAGCGGCCTGGGCGCTGGCTTTGCCGGGATCGTACTGGCTGGGTTGACTGGCGCTGGCATCCCCTATGCCGCCGGCAGCGAACTGAGCGTCATCTCGGCCGTCATTTTGGGTGGCGTCAGCTTGTCAGGCGGCGTCGGCGTTATACAAGGCACTTTACTCGGAGTGCTGCTGGTGGGCGTCTTGAAAAACGGCATGACCCTGCTCAATATCAACGCCAACTGGCAGATGGTGGTGGAAGGTTCAGTGTTGATGATTGCGGTATCACTGGACCAACTCAAGCAACGGATATAGACAGAGTCGGGAGGCGCCTAGACGAATTGATTCCTGCAGGCGGCAACACATATTGCAAAGAAAAGTAGTTGAAGGAGAGATTATCATGTTGAAACTGTTTCGCATTTTGACGCTGCTAATGTGTGTCGTGTTGCTGGCTTCGCTGGTGGCGATTCCGGTTTTCGCTCAAGACATGCCCGGCAACCCAACAATGGACCAGGATCCGGGGGATCCCGATCAGGCTGTTTATTGGGTGCGTTACAACTTTGAGGCAGGAGCGTATGAACTGGCGGAGGACGCCGAAGGCGACGCCATGATGGACTGGGACGCCTCGATGGCGGCTGAAGCGATGGGCGATGTCACGATTTGCTTCACGCCGGAGAGCGAAGAATTCGATTTCGATTTGAAGGTGAACCCCAGCATGGCCAATGCCGCGGAAGCCGCCGGGGTCGAATTGCTGGTCTTCAACAACGCCTACCCCAGCACCACTCAGCCGCTGGAGAATGCCGATGCCTGTGTCACGCGCGAGCCGGATATTGTCGTATCCTTCAACGTTTTCGCGGAGCTGACCGAAGCGATCATGTCAAAATACAACGCGGAGAATATCCCCGTCATCGCGGTCGATGTCACGCACCCCGGCTCGGTATTCTGGGGCGCCGACAACTGCGCGACCGGGCGCTTCGCGGCGGAATTTGCAGCCGCCTGGGCGGAAGAGCACATGTGGCCGGAAGAAGAGATGGTCGTTTTCACTGGGCTGGATCCGGCGGTTGGCGGCGCGCCGGCTTGCCGCAACACGGCCTTCACCGATTACTTCAAGGAGAATTATCCGGGCATTCCGGAGGGGAATTACTTTGATGTAGACATGCGCACGGCTGAGCTGGGACCGAACGCGGGCGCGCTCGCCGCCACGACCGACTGGCTGACCGCCAATCCGGACGCCAAATACATCGTGGCTACCAGCATCAATGATGACCGCGCCTTTGGCATCGCCAGCGCGATGTCGCAGGCGGATCGCGGCGATCCGACCGTCGATGGCGTCGTCATTGGCAAGAATGCTGACGCGATCGCCCTGGACGCGATTCGCGCAGGCAACTCGCCCTTGGTCGGGACGGTATCCTTCTTCCCCGAGCGCTACGGCGACTTCATCGTTCCACTAGCTTTGGACATTCTCGCTGGCAATGCCGTGCCGAGCATCGTCCGCGTGCCGCATGAAGTGATCAGCGCGGACAACATCGATGCCTACTATCCTGAAGAAGAATAGCGCCTGAGCAAGGCAGCGCAGACTGAGGAGCATGTCGAAGCTCCTCAGCCTGCCACATGCGGAAGGGATGCTGCGATGGGACGATCGATTACGATCACGGATGTGCATGCCTATCCTTTAATCTTCTCGGGCGACACCACAAACGAATATCCGGTTGCCTGTCCCATGTCTGTTTATCCCGCCTATCGCGCCAGCCGGCTCCTTTGGCGTGATGATTTCGGACCGCTCATCGTCAAAATTGAAACGGACGCCGGCATAGACGGCATCGGCTACACCTCGATGGGCAGTGTGATGTGCGCCGTGAGCATTGAGTTGCACCTGAAGCGCCTGCTTATCGGTGAGGATCCGCGGCGCGTCGAGCGCCTCAACGACATTCTTGTGCGCTCGACCTATCATCAAGGGCGCGATGGTTATCTCATGCATGCGATCAGCGCGCTTGACCTGGCGCTGTGGGACATCAAAGGCAAAGACGCCGGGCAAAGCGTCTGCCAATTGCTGGGTGGTCCGATACAGGAAAGCATCCCTTGTTACATGACCGGTTACGATGATGAACGCGTAAAGCGGGAGCCTTTCAGCGGCATCAAATGGCCCCTGAAGTATGGGCCTGCCAGCGGCAAATCGGGCATGGCTGAAAACATCAAGGATATCGCGCAATTGCGCGAGCGATTGGGGCCGGAGCCCGACATTATGCTTGATTGCTGGATGGGGCTTGATGCGCGCTATACGTTGGCGTTGGACGAGGCGTTGCGAGACTTCAATATCAAATGGATTGAGGAGCCGCTTGTCGCCGGCGATATTGATGGCTACCGTCAACTGCGGCGCGAATGGAAGAGCAGCACCTTAATCGCCTGCGGCGAACATGAGACGCTCGTTCGCGGCTTTGCGCCATTCGCCAGGGAGCGCTTGGTGGATGTCTGGCAGGCGGATGTGACCTGGGCCGGCGGCATCACGCAGATGCAGAAGATCGCTGCGCTCGCCCTCGATGCCGGAATCGCGATTATCCCGCATTATGGTTATATCCCCTGGGCGGCGCAATTCATCTTGGCCTGCGCGGCGAGCCCGATGATCGAATGGTACAACCTGGACATTGAGTTCCCTGGCGGCGAGCCGCTATTTGAAAGCGACATGGATCTGCGCGCGGGACGCTTGTATCCCGGATCTGAGCCGGGTTTTGGAATCGTGATGAACTGGGAAGTTGTCGAGCATAATCTCGATCGCCGGGTTCAGTTCGCGCGCTAGGGCGGGGCAATCGCATGTTCTCCGACGTGAACTTTGACTTCTCGGGACGAGCGGCGATCGTTACTGGTGTTGGCAGTCCCAAAGGAATCGGACGCGCCATATTTCGTGGATTCGCGGAAGCAGGAGCACATGTTGCCGGCTGTGATATTGACGATGACCAGCTTTCCGTGCTCAGGCGCGAAGAGCCGGATGCATTTGTCAAGAATGTCGATGTTCGCGACAAGAGGCAGGTCAGCGACTTCGTTGGGGAGGTGGCCGCGCGATACGGCCACATCGATATTCTGGTGAACAATGCAGGCATCGCCCCATTCTGTCCACTCATTGATCTGGACGAAGCCACCTGGGATGTTACTTTTGACACAAATGTGAAAGGCTATTTTCTCTTTGCTCAGGCTGTGGCGCGCCACATGATCGCCCAAGGGCGGGGCGGCAACATTGTCAATGTGACATCGGTCAGTGTGCATGAATCCGGCGAGCACAAGGCGCACTACTGCGCCAGCAAAGCCGCGGTCGGCAGCCTCACCAAGGGTTTGGCGCTCGAATTGGCGCGTTACGGCATTCGCGTGAACGCCGTCGAGCCGGGGGCGGTGGATACGCTTATCGTCAAGGACGCTTATCTGGCGGGACTGATGGAGAGTTTGAAGGAGAATCCGGGTACGCCCATCAACCGGCTGGCGGACGGCCTCGACATGGTTGGCGCCGTTCTGTTTCTGTGTAGCGAGGCGGCAGACTATATGACCGGCTCATCGATTCTGGTTGACGGCGGCGGTTTGGCGGGCAGTCAAATGCCGGACGCTGTGCTGCGCGAATACGAGAATGCCAAGACTGATCGAATCAAGAAGGCGTGAGTGACGAGTCGTACCAAATAGAGATTGTGCAAGTCGGCAAGATGGACGAGGCGCCGACCTGCGCAGTCTACGCGCTGGAGAAGATCGGCGAATATGAGCCCTTCTGCTACGCCATGTAAATTCTGCGCCGCGCGATCACGACGAAGAAGTTGTCATTATTATTACTGGCTTCCCCGAAGAAATCAGTCATATCCGCAAAGCCTGGCAGGAGTGGGACGCCCGCTGCCGGTTCGAGCGCACAGACGACATGAAGGTCGCGAGCATACTTGCAGCGCGCAGCATTGATCCGCTGTCAATCAATCAGACTGTGGCTGACGCGCCCAGCGCTCTCTAACAAGAGCTAATGGTAAGTGTCAGATCTGACCGTCTATCGTGTCCGAAGAGATGCTGACAATTTCGTTTCTTGAAACAAGCGATGTCATCCATTGTCTATCCTGCTGGCAAGGCGTTGTTTTCGATAGCCAGTTGCAGTTCTTTATGGTTTTGCGCGTATGCTTCCAGAGATTGTCCGGCAGCGACGGCGTCCCAAGCCTGGCGCAGACTGGCCGCGCCGCCTTTAGGCCCCATAGGATGCGCAAATACTGCTCGTCCCGGGACGATACCGAAATCAATCGTTTTAAGCCGGTCATGCAACACAGCTGTGGACGCCGCCCACTGGCTCCCCGCTGGGACAGGAAGAACCGGCTGGATGTGTCCCCATGGCTTCAGGCATGCCTGCACGCATTGCAGCACTTCCTCATCCGGGGTCTTCATCCGAGCGCCAAATCGGGAAATATGATGACGTCAAATCCTGCCATTCGCTGCAGTTTGGTCATCACCTTTGCGTGCACACCAAAATATGAAATATGCGTAAGGGGCGCCATTAGATCAAAATGCGCTACCAAGGGCGCCCGGCTATGCCTTCTCAACATTCTGATGGCGCTTAATCCGGTTGTCATGCCATTGATCATCAGCGCATTTGCCCCGCGCTCAACCGCTATATCGTGCAGGTGAATCAACTGATCGACCTCATCCGTGACATTTGCCAAGTAGATTTTCTTTTCGCCCGTTATTTCTTCTGCTCGTAATCGCGCTTTTCCTGCCTTGTCGGCGCGGTCTCGCAAGGGTGACCAGGGCACATCGCTTAACATCTCGTCGTCTTTGGCGATATCGAGGCCGCCCAGCCAACTCTGATAGGCCAGCTCGGCAAAATCGTCCGGTGATAGCCCGATGTTGGGTTTGACTACGCCAAAGAAGATTGGGCGGTCATACACCTGCAAAATGTCGCGCAGGCCTTGAATGCCGAATTGGGGACCTTCAAAGTGTTGTAGGAAACTCTCCGGGAACTCGATGTCGATTAACTTGATGGTGGCGATGCCGGGGGAGTAAAAGGCGCCTTTATGGGCGTAGGACCAACCGATGTTGACTCACTTCTGTATCGCTCAGGCTACGTGTCTGAGAGTGACTTTGCACAACTGAAAGCAAGCCATGCCGTCGGTTCGATCTTCGGCAGATTCTATGATTTGAATGGCAGGGAATGCGATACTGAATTCAGAGAACGCGCCATTGCGCTTACATTTGACGACTTGCGAAAGATCCCCGAGCGCATTGCGCTAACCATGGGCGCGCACCGAATTCAGGCCATCCTGGGACTGCTGTATGGCGAACTGATTACGACGCTTGTTACTGACAGTGATACCGCCATTGCCGTACTGGAAGAGCATTATTCGCTGCCGGGAGGGCGCTCGGAAAACGGCAATCGCAAGTCCGCGACAGTTGAGCGACATGATCAATCCAGCATCTTGCGGAAGGAAGAGGTGTAAGCGAGTATGACTCATTACACCATTCGTCTTGTAAACACCGGCATTCAGGAGTCGGACAATGCCCAGTACGCCACGTTTAGAAAGGGCGCCGGGCAAATCATAGAACATCCCGTATTCGCGTTTCTGGTAGAAGGCGGCGGACGCAAGATTCTGGTGGACACGGGCATGAGCGATACGCAGCGGTCTGTGACCTACAACCATGCGGGTCGGCAAGAACCGGGTCAGGCTAGACACGAGCAGCTCGAATCACTAGGCATTCGTACTGACGACATCGATACGATCATCTTCACCCATCTTCACTGGGATCACTGACCCTGGGCGCGCAGCAATTCATGGGGCAATTTTCCAATGATTGGAACGCCTTACTGTCTGCGCTTTCGCTCTCGTCAGTTCCCGTATTAATCATTTACTTCATCTCCTCGAAACAGCTCCTGCAGGGATTGACCGCCGGAGCAATCAAGAATTAGTGCGACGCTACGATTGGAGTGCCATGTTTCATAAGGCAATGAGAAACGGCAGGAGCCTATGAAAGACAAAGTCAAGCTGGGAATAGCCGGGTGTGGGTTCGCCGGAACGCAGACGATGTATGCCCCCATTCTGCGCTTGCTTGAGAAGGGTCGCGTCACAGCGCTGATGGACCCGGATCCACAGGCGCTGGATTTCATGACCCAAAACTACGGCGATTTTGATGGCTACGATGACTACGGCGAATTTCTGGCGAAGGCCGATATCGATGCGGTCCTCGTCGCTTCGCCAATTCATTTGCATGAGGTACAGGTCATTCAGGCGGCGCAAGCGGGCAAACATATCCTGTGCGAAAAACCAATGGCGCCTACGATTGAGGCATGTGATCGTATGCGTCAAGCGGCCGAGACGCACGATGTGACGCTCATGATCGGTTTTGTCAAGCGTTTCGACAAGTGCCTCCAAATGGCGCAGGATCTCATTCAGGCAGGGAAGCTGGGGGCGTTATTTCACATCCGCGCTGAGGTGAGTTGGCGCCACGACCTGTCGCCGCTTGGTTTCAACCGGCGGCAATCTCTGCGCGCGCTGGGAGGCATCTTTCGGGACAATGCCAGTCATATCGTGGATTTGTGCCGCTGGTGGGCCGGAGAGATTCAAAGTGTCAGCGGGCAGGCGAAGATTCTTAGACCCGACTAGGAAGTCGAAACGCAGGCTCATGCTACCCTGCGGCACGAGAAGGGCGTTGTTTCCACGATTCATGTCAGTAATGTGTCACAAGAGCCGATGACCGAGTATTTTCTCGTCGAGGGTACGGAAGCGGCGCTGGAGCTGCATTTTGGCCCGGCTATGAAGTACAGCTCACCAGAACCGTTTTCCGCCCGACTGTGGGAGCGCGGCCAAAAGCAGACAGACCTGACTCTCTTCAATTACGGCAACCTCGACCAGGAATTGCGCGAACGCGGTCCCGACAAGCGGCAGGTTGACCACTTCTGCGAGTGCATTCTGGAGAACAAGGCGCCCTGGATTGATGGCTGGACCGGGCGCAAGGCCATTGAAGTGGTGAACGCAGTCTATCTAACCTCATGGCAGGATCAGACGATTGCATTGCCGCTGTCTGGTTCGGGTGACCTTGAGCGGATATTCCGCGAGATGCGGATGCAATACGGAGGCTGAGACGATGCATAAGGTGCGCTGGACATTGGAAAAGATCTCCGCTCGTCTGCAGTTCCTTTCCGAGGCGGCGATCTACCGGCGGAGCCAGCCCCTGGGTCCCTTTAAGTTCCATGCAAATTCTCAACCCAGGGTGGCGATTGATGTAGACGGCCGCGACTGGGAGGTCATCGAACCCGGCAGCCATTGGGGCGAACTGCGTCAGGAATTCACCTGGAACGGCGAGTTATACCTTGAGCTGCACCGGGGAACTTATACCAGCCAGGCGCGCAACAAACGCGAGAATCGCAAGTGCGAGTTCCTCTTGCATGATGCCGAGTTCCTGGCGGCCTGGGCATCTCTACATGGCGATTTCGCTTATCCGCGTACGGCTGAGAACCTGGTCACGGTGACCCTTGACGGCGAAATCGTCGACGGCGACGGCAGGCCTTCCCAGGAACTGGCGACACATCTGTTGATCTACAAACTGCGATCGGACATACAAGGCGTTTTTCACAGTCATTCGCCCTGGGCTATCGCCTGCTGGGGACTCGGCGATACGATTCCCATAGTGACGCTTCACGCCCAGTCGAAGCTAGGAAGCATCCCGATACTGAGACTTCCCGGAACAACACCGCAAGCCAATCTGGCGGCCATTGAGTCCATGCTGACGGCAGATCGCAATCTGCAGGTATTCGTTCAAGACCGGCACGGTATTTTCAGCTTTGCCAGCTCCATTGAATTGGCGCGCCATAATGCTGAACTTGTCGAGGAGACCGCTCAAATTGCTTGGTCTATGGCTTTAAGCGACTATCTGGCATCAGAACGCGGGCCTGACGCTTAATCCAGAAGGCGGGTTCACCAATGCAAACTGCGGTTGAACCTAGGAACAAAGGGATAATTGCCATGCCAAAATCTATCATCGTCATTGGCACACTGGATACAAAGGGGCAAGAAATTGCGTTTGTGCGAGATCTCATTGCTGAGAGGGGCCACACGCGGCTGACAATTCGCATGCGGAAAACTGGTGATCGACGGTCAGAAAACAGCCATAATCCAGAATTAGTCAGTAAAGACATGTTAGCTGATCGGCTTCGAGTTAGAGATTGGATTCTGTAGCATTCGAAGCAGGCGATACGT
Source organism: Chloroflexota bacterium (assembly GCA_026707665.1). Taxonomy (GTDB): domain Bacteria; phylum Chloroflexota; class Anaerolineae; order Aggregatilineales; family Phototrophicaceae; genus UBA6055. The sequence continues at coordinate 19,368 of JAPOWK010000008.1, forward strand.
GGATGACTTAGCTCAAGTTTTCATACGAGCGGTTTGCTTCAGGAAATCCCCCTTCTGTGAAGCGAACAGGGTATACATGAAATTGGCGCCCTGGGAAGATGCCCGGCGACCTGCAAGCGCAATAGAAGAAACTCGAACTACAGATAGCTCTCTGTTCTGAAGCAAAGCTAGCGCGGCGCTGCGTTAGCAAGATCGGCGCATGATCGCGCTCGCGCCATCAAAGTACGGACTCGCGCGCAGGCGCCGGCCTAAAGCAGGGCAGGGGCTATACGATTCTTGAGTTAAGTCGCGCTCAGTGCTCGACTGCGACGCCCAATTCATCCAGCACGATGAGTACTTCGGGAGCCACTGTATCAGGCTCGTTCTTGGCGCTGCGTTTCAGGGCAAAGATGGCGTCGTCATTGCCGGCTCTCGCCAGATCTATCGCTTCCAACATGCCTTTTTCGCGATAGCTCGTATCGCGCGCGACAACAGGATTGTCGTAGGCTTTCCAATAGTATTTGAGATCGTCATGCTGCCAGTCCGGGTAGATGTCTTCCCATGTGAGTTGGCTGGGACTATGCGGCGTCAGCATGTGTTCTGCAACATTGTCGCCCACGATCATGTAGCGATTGTCCAGCGATAGGCGCAGCCTGTCTTCGGTATAGTTCGGAAGCGCCTGATGAATCGTTAACATGGGGAAGAAAAGCGCGTCGCCGGCTTCATAATCTGTCGAATGCCATACCGGAATGATCTCTTCGTGTTCGCTTTCGTCGACGATCAGGGCGCCAGCGCCCAGCGAAAAGTGATGGTCCAGCACACGATTGACCTTGTGAGATTCCGGAATCACCGCCAGACCGCCGAGTTCAATCGGGCAATCGCCGATCGGCGCCCAGCAAGTGATATTGTCGAAACTGCCTTGAAAGTGAACGAAGTCCTGATGCTTGGGCGTCGTATGCTCGGTGTACTTGGGGAACCAAATGCGCGCGACCTTCTGCGGATGCGGCATAATTGGCGCGCCTGCCATCTTCTCCACGATCTCGAGGTATTCCGGCCAGTGTGCGGAGCGATGAAAATTTTCCAACCGGTAGACTTGGGAATAGCCGGCGCTGTATTCGTTGTCGCCTTCGGTGAAGCGCATGTCGATGTCGGCGATGCCGTCCATGGGGTCGGTGCCAGCCAGCCCGCTGCAGGGCGCTCATCATTTCCCGGCGCAACTCCATCATGCGGTCTGGATCGATCAGTCGCTTGAAAAACAGGTAACCGTCATCGGCGATTCGACGCTGCAACTCGTCGCTATCGTTTTGGGCGTCGTTGGAAACACGCAGTTCTTTAATTTCGTCTGACATTATTCTCTCTTTCCACACCAAGATTTTCCGGCATATTTATGCTAAACCCGCAATCTGTGATTTCGATCCACGATCGAAAGCGCTTGCCTGCTGGCACTTTACCACATACCCGCCCATATTGGCGAAGGCAAAGCATTGGCATGCGCGAGAGCCGGAGCAGAATGGCGCGCGAGGCGCCTCAAGTGCTGCGAGATAATGCCGCGCGACTTTGACAAACTATTTGGCGTTACGCTACAATTCCTTACCGTATCGCCTGTCAAGTCTGCCAGATTTTTCCCACCCCATTTCGCATTTGCGTTCCTTTTCAATCATTGCCGGATGTCGAATATGAAGCTGATAGAAAGGAGGCAAGTCGGGCAATCTAACCTGTCAGACAAGTTCTTGAGATAAGGAGCAATATCATGATTTACAGAATACTAGCCCTACTTCTTTGCACGCTGCTCGTAATCCCTGTCATGAGCCAGAGCGATGACAAACCATACGAAGGGACCAGCCTGAACTTTCTTTACTTGGCCACCGCCTTTACAAACGGTCTTAAGGAGCTCGAACCGGAATTCGAAGAGCTGACGGGAATCAGCGTTGAATTCGAGTTGCTGGACGAAGAAGGTTCGGTGCGCAAGACGCAGTTGGAATTGGCGAGTGGCGCGGGCAACTATGACGTGGTTGGCATTCAGAGCGGCAATATTCCGCTCTACGCCGAGAACGGCTGGGTGACGCCGGTCGAAAACTTCTGGGGCACTGACGTGTCGGATCCAGCAGTGCTTGACGTCGACGACTTGATCGGTTCCACGATGAACGCGATGGCTTGGGACGGCGTACAGCAGTGCCTGCCCTTCTTTGCGGCGACGATCATTATGTACTATCAGATCGACATTTTCGAAGCGGCCGGTATCGAAAGTCCACCGACAACCTATGACGAATTGCTGGAAATTGCCCCGCTGCTGCACACCGATGAGGTGCCCTTAATCGCGCTAAGAGGGAATCCGCCGGCCGCGCATGGCAACATCTGGCACTTCAATTCTTTCTTCCACGGAGAAGGCGCCAAGTTTTTCGTCGACTTCCCGAATGATTTGACGCCTACTGTCAATTCGCCGGAAGCGATTCGGGCGCTCACTAACTTCGTTACGCTGAAGAACAACTACGGTCCCGAGGGCGTCGCCGCTTATCAATACCCTGATGTCACGCGTGCGATGCAGCAGGGCACGGTTGTGATGGTCATGGAGGGCGCGCCACTAGCGGGACGCATCATGGATCCGGAGGAGTCGAAAGTGTCGGGCAATCTCGGTTTCGCTGTCGTGCCGGGCGGCGCCGCCGGTCCCAAACCGTCATTTGCGGCGCACGGCATTTGCGTCACGGCCGATTCCGCCCATCAGGAAGCGGCTTACACCTTCCTCGAATGGGCGCTTAGCTTCGACACGATGAAGAAAATCTCCTTGGCGCTGCCACAGATTGCGGTGACGCGAGACAGCCTTTGGGAAGATCCGGACTTCATCGCAAAATACGACTACGATTTTGGCGCCGGTTCCTTCCTAAAAGCTTTTCAGGATAGCTTGGCGGCCGCGCCGGCTGACTATTACCCGGCCTTCGCTGGCTGGCCCCTGATGGGCGATATCTTGGGCCAAGCGGTGCAAGAAGCGGAAATCGGGGCGCGGACGCCGGAAGACGCGCTTAACCACGCCAACGAGCTGATCACGCAGATGCTCGAAGACGAGGGATACCTGCCATAAAGCTGGCAGCCATAGGACGGCTCTCGAATTGAACAAAGAGATTCGAGAGCCATTCTTCATTAAGTTCAGCGCTAAGGCCAGGATTTCCTGGATTCTCGTATCGACATCATCACGAAAAACCAAGCAAAGGTCGAGAGGCGCGGCATGGCAGCCTATCAGCCGATTCCGCAGCGCGCATATTACAAATATCTCTCGCCCTCGATCATCGTTCTGCTTCTGCTGACGGTGCTGCCGGTGCTCTTCACGCTCTATCTGAGCACGTCTTCGCTGTCATTTGCCAGTCCCAGACCGGAACGATTCATCGGCTTGCGGAATTACAGCCGGCTGCTGGACGATGCGCGATTTCTGGCAAGCATTCCGGTGAGCGCGCTATTCATCGTCGCGCCGGTTGCCCTGCAGCTGGTACTCGGTTTCATTGTCGCCGTGGTCATGAACGAACGGCTGCCCGGCATGAGGTGGCTGCGCTATGTGCTGGTCGCGCCGATGGTGATCCCGCCAATCGTGACCGGCTTGACCTGGCGCGTCTTGTTCACGCCCAAGCTGGGCAGCGTCAATTATTTCTTGAGTCTCATCGGCTTGGAGGGCCCCAGTTGGTTAACCGATGCCAACTGGGCGCTAACGGCTATCGTCATCGTTGCCGTTTGGGGCTGGACGCCTTTTGTCGCCCTAATGTTTTTGGCCGCGATGCAGTCCTTCCCCGATGAACTGTACGAAGCAGCGGTTATTGATGGCGCGACCTGGGTCCAATCCGTCAGGCATGTTACCCTGCCCTTGCTCAAGCCGACGTTTACGTTTATCGGCATCCTGCGCACGATGGAGGCGCTGGGTATTTTCCCGATCATCTATATTGTGACCGCCGGCGGGCCAGCCGCGGCGACCGAAACGGTGAACTTTTACGCCTACGTCAGCGGATTCAGCTATCTCAAAGTCGGTTACGCTTCGGCGATAATTGTCGTTTTCTTCTTTATGCTGCTGCTGATCATTGGACCGATGACGCGTTTGCTGCTGCGCAATTTCCAAGTGGATTCCTAGCTCATGCAAGGCCGATCGAAAGTAACAACGCTTGGCCTTTACGCAGTCGGTATCATTTATGGGCTGGCGGTCCTCGTTCCGCTTCTATGGATACTGCTGCTCGCGCTCAAGAACGCCTTGGATGCCTTTGCCTATCCGCCGCTGTTCATATTTGAGCCCACGTTTGAGCATTTCAGCGCCATCTTCCAGGATCCTGAGTTTCGTCTGGCCTTCGCCAACAGCGTCATAATTGCGACCGGGTCCGTCGCGCTGGCGATGCTTTTCGCGATACCGGCGACCTTCGCCATTACAATTATGCGGGGTCGGGCGCGGCGAAATTCGCTATTGACCATCCTCCTCATCCGCATGGTGCCTGGGATGATTTACTTGCTGCCCTACTTCGTCTTCTATTCTCGGATCGACCTGCTTGATACGCATATCGGCTTGATCATCATCTATCTCATTTTCTGCGTACCGCTGATTATATGGACGCTGACGCCGGTTTGGGGCGCTGTGCCGCTCGAATTGCGCGAGTCCGGCATGATTGACGGCGCCAGTTTGTGGCAGATTCTCTATCTGATCGAGCTGCCGCTGGTTCGCATCGGCATCATCGCGTCGGGCATCGTCGCCTTCATTTTCGCCTGGAACGAGTTTCTGTTCGCCCTGGTCATCACACGCAAAAAGACGGTGACCCTGCCCGTTATCATCACGCACTACATGGGTTACGAAGGCTACGAATGGGGCAAGATTTCGGCGGCTGCCGTCGTCATCATGCTGCCCGTTGTCGTTTTTGGATTCCTAATTCAGCGTTATATGATCACTGGCTTAACCGCGGGCGCCGTTAAGGGCTGAGGAAGTTTGCGACAAAGTATCTAGCTAGTAACAGGAAATGTCATGAATACGAATCCGCCTAATATTCTTTGGATCTGCACCGATCAGCAGCGCTTCGACACGATCAGCGCCCTTAACAACACGCAATTGAACACGCCGAATATTGACAAGCTCGTCGCTACCGGTGTCGCCTTTGAACGCGCCTACTGCCAGAGCCCGATCTGCACGCCGAGCCGCGCCAGCTTTTTGACCGGTATGTATCCCAGCAGCGTTCACGCCTGCGGCAATGGCAACGAGCGCTGGGCGGAAGCCGCTCCCCTGGTCACGGCGCTGCTGGCGGATGCCGGTTACGACTGCGCGCTGGCTGGCAAGTTTCATTTGGCTGGCGCCTACGGCCGCATTGAACCGCGCCCGAAACATGATGGCTATCGGCTTTTCCATTGGAGTCATGATCCCGAAGACCAATGGGACAGCGGGCACGCCTACGGCGACTGGCTTGCGTCATTGGGTCATGACCTCGGCGAGATGCGCAAGAATCCACACGCTATCCCGCCGGAGCTGCATCAGACGACCTGGTGCAGCGACCGCGCAATCGACTTCATGGAAGCTGACCACGGCGGCAAACCCTGGCTGATGAGCGTCAACATCTTTGATCCGCATGAGCCTTTTGATCCGCCACAGGAATACCTGGATCGTTTTGATGTTGCGTCCTTGTCTGGCCCTAAATTCCGTGATTCTGACCTGGAAGCGCAAGCAAAACTCAGTGAAACTGACTTTCAATATCCCGCACGCAGGCCCGAAGAATTCAACGCCAAGTGGATTCAAGCCGCCTATTACGCCATGATCGAACTGATTGATGACAACGTTGGGCGGATGCTTGATGCATTGGAACGCACGGGACAGCGTCACAATACGATCGTTATCTTCATGAGCGACCATGGTGAAGCGCTCGGTGACCACGGCTTGCTGTTGAAAGGTTGCCGCTTTTATGAAGGCTTAGCCAGGGTGCCGCTCATACTTTCCTGGCCTGGCGTTTTCCTCGAAGGGGCGCGACGAGGTGCCCTCGTCGAGTTGCTGGATATCGCGCCCACCTTGCTTGATTTGGCGGGCCTACCGATACCGGAGCGGATGCAAGGCAGCAGCTTACGCAACCTGCTTTTCGACGCCGGAGCAGTAGATCATCATCGAGACTTTGTTCGCTGCGAATATTACCGCGCCATCAACCCGGGCATGAGGGATAACTATTATGGGACATTCGCGACAATGATCCGCGACGAGCGCTACAAGCTGGTCGTCTATCATGGGCACGGTCTTGGAGAACTCTTTGACCTGGAAACGGACCCGGACGAATTTAACAATTTGTGGGACGAACCGGCCTTGACTGAGACAAAAGTCAGGCTGATGCAACTCAGCTTTGACGCGCTTGCCTTGGCAACCGATATTGGCCCGAAGCAGATCACCTGGTTTTGACAAGTTCAAACAAAGTCAAGCAAGATTCGATCCCGGCGCAGGCGGAGAACAATCCGCGTATCGGGCAGCCACCAGTTAGATTTGACCAGCAGTCTCCTTCAAGATAGCCCTCTTCTTTGAAGCAAACGCTGCATGTATAGAAACTGAGGCCTTACGTTGAAGTCATCTCTCGAATGAGCTCGCTCCGCATAAACTCAGCGATGCTCTGGTTGGCGCAGGCCATCGGCAGAGCCCAGATGACCATATTTGAGTAATAGTCTTCGCCCCAGACCGGTAAGCCGGTATCGGCGTCAATCAGGCAGTGTTGCTTCCAGGGCGTGCGAGATGTCAGCGCGACCGCCTCGTAAATCCGTCGAGCGATCTCCAGCCCGGTTTCCCGCTGACCATGATAGATGAAATTCATCGCGGCACAGAGGTTTTCGCCAACGAAAACCTGCGTCGCGTGATCGTTGTTGGGCAGGATTTCGACAACCTGGTCGGCATCCGAATCCGATTTCGAGATGTAGCGCGAGCCATCGGGATTGACGCCGTTCACTAGACCGTGCCTGGTGGCGCCCATGTTGAGTCGCTTGACGGCGCCCAGGGCAGACTGGACTTGCTCCGCAGGCAGTATGTCGGCTATGCCGGTGATCTTGACGCACCACTGCGCCATGAGTTGATTGCCCAGCGAGACATCACAATCCGGTCCCTCGCCGCTGGTGTTAGCCGGGTCATGCCAAAGGCGGTAGTATTCGCCATTCCAAAGCTTGGCTTGATAGGCGGCTTTGCCGCGTTTCAACCAGTCGGCGCACTCAATGGCAAATGCATCATCATCCATCGCTATCGCCATGGCTTCGCCGCAAGAGAGCGTCGCCAGCCAGGTGCCCGCCACATAAGCTGACGTGCCCCACCAGGGCCAGATGTCATAGAACTGGTTGGCGGGCCAGAGTTCGGTCGGCTGCACATGCGCCTGGTCATTGACCAAGCCATCGCCATCGTCGTCCAGTGAATGCTGGTAGCGTATCGCTCGCTTGGCGGAATCGTAAAAGTACGCCAGCAAGTCACGATCACCTGTGCGCAGGTAAAGTCGATAGATCATCTGGGCGTATTGGCCGGAGTTCAGAGGATGCTGGCAATGATAGCGCGGGTCGCGCATGGAGGACTCCATTCCATAGGAGAAGGGAATCTCGCCATCGAGTATCTGGAAGTGCCTGAATGCTTCCAGCGCGGTCCTCTCCAGTTCGGGGTAGAAGAACAGGGCGGGCATGTGTCCGTGCATGCGGCAGACCATCGTCTCGGTGATGGGGCAGCCGGTGTGGCTTTCGTTGTGGGTGAACCAGCCGATGTCATCCCACCACTCGTCCTTTCGTGTTTTGGCGATCCAGACGGTATTCTTGGATAGGCTGTAGAGGCCTTGCACCAAGGCGTCGCGCAGCCAATTGGGAAGGTCCGAGGTGTAGATTGCATTCTGCCAAGCCAATACGCGCGCCAGCAACGAATCGAAGCGCCCCAGCGCATCGTCGGCGACGGC
>JAPOWK010000006.1 GCA_026707665.1 Chloroflexota bacterium
CTTCTTCCGGACCTTCCACGCGCACCCAGGGTCCCAACTGCGGGAAGCCGATGGCATGCAGGCAGTTCTCACACCAGCCGGAAACATCCTTCGCGTTGAAGACCTCCACCCAGCTTTCCAATCCGCCTTCTTCGACCATGGCCGCGATCTCATCGGCATCGCCATAATCGCTATGGAATGGGACCAGGTAGTGTTTCGGCTTGATGATGTCCAGGTAACCCGTCCCCAAGGACACCAAGCTGGAGGCGAAGCCAGGATAGGGTCCGTCGAAGATGAATTTGAAAGTGGTATCGTCCACGATCTCCAGCGTCGCCGGGGCGCCGTCAGGCACGTTGCCGCTCTTCAAATAAGTCGGCACCGAGGGACGGAGCTCCGCGTTGCTGATGACGTCTTCATAGGCAAAGCGCACATCCTCCGTGGTCACCGGGGCGCCGTCGGACCACTTGTGCCCGGCGCGCAACTTGAAGGTGTATTCGCTGGCGTCATCGCTAATATTGAACTCTTCGATGACATTCGGCGCAATGGTGTTGTCATCGCGGTTTAAGGTGTTGAAGAGCGTCTCCTTCATGACTACGTTGTTCTGCCAGGTCATGAGCAGCTCGCCGCCGTATTGGCCAACCTCGGGCACGATGAGCGACTCAGGGAGATAAACGCCAGGCGAGACGACCAGTGGATTATCCGGCAGGCGGTCGCAGACACCCGGCAGGTCACCGGCGGCGACCATCTCCGCCAGCATCGGCGCCTCGTTGTACATGCAATCGTCCGCCGCGCCGAATAGCGCGCCCGGACCAACGATCATCATTGAGACAATCAAGAAAAGTAACAATTTGCGAAATGGATATGACATTTTGATTCTCCTTCAACAGAATCTCTGCTCACCAAAAGTACGAAGCTCTACGGGACTCGCAAATGTGCCTTTGCAAGTCATGTATGCTATTATCCATAATCAAATATTCTAAGTCAAATTTTGCTGCGGCAAGATGGTTCCAAATCCAGAAAAGACGCGAGCCATCAGCCGGGAGAATTAGATGCTTCGCATCATTGTGCGCCGGATTTTCATCCTTATTCCCATGCTGGTATTGCTGTCGATGATCTCATTCATCATCATCCAGCTTCCCCCCGGCGATTATCTCAGCAGCTATGTGACCCGGCTTGAGAATCAGGGCTTGAAAGTGGACCAGGCCGAGATTGAGCGCCTGGAACAGCGCTACGGCTTGGGCAGACCGCTCTACACACAGTACTTCCGCTGGATGCGCAACTTCATCGTCAACGGTGATTTGGGCCGGTCCTTCGGTTCGTATGGCAGCAGCCACGACAACAAACCGGTTTCGGACATCATCATGGAGCGCCTGCCGGCGACGATGGTCATCTCGATCGTCTCTACGATCGTCGTCTGGGCGATCGCCATTCCGATTGGTATCTATTCCGCCACTCATCAGTATTCGCTGATGGATTATATTTCGATCTTTATCGGCTTTATCGGTCTGGCGATACCGAACTTTCTATTCGCCATCATCATCATGTGGCTCGTCTTCGCCCAGACCGGGCATGCCGTCACTGGCTTGTTTTCGCTGGAATTCAAACACGCGCCCTGGTCCATCGCCAAGGTGAGCGACATGCTGAAAAATGTCTGGGTGCCGGTGCTGGTGCTGGCGACCGCGGGCACAGCCGGCTTGATTCGCGTCATGCGCGCCAATCTGCTTGATGAGCTGAACAAGCAATATGTGGTCACGGCGCGGGCGAAGGGGCTGAGCGAAAGGCGGCTACTCTGGAAGTATCCGGTGCGCATCGCCTTCAATCCCATCTTCAGCACGATCGGCTGGCTGCTGCCGGCGATGGTCGGCGGCGAAGCGCTCGTGTCCATCATTCTCAACCTCCAGACCATCGGTCCGGTGCTGCTGACGGCGGTCCTCCGTCAGGATATGTACTTGGCCGGCAGCATCATCATGATATTGAGCGCCTTGACGCTCATCGGTACCTTGATTTCCGATATTGCGCTGGTATGGCTTGATCCGCGGATTCGTTATGACTGATCGACATTGCGGCGGCGAGACCGGGAATCACTGATGGAATCACCCCAACACGTCTCTACTGCCTTACCGGATGTATCCGCCGCCCAAGTTGCGGACGACTCGATCGAGTATTTGTCGCGCGGCAAGTTGATCCGGCGGCGCTTCTGGCGACATCGTCTCGCCCGGCTCGGTTTGCCCGTTCTGGTGGCGCTGTACCTGATAGCGATATTCGCCGATTTCATCGCGCCTTATCCAGCTCATTTGCGCTTGAAGGGCTACAAGGACGCGCCGCCGAGCGTCATCCACTTCGGCCTGGATGGTAACGCCTTCCAGCCATACGTGTATGCGCGCAAACGCGAGTTCCATCCCAAGACATTCCGCGAGATCTACACCGAGCAGCAAGAGGTGAAATTCCCGATTCATTTCTTCGTGCGTGGCGAGCCCTACTCAGTTCTGGGCTTGTTCAAGCTGGATCTGCACCTCTTCGGCGTAGATGCGGATACGAATATCACGCTCTTCGGCACCGACTCGGTCAGTCGCGATCTGTTCTCGCGCACCATAATCGCGGCGCGCGTTTCGCTCTTTGTCGGCTTGGGCGGCGTCGCCATCAGCTTTGTGCTCGGCTGTTTGATCGGCGGCATCTCCGGCTATGCTGGCGGCATCATCGACGAAGCCATCCAGCGCATCATCGACTTGCTCATAGCCATCCCCACCCTCCCGCTTTGGATGGTGCTTTCGGCCGCCATCCCGCGAGAATGGCCCGTGGAGCATACCTTTTTTGCCATCACGATTGTCCTGTCAATTGTGGGCTGGACCGGCTTGGCGCGTGTCGTGCGCGGCAAGTTGCTATCGCTGCGCGATTTGGATTTCGTGGTCGCCTCCAAATTGTGCGGCGGCAGCGATCTGTATATCATCAGCCGCCACCTGCTGCCGAATTTCGCCAGCCATCTGATCGTGACCCTGACCCTGGCGATTCCCGGCATGATCCTGGGCGAGACGGCGCTGAGTTTTATTGGAATCGGCATGCTGGAGCCCGGCGTCAGCTGGGGCGTGCTGCTGCAAGACACGATGAATTTCGGCGCGCTGGTGCATCAGCCCTGGAAGCTCATCCCGGGCGTATTCATCATCGTCACCGTTCTGATGTTTAACTTCGTCGGCGATGGCTTGCGAGACGCCGCCGATCCTTATTCGCTGTGATTGAGAGAGTTTGTTGGAGAGCATTGTAGGGGCTGCTCCATGGGTCGCCCGCCAGACACGGCAACACATTTTACATTAACTGGTTCAAATCTATATTCTTAGTAGATCCAAGTTGGTAATGCGAAAAAAACTCGCTAGGAAAACTCCCCTTCCCTAGCTTGCTGGGGAAGGGGCCGGGGGATGGG
>JAPOWK010000142.1 GCA_026707665.1 Chloroflexota bacterium
GGATATTCGCGTGCTGTGACAGTCAGAAACCCGTAGATTCGAGCGCACGGCAAGAGTGCTCCCCCTTCCTTAGCTTGCTGGGTCACGTAGACATCGACCTTCGGGAAGGGGGTTGGGGGGATGGGGTGAAACCGGCGAGAGAGCATGGCCCAGTATCGGACAAGCCTTGTAGGGGCGACACATTGGGTCGCCCTCTTGGCCGAGCAACACATACGGAGACGCCCGTGAAACCCTACAAATACCCCGAGCCGCTGCAAGACATCGAGCGAGCCATCAACCCCTGGGCGCAGCACACGGCGGAAACGGGCGCTGCGGGCTTGGACGAGAAAGTGGCGGAGATTCGGGCGCTGCTCGCCGAGAAGCTGGCGGAGTTGCGCGCCTTGCCCGAAGACCCGGCATTGCGCGCGGCCGAACCGGATGACCTGGACGCCATTCGCGCGCTCCGACCGGATGGCGAACGCCGTTATTGGACCGAGCTGCCGGAAGCGACTTACCGCGATCGGCTTGCGGGCGCCTGGCTGGGGCGCTGTGCCGGCAATGGACTCGGCGCGATCGTGGAACTCTGGGAAATCGACAAGATGGAGGCTTGGGCGGAGTATCTAGGCGAGGCTTTCCTGCCCGCCGACTATTGGAGCGGGGCCGAACGGCCAAATGATCTGCAATACCAGACGAGTCCCCGCGCGGCATTTACCCGCTCAAAAATGGATGGCGTGCCCGCCGATGACGATCTCATTTACACGCAGTTGGGCATGCTGATCCTGGAAGATTACGGTCCCGACTTCACGGTGGACGATGTCGGCGCCGCCTGGGTGAAATACTTGCCATTCTCCTACGTGACCGCCGCGTTCGCGAATCTGCAAAAGGGTTTACCTGCGCTGGAGGCGGCTGATGTCGATAATCCGACGTCGTTCTGGATCGGCGCTAGCATCCGCGCTGACCCGTGGGGCTACGCTGTGGCTGGCTATCCCGAGCTGGCCGCTGAATTGTCCTGGCGCAATGCTTATGGCAGCAATCGGCGCAATGGCATTTATGGCGGCATGTACTTCGCCTCTGTCATCGCCGCCGCTTTCGCCCTGGGTGATCCGATGGCGGCGCTGGAAGCGGGCTTGAACGAAATCCCGGCCGACTGCGTCCTGGCGCGCGAGTTGCGCTGGGCTTTGGATGTCGCCGGTGACATCAAGGACTACCGCGAGGCGCGCATGGCCGCCGATGTGCGCTACGCCGGCATGCACCCGGTACACACGATCAACAATGCCGCGCTGACCGTCTGGGGGTTGGCCATTGGGGGCGATGACTTCAGCAAGGTCATCGGCGAGACGGTGGCGATGGGCTTGGACAATGACTGCACCGCCGCCACCGCCGGCAGCATCTTCGGCGCCGCTTACGGCTTAGGCGCCATCCCCGCGCATTGGACGCGGAACTACAACAACAAGGTCTATTCCTATATCATCGGCATCGAAAGCTTCGGCCTCGATGATATGATAGACCGCTACACCTCGCTGGCGCGGAATGTGCTGGCGGGGGATTAGCAGGAACTTTCTTCCCCATTGCAGTGGGGAAGGGTGATTAGACGAGGTGCTTCGCCCGCAAAACTGTGTCATAGGTGTAGGGGCGAGCCGGTGGATCGCCCACTAGGAAGACATAAATTCGCCTAATAGCGGGTCAGCCACCGGCTGACCCGTACAGGTATAATCGGGCTGTAAATTGTAGGGGCGACTCAGTGAGTCGCCCGCCTAATCGAGCACTACAAAAGGAGATCCCATGACCAACTACAACTACCCGCAACCCTTGCAAGACATTGAGCGAGCCATCAACCACTGGGCGCTGCTGAAAGCAGAAACGGGCGCTGTCGGCTTGGACGAGAAAATGGCGGAGATTCAAGCGCTGCTCGCCGAAAAGCTGGCCGAATTGCGCGCCTTGCCCGAAGACCCGGCTCTGCGCGCGGCCGAACCGGATGACCTGGACGCCATTCGCGCGCTCCGTCCGGAGGGAGAACGCCGCTACTGGAGCGAGCTGCCGGAAGCGACCTACCGCGATCGTCTTGAGGGCGCCTGGCTCGGCCGCTGCGCTGGCAACGTTCTTGGCTCGATCGTGGAACTCTGGGATATCGACAAGATGGAGGCTTGGGCGGAACATCTCGGCGATGCCTTCCCGCCCGCCGATTACTGGAGCGAAGCCGAGCGGCCGAACGAACTGAAGTATGAGACCAGCCGGCGTGATGCCTTCACGCCATCAAAAATGGACGGCGTGCCCACCGATGACGACCTCATCTATACGCAGGTCGGTATGTTGATCCTGGAAGATTATGGCATCGACTTCACGGTGGACGATGTCGGCGCCGCCTGGATCAAATACTTGCCCGTCACGCCGGCGACGCCCGTGCTTGACAACCTGCAGGCCGGGGTGCCAGCGGGGAAAGCGGCGGCCGTTGATAACCCAACGCAGTTCTGGATTATCGGTAGCATATCTGCCGACCCCTGGGGTTATGCCGCGCCCGGCTATCCTGAGCTGGCGGCAGATTTCGCCTGGCGTCAATCCACCGTCTGCAACCGCCGCAACGGCGTTTATGGCTCGATGTACTTCTCCGCCGCCATCGCAGCCGCCTTCGCCCTGGGCGATCCCATGGCGGCGCTGGAAGCGGGCTTGAGCGAAATCCCGGCGGATTGTGTGCTCGCGTGCGAGCTGCGCTGGGCATTGGATGTCGCCGGTGACATCAAGGACTACCGCGAGGCGCGCGCGGCCGCCGATGAGCGCTATGCCGGCATGCACCCGGTACATACGATCAACAATGCCGCGCTGACCGTCTGGGGGTTGGCCATCGGGGGCGATGACTTCAGCAAAGTGATCGGCGAGACGGTGGCGATGGGCTTGGACAATGACTGCACCGCCGCCACCGCCGGCAGCATCTTCGGCGCGGCGTATGGAAAAGACGCCATCTCCGAGCAATGGACGCGCAACTTCAACAACAAAGCGCATTCCTTAATCATTGGGCAGCCCGAATTCGCGCTGGATGACATGGTAGATCGCTTCACCGCGCTGGCGGGGGAAGTACTGGCCGGCGAATACTCTTCAGCTTCAGTATCAGCGCGGTAGGGGCGACTGACCGTCAGTGTATACGTGACCCTTGGCTCGCCGGCCACATCCCTGTCGGGCTTATTCTGTAAGATCTCAGTCTCGCCCACTGATTCATCCCTGCAGCAGGGGTACAGATTCTGTGCCTATTGCATTACAATTACAAGGTGGGGAAAGGGGCTATTGACATGGAAACAATCACTGTGAATATCGTCCAAGACGATGACGTCTACATTTCTCATTGCCTCGACTACGACATCGCCAGTCAAGGAAGCACCAAGCAAGAGGCGATAGACAACATCAAAGAGGCGGTATCTCTCTTCCTGGAGGTGGCGTCGCCGGAGGAAATCCAGGACCGTCTCGAACGGCGTGCCCGGCGAGACTAATGCAAGTGTTGCATTTCGTTGACACGATTTCGTGTTTGCGGGCGACTCACAGAGTCGCCCCTACATTTTGTAATGGATAGCGGATATCACGAAACTCATGTCTGCGTCATTGTTCCTCGACCCGCGCCTGGTCGCCTCGACATCCAACGCCAAGCTAGAGCTCGGCACGGTCCAAAAGCACAGAGCCAACCCCCTCTTCGTCGAAGACTACTTCGCCGACCGGCCCAAACGCTGGGAGGCGCGGCTCGACAACGTCTACCCAAACGTGATTTACGACGACGAAGATGGGCTCTTCAAGTGCTGGTACAAGTCCTTCATTTATGACGAGCCGTCCAACAATACGGCGCTGTCGCAGCGCCCAAGCCAGCCTTATCGCCAGGGCGCGCGCGAAGAGGGCTTGTTGTACGCCGTCTCCGCCGATGGAATCACTTGGGAAAAGCCGGCGCTAGGCCTCATCGACTTTGAGGGCTCGACCGCCAACAATCTGGTCATGCGCCGCGCGACCCACGGCCTGCATGCGGGCGGCGTCTTCAAAGACAGGCGCGAGCCTAACCCGGCGCGGAGCTACAAGTTCATCCATCGCAATGCCAGCGCAGGCAGGATGGCGACCTGCTTCTCGGCCGATGGGCTGCGCTGGTCTCAGCCGGTTCTGTGGGACGAGCATGACGCCGTCGGCGATTGCCACAACAATGCGATCTGGTCGCCCGAGCGCGAGCGCTACGTCTGCATCACCCGCGGCTGGTCAGCTGGCATCCGCAAGGTCTTGCGCAGCGAAAGTGCCGACTTCGTCAACTGGTCCAAACCGGTCGAGATCATGCGCGGCGAAGATGCCCACGACCAGATTTACTCTATGCCGATCTGCCACTATGGCAATCTCTACATCGGTCTGCCCTCGGTTTTCCACAAAGGCGACAAGGGAGCGGCGAACTGGGACACGGTCGACACCGAGCTGGCAATCAGCGTCGATAGCGTCCATTGGGAGCGGATCTGCCCGGGCGAGGCGCTGATAGCGCGCGGCGACGGCGCCTACCCCGACGGCGCCTACGACTGCGGCTGCGTCTATGCCGCCGCCCCTATCATTCACGACGGCGCGATACGCATCTATTACGGCGGCAGCAACGGCTTGCACAACAACTGGCGCGAAGGCTCGCTGAACCTGGCGACGCTGGAGATGGATCGCTTCGCCGGCTATGTGCCCGCTGACGCGTCTGGCTGCGCGATCGTGCAGACGAATCCGATTCTGCTAATTGACAAGCGAATGACCTTGAATGCCGCGGTTGAGCCTGGCGGTTCGATTCGCGCCAAGCTCATGGACGCCGGCGGGACGGAATTGCGCGGCTTCACATTGGACGACTGCCTGCCCGTCACACAGGGCGGCGCAAGCTGCGAGCTGCGCTGGCGCGAGCGCGACATCGCCGAGCTGGGCGGTGGGGCGATTCGGCTTGCATTGGAGTTTCAAAACGCGAAGCTCTACGCCCTCAACGCAGTTGGTGTCCTGGCTGGCGATTCAGCGTGATGGGCGCGGCATCGCCCTCGTACACGGGCCTCAGCGGCGCCAGCAAGTCGCGATTCCGCGCCTCCCACTCGGGCGGCCAATCCGTATCCGCCAGATAGGCTTGTATCGGCTCCGGCAATTTGGCGTATTCGGGATAATACCAGAGCGTGATATTGGTGCGGCGCTGATCGCTACGGTTGCCGTGCGCCGCATGCAGCAAACGCGCGCTGCCCATAACCACATCGCCGGCTTTCACCGGCACATCAACTTCGCCCTCGGCGCGCTGAAATGCCAGATGCGCCGTGTCATCGGCTTTGCTGAGATCGTCTTCGTGCGCGGCCGGCAGCGCGTCATGCAGCCGGTGGCGCTTGAGATGCGAGCCCGGTATCAGGCGCAGGCAGCCATTAAACGGCGTCGTATCGACCAGGTAGATCATCAAGAAGCACTGGATCGTACGCGGTGTATAACTGATCGGATCGTTCCAGAAGCGCGCGTCTTGATGCCAAAACAGTGGCGGGCTTTTTGGCGGCTTGCTGATGATGAAGCCGCTGCCATATTTGGGATCCGGGAAGCCGAGCCCAGCCAGCGCCTTGAGGATCGGCGGATGGGCGATGAGCCGCGCCATGAAGGGGTCTTCCGTCACTCGTATCAGGCTGCCTTGCGCCCGGTTTCGCGCGAAGTGCGCCGCCTCTTGCCGCGCGATCACGCGGTCGGTGGCAGCGCGCAGCCGCTCCAGCATGTCTTCTTCAATGAGGCTTTCCAGCAGGCAGAAGCCGTCGCCGTCCAGTTGTTCGCGTTTTGCTCTGTAATCGATCATCACGAGGTCTCCGTTTCCACCCGTCGATCTAGGTAGACCCAAGCTAATCTTACGACAACCGATCGGAATCCCCTAGTTGATAAGGGCGAGCCACCGGCTCGCCCGTACAGGATTCGTGCTATGGCGGGCGGGCGCTTCACAAAGTCGACCGTACGCGGTCGTTCATTGGCGGGAGGGCGACCCAAGGGTAGCGTAGACACTAACCTTCGCTCGCCCCTGCACAGGCGTCGTTTTGCGGGCAGTCTCATAGCTTTAGTTGAAGCGGTCGTTGATGAACTGCTCGATATGCGCCAGAGCCTGGGGCAGGGTGGTCCGTCCCAAGCCCAGACGAAAGTAATTGCCCTCGAAGAGCATGATCTCGGCGGGCAAGACTGTTACGCCGGCCTCACTGACGATGGCATCGGCGAACTCGCTCACCGGCATATCGGCTTTCAACTCGGCCAAGGTGATCGTGCCGCATTCCGGATAGCTCAGCCAAAATAAGTCAGGGTAAGCGCCGAAGAATTCGCGGCAATGGCCGATATTCGCCTGTACAATCTCGATGCTGCGTGCCGTCAACGCCCGCCAATTATCCAGCGCGATCAAGGCCAGGATTTCGCTGGGCGCGCTGCCACAGATTGTCGTGTAGCTCTTCATTTCTTGCAACTCATGCGACAGCCCGGCGTCCCGCGTGATCAGCCAGCCGACGCGCAAGCCGGGTAAGCCGAAGCACTTCGACAAGCCGCCGAGCACGATCGCCCGCTCATACAGCTCGCAAGCCGATGGCAGGCGCAGAGCCTCATCATGCTCGGTGAAGCGGTAGATCTCGTCCGAGAACAGAATCAGGTTCCGCCGCTGCGCCAGCTCAACGACACGTTCGAAATCGGCTCGGCTCGGCAGATAGCCGGTCGGGTTATGCGGAAAGTTGATGATCAGCATCCGCGTGTCCGGGCGGAGCAAGCGCTCCAATTCGTCCACATCGAAATGCCAGCCGTCTTCCGTCCGCCGCTGCCGCCAGAACGAGAGCTCACAGCCGGTCGCGCGCGCGATTTCCCACAGCGATTGAAAGCTGGGATGCATCACCACCACGTGATCGCCCGCACTGAGCAGGCTGTTCATCGGCAGGAAGACGCCTTCCTCCGGCACCACCTCAATGACATCGCTGGCGCCGATGCCCTCGTGCATGGCGGCGATAGCAGCGCGCAATTCGGGGTGACCCTGAGTCTCGGTATAGCCGAGCCAGAGCTTTTCGAATTGCTCGCGCCGTTCCGCGCTGGCATAGGTCAGCAGCTCATCCAGGGTCAGTGGCTCAGTGTCGGATTGGCTGATGCCGTAGGGTGCGCTGAATTCGTGCTGGCGGAAGAAGTTCTCGATTTTGAAGCTAGCGAATTTCATAGCGACCGTTCCACGTTGTCTAAGGTATTGACAAGGAATTTAGCGACTGTCCCTCGCATGTCAAGACTTGGCTCATAAGTATTATCGACCTGGCCAATTGAGAATCTGTAGACGCTCGCGCGCTGAGACCGCCGCCCACGCAAAATTCCTTGCGTCCCGCTGTGGGCAAGAAGTTTGATAAATCAAGCGCTCGCAAAATCTAGCTCCCCTTCCCTAGCTGGCTGGGGAAGGGGCCGGGGGATGGGGTTTGACACCCGCAACGTAAACAGGGGCGTTTGACCCGCTGTGACCACGCGCGGCGCCCAAACGTAGGTGCATGTGATAGTGCGCGCCTTAGGGCGAGACAAATCTCGCCCCTACAGCTCCTTATTTTGACAGCCACGAAGTTACTGTGACTTAGTACCGGACAAATCTTGTAGGGGCGCCCTGTGGGGTCGTGCCGACACTGACCGTCAGTCGCCCCGGCGCTTCCCTGTTTGACAATCGATTTTTTCATCCCCCTTGACATAATTTTTAAGTTGGTCTAAAAATAGTGTTAATACCGCTAAAATTAGTTTCCGGAAGGAATCCAAAGTGTCCATGCATCATAGGCTGCTGCCGCTGTTCATCTTGCCGCTCTTGGTCGGATCGATCGCGCTCGCCAGCGAAGACACGTTCGAAATCGTCGCCACCACCACGCAGGCGGCCGACCTCGTTCACATCCTCGCCGGTGACATCGACGGCATCCGCATCACCGCCCTGATGGGACCGGGCGTCGATCCTCATTTGTATCAGCCTACCGAATCCGACATTGTCGCCATGAATCAAGCCGAAATGGTGATCTACAGCGGCTTGCACCTGGAAGGGCAGTTTGACACGGTCTTCGCCGCGCTCTCGGAACAGCGCATCGCTATCTATCCCCTCAGCCAGCCGGTCAAAGACGCCGGTTTCATCATTGGCGGTTTCGATCTATCGGAAACGCTGACGAATGTTGATGACCCGCATTTCTGGTTCGACCCGCTCAATTGGCAGCTGACGGTCGCGGATCTGGCCGAAGCGCTGGCTTCGCTCGACCCGGCCAACGCGGGCGCCTATCGCGCCAACGCCGCCGCCTACCACGATCAGCTGCAGTTGCTTTATGACTGGGCTGACGCCGGCTTGCGCTCGGTGGAAGAAGGGCAACGTTATCTGGTGACCTCGCACGACGCCTTTCAGTATTTCGGCGCCGCCTTCGGCTGGCAAATGCAGGCGATTCAGGGCTTGAGCACCGAAGATGAAGCCGGCGTTGGCGATATTCAGGAGACGGTCGATTTCGTTATCGACAACGCGATACCCGTGCTCTTTGTTGAGAGCAGCATCCCGCCCGATACCATCGAAGCGGTGATCGAAGCGGTGCGCGCCCAGGGCGCCGACGCGCGCATCGGCCTGCGCGAACTCTACGGCGATGCCATGGGCGAGCGCGGCCGCTTCGGCGGCACCTTTGTCGGTATGCTGGCGCAGAACGCCCTGACGATTATGCAGTCTTATCAGTGCATGGGCGCTGCCGTGGATATTCCCGACTGGCCCCCGAGCCTGCTGCCGCTGCCGCCGGATGAGCTGTGGAATGTTGATTGTGATGCCTGATTTCGCGCATCCTGCGGATTATGTAGGGGCGACCGGCGGTCAGTGTCTACGCGACCTATCAGGTCGCCCGCCGCCGTTTAGAAATGTAGGGACGTTTCGCCGAAACGCCCTTGAGATGCAGCTGAAAATGCGGGCGTCTCAGTTCCTGCCAAATTGAGATTTAGCGTCACCCCTCCCGACGGTCAGTGTCTACGCGACCTGATGCTTCGGGGAGGGGCCGGGGGAGGGGTAGAGACGGTGCAGATCGATGACCAGTCGCTCAGCAAGCTAGCCCTCTCAGTCGATGATCTGACCGTCGCCTATCACGAGAAGCCGGCCATCTGGGATATCGACCTTGATGTGCCCGCGGGCGTGCTGATGGCGATCGTCGGACCCAATGGCGCCGGCAAGAGCACCCTGATCAAAGCGGTGCTGAATCTGATTCCGCGGGCGGCAGGGACCGTTTCCTTCTACGGCGAGCCTTATGAACGGGCGCGCTCGCTGGTCGGCTACGTGCCGCAGCGAGGCAGCGTCGATTGGGATTTCCCCACATCCGTGCTCGATGTCGTCACCATGGGGCTCTATGGCAAGCTGGGCTGGTTCCGCCGGCCCGGCAAGACCGAGCGGGCCTTGGCGCTGGCCGCGCTGGAGCAAGTCGGTCTGGTCGATTTCGCCGAACGGCAGATCAGCCAACTTTCAGGCGGGCAGCAGCAGCGGACTTTTCTGGCGCGCGCCCTGGTGCAAGACGCGCAGATCTACTTCATGGACGAGCCCTTCGCCGCTGTCGACGCCGTCACCGAAAACGCCATCGTCAATATCCTGCGCCAGCTGAACCAGCGGGGCAAGACCGTGCTGGTCGTCCATCACGATTTGCAGACGGTTGAGGAATACTTCGATTGGGTGACCCTTCTAAATGTCGAGGTCATCGCGTCGGGCCCCACGTTGGAAACCTTCACGCTGGCGAATCTGCAGAAGACCTACGGCGGGCGCGTCTCCAGCTTGCATGGCGGGCAGCTGTTGGCGGCGAGCGCGCAATGACATCGGGGGGCGCGCTCAGCGCGGACGATCGGCGCGTCTGGCTGATCATCGCCGCCATGGCGCTGGTGAGCCTGCTTCTCATTCCGCTCAGTCAAGCGCTCTTCGGCTTGCGTTTCACCTACACTGTCCGCGTGGTCGCCCTGGGCGGCTCCTTCCTGGGCCTCCTTAGCGGCGCGCTCGGCTGTTTCGCGGTGCTGCGGCGGGAGAGCCTGCTCGGCGACGCGCTCTCACATGCGGCGCTGCCTGGTGTGGCGATCGCCTTCCTGCTGGCCGGTCGCGAGCTGAGCCTCCTGCTCATCGGCGCCGGCATCGCCAGTTGGTTGAGCCTTCGTTTTATCGCCGCCCTGCTGGCGACCACCCGCATCAAGCAGGACGCGGCATTGGGCATCGTGCTGGCGAGTTGGTTCGCCGCCGGCATCGCGCTGCTGGCTTACATCCAGTCCATCCCTGACGCCAGCCAAGCCGGCCTCGATCACTTCATTTTCGGGCAAGCGGCCGCCATCATCGAGAGCGATGTCCGGCTGGTGATGGGCGTCGGATCGATCATCTTGTGCCTGCTGGCGCTGCTTTGGAAAGAATTCAAGCTGGTCACCTTTGACGCCGAATTCGCTGGCGCCAACGGCCTTCGCATCGGGCTCATAAATACGCTGCTATCGACCCTGATCGTGGTGA
Organism: Chloroflexota bacterium; assembly: GCA_026707665.1. GTDB lineage: Bacteria > Chloroflexota > Anaerolineae > Aggregatilineales > Phototrophicaceae > UBA6055. Next base: position 10,436 of record JAPOWK010000142.1, read on the forward strand.
CCATCGTGCTGGGCTTGCAGTTGGCCGGCGTGATTCTGATGGTCGGCATGTTGATCGCCCCCGGCGTTGCCGCGCGCCAGTGGACGCATGAGCTGAATCAAATGGTGATTCTGGCCGCGGTTTTCGGCGCCTTCTCCGGCGGGTTCGGCGCCGTCATCAGCGCCCTCGACAGCGATATCCCCACCGGCCCCACCATCATCGTTGTTGCATTTGCCCTGGTCCTGATGTCGCTGACATTGGCGCCGGGCCGGGGCCTGCTCTGGAGCCGGCTGCGGCAGCGAAGCAATCGACGCGCTTTCGCCGCGCGTAATACCCTGCGCCATTTGTACCGCTACGCCCTGGCGCATGGCGCCGCCAACTCGCCTGTGCCCGACAGCTTCATTCGCGGCGTTGGCGACCGGGGCGCCGAATTGGGCTTGCGCGAATTGGGGGGCGCCGGTCACGTCAGGCTCGGAGAGAGCGGCTGGCAGCTCAGCGAAAGCGGCGTTGAGCTGGCGCGGCGGGACCTTCACAATCAACAGCTGTGGGAGACGTACCGCCTTTACGCGCATGAGCTGGATTTGCCAGACCTGGCGGAAGATCGAGAGCGGGAAATCGCGTCCCTGCTGCCGGCAGACGCGCTCGCCAAATTGGAAGCCAAACTGGCGGAGGGCGCCCACCCATGATGCCACTGGAGCGCTTTCTGATCGAGTCTCTGCTAAACTTCCTCACCCGCGAGGAGCTCAATGCTTTTCTGCGCTCGCCCCAAAATACGGCGACTCTGATCGGCGCTCTGATCGCGGTCAGCGGCGCGCTGCTGGGCGCCTTTCTGCTTCTGCGCGGTCTGTCAATGACCAGCGACGCCATCAGCCACACGGCGCTGCTGGGCATCGTCGTCGCCTTTCTCTTGATGACCGGCGTATTCGGCCTTGAGGGCGATACCTCGTCGCCCTGGCTGATTCTGGGCGCGTCTTTGGCCGGCGTCGGCACCGTTCTGCTGACCGAGATGCTTTATCGCTCGGGCTTGCTGCGGCAAGACGCCGCCCTGGGTTTGGCTTTTCCGCTGCTCTTCGCCATCGCCGTCATCCTCGTCTCGCGCTTCGTCGATGATGTGCACCTCGATGAAGACGCCGTACTGGTCGGCGAGATCGGCTTGGCTTGGGCCAATACCAACAGCCATTGCTTCGACCGTTGCCAAAGCGTCACCGTCAGCGAAGACCATCCCGCCGCCCGGATGACGCGCCAATGTCGGAACTGTCGCGCGCTCGGCATCAACCCGCGCGACAGCCGCGCCGAATTCGTCGAAGTCTGCGGCAATTGCGGCGACTATTCACCGGCGCAAGCCTGGAGCGCGGGCCTGCTGGAACGGGAACCGGCGCTGGTCTTCTTCCCCAAGTCCATCACAGTGACGCTGGTGATGGCGCTGTTGACGCTGGCTTTCACGCTGATCTTTTACAAAGAGCTCAAGCTCGCCACCTTTGACGCGGCGCTGGCGAAGGCGCTCGGTTTTCGCCCGGCGCTCATGCACTACGCGCTGATGATCCTCGTCAGCCTGGTCGCGGTCGGCGCATTTGACGCGGTCGGTTCCATTCTGGTGATCGCCTTCTTCATCATCCCGCCGGCCGCCGCCTATCTGCTGACCGATCGCCTGGCGCTTATGCTGCTATTGAGCCCCCTGATCGGCGCGCTCGGTGCCGTCTTTGGCTATGACCTGGCGCGGGGTCAGCTTTTCGGCCTCTTGCCCGTCGCCAGCGTCATCGCGCTCATCAACCGCGTATTTGGATTGGAACTCATTGAAGACTGGGATTCGTCCATCAGCGCCTCGATGGTGCTGACGATCTTTGCCTTATTCCTGGTCGCCTGGGTCTTTTCGCCGCGCTATGGGCTGATTGCGACCGCGCTCCGCCGCGCCAACAGCCGCCGCCGCTTCGCCGATCAAGTGGTGCTGGCGCATATTCATAATCACCAGCATACGCCTCAAGCGGCGACCGAATTGCGCGTCGATACTTTGCACGCGCATTTCCGCTGGACGCCGCGCCGGATGACACGCGTGTTGACACGGCTGCGGGCGCTGGGATTGATCAGAATCGAGTCCGGGGGCGCAGTCTTGACCGAACGCGGCGAAGGCCAGGCGCATCGCTTCCGGCGGACCATGCTCGAGGCGCGCAATATGCCATCGTCGGCTGAGTAAGCCCCAACTGCGTTTCCGTTGTAGACTTTAACGCAGACACTCAGTTCCGCCAGAGGCGCGCATGATCAGCCTGATCGCCACCGTCCTGAACGAAGGCGACAACATCCATCAGCTTTTCGATTCGATTCAGCGCCAGACGCGGCGCCCCGATGAGATTGTCATCGTCGACGGCGGCAGCAGTGACGACACGCTGGCGATCATGCAAGCTTACGCCGATGTCCTGCCGCTGCGTATTTTCGTCGAGCCCGGCTGCAATATCAGCCAGGGGCGCAACCGCGCCATCGCTGAAGCCCGGGGCGAACTCATCGCCGTCACCGACGCCGGCGTGCGCTTGTCGGTCTCCTGGCTGGAAAAGATCAGCGCGCCCCTGCTGGAAGAGCCGACGCTGAATGTCGTCGGCGGCTTCTTCCTTGCCGACCCGCAGAGCGCCTTTGAAACCGCGCTGGGCGCGACCACGTTGCCACTCGCGCGCGAAATCGACGGCGCGACCTTCCTGCCCAGCAGCCGCAGCATTGCCTTCCGCAAATCGGCGGCGAGCGCCAGCGGCCTGTACCCTGAATGGCTCGATTTCTGCGAGGATCTGGTCTTCGACCTGCGTTTGCGAGAAGCCGGCGGTCCTTTCGCCTTCGCGCCGGACGCGGTCGTCTACTTCCGTCCGCGGCGCGGTCTGCGCCAATTCTTCCGCCAATACTATCTCTACGCGCGCGGCGATGGCAAAGCGAATCTCTGGTTCAAGCGCCACTTGATCCGTTACCTGACTTATTTCGCCGTGACGCCCGCCATCTTCATCGCGGGCGCGCTAATACACCCGGCGCTCTGGCTGCTCTATCTGCTTGGCGCCGCCGATTATCTCTATCAGCCCTACCGCCGCCTGCCAACGGTGATGCGCCGCGCGCCGGATCGATCGCCCCGCGCCTGGCTCTTTTGCATCGTCATGATTCCTTTCATCCGCCTGACCGGCGATGTCGCCAAGATGATCGGCTATCCGGTCGGCTGGCGCTGGCGGCTGTCCATGCGTCCGCCCGACTGGCGCCTCCAATCCCAACCATAGGAGCGACCTACCAGGTCACCCACCAAACTAGTCGAAACCCGAATCGGCGCCGCTTGCCTCACCCGCCAAAACAGGCGCAACCCGTAGGGGCGACCTATCAGGTCGCCCGCCAAACCAGAAGAATCCCGCATTGCCGCCCCTTGTCTCGCCCACCGACCTACATCCCATCCCCGCATACAGCGTCACCCCCTCTCGAAGCGCTATGTCTACGTGCGCTGTAAATACGGAGAGGGGGCCGGGGGGAGGGGTAAAACTTTTCTACGGAGTGGGGGCCGGGGGAGAGGTAAAACAAGCAACCTTCCCGGTCGCCCGCTCGCCACGTTGACTGTCTCTGTGATTCCGCTATACTAATCGAACCTTACTAAGAGCCACTCCGGCAGAGCAATGACGAACAAACACGAGACGAACGAGTGGGTCAGCTTGCGCCGCGCCGCCGAGATCTTGGGCGTGCACCCGGCGACCGTGCGCAATTGGGCGGATGACGGCAAGCTGCCTTATCGCCGCACCGCCGGCAAACATCGCCGCTTCAACATCGGCGATCTGACCGATTACATGGATGCGCAAGGCGATATTCAGCCGATCGAGCTGCAAGTGATCATCCAGAACGCCCTGGGCCAGACACGCATGCAAGTGGGCAGCGAAGCGCTGGAGACGGCGCCTTGGTATCGGGCGATGAGCGACGAGGCCAAGGGGCGCCTGCGCGAGCAGGGCCGAGACGTGCTCGAGGCGCTCCGCCATTACCTCGCCGCCGGCGCGCCCGATGCCGGGCTGGCCAAAGCCATCACCTTGGGCAAAGATTATGCCGCCTGCCTGATCGCCGATGGCTTGAGCTTGCCCCAGGCAATGCGTGGATTCTACTTCTTCAGCGACTTCGTGCTCAATTCGATCTTGACCTGGTCGGAGCTTTCGCCGCCGAAGAGCTCAACGGAATGGTCGACGCTGCTGCGCCAGGTGAATACCTTCATGAACGCGATCCAACTCTCCATCGTCGAGTATTATGAAGCAGGTTGAGGCCCCTTCGCAACTGCAATGGCTTGCGCTCAGCCTCTCCCCCAACATCGGCGCCTCGACCCTCAACAACTTGCTCGAGTACTTTGACCACGACCTGGATGCCATTCTCCAAGCCCCGCCTTACGAGTTGATACGCGTCCGCGGCGTCGGGGCGAAGATCGCGAGCGAAATCGGCGCCATTGACTTGGATCGGCTGGCGCAAGATATGGACGCCTGGCAGGCCGGCGGCATCGAGATTCTGCTGCGCGGCGACGAGAATTATCCCCCGCTGCTGAACGAAACAAGCGATCTGCCCCTGGCGCTATTCGCCAGTTGCATCATGCAGCCCGAGACCTGGTCAAATGCCGTGGGCATCGTCGGCACGCGCGCGCCATCCAAAGAAGCGCGCTATATCACACTACAGTTGGCGATGCAGCTGGCGCGCGCCGACCGCGCCGTCGTCAGCGGTTTGGCGCTCGGCATCGACACGGCCGCGCACGCCGGCGCCCTGTCAGCCGATGGTGTCACCGTGGCCGTGCTCGGCAGCGGCATTGGCAATATTTATCCGGAAGCGAATCGGCCCCTGGCGCGGCGCATTCGAGAAAAGGGCGCGCTGCTGAGCGAAACGCATCCGCAGTGGAGCGCCAACGCCCAGCGGCTGGTATCGCGCAACCGCATTATCAGCGGCTTGAGCCGAGCGGTGATCGTCGTCGAATCGGATGCCGATGGCGGCGCCATGTACACCGCGCGCTTCGCCAGCGAGCAGGGGCGCCCAGTCTATACCTTTGACCTGCCAGCCAGCGGCAATCAGCGATTGATCGCCGATGGCGCGCTCGTCCTGCGGCGCGATGATCCGCTGCGCGACTTGCCCGGCTAGCTCCACGCCACAAGTTTGACAGAATTGCTAAATTAACCGCTAGAACATTTGACGTATAAACAAATGTTCGTGTATACTAAAAGTCATGCGGATACGTGGGCCATGTGAGGCAGGTGCGCCAATGAAGGACTTCAACTTACTTTCCAAGCGTCAGCAGAATATGTTGCGCTTCATGCACAATTATATGAAGGAGCGCGGCTTCCCGCCCAGCATCCGTGAAATCGGCGAGGAATGCGATATCGGCTCGACCTCAGTTGTCAATTACAACCTCAACAAGCTGGTGGACGCCGGCTATATCGTGCGCTCGGGCAAGGTCTCGCGCGGGCTGCGCATCGTGGCCGCCATCCCCGGCGTCGCGCCGGCGCCACGCGTGATCGGGCTGCCCGCGCCGAACCGGGTGGCGCTGGTCGGGCGCATCGCCGCTGGCGAACCAATCTCTTTGCCGGAAGACATCGGCCATCACATCGACGAAGACGATTATATCGCCGTGCCCCCGCAACTGCTGGGAGGCTACGACGAGGGCGAGGTCTTCGCATTGACGGTGCGCGGCGACTCCATGGTCGACTCGATGATACAAGACGGCGACATTGTGATCCTGCGCCGGCAGAATACGGCTGACAATGGCGAGATGGTGGCCGCCTGGCTGCCCGACGACAACGAGACCACGCTCAAGCATTTCTATCGCGAAGCCGATAGCGTCCGCCTGCAGCCGGCCAATAACGCTTATCAGCCACTATATGTGCATCCGGCGAACTGCGAGATCAAAGGCAAGGTGCTCTCGGTGATGCGCAGCTTCCGCTAGGCGCTCCCCAGTTCCTAGCGCTCCAACTCCCGCAGCGCGCTCGCGCAGAGTCTCTCGCCGCCGGCATCCAGCCACTGGTTAAGAGTCTCGCTATTGGCCGCGCCCGCGGCGGCATCGCTGTAAATGCCGACTCCCCAGCGATAATACTTCTGCGTCTCGGTTGACCAGCGGTCGCGCTCCCGGTTGATCACTGACGGTCCGCCGTTGTAACAAGCCAGCGTCAGCCCCACTACGCCATCGGCCGCGCCCGCACAATATTTCAGGAAGCTGGCGCCCCGCTTGGCGTTGGTCGCCGGGTCGAGCATGTCTTCGCCCGCTTCAAAATGAAAGGGCATGACCTGGAACAATCCCTGAGCGCCAGCATTGCTGATCACCGTGGGGTGCCCGCAAGATTCGATTTGCATCACGGTCGCCAGCAATTGCGGATCGACTCCGTTCTGCGCCGACCAATACTTGATCTCATCCGACCAGTGTCGCACCGCCGGCGCGAAGAAGGGCGCCAGCTTGACCTCGCGATTGCCGCCGATGACGTGGAAGGCAGCCGATGTCAAGCGACCGGCTACCTGAGCCGCGTCATCCCAGACGGCGCTGGATGCGAGCGCGATGGCGATGGCGATCGGCAGCCAAAGCGGCACATACCAGACGCCGTCGCGCTTGACCAGCCGGCGCCCGCCGCGAATCTGATCCCGGCTCAAACGAAGAAAGCGCAGCAGATTCGCCGCCAGCCAATCGAAGATCCCGCGCGCCGAGAGGCTGCGGAGGCGTGTTTTGAGCTTTTGCTGGCTTCGATGTATGGATGCGGGTAACCTGAACATCGCTTTCAATCGTAGACCGCTCGCTTTTCTGCTAGAATCGCGCAAGTTGGACGCGACAAATTATAAGTCTCGTATCCTCTAGGATACGGCAATCGTCTCCTTTGGGTAGCGCCCAGACGCGTTTTCCGTCTCGGAGTAGCGCAGTTGCCGGGCTTGTCCGGTATTGAAAAATGCCTATTTCCAGCACGATTTTACCCCATCCCCGGCCCTTCCCCAGTAAACTAGGGAAGGGTGCCTCGACGGCAGAATTGGGATATTTGGCGCCGTGACAGTTAGAAACCCGCTGTTCCGAGGGCACGCCAGGAGCGCTCCCCCTTCCTTAGCTCGCTGGGGAAGGGGGTTGGGGGGATGGGGTGAAAATTACGCGGCAGCACTGCTGTATAGCGGGAGCGACCTTTAGAGGCGCTTATGTGAATCGCCCGCCGGAGCCCAATGACCAAACAAACATTCCGCCAACGATTAAATACCGGCGCGCCTATCCTGGCCGACGGCGCCATGGGCACCATGCTGCATCATGAGACCCATGCCCGCGCCGATGCCTGCTTTGATGCCATGAATGTCGAAGACCCCGAGATCGTGCTCGCCATTCACGGAGCCTACATCGCCGCCGGCGCCGACATCATCGAGACCAATACTTTTGGCGCTAACAGCTTCAAGCTGACCAGCGCTGGCCGCGGCCAAAACGTCGAACTCTACAATCGACGCGGCGTCGAGCTGGCGCGGCTCGCCATCGCCGAAAGCGACCGCGACGATGTCTATATCGCCGGCTCGGTCGGGCCGCTGGGCGTCGGTATCTATCCCTACGGCCGCCTTAGCCAGGAAGAAGCGCGCATCGCCTATGCCGCCCAACTATTCGCCCTGGTTCAAGCCGACGTCGACGCGATTCAGTTCGAGACCTTCAGCGAACACAAGGAACTGCTGCTGGCGATCAGCGTCTTGCGCGAGCTGGATGCCGACCTGCCCATCATCGCCCAAGCCACCTTTTATCACGAAAACCTCAGTTACGCCGGTTATCCGCCAGCGCGCGTCGCCAATGACCTGTATCAGACGGGCGCGGATGTTATCGGTGTCAATTGTGGCAGCGGTCCCGCCGGCATCGCCGAAGTGCTGCGCCAGATGCGCTATGCCGTGCCCGATGCCGTCTTCTCCGCTATGCCCAACGCCGGCTTCCCCGAAGTGGTCGGCGGGCGCATCCTCTATCCGGCCACCGCCGAATACTTCGCCGATTGCGCCACCACCTTCGTCAATATCGGCGCGACCGTGATCGGCGGCTGCTGTGGCACGACGCCCGAGCATATCGCCGCCATGCGCAGCGCTCTCGATCAGCCCTCAAGCGACTTCGTCGACCTGCATATCGGCGAGATTGACATTCATCACGGCGATCACACGCCCGACCATCCAACCGAATTGTCCGAGCGCCTGCAGAAGGGCGCTTTCACCGTTACCGTCGAGATGGCGCCGCCGCGCAGCTATCATACCGAGCCGCTGCTTTCGGTCGCTCGCCGCTTGCGCGCGGCCGGAGCAGACCTGATCAATGTGGCCGATACGCCGGCCGCCCGCATGAAAATGAGCGCCTGGGCGGTGGCGCATCTGCTGCAATCGCAGCTCGGCATCGAAACCGTCCTGCACTTCCCTACGCGTGGGCGCAATATGCTGCGGGTTCAGGGCGATCTGTTGGCGTCGCACGCCCTCGGCTTGCGCAATCTCTTCGTCGTCATGGGCGATCCCACGCGCATCGGCGACTTTCCCGATGCCAGCGATGTCAATGATGTGGCGCCGTCGCGCCTGATTGATGTCATCAAGGGCGGTATGAACCAGGGCGTCGACATGGCTGGCCACAGCATTGGCGTGCCCAGCAGCTTCACCGTCGGCTGCGCCCTCAACATGGGCGCCGACGATATCGATCGTGAAGTGCGCGTGCTGCGGAACAAATTGAAGGCTGGCGCCGATTTTGCCTTGGGGCAGGCGATCTTCGAGCCCGAGCGCATCCAGCGTTTTCACCGCCGTTATGAAGAGTTGACAGGCGCTGACTTTGACCTGCCGGTATTGATGGCGGTCATGCCCCTGCACAGCCTGCGCCAGGCGCGCTTTCTCAACAACGAGGTGCCGGGCATCACCGTTCCCGCCCCCATCCTCGAGCGCATTGCCGACGCGGGCGAAGACGCGCGGCGCGAAGGCATCCTGATCGCGCAGGAATTGCTCGACCAAATGGCGGGGCTGATTCAAGGCGCTTATATTATCCCAGCCGGCGATTATGACGCGGCGGCCGAAGTCGTCGCCTACTTGAAGCGGGGCAAATCCGCTCGCTGAATCGCAGTACTGTAAGGCTTGTCTGGTACTGGTACATGCTATCGCGCCAGTTACACCCCATCCCCCCATCCCCCCAACCCCCTTCCCGTAGGTCTATGTCTACGTGACCCAGCAAGCTAAGGAAGGTGGAGCACTCTTGGAGCGCGCTCGAAAGGTCGGGTTTCTGTCTGTCACGGCGCCGATTAACCAATTTTGCCGTCGAGTCACCCTTCCCTAGTTCACTGGGGAAGGGCCGGGGATGGGGTAAGATGTACTGAAAACAGGCTTTCTACAGTAGCGGACAAGCCTTGTAGGCGCGACTGGCGGTCAGTGTCCACGCGACCCTTGCGCCGCCCGTCCTAAACCATTCCGCGAAAGGACAAATGCTACATGGCCGGCATCGGCAAAATCAACCTCAATGTCGTCGTGGTGGACAGCGACCGTTACGCCATGTCCGCGATCAACGCCTACTTCGCCTGGGACCGCCGCACAACGGTGATCTACAAGACGGGCCGGCTCGACGACTTTTGGACGGCTTATTGCGAAGACCAGTTGAACCGCTGTCCCGACGTCATTGTCATTGACGCCAACCATCTGGGCGGCGCCGAACTGCTTGGCGCGGCGATCAAGCGCCTGCGCGCTGCATTCCCCTCCATCATGATCATCTGCCTGGCGCAGTTCGCCGACCTCGAATTGATCCACGCCGCGGCGGAAGCGGGCGCGAAAGCCTATTGGCTCAAGGACGATGTGCGGCTGCATATCGGCTGGGCGGTCTGCGCTTGCTGCTGCCTCGATCGCGAGGCTTTTTCTATCAGCAGCAGCGTCGTCGAAGCGGGACGGCGACTCGCCCACCGGCGGCTGCGATTGGCGAGGACGCTTCCTGGCCCGCGGAATTTCATCGGTTTCACGCCGCGCGTGCGACAGGCGGCCGAATTATATGTGGTGGAAGGCATGCCCGTCCGCTTGATCGCGAATGAAATGGGCATAAGCGAAAACGCGGTTCGCGACTATATCAAGAAGACCTATCGCATTTTGGAGTCCTACCACGACGACGAGCGGGACTATCGTGACCAAGACATGAGCCCGCAGGAGATCGGCTTCATGCGCCTCACCGCGCTAGACCTCGCGGACGATTGCCTGGATACGTTGCGGAATTACCCTACTGGCAGGCGCCGCTGACCTAAGTCAACTTCCGGCGCCCAACCATATTAAACCGCATAAAATTGTAGGGGCGACCTATTAGGTCGCCCGCATGATTAACAACGCTAGTTCGGGCGACTCACAGAGTCGCCTCTACAATGCTTGATTAGCATTAGCTGCCAAGCGCAATCACTATGCCCGATTGCCCCGTTATGCCTGGTCCGCATGGCATTTCTTGGACTAAAACTGCGTGTCCGCGGGCATTTGGCTCCCCTTCCCTAGCTGGCTGGGTCACATAGACATCGACCTGCGGGAAGGGGCCGGGGGATAGGGTGGAACGGCGCATTATGCGCCCGCAAGCGCACAGGCCATACTAAACGCTGATCACGATATCTGCGAGTCCGTCTCCGAGCGATCTTCCCGCTCTTGCCGCATCCGCCGGGCGCGTACCGCCTTCATCGCTTGCGAGCGCGTCAAAAGCAGCGACTGATCATCTTCGCTCGCCAGCGCTTCCGGCACATGCACATGCTCTTCTTCAAGATAGCTCTTGAGCGCGCCACTGATCGACTTCACCGGCGCGTCATCGCCGTATTGATGGCGCAGGTCCAGCAGATTGTTCATCAGCCACAGGAAGAGATCGCCTTCGGTGCGCGCATCGTGTTTGCCCTTGGCCAGATCAAGCACATCGTATTTGCGGATCAACTCGATGGTTGGTTTGTACATCGTGAAGTACCAGTCGGCCGTCGCTTCTTCGGTCGTGAGCGCGTGCCCCTCCAACTGCTCCATCACCCGCTCGTGCAAGAAGATATGCCCCATCAGCTCGTGATAGCGCGAAGGTTCCGTTAGCTCAATCGAATCGTGCGCCGGCACCGCGCGCGACAAGCCGGTCTCATCAAGGAAGTTGGCGTAGGCTTCGGCCGCTTGCAATTCCAGATCGCTCATGCCGGGCCGCAGCGGAATCGTCGTCGGCATTTCGATCACATGCGCCTGGATAGATTTGGCGCCTAGCTGCCGCGCCACCGATACGCGGTGGTTGCCATCGCGCACAAAATACACATCGCCGACCTTGTATAGCTCGATCGGCGGCGGCCCCTCCAGGCTGTTCGCCAGCGCGTAGACGCGGCTCCAGCGCTCCTTCATGCCGGACTTTCGCGGGAGAAAGGTCGCGGTGAAATCCTTGTAGCGCCCGACGCTGCCCACGATTTGCTCCAGCGGCACATCATGCACACCCTCGTAATGCTCTTCGTGAAGGTGCAAGCGGCTGCGAATCTCGTCGAAATTCAGCAAATCCTTGTGGCGCCCGGTGAGCTGGCTCAGCAGCTCGCGCCAGAAGGCTTTGTTGTATACAGATTGGAACTTGGTACGCCCTTCGTTCAGGCGCTGTTCATAATTGTGATGGGTTGCCATGGCTGCCTCTTTCCGTTTGCGTGCATTTGACCCTGGAAATAAGCCAAAACCCTTCTGACGCGCGCAAAACGTCCGACATGCAATTCTTGTCCGGCAGATTCAATCACACTATAACATATCTGCATCAGAATTGAGTAAAATCCGCTGGCATGTCGATGGAGTCTCTCTGCAACCATTTTGGCGTCAGCCAACAAGCGATAGACGACTTGCCGACGACTATTCTTACTGCGATTGACCGGGCGAATTCGGCGCCCGACGCGCTTCCGGCAAATGACAGAGGGGCGATGGACCCAAGCACGATAAAGCGGCTCAACCAGATCAACCGCGATTTCTACCGCGCGACCGCCGCCGAGTTCGACGCGACGCGTCAATCCGCGTGGCCGGGCTGGGAGCGTCTGCTTCAGTCAATCCAAATGCCGATCGAATCTGCCCTGGACTTGGGTTGCGGCAACGGACGTTTCGCCATTTTTCTGGCGTCCCGCCAGCGGCAGCCCTTTCGCTATATCGGCATCGACAGCGACCCCGATCTCCTGACGCGCGCGCGCCAGCAACTGGCGGCGCTACCGCAAATCAGGTTCCAACTGATTCAGCATGATCTTGTACTCGACGAGCCACCCACTGACGCGGCCCAGTTGACGGCTCTGTTCGGACTAATCCATCATGTGCCGGGGCTGGCGCGCCGGCGGGAGCTGCTGAAAGCGGCCGCCGAATGCGTCTCGCCGGGCGGTTGCCTGGCTTTTGCCTGTTGGCGCTTCTACGAGCATGAGCGCTTCCGGCAGCGAATCATACCCTGGCCTGAGGACATTGCCGTGGAGCGGCACGATTTCTTGCTGGACTGGCGGCGGGGCAAGACTGCGCTGCGCTACTGCCATTACGTCGATGATGAGGAGCACGAGCAACTGATCGCGGCGACGGGCTTGTCCGTCATTGCCGATTATCGCGCCGATGGCGCCGAGGGGCGCCTCAATCGCTACACGCTATTGCGAAAATAACGGGCAACATTTGTTGACACACGCGCGCCAGCGCCGCCGCCCATACATAATACCTTGCTTCTGCCTTCGCGTAGCTCCCCCTCTCGAAGTGCTGTGTCTACGCGCACCCCTAGTGGGAGAGGGGGCTGGGGGGTGAGGGGTGAGCCGCCCGCGCAAATGTATCGTGGATGAGAACTGGCGGAGCGAGAAAATCCCCACCCCGCCCACAATGTTTTTCTTAGCAGCCAGACCGCAGCAAATACGGCGCCGTCGCGGCGACATTGTTGTTCTCGTTGATCTCCGCCACCCGGTTGTCATGGTCGATATGGAGCGTGATGTGATGAATAGTCTCGACATGGACAGACGGGGTGATATGCCCGACAACCACTTGCGTCGCGCCAGCGTTCAGCGCGCCGTAGGCAATCTGGGTCGTCTGCGGCCCAGCCGTGCCATTTTGACCGCTGTCTCGAACCAGGATCACACCGCCGCTGGGGGCGTTGCCACTGCCGACGTTCCGGACCGTAGCTTGGATCTCGTAGGTCTGGCCGCATTTCACGCCGTGAGGGTGAATCTGAATATGCGCGATGACGAGATCGACATTGCTTTGCGGCGGGGGCGGCTGCGCGGGCGCCGGCACAGCCGTAGGCACCGGTACCGGCGTTGGCGGCGGCGGTGGCGGCGGGTTAATCCGCGGCAAGTCGCTGAGGTCGCCCTCAGTATTCACGATGAACGGATATATGAAGCCACTGCGTCCGTTCGCCAACTCGATATAGTACCAGCCGCTGCCACGACTGCTGACGCCTTTGATCAATGCCGATTCGCCATCCAGCAGGAATCCAACAACGGCATACACTGTCGAATCGCCGGCGCGCACGTTGGCGTTGACGGTTGCGGTGACCCGCGGCCGTGGATCGGGTGTGGGCTCCGGTTCCGGCTCATCCGCCATTTCCTCGGCTGGTTCGTCATCCATTTCCTCGGCTGGTTCGTCATCCATCTCCTCGGCTGGTTCGTCGTCCATTTCTTCCGCTGGCTCCTCGGCCATCATCTGTTCCTCAGCCGCGAAAGGCGGGTTGTTCTCCACGCGGATCGGGCTGACGCGATAATACTCTGGCATCTCGCCGCCAGTGTTAATCGTCAGGCGCAGTTCGTACAGCCCATCGCGCAGCGTAACCGTATTCCAGGTGCCCAGCACATCGTCTTCGACCGCCTCGATACGCGGCAAGGTCGCCGGGAACCACTGCGTTTCTTCCTCTTCTTCCTCATCCTCATCCATCATCATATCCAGGACGAGCGGTCGGAACTCGATAAAGAAATTGCGCATTGCCTCCAGCGTTACGGTGCCGCGAATGTCAACGCTGTCGCGGACCACGTAAACCGGCGGCGGGTAACTGATATGCGCCTCCGGGTTCATCAAGTCTGGTGCGCCGGGTTCGATCGGATCGGCGTCTTCTTGTCCCATCGCCGCTGGAACAAACAGCAAAAGCGTGAAAACAAGAAATGCAAGTAGTTGAATTCGCTTCATGGCTTTGCCTCCTGGAAAGCAAAATGGGCCTGAGACGGCTCCGTCTGTTTGGATTCCCTGCCATCTATAATAGGGCAGAACGATGATGTTCGCTTGATAATGCGGCGCAGTCTTCATTCGAGCCACTCCAAGAGGGTCGGACCGTCCCCGATAAGCACTATCAAAACCGCGGCATCTGCGTTAGCGTTTGCCCCATTGGCTTCTTGCTCGTCTCATTTACTTTTACGGCGCGGCCGCGGAAACGGCGCAGTTTCCCCCGCGCAAAGGCCATGACTCAAAACGCGCTGGTAACCATCCGGGATTTGCACAAGACCTACCACGAAGGCGATCTCAGCCTGCGTGTGCTCGAAAGCGTCAGCCTCGATATCAGGGCCGGAGAATTCATTGCGGTTCTGGGGGCAAGTGGCAGCGGCAAAAGCACTCTGCTCAACCTCCTCAGCGGCATCGACCGACCGGACAGCGGTCAGATCCGGATTGACGGCAGCGATATCACGCCCTTCAACGACCGGCAACTCACCCTCTTCCGCCGCGATCACATCGGCATCGTCTTTCAGTTTTTCAACTTGATCCCCACTTTGACCGTGCGCGAAAATATCACCTTGCCCCTGGAACTTGGCGACGGGAACCGAGAGCGGGCAGAAACGCGCGCCGACGATCTTCTGCGGCAGGTGGGCTTGGGCGACCGCGCCGCTGCCTTTCCCGATAAGTTAAGCGGTGGCGAGCAGCAGCGTGTCGCCATTGCGCGAGCGCTCCTGCATGAACCGAAGCTCGTGCTGGCCGATGAGCCCACCGGCAATCTCGATGACGATACGGGACGGGCGGTGATTCAGCTATTGCTGCGGCTCACGCGCGAGGCAGGCAAGACCTTGGTGATGGCCACGCACAGCAGCGAAATCGCGAGACAGGCCGACCGCGTCTGCCGCATCCACGATGGCCAACTGCGCGTGGAAGGTCCGCCGGCTTGAGCCCTCCGTCCGCCTGATTCGCGCCGCGCCCGTGACGCCTGGCTTCCGCCGCCGGATTTGTATGTTCTGCTCAATTCCACCCGCAGTGCCGATAGAAGATTGTTGCAAGTCGCGCTAAAATAGTGTGAGCGGAATATGCGTACAGCCATCGAATCAGCGTAGCGGCGGAAGGAAAGCGGTCAATCATTTCTGCGAAAGAAATCGCGCATTTCTCGACGTTCACGTTGCCGGTTCCTTCCCAATACGGGTGAAGCGCTCCATATAGGAAGAGCAGATACGGGTCAATTGCTAGCGGACACAGCGACATCGCGGACGAAAGGCGCCAACCTATGGTTGAATCGGAACAGAGCAGCAAAGTCAGAGCCGTCCTTGCCGAACTGCGCGATATCAACAAAGATCGACGGCGCAAGGCTGTCATGAAGCTGGGCATGATCGGCGGCGACCAGGCTCTGCGCGCCCTCATTGGCATCGTAGAGAACAGCCAGGAAGACTTGATCGTCCGCGGCCGCGCTGCCTTGATGCTCGGAAAGCTGAAAGATGATCGAGCCGTGACTTCCCTGATTCGCGCCCTGGAAGCGCCCGGCTTCCTCACCCCGCATAACGCGGCGCAGGCATTGGGCAAAATCGGCGATCCCCGCGCCATCGACGCCCTCCTCCGCTTCGCTGATAGCAGCAACGACAAGACGCGCGCCGCCGCCGTCGAAGCGCTGCGGCAATTGGGATATGAATTCGATGTCGCCTTCAGCGAGCTGCAGCCACAGATTTGAACGAAGAGCTAATGCCGTATCGAAATCATTGTCGGACTCGAGAAAGGAATTCGCGTCCGTCTTTATTTGTATGGCCGGTAGCGCCTAAGCCCAAATGACTTGCGTTGAGAACTGTATGCCTGGAAATTGCCTGACAGTTCGTTCAAAGCGACAGCTTGTAAGGCTTGTCCGGTACTGCAGAAAGCCTGTTTTCCTTACGTTTTACCCCATCCCCGGCCCTTCCCCAGTGAACTAGGGAAGGGTGACTCGACGGCGGAATGGGGATATTCGCGTGCTGTGACAGTCAGAAACCCGTAGATTCGAGCGCACGGCAAGAGTGCTCCCCCTTCCTTAGCTTGCTGGGGAAGGGGGTTGGGGGGATGGTGTAATGGTCCTGAAAAACTGGACACCTAGTAAAGAGAGTATACTGGATGCACAG
>JAPOWK010000001.1 GCA_026707665.1 Chloroflexota bacterium
GAGATCCAACTGGGATAGCCGCGGCGCCGGTCGCTATTCGCCTTGTCCAGCGCCAGCGTGTTGAAGATGAAGGTCAACTCCATCGACTTTTCGCCCAGCTTGTCGCTGAGCTTTCGCCAAGCCATCTCGCGCACATCGCGGTCGGCATCGCGCAGCTTGTTGAGAACGAAGGTCATATTGACTTCGTCGCCCAGCCAGTCGAAGCGGAAGGCGCTGGTCAACTGCGTGAAGAAACGCGTCCAGGCGCCGCTGCCGGTGACGCCTTTCTCGATGATGATTTGCTCTTCCGCCTCGCTCAGGTTGTAGGGCCGGTAGCGGCGTTCCGCTTCCATATAGTAGCGAAACTTTGCGGCGGTCGGGTCGTCCAGAATGGCGCTCGCCCGCTCGTCGTCCAGCGCATTCCATTCCAGATCGAAGAAGACCATCTTCTGGCTCAATGCCGATTCCAGCTCTTCAATGCGCGCGACCGCGGCTTGATAGCCGGCGTCGGCAGTGTCGGTGGAGAAGTTGAGGAAGGCGAAAGCGCCCAGGCGACCGCGCAAATCATATATCGCTTCCATCGCCTCATAGGCGGTGACGAAATCGGCCGCGCTCATCCGGGCGATCTTTCCCCGATAGCGCGCTTGAAAATCATCCACCTTTTTCGTGAGACTGGCGATATCGGCTTCCAGCTTTGGATCGTCCAGTCCCTGATAGAATACCGACAAATCCCAGATGACGTCTTCGGCGCCCGTGGGGCGTTCTTGTACCGCTTCGCTCATCGCGACCTCGCTCAAATGGTTGGGTATTGGGCAATCGTAGCAAACGCGCGCCCAGCGGTGTAGGGGCGACCTTTTCGCAACGAGTCGTCAAACTACCTCTTGTGGGCTTGTCCGGTACTAACGGATGGCGGCGTTCGTCTTGGTTTCACCCCATCCCCGGCCCTTCCCCAGTAAACTGAGGAAGGGTGACTCGACGGCATATTTAGAGGATTTGAGCAGCGTATCAGCGAAGACGCTGAACGACCGTGTTCGCGGCGAAAGCGCTCCCCCTTCCTTAGCTCGCTGGGGAAGGGGGTTGGGGGGATGGGGTGGAATTAGCCGTTACCGCCCCGCCGCTTGGGGCACGGCGAAGATCATTCGGCCCGTAGGCCGGTTGATCAACTTGGTCACCTCTACGCCGACGCTGCGGTTCATAAATCTCTGGCCCGATTCCACCACTACCATCGTGCCATCATCGAGATAGCCGACGCCCTGGTTGGGATCGCGCCCCGGCTGAATGATGCGGATGTCGAAGGTCTCGCCCGGGATGTAAACCGAGCGGACCGCGTTCGCCAGCGCGTTGATGTTTAGCACATCGACGCCCTGCGCATCCGCGACCTGATTCAAGTTGAAGTCATTCGTCACCAGCGAGGCGCTTAGCTGGATCGACAGCGCCACCAGCTTGGCATCGACTTCGCCGAAGTCTTCGGGATCGTCATCGACGATTTTGACCGGCAGATCATTATGCCGTTGCAATTCGTTGAGCTTGGCCAGCCCCCGCCGCCCCCGATTGCGGCGCAGCGAATCGGAGGAATCGGCCACGCGGTGCAGCTCGCTGAGCACGAAGCGGGGAATGATCAAGGTCCCGCCGATGAAACCGGTCTCGGCGATTTCCACAATCCGTCCGTCAATCAGCACGCTAGTATCCAGCAAGAGTTGCCTCGACGCCGAGGGCTGCAGCCGGCGACCCCGCCCAAAGACCCTATCGTTGATGACATCGAGCATCTCGCGCGAGCGCAGGCTGAAGATATTCATGCCCAGATAGCCAAAGATGAGCGAGACGATGGCGGGCGCCAGCTTGCCCAGAGGATCATCCAGCAGCGAAAGCGGAAAAGCCAGCATCAGCCCGCCGGCCAAGCCGACCATCCCGCCGAAGATAGATACCATCAATTGCGGCACGGTTACTTCACTGGCGGCGCGGCGCCAGCGACGCAGGGGAATAATCGTGATCCAGGGGGTGGCGATGAGACCGGTCAGCGCGCCCAATCCAAAGAAAATGAATGTCGTTTGTTCAACTTGCAACTGCGTGTGTGGGGCGAAGGCTTCACCAATACGAATTCCAATGATGGCAAAAATGACCAAACCGGCAATGCGGCATATCACATAAGAGCTCATGGCCTCCTTCCAATCGTGCTTAGCCCAATCTGTATCCCAAGTGAGTTCGGATGCGAACGCGCGCAGGCCGTGGCTGCAGATGAGGTTAAACAACAAATCTAGTTTTGCGGGATGGCAAGTCAGCCGCTTGCGCCCTCGGTCGATCATGTGCCGGCGCCAGCGTACAACATGCCTCTTAGAATCCATTATATACACGGAAGCCGGCGGCTACAAAGGAATCGAGAGTCAATCACGGTGAATGACCGGGATCGCGGCGGCTCACGATTTCGCTAAAGCCTCGGTAGGAAACGGGGAAAGGCGCTGCCCATCGTCAGCTTCCGGCCGTTTCGTTGCTCCGCGGGGGCACATGACCCTCGGGACCGTCAATCCCCAGTCTCATGACATCGGCAGCCGGCACAGCGCGGATATTCGCATCACGCCTTTGCATCCGCGCGCTTTGCAGGCGGCGGCCAAAACTGCCGGTCACATAGCCCTGCACCGGGAAAAACAGAAAGGGCGCAAGCGGCAGCAGGAGCAACAGAATCATGCTCGCCGCCAACGAATAGACCAACCACTGAAGGGTTAAATCGCCATGGTTGCCAATGCTGCGGAGCAACTTGTTGAATTGGTAAAAGGCGCCCGATTCCCAGGATTCGGCATAATTCACCAGCCCGATAGCCAGCAGCGTCCAGGCAATGAAACAGTAGATCATCAGCAGGGGTACGATCGCGGCGAGCACGCCAGCAAAGGTCAAACTGCCGAAAACGCTGACAGCCAGCGTTTCGCGCGCGACATAAAGCAAACCCACGATCAAGACGAGAGGCAGATGGTACAGCGCGATCGCCATCAGGACATGCGCCCCTTTGCCGATGTCTTCCCCGATATGATCCCATTCCGGCAATGGGCGCGGATAATCGCGGCTGACATTGTGGATGATTTCGGCCTGATAACCCAGCAGAGCGCAGAAGCAAAGCAAGCCGATCACCGGCGCCGGACATAGCACGACGAACAGCGCCATCGCAGCCAACTTAATCAGCCAGTTCCTATCTTTGAACATGAATGTGAACGCGCGCAGCAAATCCATCAGGCGATTCGACATAATTTCATACTTACTTAATCCTACCTCAACATGCCTGAGACAGCAGTCGAGCGACAATTCCTTCGCCTCGATTCGTTCTGAGTGATCGCATGATTAAGGCTAACAATCGCTGCCTTTTGACCAGAGTCGGCGAATTGTACGGGCGAGCCGGTGGCTCGCCCCTCTTGAAACATAGTTCGATCCGTTTTCGCTTGACCAACTCTGTGCTACCTGCCAAGCTATAGAAATCAAAGGCCGGGGTGTGACAGGTTTCACTAGTCCTCAGCGCCCGTCTGCATTACATTCTGCGTAGAATCCGTCGACCAATGTATTAAGGGCGATGCTGTATTCGATTCTGAGTCGAGCCATTCCGGCAGCGGCGATCGTGGGCAAGCCGCGGCGCATTGTCTTCTTGCGCCCCTGCTGCATCGGCGATGTGGTGATGGCGACGGCGGCGCTCTCGGCGCTGCGCGAGACCTTTCCCGAAGCCCATATCACCTGGGCGGTCGGTCCCTGGTCGGCGCGCGCCATTGAACATCACCAGGCGGTCAACGCCATTCTGGACATCGGGGAGGACATGCCGCTGCGGACGCCGACGGCGCTGCTGCGATTTGCGCGTCTACTGCGCGCCGGCAGCTTTGACCTGGCGGTCTCGCTGGTCCGCTCGCCCCTGATGAGCCTGGCGCTCCTCCTGTCCGGTATTCCCATCCGCGCCGGCTTGGACAGCGGCGGTCGCGGCTTCGGCTACAACCTGCGCGTCCCCATCGACCCGGCCGCCAGCGAACACGAGAGCGAGATTTACCTCAAGGCAGTCAGCG
Source organism: Chloroflexota bacterium (assembly GCA_026707665.1). Taxonomy (GTDB): domain Bacteria; phylum Chloroflexota; class Anaerolineae; order Aggregatilineales; family Phototrophicaceae; genus UBA6055. Next base: position 4,011 of record JAPOWK010000001.1, read on the forward strand.
CGGTCGCGGGCCGCCAGCTTCAAGCCTATGCCAATCTGCCGGTTGCGAATCACGCGCTGGCGTCCATTCGCGCGCGCCTTGCGGAAGCAGGCATCGACGCGCCCTTCATCGTGGCGCATCCGGGCGGCGGCGCCAATCCAGGGGCGCAGCTGGCCGAGAAGCGCTTTCCGCCGAAGCAGTTCGCGGAAACGCTCAATCGGGTCGCAGCGCCAAGGGGCGCGGGTGTCATTCTGCTGGGCGGACCTGACGACGGCGAGCTGGTCGCTGATGTTGAGCGGCAGTTGGATCTACACGCAGTCAGCTGGGTGAATCGGCTGACATTTCAGGAAATCGGCGCGCTGGCGGCGGAAGCCTTGATTTATATCGGCAACGACAGCGGCTTAACGCACTTGGCGGCGGCGAGCGGCGCGAAGACGGTGATGCTGATGGGACCGACCGATCCAAAGCGATACGCGCCCTACACTCCCGATCATCTGGCGCTGTGGAAGCCGGTCAAGCTCCAAGCCGACGGCGCGGTTCATGCGGCGCGCGCGGACTGGAATTGGGCGCGCGATGGTGTCAGCGCCGATGAAGCGGTCGCGCGGATTCTGACTTTCCTTGATCGCTGATTTGCTTTACATGTCTGGCCCCTTATCGATTCTGCTTCAGCCCGACCCTGACGAATCCTGTAGGGGCGTTTCGCCGAAACGCCCGACAGCGGAGGATCTTATTGCACGGGCGACCTGGTAGGTCGCCCCTACATCGCTTGGATATGCCACGGGTGTCACGTGTTGCGGCGCTTTGTGCTAGGATAGCGCCATTCGAAGACCCTAGCGCGCGAAAGGATCATCCCATGAGCTATGAATATATCGTCGTTGACCAGCCCGCGGCAGGCGTCGGGCGGGTGAGGCTCAATCGGCCGAAGGCGCTGAACGCTCTCAGTTCGCCGCTGATGGACGAGGTGAACGAGGCCATGCTCGCCTTCAACAGCGACCCGAGCATCGGCGCGATGGTCCTGACCGGGGACGACAATGCTTTCGCCGCCGGCGCCGACATCAAGGAGATGGACGGCATGACACCAATCGACATGCTGACGAAGGTCTCACTGATCGAGCGCTTCGAAATCCAGCGGCTGAGCAAGCCGGTCATCGCCGCCGTATCCGGTTACGCGCTGGGCGGCGGCTGCGAGATCGCGATGGCTTGCGACATGATCGTCGCATCGGAGACGGCGCTCTTCGGGCAGCCCGAGATCAACCTGGGCATCATCCCCGGCGCCGGCGGCACCCAACGCCTGACGCGCGCGGTGGGCAAGGCGCTGGCGATGGAGATCATGCTTACCGACCGTAAGCTCAATGCCGAAGAAGCGCTGCATTACGGCTTGGTGAATCGCGTGGCGCCGCTGGACGAATATATGGATGTCGCCATATCCATCGCCCAGAAGGTCGCGCGCCGCTCCCAAGTCGCCGCTCGCCTGACCAAGGAGGCGGTGAACAAAGCCTACGAGATGGCGCTGGAAGAGGGCTTGGCATACGAGAGGCGCAATTTCCTGGTCGCTTTCGGCTCGGAAGACAAGGTCGAGGGCATGCGCGCCTTCATCGAAAAGCGGCGGGCGGAATGGAAAAACCGCTGAGCCTGACCCTGCTCTACAGCGCGAATATCGCCGGCGACCTGGCGCTGCTGCCGCGCCTCTATACTTTCTTGCGGCGGCTGCAGCCCCCGGAGCGTCAGCATATGCTGCTGCTTGACCTGGGCCGATCGTGCAGCGCTGACATCCCCCACTGCCGCGAGACCGGCGGGCGCTCGACCCTGATCGTGCTCGACGGCATGGGTTATCACGCGGCCAATATCGCCGGGGCGCTCGACCGCGAGAATCGCGACAAGTTGGCGGCAATCGTCACGATGGGCTTGGTCGATGAAATGGACGATTGGCTATACGACGTGCCGCCCACCCGCGACCCGAGCATCCGCGTCCGGCTGCGCCCGCGCGACGATGGGGCGCGCCTGCAGACTATCCTGCAGCCCGCCGCGTCCACGCGCATCGAGGGGACAGCCCTGCATCTGCAAGCGGTCGGCGCCGGGCAAGTGGGCGAAGCGCTCGTAGACCTGCGGGGCGAACCCTGTTTGCTGAGTGCCCGAGTGCATCCGATGCCGCCCGATACGCCGCCCAATCCGAGCATCGCCGGGGCGGTCGAATTCGTCGAAGCCGAGGCGCGGCTGCTGGCGAAGAAGGGGAAGTAACCCCTCACGCAATACCCCTCTACCACAAGGAGAGAGGGGCTTTCTTCGCCACAGAGCAAGCAGTGTGCACAACGGTTTACTGGCCAGCCACCTGAACCCGATATAGAGCCTGCTGACAGCAAGGCTTGAACCCATAGAATCTCCTTAGTACCCCTATAAAGTCCCACAAAACTGCGACCGTATCGTCGCAGGTATCGACACGGTATATGTATAGAAGTGGTTTCCGGCGCGGGGGGGGGGGGGACCCTGCGCATGAAAGGCAGCGGGTACAGCAAGATGAGAGCGTGACGCCGGCGCCTGGAATTGCGAAAGAGAGATACGTTGCCCATAAGCCGAGCGTTTAGGGATTTTAGCGGCAAGGGCGACTGTATAGGCGCGTTCTCAACCCCTCACCCCCCGGCCTCCTCTGCCACAAGGGGCGAGGGGGAGCGCTAGTCCAAGGCCGGTTCCAGATTGAGCGCCAGCAGCTGGGGCGGGAACCCTTCCAGACCAAATGCTGTGAGCTTGACAAAGCGCGCGACCGACAGTACATTTAGGCACATAAAGCAGCGAGGCGAGCATGTTGGAAGACACAACCGAAGTTCGCATCAAGCGGTCGGAACAAGATATTGAAGCGCTGCGAAAGACGCAGAACAGGTTATTGGACCGCTACGACGGCATTTACAAGGCGCTAGTCGAAACGCGCGACATTGCCGACGAGAATCGACAGCGGCTGGACAGCATTGAAAACCGGCAGATGCAGATGGAAGACCGGCAGATTCAGATGGAAGACCGGCTGAAGCGAATGGAAGACCGGCAGAAGCGAATAGAAGACCGGCAGGATTCGACAGAGCGTGTCCTGTTGGAATGCATCGCCGCCATACGTGAAAACCGCCAAATTCTGTTGAGTATCGCGGGTAGCATAGGTCTCACTATCGAGATTCCGGGCAGCGAAGATTGAACGGACGGAGCCACAGCATCGTGACAGCGACAGACGACAGCGGCAGCGAGAACGAGGCAAATGACTTTGTCCGGAGCTCTGACCGCATAATAGCGTCTATGGACCGGACGATTCAGATCTTGCGAGAATCCAATGCCATGCTGCGTGAAAACCGCGCGATTCTGGTCGCCATCGCCGAGCATCTGGGCGTCACAATCGAGGAACCAGACAGCGGCATTCAATCGGTCTGAGCCGCGTTCAACCCCATCCCCCGGCCCCTTCCCCAGCGAGCTAAGGAAGGGGTGTTTTTTCGTCTGCCGCCCGCTCCAAATTGAGCGCCAGCAGCCGCCGCAGAATTTCTTCTTCATCATCCAGAATCGCTGTGTCCCAGCCGTAGGCGGCGCAGACGGCGCGGTCGAGTTCGCGGTGGAGTTGGTCGAGGCGGGGGCAAGTGCCGGGAAACGCAACCAGTATGCCACAACAGCGCCGCCAAACTTCAATCATGGACTGTATGCCGGTAGCTCCATATCGTAAGCGAGTATATCGCGGCAATCCAAGCAGCGAGATAGATGGCATCAATCGCCAACTCCTCCATATTCAGACTGCCGTTTAAGCTCATGCGCAGAAGGACACTCGCGGAATGCGCAGGTATGAACTTGGCCAGCTCTGTCAATTCACTGCCTCGTGGCAACAGCTCTCCGATCAATCCAAAGAACAACACGATGAGTGGAATTCCGGCCCAAGTGTTCGCTTGCAGCGACGTACGGCAGAACGAGGTGCTCAACAAGCCAACGCCCGTAAACAAGACGCTGCCCAGAGCCAGCACGGCTAATGAGCCGACGGACAATCCACTTGCCGCTTCGCCAGAGAAAATGATCCCGATACCGCTCGTCGCGAGGCAGAAAACTATGCCAGCGAAGGTTTTGCCAGCGATTACATCCACAATTGAAGCGGGCGAAACAAGCAGAAAGCGAATAGTCTGCCACTCCTTTTCTTCGACCATCATCATAGGAACCACGAAGGCGCTAATCAAGGCAAAGGGGGAAAAGGCAGCGAGGCTGAACATGAGCGTCTGGAAGTCCACTTGCTGCAGCACGTTCTCTTCCGAAGTCGGCAAGTCAAATTCAAAGATGCTCAAGCCAGCGCTAATCAGTAGCGAAAATATCAGTACGCCGATGAAATAGCGGTTGTGGACCGCCTGAAGCAAGTCCTTGCGGGCGATGACAAGCCAGAGTTTCATGCTTCGATCGGCTTCCCAACTGCCTCGACGAAAACATCTTCCAGGCTGGCTTCTTGCGAATGAATGCTGAGCAAATTGTTCGATTCGCTCCATACGGCTAGTTGTCGCCGATCCTCTTCAATTTCCAGTGACAAGGTTGCAGCGTTGCCGTCTTTCAATTCGACCTTGACCAAAGGCATGCCGAAGGCGCGCTTTAGATCCTTAGGAGCGCCTTGCAGCACGATTTCGCCCTGTTCGATAAAGGCGACCCGGTCACAAAGCTGTTCTGCTTCGTCCATGTAGTGGGTCGTCAGAAAGACAGTTGTGCCATCCTCCCTGAGCGACTTGACGAGTTCTCGTATGCCGCGGGCGAAGGAAGGGTCAAGTCCACTCGTCGGCTCATCGAGAAAAAGGACACTTGGCTGATGCACCAGTGCCCGAGCAATCAGCAGTTTTTGCTTCATACCTGATGAAAACTCATTAACCCTGTCGTGCGCTCGGTCAGTAAGCCCCATCCGCTCTAGCAGAACGTCGATTCTCGCGCTTGGCACATCGTACAATTGGGCGGCGAAATGGAGATTCTGGTAGGCAGTCAACCGAAGATAAAGGTTCGGATACTCAAAGACCACGCCTATCATATGAGACAGCGCCTTTGAGTCAATGGATACGTCCAGCCCCATGACCCGAGCCACACCCGCCGACGCGCCAAGTTGCCCCGTCAGCATGCTAATCGTTGTCGTTTTTCCTGCGCCATTGGAACCGAGAAAGCCAAAGATTTCACCCTTTTCGATCGCCAGGTCCAACTGCTGAACGGCGCGCAGTTCGCCAAACGACCGAGACAACTTCTGCGTTTCAACTGCCAGCAAAGTGTATTCCTTTCAGCCGGGCAAAGAACAGCGTCGCTGATATCAAAGCGCCAATGGAGTACGCTAGATAAGATCAATACTACAACAGACCAGCGCAAGGGTTTCAGAATCTAACAAGACGCTAACGCCAAACAGTGTTCACCGCGGCGCGAAGGGCTAACTCGTTGTCCTCAGCGCCTCACTGGCAAAACCAAGAAACCTAAGGCACAACTCGGTGATTCAGCATCTCGTTCAGCTCGACCACCAGCCGCCGCAGCTCGTCTTCCATATCGCGGCTGAGGCCGTCTTGTATCAGCGCCTCGCGGAAGAGGTCGCGGGCGTCGCGGATATTCTCGTGGCCTTCGCGCAGCTTGCCCAAGCCGGTGCGCATCTGCACGCGGGCGTCGCTGCTGGCGCTGCTGGTGTAATAATCGGGGAATTGCCAGCCGTGCTGGGTGGCGGCGCGCTGCAAGCCGTTGACGAACTCGCGCGCCGATTCGATGCGCTCGCCCGCCCCGCGATTAAGCAGCTCGGTAATGCCTTCGCTCAGGCTGGGCTCCATGCTGAAATCCAGCGAGTCAATATCGGTGTAGCGCGCTTCGACCGCTTCGCGGCTGCTGGGCTGGGGGCGCAGCGATGTCTTCTGCGGCGACATGCCGGTGAAAATGGTATAGAGCACGCCGACGCACATATTGTGCACGTCTTTCTGGTATTGCTGGGGCGAGCCGATGCGGTCGTCTTCCAGAATGCGCGAGCTGTTGAAGTCGATCACCTTGAGATGGATGCCGTCCCAATAGACGTGCTCCAGCTTGTGATCGAGATAGACGATCCGGTTGGCGTGCGCCAGCGCCAGCAGCTCGCTGAATTGCAGAGCCAGCGACAAGCCCTCTTCGCTGGGCAGGCGCCAGCGCTTGTTGGGCTGGTTCGGCTTCATCAGATAGAACAGGCTGTGATAGCGCGGCAGGTTCTCCAGCGCCAGGTAGGGGCGCCAACCGGCGGCGGCAAAACGCCCCATATTGTCGATGAAACCGCGGACATCGCCTTGGAAGGAGTTGATTTCGCCGGCGCGCGGCGCTTCTTCGCCGTCGGAGATGAAACCGCAGTCGTAAAGCTTGACGATGTTGGGGCTGTGCCAGAGGCGCGTCAGGATATCGGCTTCATTGCCGAAAGCACGATACTCCCAACGCATATCGCCGTCGGCGTCGAGGTGCTCGGGCCGCATCACCTTGAAGGCGACGCTGCCGCCGCCGCGCAAGTCAACCGCGTCCAGCACGCGCGCGTAATGACCGAGGGCGAAGGTATCAATGAAATTCTTCAGTTGATACAGTTCTGAGAGACGCGGCATGTTCCGACCCGCTCGCTGTGCGCCGCTGGGGAGTGGCGCAAGGGCATAAGATTCTAATTTACCATACATGACAAGACATAACACAGGGTCGTTTTAGCCGACGATTGCCCGCCGCCAGCGATAATCCGTGAGGGGACGTCGTCTGTTAGAATGAGAATTGTCCGATAAAGTCTCGCCGAGTATTTGCCTTGCGCTACGCGATCATCTGCCTTCTATGCTTGCTGATCCGGGGACCGGCGCAGAGCCAGCCACCAGAGGCTGTTGAGCGCGCCCGGCGCAGCGTCATTGCCGCCTTGCCTGAACTGAGCGCGGCCGCTGAAGCAGCCGTGACCATGCTATCGGATGTTGATACCACGGCGCTCGGCTGCCAGCTGATCGCCGGGCTGCCGCTATCGTCGCCGATTGCCGCCTATCGCCTGGAATTCGCGCTTGATGGCCAGCCCTTTGCGGTGCACGTCTCGGCTGATGGGAAGATGATCCAGCCCTGCGATGAGCGCTTCCCCAACCTGGGCGCGGGGGCGATTCCCCTGGATCGGGCGCGCCTGGACAGCGATGGCGACGGCTTGGCTGATCGCGTGGACGCCTGCCCGCAGATCGCTGGCATCCCGGCGATGGAGCGAGCCGGCTGCCCGCAGCCCAGCGACGGCGATCGCGATGGCGATGGCAGTCCGGACGCCCGTGACCGCTGCCCGGCGCAAGCTGGCGCCGCGGCCGCCCATGGCTGCGCCCTGATGCGCGATGAAGATGGCGATGGCGCCCCCGATCACGTGGACATCTGCGCGGCCGACTTCGGTATCATTCGAGCCGGTTTCGCCCTCGGCTGCCCAGCCGACGCGAGCGGCAGTTCTAGGCAGCGCCGTGGCGTCAACGAAGTCTGCAAGGTCACGGGTGACGCGCCCATCTACGCGGAAAGCGCGACCGAGTCTGGAGTCATCGGACAATTGCTGGATTCACAGGAGCGGACGGTTATCGGGCGCGCGCCGACGCAAAACTGGTATCAACTGGCGAGCGGCTGGGTCCAGGGCGATGGAACGCGGCTGTCGGGCGCCTGCTACAATATCCCGCTGGTCAACGCGGCGGCTGGCGGCGCGACCGGCTGCTTCTTGCGGCCCAGCGGGGACAACGCCAACGTCCGCCAGGGGCCAGGTGGCACTCTGGTGACGCGCATCTACGACCATCAGAGCGTCGCTGTCCTTGGGCAAGACTTCGGCGGCAACTGGCTCTTCTATCGCGGGGGCTGGGTCAATCGGGCGGTGCTGGAGTTATCAGGAAGCTGCGACCAGCTCCCCAAACTGGATCCGGCGCAAGTCGCCTCTGGCATCATTCATTTCTGCCCGCCCGGCTATCCCGGATGGCTGCCCTCGCGCATCGATATCGGCGAGGGCAATGCGCGCATCGCCTCTCACACGATCGCCAACCGCCTGCGCGCCCAGCCCGACATCGCCGCCGAGCAAGTTGGCGAAGTCCCGCCACGCACGGTGCTGGACGCCGTGCTTGATGGGCCCGCTTGCAAGGGACCGCACATCTGGTGGCTGGTGGAAGCGGGCGGCCTCATCGGCTGGACGGTGGAAAGCGACGTCAACCTCAACTTCTACTATCTGGAGCCGCTCTCAAAGCGCATCGTCGGGGACCAAGCACTGAGCAGTCCATCAGAGCGGGCGCCATCCAACCAAGAACAGCCAGCGACAGGCCACATCATCCACAGCGCCAATGCCCAGGCCCTCGACACAATCAAGCTGCTGGTAATCGAGGCGCCGGTATCGGTCTCCTGGTCGCCGCGCGGCTCAGAGCTCGCAATCGTCACGGCGGGTGGATCACTTGAGCGCTACCGCTACCCCGATCTCATGCGCTTGCCATTTGACAGGGAATCGCCTGCCGTCTCCGCCATCGCCTACGGCCCGGACGCGGAATACCTGGCAATCGGGCTGGAGGACGGCGCGGTCCTGCTTGTCGCGCTCGAAAACGATCAGACCAAAAGCGCGCTGGACTTGGGCAAGCTGGACGGTCCCATCCGCGCGCTGGCCTGGACGCGTCGCGGCCGTCAACTGGCCGCCATCAGCGGGGACGACAGTTTGAAGCTGGCGCGCCGCGCCGGCACGCTCAAGCTCTGGCAAATCGATCCGCTACGACCTTGGGAGCACCAACTCCATCTGCACTATATCTTCCCCTACCCGCTGACCGCGCTCGCATTTAGCGCGGATGATCAGCTGTTGGCGGTCACCGGCGAGTCAACAGCGGACCGCCGAGCGGGCTTATGGATTTACCGCGCGTCCACTGGCGAGCTTTTGTATTCCAAGGCGCTGGCGCCCGGTCGAGGCGGATCCCGCGTGGTTCAGGCGCCCGATCGCGCGCTGGGCGATTTCATATATAACAGCGGCGACAGCCTCTACCAGATCGAGATCGAGAGCGGCGCTGATCTACGGATTTACCATCAGGCGGGGCATCTGCTGCCACATTTCAGCTTTCGCCGCCAAGTGATCCCCGATGCGGAAGCGCTGCTCGCCTCAGCGACAATCGCACAGAATGGCCCGGCAAGACTGCGCATCGCCAACGCGCTCAATCCCCACTCGCCGAGCATCGCCCTAAGCGCGGCGCCCGCGTCCATCGCCTTCAGCCCCGATGGACGAGCGCTCGCCGTCGCCGAGCGAGAGCGTGACCGCGTGCTCATTCTTGGGGTCACTGAGCCTTAGCTTCTGGCTGACATTGACCGGCAACTATGCTAGAATGAGTGCTGGCTTCTTTCACCGATACAGAAGGCGCCACAAATGCCGCAGCCATTGACCGTCTTTCCCCTTCGCGCTCCGGTGCAATCGCAACCCTTTGACCTGATCGCGACCTTGCAAGCCAGCTTGAATTCAGCCGCAATCGGCCTGGAAGACGGCGATGTCGTCGCCATATCCAGCAAGTACGCCGCCATCGCCGGGGGGCGCATCGTAGAGTTGACCGATGTCCAACCGACGGCGCAGGCGCGGCAACTGGCGAACCATTATCAGATGGACGCTGCCATTACCCAGCTGGCGCTTGAAGAAGCCGATCACATCTTTGGCGGCATCGAGTTAGGCTTCCTGCTGACGACCAAGGGCGGGGTGCTCTCGCCAAACGCCGGGCTCGATCGCTCGAATATCCCCAGCGGCAAGGCGGTTCTCCTGCCCCAGGCGCCATTTCAACTTGCCGAGACCATTCGCGCGGCTTTGCAGCAGTCCTTCGATTGCCGCATTGGCGTGATCCTGACCGACAGCTGGCTGATGCCAGGGCGCTATGGCACAACGGGCATCGCCATCGCCATGGCCGGCTTTCAGCCCATCAAGGATGAGCGCGGCAAGCAGGACCTTTTCGGCAATGCGATGACGGTGACGCAGATTGGCGTGGCCGATTCGCTGGCTGTTTGCGCGCAGGTGGTCATGGGCGAGCGCGACGAAGCGACGCCCTTCGCCGTCGCGCGCGGCGCCGCCATCGACTTCACCGATGCGCCGCTAAGCGCCGACGCCGTATCCATACCCTGGCGCCACTGTATCTACGTCCAGTCGTTGACGCTCGGCATCTTGCCCGCCGATTTAATGTCGCCCCAAAATCGCCATACGTATTCTCGCGAATTCCCCTCCTGAATCCCCAAACCAGCGCTGCTGACAGACTTATGATTCAGATAAGAATCTAGTCTATCATAATATACATATCATGCTAACATGTTTCTTCTGTCTCGTTTCCACTTGCCTGGCGACGAAGCAGAATTTATCGAGCAATTCACATACGTAAGGAGTTTGAAATGCGCACATGGTCGCGTGGACTCGTGTTAGTTGCAATTCTATCTTTGCTTGCGGGGTTAACCGCCACTAGCGGGCTCGCGAACGACAAGCCAACTATTGCTGTCTTGACGCTAAGCGCCCAGTCATTGCGCGGTCGCACGGTTGAGGGTCTGTTTGATATGCTGGCCTACCACGGTTATGTCGATGCGGCGGAGATCGCCGACTTCGCGTACAACGAAGATTTTGAGGGCGAGCATCTGGACATCATCTGGCGCGACGCGGGCTTTGACCTGCCCACGGTCAACATCATGGTGGAGGAAGCGCTGGATCGAGGCGCTGACATTCTCGTCACCTTGACGACCAATGTAACGCTCACCGCCGTCAAGGGATCGCTTGACAGCGGGATTGAGCCGCCGCCGCTGGTGATATTCGCCATTGTGACCGCGCCCTATTCCGCGGGCGTGGCCGAGGCGCCTTGCGTGAAACCGCCAAACGTGGTTGGCAGTCACGCGCGGGTTTCATACGAGGACATGGTGGGCTTGGTGCCGCTGCTGGACCCGGATGCGGACCTCATCGGCAGCTTCGCGACCCCGGCGCGAACGGCTACTGTAATCGGCGTTGAGCGGATCAAAGGCTACGCCGCGGAATTAGGCATCAATGTGGAAACCGCCTCATGGGTCACCGCCGCTGACGGCGTCGTGGGCGCGGAGACGCTCATCGACAAGGGCGTCGACATGTTTGTTTCGATAGGCTACCCGGAGTCCCTACCGGCGATTGTTGAAGCCGCCAATGTATCCGGCATCCCTATCGTCACCTCTACGATGTCCTACCTCCCAACTGGCGCTCATGTAGTTTCCGGCTTCTACTCCTACTATGAAGAGGGGCAGATAATCGGACGCATGCTGGTCGCCCAGCTGCAAGGCATATTGGAACCCGAGCGCACCGCCATCCATTCCGATACCGCCGTCACCATTGCGCTGAACCTGGATTCAATCGCCGAGGGTGGCATTGAGATCCCGGCTGAACTGATGGAACGGGCGGATTTCGTGTATGAAAACGGCGAGAGCAGCGAAGAATTCGTCAAACCTGAATACGCGGATTCGAGCGCCGAGGAGCGCCATGCGGAATTAGCCGGCTTTCTGGACACCTTGCACTGCACGGATGAGATGATCGCCGAGCAGCTGGCCGAGCTCGAAGCCGACGAATAGAGCGAGGAAACAAATAGTCTTCGCAGCAAATATTCGCGGCGCGGGTGTGACCGGTCGCAGCGCTGACCCGCGCCTCCACACTCGAATGAAACGATGATCCACCGACCGGTCGACGCCGTATCGATACCCTGGCGCCACTGTATCGATATTGCAGATTTGGCGCTTGACGACAAGCGATCTTGACCGCGCGATACCGGCAGAAATAGCACACCATTCGCCTTGTGCAGTTTCGACAGACTTGCGGAAAAATGTCGCTCCGCCCTTTGACATTCGCAAGACGCTGCCTTACACTGAAGACATAGAAAGCAGAAATCGCGCGCGATGCAAGACAGCAGTCATTCACATAGATTGACCCAGAAAAACGCGGAGTGACCGACCCAGTCGCGCCGCGTTTTTGCGTCATAGTCGGGCGTCAAATTGGTTTAGAAGGGAAAATGATGGACGCAAGTATGATTAACAAGATTCAGAAAGCGGGCGAGTACGCCAGCCAGCCGGAACGCGCGACCTTCATCAGTCTGACGGTGCGCTTCCACGGCGCCAACAGCAGCCATGTCGTCAGCCTCGGGGACGATGGCTGGTCCTGCACTTGCGCCGGCTTCCAGAAGTACGCCATTTGCTCCCATATCATGGCTTTGGAGACGCTGTTCAAGCCCATGCTCAAACGCCGCCCGCTGCCTTACGCGCCGGGGCAGAATATAGTCAGCGATGTCACCAAGGCGAAGCGCTATTCGCAGGAGACCGATCGCATCCACATCGTCCGCTTCGATTGCAGCTTCGACGGCTACAACCAGACGCACCGGGTGACCTACGACCAAGGTCAGTGGACGAGCACGGCCTCCTTCTTCGCCCAGCGCGGCGTCTGCAGCCATACAATGGCGCTGGAGAAGATCCTCAAGGGCTTCGTCGAGCCGGCGCGCGCGCAGCCGGTGGCTTGAGACTTAATTCCAAATACTGTATAAAAGCCAAAGGGCTCGCCGTATGAGTCGCAAGCCCTTTGGAGCCGACGGCTCCCTAATTGGGTTTCGTCGCCTTCCCCTAACCCCGTCTGTCCAGAGCGGTCTAGAGGTTAGTGTCGGATCTCACCAAACACCTACGTACAAGTTACCACAAAGTGAGACAGACAATCTATGCCAAGCACAACTGCCCGTACGACACGTTTAAGCAGTGAGCGAGGAACCCGGCGGGCCGGTAACGTGTCTTTTGCCGTTTCATGCCTTGTCTTCTGTCGTACATTAGAGCAAAAAATAGATTTGGCTTGGCGCAGCGATCGCTCAATTTGAGCCAACCGCCGCTCTATCTCGTTCGCCTTCCTCCTCCACCTCCAGCCGCGGATCGCCCGGCGCCACCTCGAAGACCGCCTGCCAGGGCTGGTAACGCGTGAAGAGTTGATCGCGCTTGACCAACGCGCCGGCGGTATCATAAACGTTGCGATACACCCAGACATCAGCGCCATCAGCCGAGTAGTCGATCTGGCGCGCTTGCCCGAGAGCCAGGTCGCCCGCTTCGACGAATTTGGCGTCGGGCGCCGGCACAATCTCGCTGATGATCGCGCTCTCGATCACGGTCCGCCAATGCCGCGTGCTGTAGATGCGGAACTGTAGCGCGTCCTGTGCGCCCAGGAAACTGCTCTCGATCAACAGGTGATGGGGCGTATTGTTCTGGAAGCGCAAGTCGATCTCCGGCTGCCAGATCGCCGCGTCCAGACCGGGCCCGGCATTGGCGTATTCATAATAGCCTACGCGATAGCCATGGCTGTTGCGCTCGGTGATGGCGTAACCGCCTCCGTAGGCAGCGCGGAACATCGTCGTGCTGACCTGGCAGATGCCGCCGCCGATGCCGGTGACGGTGGCGCCGCCCAAGATCACGCTGCCTTCCAGGTAGCCCGCTTCCGAAGTGATATCACCGAGATGATCGTTAAATGAAAACTCTTCGCCGGGCGCGATGATGATGCCGTTCAGCACCCCAGCGCCGAGGGCGATATTGCTGCGCCGATTCGGCCAGGAGCCCCAATAATAAGTCGTCGCTTCAGACACCAACTCGGTTATGCCGAGCTCGGCCGCCGTCAAACCCTCGTGAAAGCGAGGCGTTATCTGCTCGAAAACCATCGCCACGCGCCGATTCAGCGGGTCGAATATCGCTGATTCCAGCCGCTTGATGGTCGCCTCGACGTTCAGCTTTCGTCCCTCCGCCGAGGAAGAGAGCGCGATCAGCTCTCCAGTCTGCGGATCGAAGTCGAAGCGCCCGTCTACAGCCGGTTTGGAAAGAGCCGGCGACAGCGTGCCCAGATAGCGTTCCAGGGCGCTCAAGTCCAAGCCGACCTGATAACGCTTGCCACCCGCTTCCACATGCAGCGTCACTTCCAGCGCCGCGCGAATTTGATCCGCGCTGATGACCCAGGGCCTGAGCAAGACGCCATTGCGATCGGTCCCTATGAGGTGGACAGGCGTCGAAAGCGCCGTCTCGATCTTGGCGGCCGCTTCCGCGATATTCCATTGACGCGGCGGGCTTTCGCCAACGAGAAGGGTATGCTCGCGCGGACCGTCTTCGGACAAGATCGCGGCTGAAAGCGCCGACAGCGCCGCCTCGACATCTAGCTCGCGGCCGGTCTGGCCGGGATCAATGCTGACCGTCGTGCCTTCCAGGCGCAGCGAGGCGTCTTGCCGCGCGCGATTGATCTCAGCGGCGATACCGCGCAGGAAGTCTCGCGCCGCCGTCGGGTCAAAGGTCAGCGTCGCGGGCAAGTTCGCGCCCTGGAACCAAGCCTCAGCTTGTTCGCGCAGGCTGCGGCGGCTGTCGTCGCGATGACCGATGCGCAAGGCGCGCTCGACCAGCTCATCCGCCGGGAAGCTCAAGCCGAGCTCGCCCGCCGTCGCCGTCCAGCGGCGCTCGCCATCGTGGAAAGCAAAGCTGCGGTCTTGCAGATCCTGATAGCCCGCCGTCAACGCCGCGACCGCTTCCGCCCGCGTCAGACCGCCGAGCTCGATATCAGCGACGCGAACCCCGGGCACAACCCGATCTTGAATCGCGATTTGAAAGGCGAGCGCCCCGGCCGCCAGCAGCAGCGCCAGCAGCGAGGCGCCCATGAAGGCGAGCACCGCCAGCCGCAGCAAGCGCACCAGCCAGGGCGCTCTCGGCGCCGGATAGGGTCTGGCATTCATCGATAGGCTCTGGCGCCCTTTCCGGCGCGGCGCTAAATCGCCGCCAGAATGCGCACGTCATGCTGCGGCATCGGTTTCGGCTCATCGCCGCAGGAGGTCTGCCGCGGTACGGACATGCTCGTCCCGACTTCGGCGGTCGAGGCGCCGCCATTCGAGCCGCGGAAGCTGACCCGGCGCGTGCCGTCATTCAGCTCGGTCACCGCCGTCAGCCGCAGGTCCTCAATGCCGTATTGGCGCGTGCTTTCGCGGATGATCGCCTCGGCCGCCCCGGCCGCCAAATGCGCCGCTTCGTCCAAATCGTGGCCCGCGTAACAGCCGCGCCCACGATACTTGTGCGTCAGAATGTAGCCGGCGCGATGATTCATCAGCAGGCTCTCGACATCATGCGGGTCGACATGGCCGTAGACAATGCCCTGCGGATAGGCGACCAGCGTCGCCGCCATGCGATGGCCGCCGATGTGAGTCGTTTGCCAGACGCGGTCGCTACCGGCTTGTTCAGCCAGCGCCTGATAAACCGGCGCCCCGTACGCCGCGCAGCAGGGATCGTGCCGCCCATTGGTGCAGACGGTGTAGAGCTCGTCAATCGGCGCCATCTCGCGTCCGTTCAGCCGTGGCGCGCGCTCTTCCGCCAGGCTCGCCAGATCGAGCGACAGCAAATCGGCGTAGTCGTCCAGCTCGGCGTGATAAATCTTGGGCTCGTCTTGATTGGTCATGGCGATGTAGAAGTTCTTGCTGTCGCCCTGCGGCCGGCGGATGAAGAGGATCTTCGCTCGCTTGGCTCTTTGCAGATGGCGCAGATAGGGCGCGAACTCGCCGGCGCTGCCCGCCGCCTTGACGATGCTCCCGCTCCAGCCGCCGTACTCGGGCAGATTGCTCTCGATCAGAAAGAAGGTTTCAGCCGGTTTGAATGTGCCAGCCAGCGTTTCTTCCAGCGCGCGCGATTCTTCGGCGCAGGTCATGGTCATTTGCATGAGGATCCCTTTTAGAACTCGGCGGACGATTTATGTTTAAGTCTACCATGAGTAGCGGTGATTCTGCACGAGCGTCAAAACTCGAGCATAAGAATTACATCGCACGAACTGTGAAGGCAGCCGACGCTATTCATACGATGGCGCCAGTGCCTACAAAATGGAACTAGAGTCTAAGTTGCAGCGGTCAGCATCAACAGCATGTTGCCAAACAGATGATTGCGGCGAGAGAGCCAACGGCTGGTTTCACGATACAGGTTTTTGATAGAAGGGAGACGGCGTATGCTCAAGCTAATTTTCGTAGTCTTGGCTTTAGTATTCGTTACCAGTTTAAGTTACGGCCAAGAATTAATCTGCCGAATGACCTGCAGGGCATCTGCCAGTATTTCTAACAGCAACATTCATCAGATTCGCTCAGGGGGTCTGGATCCGCCGGCTGCAACAGAAATAAGATGGCACGAGACCGATCCGATATTCGTCATGTTGGGCCATGAAAGGGAGGAAATCACGTTAAGACGAGAGCTTCTCCTCGCGAAGTTGACGGAAGAAGGCGACTATTTTAGAGGAACAAATCGCAGGCCGCCGCGCAGCGAATCCTTTCAGCAATTGGAGCTTGCACGAGACACAATCATAGTCGGCACCAATACCGGTCGCCTCATGTTTTGGGATCTATGGACAGAAGAGTTTCTTCACGAATTTCAGGTGAGCGAGAGACCGGTCAGCGAGCTCTTGCTTCATCCTAGTGGCGATTGGCTATTAGTGGCGATTGATCCTTCAAGGCTGTTTCGCTTCGACCTGGCGTCGCAATCCGTCGCTGAGATTCGCTGGCCTGGCGACCGCGGTCAGAGTCTACAAAATCTTGCGATTTCGGAGGACGGATATCTACTTGCTGCCTATGGTGATGGGGCACTTCGAATCTGGACTATCGCTTCCTGGGATGCCTGGGAGCCGGCCGCTCTGTCGTACGAATCAGTAGCAGATCTGCTTTTCACGAAAGACGATTCTCAGCTGTTGGTCCTGTCGGACGCGACAGTTAGCCGGTGGTCGCTTCATGGGAATAGCTTGCATTTTGTGCGGCAGCTAGAACCTGCAGACGGCAAACGCGAATGCCTTATTGCAGATGGCGACATAAGCCCGGATGACAGTTTGCTTATGACGACAGATGACTGCTGGCAACTTCGAGCTTGGGATTTGGACACTGATGAGGAGATATTCGTCCCTCAATTGGATTCCGCAAGCGACGATCGTCCTGGAACAGCCATTCTGTTTAGCCCAGACGGTCGTTATTTCATTAGTGCAGCATATAGTATCTGGGAAATGTTCTTCATTGAAGAACAGCTCTGAATGAAATCGTCAACCATACGTAAGGAGGGAAAGAAGTGGCAATACTAAATGGAAAGTAGACGTAGGTCAGGACTTAGACGGCAAGAACTTTATGGGCTTAAGTTACGCAAGCGAAGTGCGTTACAATTGAGCTACCAGCGTTATGCACGGAACCGCCCATGCCCAAGCTCTCCATCCGCAACCTCACGCTCAAGCGCGGCGGCGCAACCGTCCTGCACGACATATCGCTCGATGTCGCTGAGGGCGAATTGCTCGTCGTCATCGGACCCAGCGGGGGCGGCAAGAGTTCGCTGCTGCGCTGCGTCAACCGGCTGAACGACATTGAAGCGGGCGCCATTCAATTGGACGGGCGCTCCATCTACGACCTGCCCGTGACCGAGCTGCGCCGCCAGGTCGGCATGATGTTTCAGAAGACAGCCGCTTTCGAAGGCACGGTCGCCGACAATATCGCTTTCGGCGCGCGTTTGCAGGGCGAGACGCTTGCGCGCGCTGCCATCCTCGATCTGATGGCGCAGGTCTCGCTGGAGGCGGAACTGGCTACCAAGCCGGCGTCCGACCTCTCCGGCGGGCAGGAACAGCGCCTGGCGATCGCACGCGCCCTGGCGCTCAATCCATCGCTGCTCCTGCTCGATGAGCCCACCTCATCGCTCGACCCGATCGCCACCAGCCGCGTCGAAGAGTCGCTTTTGCGATTGCGCGAAAACACGAACCTGACGATGATCTGGGTTTCCCACGCGATTGAGCAGGCGCGCCGCGTCGGCAGCCGCGTGCTGCTGCTCGATGGTGGGCGGGTCGTCCGCGAGGATACGGTCGCCGCCATGCTCGATCCTGAGCGGGGTGACAAACGCGCCCTCGCCTTCGCCGAAGGGGATCAAGCCGGCTTGCAGAGTTAGTCGCCCGCTTCGTCTTTCAACTGCGAGAGATAGGCGCGGTCTTCCTCACTCAATACTGCCTTTTCCAAGAGATCGGGCCGGCGTTCCCAGGTGCGCTTCAGCGCTTGTCGCCGCCGCCAGCGGTCAACCTCTGCATGATGCCCGCTGGTCAAAACAGCCGGCACGCGCAAGCCGCGAAACTCGCTCGGGCGCGTGTAGTGCGGACCCTCAAGCAAGCCGTCGGCATGGCTGTCGCGATGCTGCGCGCCTTCCGCGCCGAGCACGCCGGGGATCAGCCGCACCACCGCGTCAATCAATACAAGCGCCGCCAACTCGCCACCGGTCAGCACATAATCGCCGATGCTGATTTCGTCGTTGATCGCCAACTGGCGCGCGCGTTCGTCGACGCCTTCATAATGCCCGCAGACGAGGATGAGGCGTTCGCATTGAGACAACTCGGCCGCCACCCGGTGCGTCAATACGCGCCCCTGTGGCGACATCAGAATGACCGGCGTTTCGTCATGCTGCCGGACCGCTTCGATGGCGCGCGTCAACACATCGGCCTTGAGGATCATGCCGCCGCCCCCGCCGTAGGGACTGTCATCGACTTTGCGCTGTTTGTTGCCGGCGTGGTCGCGGATATCATGGACCTCGAATTCGAGCAGTCCATGCTCGCGCGCCTTCCACATCATGCTCTCGGACATGACGGCGCTGAACATATCGGGGAAAAGGGTCAGGACGTCAATCTTCATCGGGCGAAATCCAACCCCTCCCCCGGCGCCTCCCGCCGGTCAGTGTCCACGCGACCCAAAGCATTGGAGAGGGGAGAAGCTTGCATCACCATCCGCCGCGGGTTCAGAATACTGAGCAAATTGCAGACGGTTCTTCACGATGTGAGGTCACAATCTAGGCTACGCGCTTTGAGGTTGCTGCTACATTTCCTCGCGCGTCTGCAAGAAGAAAGCCCGTTTCAGATTCGGCAGCGTAAAATCGAAACCGCAAGACTTGAAGAAGTCTTCCGCCGAGCTGATCGCCATAATCTCGTAGACGCCTTCGCGCTGCGCCAGATCGACGCAGGCAGCCACCAAGCCCTTGCCGATGCCCAGCCCTTGCGCATTCGGGTCCACCGCCAGGCTGCGGATTTCGCAGAGCTTCTTGCTGTAGACCTCCAGTGCGGCGCAACCGACAACTCGTCCGTCAAGGCGGGCGATGAAAAAGGTATCCAGCAGGTACTCCAGTTCGTCGAAGGTGCGCGGAAGAATCTCGCCGCTGTCGACAAAGGGCTTGATAAAATCGGAAAGATCAATCAGATCGGCCGCCCCGGCTTTGCTGATGATGGTCGCTTGGGGTCTGTCGCCCAACATGTGGCTCCCTCGCAGTCTTATACAATACCAGTGTACCAGCCCCCGCCATTCTGACAACAGCCCTTGAGGGGGCAGCGGCTTGTGTTAGATTGGTGGCGTGCAATCGCGAGAATCGAGACATGCGCAAAATCACGGTCGCGTCACAGAATCCAGTCAAACTCAGAGCCGCCTTAGCCGCCTTCCAACAGATGTTCCCCGGGCACGGCTTTGAAGTGGCGGGCGCCTCCGTGCCATCGGGTGTGCCTGACCAGCCGATGAGCATACGCCAGACGCAGGCCGGCGCGCGCAATCGCGCAGAAAATGCCCGCCAGGCGCAGCCGGAATCCGACTATTGGGTCGGCATTGAAGGCGGTATTGAAGACAGCCCGCTGGGCATGACTTGCTTCGCCCGCGTGCACGTGCTGGGGCGAGATGGAAAAACCGGCCTGGGGCAGACGGCTGTCTTCTACCTGCCGCGCGAGGTCGCTGAGCTGGTGCGCGGCGGGCTGGAGCTCGGCCACGCCGATGACCTGGTCTTCGGGCGCGACAACTCCAAGCAAGCCAACGGCGCCATCGGCCTGCTGACCGATGACCTGGTCGATCGCAAAGACTAATACACCCACGCCGTGATTATGGCGCTGGTCCCGTTTAAGAATCGGGAACTGAGCTGGTAACGGACGTTTCCACCGGACACATCAATGGGCGACCCACCGGGTCGCCCGTACAACATTCTCCGTATATTTCACTTGTACGGGTCAGCCGGTGGCTGACCCCGCGCACATCCTCCATTGCTTCTGTTCTGCTCCTGAAGACTCCAAGTTCGCGCTATGTTATGCGGTAGAATCGGGCAATCGCAGGATTTGTTTCCCTATGGCAAGGAGGCAGCGCCATGCCCGAATTATTCGCCGGACTGGAGGGCATCGACCGCGTACTGATGTCCATCGCCTTCGTCGTCATCGCCGCCGCTATCTCCCGCTGGCAGCATTCCGACCTGGAAAAGGACCTGGCTGTCGCCGCCCTGCGCAGCTTCATCCAGCTGATCGCCATCGGCTACGTTCTGGAACTCGTCTTCGAGATGGATGTTCCGCTCTTCACCATCGCCATCCTGCTGGTTATGATCACCATCGGCGGCCGTACCAGCGGGGCGCGCGCCAAGAAGACGCCAAACGGCGTCATGGTCGCCTTCCTGGCCATTGGCATCGGCTCCGGCTTGACGATTGCGCTGCTGGTGGCGCTGGGCGTCTTCCAGTTCGTGCCCAAGGACATCATCCCCATCGGCGGCATGATCGTCGGCACCTCGATGACTACCGCCACCCTGGTCATCACCCGCCTAAGCAGCGACTTCTACGACCAGCGCGACTTAATCGAGAGCAAGCTGGCGCTGGGGGCGACGAGTCGGCAAGCTTCACTGACGCAGTTTCAGCGCACGATCGTCAGCGCAATGACACCAATCGTCGATACGACCAAGACGGTGGGTTTGATCAAGCTGCCGGGCGCGATGACGGGCATGATCCTGGCGGGCGCCAGTCCGCTGGAGGCGGTGCAGCTGCAGATCATCGTGATGTACATGCTGGTGGGCGCGGCGACATTCACCGGGCTGATCGCGGCTTGGCTGACGTATCGGCAGTTTTTCAGCCCCGCGCATCAGTTGGTGTTGGAGTTGAGGCGCTAGATTAGTGCAAACGAAGCGCCGTTCGCATTGAGACTACGCTGTAGTTTTCAGAGGTGAGGGTGCTAAATGACCCCTATAGCGCGGCCTATTTGATAAAGCGCAAATAGCGCAATTATTATGCCTACCGCCTTGAAAACCCAATGTTCGTATATGGTCTCTATCCACGCCTTGACGCTTATACCGTATGCGGACCACCACTTGTTGTCCGTCTTCAATTCTTGACGCCATGCTCTTCTAGCTATCTCAGCAATAACCACCGTCTTTCTCAATGTCGACTGATGCATTTGAACGTATTTTCCGCCAGCGAACATTGCGGGCTCGTCTTCACCCGGTATGAAATCGAGATTGGTCAAGTTGTTGCGGGTTACTAGGCTTTTCAGCTTGGGATCGCCAATGTATTTTTCCCCATATATTTTGCTGAGAAGCCGCGGCAAGTCGAATCGCTGCGCTTCTGGAATAACGGCTGGCGAGCCTCCAAGAACTCTAAAGCGATGCTCAATAGCTTCGAATCCAAAGTTGCTGTCGCGCATGTTCCAATGAATCCATTTGCTATTTTGGAGTTGCCCAACATAGCGGAAGAAGTTATCCAGCATCGTCAATTCAAGTTCGTCATACTTGTTAGGGATTTCACAAATTGGTAGCCGTTTTATCTCGGCAGCATGATGAATTGAAAATGACTTGCTCTGGCCATTCTCAAGATTGCAGATGGCAATTGAAGTGATGCGAGGTGTGGTTCCATCATTTCGCATTCTGAAGTCTTCACAAGAATAATGAATCACCGTAACGGTTCCCGGCTGCTTGAAGAGAATATCTAGAGTAGATCTGGCCTCACGAATCTGCTCTACAGTCTTTCGTGCAGACGTCACTTATCAACACCTATCCTACATTCCGCAATTGGACAATTATAATATATATTGCCTCTTCTCTGAATCATTGCCGATTCTTTCTCGGTGAACTCTACTCTCTCGGTGTCCTCGGTGGTAAAACTCCTCCGCCACATGCTAAACTCCCCGCCATGACCACGCCCATCCCCGTCACCCGCGACACCGTCAAGCGGCTCAGCGTCTACAAGCAGGGGCTGCACAAGCGCCCGGCCGCCCCCGACCAAGCCGCCCTCAAGCGCATCATCGAGCGCATCGGCTTGCTGCAGCTGGATTCCATCAGCGTGGTCGCGCGCAGCCACTACCTGGTTATGCTGGCACGCGCCGGTCTCTACGACCCGGCCGAGCTGGACGCCCTGCTCGACAGCGGCTTCCTTTTCGAGACCTGGGCGCACGCCATGTGCCAACTGCCGACCGCGCATTATCCCTGGTATCACGCCTATATCCAGCAGAAGCAGCTCAAGGAGAGCCAGTGGCAGCTTGATCGCTTTGACGTCGACATGGAACCC
This sequence comes from Chloroflexota bacterium, assembly GCA_026707665.1. GTDB lineage: Bacteria > Chloroflexota > Anaerolineae > Aggregatilineales > Phototrophicaceae > UBA6055. The sequence goes on from JAPOWK010000001.1 coordinate 26,254, forward strand.
ATCATTGAGAATGTGCTGGAGACGATTCGCCAGCGTGGACCGATGTCGTCAAAGGATTTCGAAAGCGAGCGCCGCGGCGACGGCGGTTGGTGGAATTGGAAGCCGACCAAGGTGGCGCTGGAATATCTCTTCGACTACGGCGAATTGATGGTGAGCCACCGGGTCAAATTTCAGCGCTATTATGACCTGCCCGAGCGCGTGCTTGATCGCAGCCAGTTCACGCTCGACAAGTCGATTGAGGATTTCCGCCGCTGGAC
>JAPOWK010000128.1 GCA_026707665.1 Chloroflexota bacterium
AAGACGCGATTGCTTTCGGGGTTGTAGCTGACACCAGTCAAGCCCACGCTGAACGAGGGCCTGTTTGTGGCCGTGGCGGTTTCGTTGGCGTGCTCGGTGGCGTTGGCGTGCTGGGTGGCGGTTTCGTTGGCGTGCTCGGTGGCGGTGGCGTCGTTGCTGCAGAGGTTGTTAGAAGCGCTGCCAAAGATAGTGTCGGTTTCGCTGCCTTTGGTCCCGACAGTCTTTACATCCACCCTGCCGCAAGTGTAGCTGGACGGGAGTTCCATACTTACAACAGTGCCAGGTACACAATCTCCTCGGTTTTTACTATCGGTAGAATGCTTCGGCTTAAGCAGATGGCAAATGGCGCTGGTATTTGACTTGTTGGATGTGACATAAAACCAAACCCACCACCTATTCGAAAAAAACGAGACTTGCGGCGAGTTGTTTGCATAGCGGATTATCAGCCTGCATGTTGGTGTGATCGTGACGGGCGTGGCAGAGATTGCCACAGGCTTATCGAGTGTGGTTAAAGAGTCGCTAAGGGTCGCGCTCGATTCGATGGTTCTGCTGCCGCAACCGTCATATACCTTCGTTCGGTTAGTGTCTGAACCATCAAAAGTAGCTTGAGTTGCATCACCCCAATCATAGTAAATTGACCATTTTTCCTTGCCGCTGGTTCCGACAGAGAATGCCGGGTCAACAGTCACTGAATTGACTGCTGTGCTCGACGCCGTAAAGCTGTAGGTCGCCCCGCCAGGGCATGCAACAGTCAACGTCACGACTGTCGCTTCCACAACGGTGAAGTCAGTGAAAGTCGCGGTCGCTCTGATGGTTTTGTAGCCGCATCGACCAGAATATGTATGCGTAAATGCGTTGGCATTGTTGAAAACCGTAGGCGTTTCTTGCTCAGGGAGGAAGTACCAACCGATTGAGGACAGCGTCTTCCCTCCCAGGACGACAGTCGGCGTAATTGTCGCTTTAAACGCTTGGCTGCTCGTTGCGGTGAAGCTGAAGCTGGTCGTTTGTGCTGTCACGACGTCAGCGAACTGGACGAGCAAGAAAAGCAATGCGAGCAGGGAGAATAGGCGCGCGTTCATAAGACTGAATCCAAAACGAATAATTGAGGGCAGCGGAGATTGAGTCATGATTTAATTTCCTTGCAGTCCAAAATGAGCGACAAGCGCCTCTTTCGCGCGCCTGCCGCAACTGCCGTCCTTGATGACCTTGTCGCTGTTGGCGTCCACGCCCGCGCCAGCCGCGGTCCTACCGGGCGCCGCTTTCGACTTTTCCTTGCTGAAGCTCTTGTACATAGCGGCTCTGGCGACGAGCTCCGTGCCCTTCATGCCGGCCCCGCCGACAAGCAGCCGATTGGCAGCGTCGTAGCAACTAGAACAGATATTCGGGGGGGGGGGGGGGCGAGCAGGGACTGTGACTGGCGGACATAGCTCGTCTGCATTATCACCAGCGAGTCTCCGGCGCGATCAGCGATAATAGTAATAGCCATTACGCGGTAGCGTCCACATCTGCGAAGGCTAGGCACATTGTAACATAATATTGTCGACTGTAAACTCAATCGGCGTTTTAGGCGAGAAGCGGTATAGAAGGCGATATGGTATATCAGAACGAGAGAATGGAGCGTCTTACGAGATAAACTTACTAATGAGACAAGTTAGGGAGTATTAGACCATAGGAGGCATCATGGCTGAATCTGTGGCGTATCTTTCGAGAGACTGTCGGCAGCCTAATCTCGCTCGCCAGCGCCAACCTTCCTAATAGGGGAGGGGAACCGGGGGTGGGGTTGGCTGCCTGCAACGAAAATCGTAGGGGCGACTCTGTGAGTCGCCCTCGCGCAGCCCTTGTGGGAGCGGGGGCGCGCCGCGTAGACACTGGCGGTCGGGAATGCGGGGTACCGAGCCGCTCCTACCCGCAAACCCCGTGCGTCGTCACATGATGAGCGCTGACCCAGCCGCGCGTCCCGTAATAATCCACCTTGAACCAGTCAGGCGTTCGCTCCAGCGCCGTCAGCGTGACGTACCCGGGCAGCCAGCCATTCTCTTGTCTGCCCCAGGGATCGGTATAGAGGAGGGGCGCGCCGCCGGGCGCGTCGCGGAATCGGATCAAGCCCGGCGTCGTGACCATGCAAGAATGGAGTTGCTGATAGCCGGACCCCACAGCCTCCGCCACTGGCGCCGGCGCCGCGAATGTGACGCTCGTCGTGAGAATCGGCAAACCGGCTGGCGGATTGTCCACCAGCACCAGCGTGCCGGGGCGATCAATCGCGGCGCAGGTCCGGCCTTCCCGCGTGTAGCCGGGCACGGAAGCCGGGGCACGCGGGCTGGTGGTCGCGTCGAGCAAAATCAGCGAGCCCGCCGCCGGGAAACAAACCTCGACCCCCTGCTCGGCATAACCGTAGACATCGACCGCGTCCATGAATCCGGCGTCGAGCGCCGACTGGACGCCGATGCCGTCGCGGTCCACTCGCCGGAATTGTACGCCGCTCTCCAAGCCATAGCGCGCTCGCAAGCGGTAGCCCCTGGCCAGCAAGTCGGCGCAGAATCCGCATACGGGACCTTGCGTTGGCACGGGGGTGGGGCTGGGGTCTGCGTCATCGTCTGCTTCAACTGGTGGCGGCGGCGGCACAATAAAGCCCTCGTAGGCGCCGATGTCGCAGGCCCCGCCTGCTGGTACCGGTCGCGTGACGCCGCGGATGTCCTTGCTCGGGCAATGGGCGCTGGCGGCGGCGTCGATGGCTGGGCTGCCCTGCCAAAGCGGATGATAACCGGGAGCGCCGCGGAAGGAAGCCAGCTTGGGATCGCCGGTATATGTCGGCGAACAGGTCCCGTCTTTGATCAGATTGTTGACATTCGCCGCCACCGTGACATTGTGAATCCCTCCTGTTAGTTGTCTGCAATCAACGGGCGTATTGCCCGCTATGATGTTGTTGTGCAGTCTGAGAGTCAATGTGCCACCAACCACCAAACCGCCGTTGCCTTCTCGTTTATCAGTATTCTTGTTGTTGGCGATGGTGCTGTGGGTGATGCTAAGTGTCCCGCCCGCGTTTAATGAAATGATCCCCACTGCCGAATTGTTGCTGATGGTGACATTGGTGAATGTCGCTGTGTTCTGCAGCCTGAACACAGAATTCTCATGGCTGCGACACTGGTCTGATGTGGTGGCTGGAAAACGGTGGTTCGTGAAGCTGCTGCGCTGGACCGTCAGAGTGCCGTTCACCCAAACCGCGCTGGCGGAAAACGCTCGGTTGCCGCGGAACTCGCTGTCGCTAATGGTTACATCACTGCCTAGCGAGTATAGGGCGCCGCCCGAAGAATCGGTACAATCGCCTTGGGCTAGGTTTGGCGCTAAGTTGTCTATGAAACGGCTTTTGCTGATTGTCAGCGAGCCGCTGTTTCGCGCTGCGAAGATCGCCCCGCCATAGTGAGTGCTATCAGAATCAGCCCTCGCCTTGCCATTTTTTAGCGTCAGGTTGTTGATGACCACCGGTCCGCTAGTGATATGGAAAATATGATAAAGATTGTTCCCGCTGATGGTCTTGTTCGCGCCCTCGAAGGTGATGCTGGAGGCGATATCCGGCAGCGCCGCGCCGAGCGTGATGTTGTCGGTAAAAGTGATGGTGTCGTGGCCCGTCGCTCCCGTACCGTCAGACCCCGCCTCGCAGCTGCCGACGCCGGTGGTTGCGCCGTTGGCTTCGTTAATCGCTTGCGCCAGCGTACAGGTACTGTCTACCCTGATCGTGGCCGCTGAGACCGGCGCCGCAGAAAGGGAGAGGATAAGAAGCGAGAATAAACTTAGAACAAATATTCGGGGGGGGGGGGGGCGAGATATGATTTCTGATCGGCGGACATGGTTCTTCTCCATTGTTGTCAACGTGCCTCCGACGCCGCCAAGTCTATTAGTGCTGCGACACACTGGCGTCATGCCGGAAGTCGAACTGACCCTATATTCTAGCGCGAACTGGTGGACTGTAAAGTCAAGTTCGTTGTAAAGCCAGCTGTGGGATATAAGGTGCTATTGTATATCAGTACAGAGGGGTATGGGGTCTTAGCAACAAGACTTACGACTGATACAACGAACGTAGAAGTATCACATACGAGATATAATCGCCGCTGATGTTCCAGAACATGGAAGTGGCTGTCGGCAGAAGCCGCTCTATGTCAACTGGCCCGCCATTACCGTCTGTAGACACAGGCGCGACAATGCTGCCGCCCGCGCAGAATACCTTGCGTCTGCCTGCGCGTTACTCCCCCTCTCGAAGTGCTGTGTCTACGCGGACCCCTTGTGGGAGAGGGGCCGGGGGTGAGGGGTAGAAAAAGCGCGCTGGCACGACCCGGTAGCGGACAAGCCTTACAAATCATGGGTTGACCGACCGCCGCAAAGCCTTGCCATTAGACAGTCTCGCCGCCATGTGTTAGATTCTGCTTGAGGCCGACGGGAATGCGAACGCAAATGGAACGCTCCAAACGATTCGACCTGCTGGCGAAACGCGACATCAACAAAGAAACCTATGTCGAGCCCTGGCCCGAAGCTGGCTTGATCGTCGCCGACAGCCCCTACGATCCGCAGCCGAGCCTGACGATTGAGGACGGCTGCATCATCGAAATGGATGGCGTCGCGCACCGCGACTTCGACGCGCTGGATATCTTCATCGCCTCGCGGGCGCTGGACCTGGACATTGCCGAAGAAGCGATGGCCCTGCCTTCGAAGGAATACGCGCGCATGTTGGCCGATATCAACGTGCCACGCTCCGAGGTCGCCCGCTTGATCTCCGGCTGCACGCCGGCCAAGCTGACCGAGATCATCCGCCACCTGAATGTGCTCGAGATGATGATGGGCTTGGCCAAGATGCGCGTCAGGCGAACGCCAGCCAATCAAGCCCACGTCACCAACTGGCGCGAGCACCCGGCGCTGTTGGCGGCAGACGCGGCCGAAGCGGCGCTGCGCGGTTTCGCCGAGGTCGAGACCACCGTTCGCGTCGCCCGCTTCGCCCCCTTCAACGCCCTGGCCATCCTGGTCGGGACGCAGACGGGCCGCGGCGGCGTGCTGACGCAATGCTCGGTGGAGGAAGCGCTGGGCTTGCGCCTGGCGATGAAAGGGCTGACCAGCTACGCCGAGACCCTGTCGGTCTATGGCACGGAAAAGACCTTCGTCGATGGCGACGACACGCCCTGGTCGAAGGCTTTCCTGGCATCGGCTTATGCCTCGCGCGGCGTCAAAATCCGCTTCACCTCGGGCACCGGCTCGGAAGCATTGATGGGAAGAGCCGAGAAGAAATCGATGCTCTACCTGGAAGCGCGCTGCCTGCTGGTGGTCAAGGGCGCCGGCAGCCAGGGCGTGCAAAACGGCTCGATTTCCTGCATCGCCTTGCCGGAAGCCTTGCCCGGCGGCGTGCGTGCGGTGCTGGCGGAGAATCTGCTGGCTTCCATGCTCGGCTTGGAGGTGGCGGCCGGAAACGATGCGCTGGCTTCGCATTCCAGCATTCGCAAGACCGCCAAGCTGATGCTGCAATTTATCCCGGGGGCGGATTTCATCTTCAGCGGCTACAGCGCCATCCCCAAGCGCGACAACTTGTTCGGCGGCGGCAACTTCGATGCCGAAGACTTCGACGATTACAACGTCTTGCAGCGCGATATGCAGATTGATGGCGGGCTGCGTCCGATTACCGAAGCCGAAGCGCTTTCGATAAGGCGCAAGGGCGCCCGCGCGATCCAAGCCGTCTATCGCGAGTTGGGCTTGCCGGCAATATCGGACGAGGAGATCGACGCGGCGACGGTGGCTCATGGCAGCGACGATATGCCGGCGCGCGAAATCGTGCCGGATTTGGAAGCGGCTGACGCCTTTATGGCCGGCGACGATGACTTTATCGCCGTCATCCGCGCTTTGCAGAATTCCGGCTTCGCCGATGTCGCCGATAATATCCTGGAGATGGGTCGGCAGCGGATCGCGGCTGATTACTTGCAGCCTTCGGCGATATTCGATGCCGACTTCAAGGTGCAAAGCGCGATCAACGATGGAAACGACTACCTAGGTCCGGGCAGCGGTTATCGCCCGGAAGGCCAGCGCTGGACTGAAATGCAGGCGATCCCGCAAGCCAAGTCGCCGGAAGGCTTTGTCGATCCGCATGTCGGCGAGCCGCTGTCGCGCTTGGTGGAAATCGGCCCGGCGGACCGGGGCACAGGGCGCGAAGTGGTGTTGGCTCTCGGTCCCGCGTTTGGGAGCGCGCTGGCGACGACGATCGGCGGCTTGGAACACGAAGATGTGCTGGAAGCCATTCTGGGCGGCGTCGCCGCGGAAGGCATGATTGCGCGCATCGTCCGCGTTTATCACTCATCCGATTGTGCCGCGATTGGCTACGTCGGCGCCCGCCTCAGCGGCAGCGGCATCGGTATCGGCTTGCAATCGCGCGGCACCACCGTCATCCATCAAAAAAACCTGGCGCCGCTGAACAATCTGGAGCTCTTCCCCCAGTCGCCCAGCCTGACCCTGCAGACCTACCAAGCGATCGGGCGCAATGCCGCCCGCTACGCGATGGGCATCCCCACCGTGCCGGTCGCGGTCGAGATTGACAATGGCGCCCGCCTGCGCCTCATCGTGAAGACCGCTTTGCTGCATCGCCGCGAAACGGACGAAGTCTGCCCCGAGCGTCCGCCGCAGGAATTGCGCTTCGATTGGGAGCCCGACTTGTGACGGATACGAAGAGCGTTTATCCTCTGCGTGATAGCGCGTCTGATGCGCTCTTGACCCACAGCGGGCGCGCGCTAAGCGATATCACCGCCGAGTCAGTCGCCGCGGGCGCGCTCACCGGCGATGACCTGCGCACTCATGCCGACACCCTGCGGCAGCAGGCGGCGATCGCGCGCGCTGGCGGCTATCCGCAGTTGGCGGCGAACCTGCTGCGGGCGGCGGAACTGACCGATGTGCCCAACGAGGAATTGCTGAAGATCTATGAGCTGCTGCGCCCCGAACGCGCGTCCTACGAGGAGTTGGCGCGGCTGGCCGATTACCTGGAAGAGACCTACGGCGCGCGGGAAAACGCCGCCTTCATCAGAGACGCGGCGGCAGTCTATCGGGAGCGCAACCTGCTGCGGCGCTAGCGCGTTCATCGGGGGAATCTGTACGGGCGAGCCGGTGGCTCGCCCATTGATATGGACACGTCAAAGACGGGCGACTCACCGAGTCGCCCCTACAGCTGTCCCATAATGTTGCGGACATAGGTGGCCTTTACGCGACATTAAATCGGAAGCGCACAAAGGGGGAAACTTGCATGAATGACACCCCGCTCGAAGCCAACATCAACACACATTCCCGCCCATCCGACTTGCGCATCACCGACCTGCGCATCGTCAATCTCGAGCCGCTGCCATTTAACGTGACGCTGCTGCGGCTGGACACCAATCAAGGCATCAGCGGCTACGGCGAAGTCCGCGATGGCGCCAGCCCGACCTATGCGCTGCTGCTCAAATCGCGCCTGCTGGGCGAGAATCCCTGCAATATCGACAAGCTCTTTCGAAAAATCAAGCAGTTCGGCTATCACGGGCGGCAGGGCGGCGGGGTCTGCGGCATCGAAATGGCGCTCTTCGACCTGGCGGGCAAGGCTTACGGCGTGCCAGCGTATCAATTGGCCGGCGGCAAGTTCCGCGACAAGGTATTGATCTACAGCGATACCGACACGGTCGCTGATGGCGCGGCTATGGGCGAGCGGCTCAAAGGGCGCATGGACGCCGGCTTCAAATTCCTCAAGATGGATATCGGCATCGGCTTGTTGGAGGGCATCGAAGGCGCGGTGGCGGCGCCGCCCGGCGCGCTCGAACGGCGCGATGTCATGCACCCCTTCACCGGCATCCAACTCACCGATATCGGCATCGATTATCTGGTCGAGTATGTGCGGCAGGTGCGCGAAGTAGTCGGCTACGAGATCCCGCTGGCGGCCGATCACTTCGGGCATATCAACGTCGAATCCTGCATCCGATTGGGTCAGGCGCTCGATCAGTTTTCGCTCGCCTGGTACGAAGACATGATCCCCTGGCAATTGACCGAGCAGTGGCGCCAATTGAAACAGTCGGTGCTGACGCCCGTTTGCACCGGCGAAGACATTTACCTGAAAGAGGGTTTTCTGCCCCTGCTTGATGCCGGCGCCGTCTCGGTGATTCATCCCGATCTGGCGACATCGGGCGGCATCATGGAGACCAAGAAGATCGGCGATCTGGCGCAGGATTATGGCGTGCCGATGGCGATGCACATGGCCGGCTCGCCGGTGTCATTCTTTGCCAATGTCCACTGCGCCGCCGCCACCGAGAACTTCTATGTGCTCGAAAATCACTCGGTCGATCTGCCCTGGTGGAGCGATCTCATCGATGGCATTGAAAAACCGCTGATCGTCGATGGCTTCGCGCCGGTGCCGGAAGCGCCCGGCCTCGGCTTTGGCGATCTCAACGAAGAAGTCATCCGCGAGCACATCGACAAGACGCGCCCCGAAGGCTACTTCGAGCCGACCGACCACTGGGACGGCGAGCGCTCGCTGGATCACTTGTGGAGTTGACATGCGCATCCGCGAAATCCAAATCACCCCGGTCGCCGTGCCCGACCCGCCGTTGCTAAACGCGGCCGGCCTGCACGCGCCCTACGCCCTGCGTATCATCGTCGAAATCGTCAGCGATGGCGGCCTCTCCGGCTGGGGCGAGATCCCCGGCAGCGACGCGACGCTTGCCGCTCTGAAACAGGCAGCCGACCATCTCATCGGCTTGGACCCCTGGGCGCTCAACGCCATTGACGGGGTGCTCGAAGGCTTGGCGAAACCGGACGAACGCGGCGCGGCGCCCTGGGATCAGCGGACCGGCGTGCATGTGAAGAGCGCCATTGAAGTCGCCTGTTACGATCTCATGGGGGTGTCCGTCGGGCGGCCCGTCGTTGATCTGCTCGGCGGCGCCGCACGTGAGCGCGTGCCTTTCAGTGCCTACCTCTTCTACAAATATGAGGGCGCCGGCGGCGAGTTTGGATTCGAGAGCGATGACTCGGCGAGCGGCTGGATCGCGGCAAGACAAAAGGCGGCGCTCGACCCGGAAGGCATCGTCACGCAAGCCCAAGCGATGATCGAGCAATACGGTTTCCAGTCGATCAAGCTCAAGGGTGGCGTTTTTGAACCGCAGCAGGAGGTCGATGCCATCCTGGCGCTGCGAATGGCTTTTGGTCCGGATCTGCCGCTGCGCCTCGACCCCAACGCCATCTGGCGTGTCGAGACCGCTATCACTGCGGGAAAGCAGCTTGAAGGCGCGCTGGAATATTTTGAAGACCCGGTTCGCGGGCAAGATAATATGGCGGCGGTCGCGCGCGCGGTCGATATCCCGCTGGCGACCAATATGTGCACCACCTCCTTTGCCGATTTGCCAGGCAGCGTCTCCCATCAATCCGAGGCGATCATCCTCTCTGATCATCACTTTTGGGGCGGCTTCCGCGCCTCGCTTGATCTGGCGCGCTTCTGTAAAATCTTCGGTCGCGGAATGTCGATGCATTCGAACAGTCACCTGGGAATTTCACTGGCGGCGATGACGCATCTGGCGGCCGCCGTGCCCAACTTGACCTACGATTGCGACAGTCATTATCCCTGGCAGGACGGCCACGATTTACTCGTTCAGCCGCTTTCATTTGAGGCTGGGGCGATAGCTGTTCCAAGCGGGGCGGGATTGGGGGTCGAAGTCGATCGCGAGCGGCTGGCGCAGCTGCATCAGCAATACTTGCAATGCGGCTTGACCGAGCGGGACGACGAAATCGAAATGCAAAAGGTGCAGCCCGGCTGGACCTTCCAAGCAACGCGCTGGTAATTCCATTTTACCCTGTGAATGACTCCCCCTCTCGAACTGCTGTGTCTACGCGCAGCCCTTGTGGGAGAGGGGGCCGGGGGGTGAGGGGTACAAATCAACCATGCCAATCGTAACACCTGCACTCCTGGACGCTCTCAACAGCGTCATCGGCATCCCGCTGATTCCCTTCAACGGGCGCTGCATTGATTACGCCGGGCACGCCAAGAACATCGATTATCTGATGCGCAACAATTCCCTCAGCGAAGGCCGCCCGCGCGTGATTTCCATCGCCGGCACTAGCCTCGTTCACCATGTCGGCTATGACGATCAGGTCAAATTGCTCGATATCGCTGGTCAGCGCATGGAAGGGGAGGGCGTCCTCATGGCGGCGGTGGTGCCCAATCCGCTGCCGGCCGCTGCCGGCTTGATCGCACGTCTCGCCGCTTTGAAGCGCCCGCCCGATGTCTATCTGATCATGCCGCTGAGTGGCACCTACGGTCCGGCCGGTCTTCACGAGACGCTGCTCGCTTTCTCTGAGGAACAGGCTCATCAGCACGGGGCGCGCTTCCTCTATTATTATCGGCGGACCCGCGACCGCGACATGATCATTCGGCTGATACAGGAATCGCCGCACTTCATCGGTGTCAAAATTGGCACGCGCGAAGAAGATGTGCGGCCCTTCACCGAAGCCCTCGACGAGAGCAAAATCGTCATTTGGGGCATCGGCGACCGCTCGACGGCCGCGGCTGAGCTGGGCGCCAAGGGGCATACTTCCGGCATCAACATCGTGGTGGCGCGCGCCTCGGACGAGATCAACAACGCCCAGCGCCGTGGGGACTATGACGCCGCTCGTCAGATCGAAGCTGAAATCTCGCCGCTCGAAGACATCCGCTTCATGGAAGAACGCGCCTACAATTATTCGGCCGTCATGGAAGCGATCAACTGCAGCGGCTTCGCTGACGTGGTCGGCGGAACCGGCGGACCCTTCAACCCGCCCGTGCCGGACGACATCGCCCGCCGGATCGAGCGCATTATGGCGGCAATCGAGCATTATCACTACTAGATTATGGAATCCTGTAGAGCTTGTCCGGTACTGGGCCATGCTTTTTCGCCGGATACACCCCATCCCCCCAACCCCCTTCCCGAAGGTCAATGTCTACGTGACCCAGCAAGCTAAGGAAGGGGGAGCACTCCAGCCGTGCGCTCGGAACTACGAGCTTCTGACTGTCACGGCGCCGAATATCCCAATTCTGCCGTCGAGTCACCCTTCCCTAGTTCACTGGGGAAGGGCCGGGGATGGGGTAAGATGTACGAAAAACAGGCTTTCTGCAGTACCGGACAAGCCTTGTAGGGGCGACTGACGGTCAGTGTTAACGCGACCCTGTGAGTCGCCCGAAATGCCGCAAAATTTATGGCGGGCGACCTACTAGGTCGCCCCTACACAGGCCCATTGAAAATGAATAAAAAGGACCCCAAATGAAAATCACCGACGTACAAGCTTGTGTCATCGGCCGGCAAGAACCGGATAGCGGCGGCAGCGTCTGGACCTTTGTGCGCGTCTACACCGACGAAGGCATCGTCGGCACCGGCGAGTGCAACTCGGGCGGACCGGGCTTCAGCGGCTTCGCCACCAAACATGCCATCCTCGCCCTGAAGGAACTGCTCATCGGCGAAGACCCCTTCAATATCAATATGCTCTACGAAAAGATTCGCCGAGCGGGCCGCTATGGCGGGGCGAGCAGCGCGCCCTTGATCTTCGCGCTGACCGGCATCGACAACGCCCTGCACGACATCGTCGGCAAGGCGCTCGGCGTTCCCGTTTACAAGCTCTTGGGCGGCAAGTTCCGCGATGATATTCGCCTCTACGCCGACTGCCATTTTGGCGAAGACGACAGCCCGGCATCTTTTGGCGAAAAAGCGCTGGAGGCGGTCGAGGAGGGCTACGGCGCGGTCAAATTCGATGTGGACTACACCGGGCATGGCAAGCTCGACGCCTTCAACTGGACTGTTGGCGCCCAGGAAATGAGCCATATCGTCGGCTTGGTGGAAGGCGTCCGCGAGGCGATCGGCTATGAGATCGACCTGGCGATCGATTGCCACGGCCACTTCGATTTGCCCTCGGCGATCACCTTCGCCCGCGCCCTGGAGCCGCTGCGGCTGATGTGGCTGGAAGAGCCGGTGCCAGCCGAAAATGTCGATGCCCTGGCGCAGGTGCGCGCCTCCACCTCGACCGTCATCTGCACCGGTGAAAATCAATATACCCGCTTCGATTTTATGGAGCTCTTTGAAAAGAAAGCGGTCGACGTCATCATGCCCGACCTGGCGAAGGCGGGCGGCATCGCCGAGGGTAAGCGCATCGCCGACCTGGCCGACGCCCACTACATACCCATCGCGCCGCACAACGTCTCATCGCCGCTGGGCATGATGGCTGCTTGCCATGTGCTGGCGGCCGTGCCCAACTTCCTCTTTCTTGAATTCCACGCCCGCGGGATTACCTGGTGGAGCGACCTCTGCGATGGCGAGGCGCCCTTTGTGCAGAACGGCATCATGACCGTGTCCGAGGCGCCCGGCATCGGCGTCGAATTGAACGACGAAGTCGCCAAGTCGCTGCTTTGGAATGGCGACAGCTATTTCGATTAGGGCAAGCGCGCCATTTGGCGGCTCGGTGAAACGGCGCTATATTGTTGCTGGATGTGGATTTGACATGCGCTAGGGATGCGCTATGGATCTGAATTGGATCAACATGTTGGAAAGCGCTATACCAGCATTCGCGCTCCTAGTCGTATGCTACTTGACGCGCCGCTACGATAGCTGGCAGCGCGAAATTCGCGATATGGATCAACTCTCAATACCTCGTGATACGATAATCAGCACAAGCCTGGAGCGCGGCTGCAAAGAGAAACGCAAGCGCTCAAGCCTGAATGGCGACACTGCTATCAGCAGTCGGCTTCCGCGCAATGACGGGAATAAACGGGACGAGCAGCTGCGCAGAGAGATGACCACCCAGAACGAACAGTTGCGCACCGACATGACCTATCAAATTGAGCAACTGCGTCATGATATGACCAGACAGGACGAGCGGTTGCGACACGACATGACCAGACAGGACGAGCAGTTGCGACACGATATGAACACACGTTTTGATGCGGTCGAAGCTCGTCTGCGCGGCGTCGAAACTGAACAGGCGCGTTTGGTCGGCTTGTTGGAAGGCTTGGCGTTGACGGACCGGCTTCCAGCACGAGAGGACGCCCTCGATTAGGCAAGACGCTTCAATCGTCAGCTACAAATTGATCAAGCCGCCGCTGTCGCAAGCCTCGACCACGCCGAAGACGAATTCCATCGTGCGCATGTTGTCTTGCGCCGCCGTGCCGGTGGACGCGCCCCCCGTCACCGCTTCATAGAATTCCTGAAGCAGGTAGTCTTGCCCCTCGCGCTCCATGCCGATGAGTGGAATCTCGCGCTTATCTTCGTGTACACTTGCCAACCCGCGCTCGCCTTCGCCGACGCGCAAAAGCCGCTGCGCGTACAGGCGGTCGTCTAGCGCCAAAAGCACGCCCCGCTCACATTCGAAACGCCAATCGGCATTCCAACTCGTCTCCAGCGCCTGCGAGCACCAGGAACCGGTGTAAGAAGCCTGAGCGCCGTTCGCGAATTCGATTAGCGCGGCGGCGCTGGCATCGCCGGCGAACCAGCTCCAAGGCGGGTTCCAGCTGCGCGCGCGAATCGCCACCGCATCGCTGTCGAGGAAGAAGCGCATCAAATCGAAGTGATGGATCGACATGTCAACAATCAGCGGCTGGGGCATCTCTTCGCGAAAGCCGCCAAAATGCGGCCCGCGGAAGAATTCGCAGCGCACAGCCGCGGCGGCGCCCAACTCGCCGCCGGCCAGGACCGCCTTGATCGTCTGCGTCAACGGGCGATAGCGATAATTCTGGGCGACGCTGCATAAGACTCCGGTTGCGTCGGCCGCCGCGACAATCGCCCGCGCGTCCTCCAGGTTGCCCGCCAGCGGTTTCTCCGTCAGTACCGGCAGCCCGGCTTCCAGCGCGCTAACGCAGATCTCGCGGTGGATTTCGGGCGGCGTGACGTTGATTACGGCGTCGGCTTCAACCGTAGCCAGCGCTGCCGACAGTGTTTCGAATATCAGCGAAGAATCCAAATGGTAGGCAGCCGCTTGCGCTCGCGCGATCTCGTCATCGATCTCGACGAAGCCGGCGAATTCGACCCGGGGCGACCGCTGCACGGCGCGGAGCCAAGTGTTGCCCATTCCGCCGATGCCGACCTGAATGACTTTCATAGCGCTTGCTTCCTCCCAACGAGACCCTGCCTAATGACCCGCGCAGTCTAGCAGGTTCTCAATGCAGCTGCCACTGACAGCTGTCGCCCGGGGCGCCGGATTTGACAGCCGTCGAAACTCTGAAGTACTCTCCACCGCAATGTCACGGCGTCACACCAGGCTGCGAAAGGAAAACGACAAATGTCGCGACTCAGAATCGGTATCGTTGGCTGCGGTTCCGTCACCCAGATCGTACACTTGCCAACGCTGAACCAGTTGAATGACCTTTTTGAAGTGACGGCGCTCTGCGATGTCAGCCACAATGTGTTGGCTGGCGTGGGCGACGATTGGCGCGTCGCGACGCGAGTGACCAACTTTCAGGATTTGCTGGCGCTCGATTGCATTGACGCTGTGCTGATCGCCAATCCCGACGTGTATCACGCGGAGGTCACGATCGCGGCGCTGCGGGCGGGGTTACATGTGCTGGTCGAGAAACCCATGTGCGTGAATCTTGCGGAAAATGACGCCATCATCGCGGCGCAAAAAGAAGCGGGGAAGATCGTGCAAGTGGGCACGATGCGCCGATACGCGCCGGCCTTCATGGAAGCTTGTCGGCTCGTTCAAGACATGGACGAGATTCGGCTGGCGAAAGTGCACGATCTGATTGGCCGTAATTCGCTGGTGATTGAGCCGACTTCGCGGGTCGTCCCAGGTGATGACATCCCGGCCGCCGTCAGCGAAGCAACGCGCGAGCGCGGCGTTGAAGGGATTCGCGCCGCCATCGGTGACGCGCCCGATGCGCTATCGACCGCGTATCGCATGATGCTCGGTTTGAGCACGCATGATCTCTCGGCTATGCGCGAAATGCTGGGCATGCCGCAGCGGGTATTGCATGCCGCGCAGCGTTGCGGCGGGCGCTTTCAAACGGCGGCTTTTGATTATGGCAATTACATCTGCCAGTTTTCCACGGGCGTCGACAATATCCCGCGTTTCGACACCTATCTGCAAGTTTATGGCGATAACAAAGTGGTTCGCGTCGATTACGATACGCCTTTCGTTCGCAATTTGCCTATTCGGCTCACGGTGGCGGAGACCACCGATGGCATGAACAACCGGCAGACCGTGACGCATCCCGGCTGGGGCGACGCCTTCACCGAAGAATGGCGCGCCTTCCATCACAATGTCACCTCTGGGGCGCAAGCCAAATCGAACCCGCAAGATTTCCGAAACGATCTCCTCTTGTTCCGGGACATGATTCAGCTCATGTCTGGGGAGACAGCAGCGACGGATTGAAAACGCGCCAGCCTGCGCAATCGGCGCGTCGTTCGCGATTGAGGCGCATGGGCGCAGTTGGCCGACCACGCAATGGCGCGCCCGCTGAAAATCAGATAGAATCTCCCATCTGGCAATATCCGCATTTCTGTCTATTAAGGAGGACATAATGTTCCGTCACATGCTTTTCATTTGCCTCGTGCTGAGCGCCTTGCTCATCACATCTTCGGTCGTTTTGGCGCAAGACGATATCTTGCTCTACGGCGGCAATCAGGATATCGACAATATCGACCCGGCGACCGGCGAAAATTATTCGATTAACGCCGCCCTGCGCAGCCTCTATGACGCCCTGTACATCTACCGTGGCAGTGACACGATTCCGCACTTGGTCGAAAGTCACGAGGTCAACGATGACGCAACGGTCTGGACCTTCAAGCTGCATGATCACGCCGTCTTCCACGATGGCAGCCCGGTAACCGCCGATGCCGTCGTCTATAGCTTCAATCGTGTGCGAGCGATCTCGGGTCCGCCAAGTTGGCGTTGGGCGACCATTGCGGACGAAAACACCGCGCAAGCGCTGGACGATCACACGGTGCAATTCACTTTGACCCAGCCCTACGCCCCCTTCATCGGCACCCTGCCGCAGCTCTTTGTGGTCAACCCCGCCATCGTCGAAGCCAACCTGGGCGACGACATGGGGCAGACCTTCCTCAAAGAGAATGCCGCTGGCTCCGGTCCCTTCACACAAGGCCGTTGGGAAATCGGCAATATCTATGAGTTTATCGCCGTGGACGACTACTGGGCGGGCTGGACCGGCGACGACCATCTGGATGGCTTCTTCTGGGTAATCCAGCGCGACGCGGCGACCCAGCTAAACTCGCTGCTGGCGGGCGAAACCCACATCGCCGATACCATCGCCGGCTCCGACCGGGAGAAGATCGATGAATCCGATCAGTACGTTTGGGAACAGCACGGCGGCTTCTTCACCAATACGCTCAAGATGAACAATCAGGGCGAATACACCAGCGACATCCACTTGCGCATGGCAATCGCCCACGCGATGAATTATGAGGCGATGGTCGCAGCGCAGGATGTGCCGATCACCATTTTGCCCGGTCCCACGCCGGCCAATTTCGTCGGCTATGTCGAGGGTTTGGAATATCCCAGGTTTGACCTGGACGCCGCCCGCGCCCATCTCGCGCAGTCGGCTTGGCCCGATGGCGGCATCACGCTCGACTACGTCTACGTCACCGAATTCCCGCGCGAGGAAATTCCAGGGCTGATTCTGCTGGAAGGCTTGGCTGAGATCGGCATTGAACTCAACATGATTCCGATGCTCTGGCCCGATATGGTCGCCAGCTGCGCCACGCCGGAGACCGGTCCGGACATCATCAATATCTATACGCTGCCGCCATTCCTGGATCCGGACGCGCACCTTTACAACCAGTATCACTCGGACCAATGGGGCAGCTTCAATTCTTGCAGCTTCTACCAAAATGACCGCGTGAACGAACTGCTGGATCAAGCGCGCACCATCGGCGATGCCGAGACGCGGCAAGCGATGTACACCGAAGCGCAAGAGCTCATCGCCGCCGAGCAGACCTCGGTCTGGATGTACACCGAAGACAGCGGCTTGGCGCTGAACACCTGCGTCAAGGGCTTCGTCTTCTCGCCGATGTATCCGATTACCGCCCTCTTCCAGGACTTGTGGATGGAAGGTTGCTAGCTTCTGAAGTTCCGTAAGCCTCCCCCGTTTTCAGTGGGGGAGGCTTCCTCCAGTGCGGGGCTGGCGCACCCGGGACATTATCCACACGGAATGGAAGCGGCAATGCATGACTGAGACGGTCGTTCTGGACCTGGATGACCTAACCACAGATATTCCGGCTTTGACAGCGAGCCTTGCGATCCATATGCAAGAGGCGGTGGTGATGTGCATGAAATCACATAACCATTTGCCAGGCGTATTGTGCGCTATTCGGGACTTTGAGGACGAGCTGGTCATTGTGCGGATACAATGGAAATTGTCATATTCAGAAGAGATTAGACGTGCGTTTGGGCATTCGCGCAATGCGGCGGAAAAAGCTGGCGAAGCCATTGCTATCCTGACAGCAACTGCTTTTACGGATTACACTGTGGTTGAACGCGCTCGAATTGGCAATGGATTTGATTTCTGGATGAGTCGAAATGACGATGATCATGATTACCTTTATCAACATACGATTGGGTTGGAGTGCAAGGGTCTGTCGAACGCTAAGTATCCCAGTGAGATAGTGGCGGCGGTACAAGGGGGAATTAAGCAGATCAAGGAATCGCCGAACGCAAAATTTCCAGCATTGGTGCTGGCAACCGAATTCAGTCGGCCAGTAGTTTACATGGTGCAGTATGAACCAGAACGCCCAGAAAGTTAAGCAGTTGCATAGAGAGGCGATGGAATTTGCCGACGAGGCAGACTTAGCGGAGCTGTTTGGCGACCGTACGCAGTTTCTACAACTCGCAGAGCAAGCGTTTGAAAAAGAAAAGGCCGCCGCTGACTTGATGGAGGACATTGATGTCGAACCGTCCCGCAGCGTCCTGCACCGTAGCGCGGCAACGCTGGCTTGGCGCTGTGGATTCTATGACCAGTCAGAAAAGCTAATTTATCGCGCTCTGGCCGGTAACCCGCGCAGCGATGTCGCGTGGCAACTCAAAGACCTCTTGGGTACAGTGAACTTAGCCAAGGCGGGTGTTCATCTGGGCGAAGGGCAGCTTCAATTCTCTTTGCACGGTAGCCAAATTGGCCATGGGAAAGCCGCCGTCGAAGAGTTGACTTCACGCGCGCCCAGCATTGCCACAATGCTGCGAATTTCGGCGACATCCGCCTTGCAATACGCGCGTGATGCAGTGTCTAGCAAGCGGCCGAAGATAGGAGATATTCCGGTATTTATTGAAGGGCTGGCCGCCGGGAGTTGCATTGTAAAGTTGCGAATAGGCGAGCCAATTCAAGATACTCTGCCGGGCTTTTGGCATTTCAACGATGCAATCAAGCCGTTCTTCGAAAATGTGAATCTTTTGGAACAAGGTGAGACTTACGAACTTGAGAAGACGATTGATGATCCTAATGAATATCGGGACTTTGTAAAGGCATCAATAGAACTTGCGCCGGACGGAACAAAGATCTCATCGGTCAAATTTCAGTCTGTAATTGACGATAGTCTCAGGGTCGTTAGCTTGAACACGACGCAAAGTAGTCTCAAGGGATTGCCACTGCCGGACATTCCCAGCGAAGAGAGGAAATTGGAAGTCACAGCGGACGACATTGTCAAAACCGGTGTATTGCGAGTGGGGAACGCGCTTGATGATAAGAACAAGACGCTATGCATTGTGGCTACAGACAGTGAAGGCAACTGGCACATTGAAGGTACCGAAGACCTAAAAGATGAAATCGTACGTCAATTCTTCAAACGAAGAATCGTAGTCCACGGCAAGCGTATGAAAAGGGCGAACGTGGTTAAACATATCCTTGTGAACCGCAAAGAAGACGTTCGACTTGATGCAGAAAAGGGCTTCCTCGAGACGTCTACGGGAGCGAGCAAGACGCTTATCTGATTGCGCAATCTCACCATGAACATCCGTTTCTACATCCTGCGGCGCATCGCCCTCGTCATCCCGACCCTCATCGGCTTGAGCATCCTGACCTTCTCCATCGCCCGCATCGTCCCCGGCGACCCGGTTGGTTTGGCTGCCGGGCCCCGCGCCACCGAAGAGATCAAGGAAGCCTTTCGCCGTGAATTCGGCTTGGATCAGCCACTGCCCATCCAGTACATCAATTACATGACGGGCCTCTTTCGCGGCGACTGGGGCGAATCGCTTTACACGCGTCGCGCGGTTATCAACGATCTGCGCGTCTATTGGCCCGCGACGCTGGAACTGACCACCGCCGCCGTGGTGATTGCCACTGTCCTCGGTGTGCCGGCCGGCGTGATTTCCGCCATGTATCGCAACCGCCTGCCCGACCATGTCGCTCGCGTACTTTCGCTATTTTTCGTCAGTTTCCCTTCTTTCTGGCTGGCGATGATCTTCCAGACCTGGTTCGCGCGCGATCTCGGTCTGTTCCCGATTGGCAAGCGACTGCCGGTTCTAGTATCGCCGCCGGCGCCGACCACCGGTCTGTTCTTGATTGACAGTCTGGTTCAGCTCGATCTGGAGACGTTCTTGATCTCGCTGCGGCACTTGTTTATTCCGGCGCTGGTGCTGTCATTCGGCGCCTTCGCCAGCATCACGCGCATCACCCGCGCCAGCATGGTCGAGGCGCTCGAGAAAGATTTCGTGCGCATGGAGCGCGCCATCGGCATCCCCTACCGCGTCATCATCTTCAAATATGTCTTGCGCAACGCCCTCATCGCCACGATCACCGTCATCTCACTCAACTTTGGTTGGCTGATGGCGGGCGCAATTCTGATCGAAACGATCTTCGACTGGCCCGGCCTGGGGCTTTACGCCGTTGAGGCGTCGCTCAGTCTCGACTTTCAGCCGATCATGGGCATCGCGATTCTTTACGGCGTCGTCTTCAGCGTGGTTAATATCTTGACGGACATCGTCTACGGCATCCTTGATCCGAGAATTCGTTATGGCTGAGTCTCAAGATAAACGAAAAGAGGCGCGCTCCGCCCGCTGGGAGAATATCGCGCGCGGTTTGTATCGCTTCCGTTCGAACCGGCTCTCCATGTTGGGTCTGCTGATGCTGATATTCATTTTGCTGGTGGCGATTTTCGCGCCGGTGATTGCGCCTTATCCGGAAGACGCCGCCGGCAAGACCCGCGTCACTGCCCGCTTGCAGCCGCCCAGCACCGAATTCGCTTTCGGCACCGACAAGATCGGCCGCGATATCTTCAGCCGCGTCGTCATGGGCACCGGTTTGGCGCTGCAAGTCGGCACCGTGATCATTCTGCTGGCGACGACCATTGGCGTGACAATCGGCGCCGTCTCCGGCTACGCCGGCGGCTGGCTCGACGATCTCCTGATGCGCATCACCGATATTTTTCTGACGGTGCCGGCGCTGGTCTTGGCGATCGCGATTTCGGCGGCGCTGGGCAAAGGCATCATCAATACCATGATCGGCATATCGCTGGTTTGGTGGCCTGGTTTCGCCCGCTTGACACGCAGCCTAGTGCTGTCATTGCGCGAGGAACCTTTCGTCGAAGCGGCTTATGGCATCGGCGCTGGACACATGCGCATCATCTTTAGACACATCCTGCCCAATGCCGTATCGCCTATCATCATCAAAATGACGACCGACTTCGGTTTCGCCGTGCTAACCGCGGCCGCGCTCGGCTTCATTGGTCTGGGCGCGCAGCCGCCGACGCCGGAGTGGGGCGCCATGATCAACGACGGCCGGCGTTACTTCCCGGACGAATGGTGGATCGCCACCTTTCCCGGCTTGGCCATCTGGCTGATGGTCTTCAGTTGGAATTTAATCGGCGATGGCTTGCGCGATGTGCTCGACCCGCGCTCCCGACGGTAAAGCCGCCATGTCCGAACTGCTCAACATTGATGACCTGCATCTTGAATTCCACACTTACGATGGCGTAGTCAAAGTGCTGGCGGGAGTCAATTTGCAGATGCGGCGCGGCGATGTCCTCGGTTTGGTCGGCGAGACCGGCTGCGGCAAATCGATGACCGCGCTCTCCGTGCCACGCTTGATTCCCATGCCGCCGGGAAGAATCACAGCCGGACGCGTGACCTTCAACGGCGAGGATATCCTCAGCAAGCGCGAAAGCGAAATGGAGGCTTTCCGCGCTCGCCACGTCGGCATGATCTTTCAGGACCCGGTGACCAACCTCAATCCGCTCTTCACCATCCGCGAGCAATTGGTTGACGCCGTGCTCTACCAGCAGGCGCAGGGAAAGAAAGTGCCCGGGCGCTGGCGCGGATTCAGCCCCTCGGTGAGGCAGCTACGAAAAGAGGCGCACGAACGCGCGGTCGAGCTGATGCGCCTGACCGGCATCCCCGATGGCGACAAGCGCATTTATGATTATCCGCATCAATTCAGCGGCGGCATGCGCCAGCGGGTTCTGATCGCCATGGCGCTGGCCGGTGATCCCGACCTCTTGATCGCCGATGAGCCGACAACGGCGCTGGATGTGACGATTCAAGCGCAGATCTTGCGGCTGATCCGTTCACTGGTGGCGCAGTTGGGTTTGACTGTCTTGCTCATCACGCACAACCTGGGCGTCGTGGCCCGAAGCTGCGAGCGCGTCGCCGTCATGTACGCCGGCCGCGTGGTCGAAGAGTCGCCCGTGCGCGAATTGTTCCGCAACCCCAAACATCCCTATACGCGGGGCTTGATCGCGGCAGTGCCACAGAAGGATGTCCATCGCGGCGGCTTGGAAGGCATACCGGGGATTATTCCCAACCTGATCAACCCCCCGGCCGGCTGCCGCTTCAACCCGCGCTGCGAACATGTGATGGATATCTGCCGAGAGAGCGTTCCGCCAGCGATTGATGTCGGCGCCGGGCATCGCGCCTCCTGCTTCCTCTACCCGGAGGACGCATGAACCACCTGCTGGACGTCAGGAATCTGGCCAAATACTTTCCCGTTCGCGGTGGTTTGCTCAATCGCAAGACAGCCGACTTTCGCGCCGTCGATGGCGTCAGCTTCGCGCTGCAAGAGGGCAAGACGCTTGGTCTGGTCGGCGAATCGGGCTCGGGCAAGACGACTATTGGCAAGTGCATCCTGCGCCTGATGGAACCCAGCGCCGGGCAAATTCTCTACGACGGCGGGGATATCACCCATTTGAAACAGCGAGACTTGCGCCGCCTGCGCAGCGAGATTCAGATGATCTATCAGGCGCCGGCCGCCTCGCTCAATGGCCGCATGACGGTGGGGCAAATCATCGGCGAGCCGCTCTGGATCCACGAGAGCCTGAAGGGCGACGCGGCCCGCGCGCGCGTCCTCGAACTGATGCACGTGGTCGGCTTAAAAGACGAACACTACTATCGCTATCCCCATGAGTTCAGCGGCGGGCAGCAGCAGCGCATCGGCATCGCCCGCGCTTTGGCGGTACAACCGCGTCTCATCGTGCTGGATGAGCCGACCTCGGCGCTGGATGTATCCGTGCAGGCGCAAATCCTCAATCTCTTGCAGGATCTGCAGGATCAGTTCGACCTGACTTATCTTTTTATCTCGCACGACCTCGGCGTCGTGCGCTATATGTGCGACGAGGTGGCGCTGCTCTATCTGGGCAAAATCGTTGAGGTCGCGGCGACCGAGGTCATTTTTGAAAGCCCCAAACATCCCTATACGCAAGCGCTGATCTCCGCCATTCCCGAGCCGGACCCGGACTTGCAACGCGAGGAAATCATCATTCGCGGCGATCTTTCTCATTCATTTCCGCAGCGAGGCTGCCCCTTCGCGCCGCGCTGTCACGCGGATAAGCTGGCGACCTGCGAGACCGTTCCGCCGCCATTGCTCGAAGTCGAGAGCGCCCATCAGGTCGCCTGTCATTTGCATCCACCCGTGCCCGGGCTGGAGCCCGCCTGATGCTGCGCCAAGTCACATTGGAAGATATCCGTCCCATCGCCATCGGCGCCGGCATCTTGGGCACGGGTGGCGGCGGCAATCCCTATCTGGGCGGGCTGCACTTGGCGTCGGTCATTCGCGAGAAGGGCCCGCAAGCGATAATCGATCCCTTCGACCTGGCTGACGACGCCTTATGTTGCGTGGTCGGCAGTATCGGCGCGCCCACCGTCAGCATCGAGAAGCTGCCCGAAGGCACCGAGATGATGCGGGCAATGCGCGAATTGGAGGCGCATATCGGCCGCAGGTTTGACGCTGTCGCCATCGCCGAGATCGGCGGCGCCAATTCGATGCAGCCGCTCATTGGCGGTTTGCAGGCCGGCATCCCGACCGTCGACAGCGACAGCATGGGGCGCGCCTTTCCCGAGATTCAGATGTCATCATTCCTTTTCGACACGAGCGCCAAGGCGGCGCCCTTGGCAATGGTGGATGTCGCTGATAACGCAGCCCTTATACCGGCCGCAGTCAGCGACGTCTGGGCGGAGAAAATGGCGCGCAACATCGCCGTCAGCATGGGAGCGCGCGCTGGCTTGGCCGGAACGATAATGACCGGAGCGCAGGTCAAAGCGGCCGGCGTACACTACACCTTGAGCCTGGCGCATCATCTCGGGTCAAGAGTGATCGAGGCGCAAGAGCGAAAGGCGGATGTGCCGGCGGTGGTGGCGGACGCGCTGGACGGCGAGGTCATCTTCTGCGGCAAGATCACCGATGTTGATCGGCGCGTGAGTAAAGGCTTCGCCCGCGGCGGCGTTCGCTTCGAGAGCTATAGCGGCGCGGATGTCCTGGAAATTGAGTTTCAAAATGAGTTTCTGATCGCATATATCAACGGCGAGATTGTGGCGACGGTTCCCGATCTCATCTGCATCGTCACCGAAGAGGAGGGCGAGCCGGTGACGACCGAAGTGCTGCGTTATGGGACGCGGGTGGCGGTGATCGCGGCGCCGGCGCCAGCGCAGCTCAAAAGCGGAGTCGCGCTGGATGTGGTGGGTCCGCGGGCATTCGGCTACGATGTGGACTTTCGTCCGCTGCCGGGCGGGGTGATTGGGCGAAGTCCGCAAAGATTCACCACAGAGGAAAAAGAGGACACACAGAGGTCACAGAGGGAATTACAAGGTAATCATGCGAATCCACTTTAGAAGCAGAAATGTAGGGGCGAGGCGGTGACTCACCCACAGGCACCCCGACAGTTGCGTATCCGGGGCCTCAACGCTGCGCCTATACAGCCGATTCTTCGGTGGCTGCTGCCTCCCCCCGACTCTTCGGGGGGACCGAGGGGGTCTCCCTCTGTGTTCTCTGTGTTCCCTCTGTGTCCTCTGTGGTGAAGCTATTTGGTCTTTTCTCTTGGTAATTCGTAAGCAAAGGAGAAAGAAATGAGAATCGGAGTAGATGTCGGCGGGACCAACACCGACGCCGTCTTGATGGATGGCACGACGGTCGTCAGCTCAACCAAAACACCGACCACCGCCAACGTTTCGGCGGGCATCGCCAAAGCCTTGCGCACGGTGCTCGAAGATTCCGGCATCGACCGGGCGACAATCGATGGCGTGATGATTGGCACCACGCATTTCACCAACGCCGTGGTCGAGCGCAAGCATCTTACGCCGACCGCTTGCATCCGCCTGGGCTTGCCGGCGACAGTCTGCCTGCCGCCGATGGTCGATTGGCCCGACGACTTGCGGGAGATAGTCGGTGGCAACGCGCATCTGGCGCACGGCGGCCACGAATTCGATGGGCGCGAAATCTCCGCGTATCAGCCCGATGAAGTGCGCGCAATCGCCGAGAAAATCCGCGACGCCGGCTTGGACGCCATCGCCATCTCGTCGGTGTTTTCTCCCGTCAACGCGACCTTTGAGGAGCAAAGCGCCGAAATCGTTCGCTCGGTCATCCCGGGCGCCAACATCACGCTTTCGAGCGAGATCGGGCGCATTGGGTTGCTGGAGCGGGAGAACGCCGCCATCATGAATTCCTGCTTGCGCCAGTTGGCGGCGCGCACGGTGGACGGCTTCAAAGCGGCGCTGGACGAACTGCAAATCACTGCGCCCTTTTACATCAGCCAGAATGACGGCACTTTGATGAACGCCGACTTCGCCAAGGAATATCCGGTGCTCACTTTTGCCTCGGGACCCACCAATAGCATGCGCGGCGCCGCTTTCCTCAGCGGCTTGCGCGATGCCATTGTGGTCGATGTCGGCGGCACGACAACGGACATCGGCGTCTTGCAGCACGGCTTCCCGCGGGTAGCGGCGCTGGCGGTCGATATCGGCGGCGTGCGCACCAACTTCCGCATGCCCGATACCTATTCCATTGGTTTGGGCGGCGGTAGCTTGATCGCGTCCAATCCATTAAAGGTCGGTCCGCGCAGTGTCGGCTACGAATTGACGGAAAAGGCGCTGGTCTTCGGCGGCGATGTCTTGACCGCGACCGATGTGATTGTGGCCGGTGGTGTATCCCCCCCTAGAGAGGGGGGGAGTGTGGAAGGGGGGGCTTTGAGTATCGGCGACGCCAGCGCCGTCAGCCACCTCGATGCTGAACTTGTCGCTGCGGTGCAAGGGCGCATCATGGAGATGATCGCCATTGCGGTGGATCGCATGAAAACGAGCGCGACGCCGGTGCCTGTCATTGTAGTCGGCGGCGGCAGCATCCTCGTCACCGGCGCGGTAGAAGGCGCCTCCGAGATAATCAAGCCGGATCATTTCCCGGTCGCCAATGCCATCGGCGCGGCTATCGCTCAGGTCGGCGGCGAATGCGACCGCATCTTCTCCCTCGCCGAGCTCAGCCGCGATGAAGCGCTGGATCAAGCCAAGGGCGAGGCGAGCGACCGCGCGGTCAACGCCGGCGCCGACGCCGAAAGCATCGAGATCGTCGATGTGGAAGAAGTGCCGCTGGCTTATCTACCCGGCAACGCCACTCGCATCATGGTCAAAGCCATCGGCGATTTGGTCGAGGTGTGACATGCGCATGATGAACAGGACATTCATTTTCCGTAGGGGCGACTTTTCAAGTCGCCCGCAATCCAACGGAGACGTAACGATACGAACCGTCACAAACATGAACATTGTCTGTAGACACACGCCCGGCACAGCCGCCGCCCACGCAAAATGCTTTGCCTGTTTCA
>JAPOWK010000123.1 GCA_026707665.1 Chloroflexota bacterium
GAAAATCCGGATATATTTCACCAAAACCCTCACCACTTCACTCCGATACCAAACAACTAGGGAAGGGTGACTCGACGGCAGAATCGGGACATTCAGACGCCGTAATCGTCAAAATTACGTTGTTCCGAGTGCGCTGCAAGAGTGCTCCCCCTTCCTTAGCTTGCTGGGGAAGGGGGTTGGGGGGATGGGGTTTAACCGGCGAGATAGCGTGGCCCAGTACTGGACAAGCCCTACAGTTTGAGATTGGCGGGTCTATGCGAATTGGCGGGCGTGGAGGGCGGCGCCGACCAGGCAAACGTCATCGCCGAAGCGCGCCGGTCGGAGGAGATTTTCCGGGAGGAAGCCCTCAAACAGAATATGTTGCTCGATCGCCTTTCGCGCCGGCTCCAGAATTAAGTCACCCAGCTTCATCACGCTGCCGCCCATGACAAAGGCTGCCGGGTTGAAGAGATGCAACAAGTTGACCAGCCCCAATCCCAAAAATGTTCCAGCTTGCCGCAGGCAATCGAGCGCGAATTCGTCACCGGCCAAAGCCGCTTCGCCCACCGCCCGTCCATCAATCGCGTCCGATTCCCGCAGAACAGATGGCGCAGGGCTTGTCGACAGCCGATGCCTCGCCAACTCGCCCAGCGCCGTGCCCGATGCCAGTTCTTCCCAGCGCCGTATGCGGCCATCGTGCTGAGTCAGCCGCATGTGACCGGGTTCAATCGCGTGCCCGTTGGCGCCGGTGAACAATTCGCCATTGACGATCGCGCCGCCGCCGATGCCGGTGCTGATGGTCAGATAAATCATGGGGTCGGCGCCCTGCCCCGCGCCCAGGTGATATTCCGCCAACGCGCCGAGATTGGCGTCATTTTCAACAAAGGCGGGCAGGCCGGCAAAAGCCCGACTCAGTGTCTCGCCAATCGGCACCTGCGACCAGCCGGGCAAGGTTTCGGCTTGGATGATGACACCAGCCGCGGTATCCAGCGGACCCGGCGCCGCGATGCCAATTGACGCCGGCTCGCCGCCCGCTTCGGTTAAGGATTTGCCCAGCGCAATCAAGCGATCCAGGACAATATCGGGCCCGTCACTGACGCGGCTGCGTGTTTCGGCGCGTCGGAGCAAGCGCATTTCGCGGTCAAAGAGGGCAGCGCGACTGCGGGTTCCGCCGAAATCAATTGCCAGACAGGCGCTCATAGCTGATTAATGTACTCATAGAGGTGGCGGTCGGGTGGCGGTTTGTGTTCGCCGGGCGAGCTACCATGATGCAGAATCGCCGCGCCAGCGCGCCATAGGACCGTGCCATTGCGATCGCCATCTTTGAAAGCGCGCCAGGCGACGCGGCTCATATCGCGGGCGACGCAGCGGTCCCGATGGGAGACATCGGCCCCGCGCTGGGCATGCCCCAGGGCGGTATAGCGAAGGCGAATGCCGGTGCGCCGCGGTATTTCTTTGACCAGCCGATCGATATCCGGATAGGCTTCCGACAAGACGACCAGCGCGGCCCCTTGCCGAGCGACGATCTGTTTCAAGCGTTCGGACAACCAATCCAGTTCAAGCGGGTATTCCGGCAACAGTGCCAGATCGGCGCCGCTGGTGTAGGCAATCGCCAGGGCCAGATGACCGGTCGGCGCGCCCAAGGTCTCCAGCAGGAAGATTCGACCGGGCAAGGCATGGGCAGTCGCGCGGATGCCGGCGACCGCCTGCGTGGCAAAGTTGCAAGCGGAATCATGCCCAAGCGTGTAGTCGGCGCCGGCTACATCATTGTCAATCGTTGTCGGCAAGACGATGCAGGAAATGTCCCAGCCTGCCAGCAAGGGCGCGACATGGCGAATCGTGCCGTCGCCGCCGAAGAGCAGCAGATTGTCGATACCGTGCCGGCGCATGACGTCGCCCAATCTCTCGCGGGCATTCGGATCCTGCAGTGCCGGTCTTCGGCTCGACGGCAGGATGGATCCGCCGCGCCCGGCCAGCAAGGATAGGAGGGATCGATCAAGCTCCACCAGTTGCTCGTCGAGCAAGCCGGCAAAGCCGTTCCGCGCGCCCAGAACTTGGTCGCCGCCTAGACGTGCCAAGCGTGCATACGCTTCGATGGCTGTGTTAATGCCCGGCGCGTCGCCGCCGCTGACCATAATGCATGTCTTCATTCGTTTGGGTATCCGCCCTATCGCAACGCTTGCTCGCCCGATGATACCTTATTCCCATCTAGGGCGTAGGGGCGGGCCAGTGGGTCGCGTAGGTCGCGTAGGTCGCGTAGACACTGACCGCCGACACTGACCGCCGACACTGACCGCCGACACTGACCGCCGGTCGCGTAGACACTGACCGCCGGTCGCGCGTGCTTGTGCCCGCGCGTGCTTTTGGGCGAGCCAACTCTCGCTCCGGTTTACGTTGCGGGTATCTGCCCCCCCGGCCCCTTCCCGCCATCTCTATGGCGGGCATCCGACGAGTCAGCTCAGGACACAACAGTCATTCAGCGAGCAGAATATCATCGCAGATTCTCTATTTTCTTGCTCGTTTTCGGGCGACCCACTGGGTCGCCCCTACAATTTTCTCACTATTAAGATGCTTGTGATTATTGCCCTGTCACTTTTGCAACCATTCACACCAAACGTGTCGTGCCCTCAGAACGAGTCAGGGTCGCTTAGGTCGCGTAGACACTGACCGCCGACACCGACCTACGGAGGGGGAGCCAAATGCGGCGGGACGCAAGGTATTTTGCGTGGGCGGCGGCATTGGCGCGCGTGTGTCTGCGGATTTCCATTTCGCAGGCTTCCTTTGTGCGCCGTATTGCGCGCAGTTTGCATATCGTATGTGAATGCGATAACCTCATGAGACGTTTACGGCTTTCATTCTCAGGGAGCCGGAGGTGTATGCTCGTTCGTTATCCCAAAGGAGATATGCAGTGAAGAGATTTCTCGTTCTAACAGCACTTGTGCTCTTCGCGCTCAGCCTCGTTCCCGGGGCGATCGCACAAGACGATGGCTATACCATCGCCTTCGTTCCGGGTGTCAATCCGGATCCGTTTTACATCACCATGTCGACCGGTGTGAATCAGGCTGCAGTAGACCTCGGGCTGACGGTCATTCAGCAGGACCCCGAGCGATTTGATGTAACCGTCTCGGCGCCGATCATTGAAGCGCTGATTGCCCGCGGCGATATCGACGCCCTGGTCACGGCGCCGAACGACAAAGAGCAGTCCATACCGGTGCTGCAGGCGGCGCACGATGCCGGCATCGTTGTGCTCACGGTCGATACCTTCATCGGCGATGGCAACTATGCCGATGGCGAAGTCACCTTCCCGATCTCATACATCGGCTCGGACAATACGCAGGGCGGCTATATCGCCTGTTCGGCGCTGGCGGACAAGCTGGGCGAAGGCGCCAAGATTTATGTCACCAACACGCGCCCGGGCATCAGCACGACCGACCAGCGTGAAGAGGGCTGCCTGGCCGCGGCTGAGGCTACCGGATTGGTCGTCGCTCGCGTCGATTACAACGAGAACAGCGCCGATACCGCGCAAGCGCAGACGGCCGCCGTTTTGCAGGCGAATCCCGATATTGTCGGCATGTTCGCCACCAATACCTTCGGCGCGCTGGGCGCCGGCACGGCAATTCAGAACGCCGGTTTGCAAGGCGCGGTGGAAGTGGCGCTATTTGACGCCAGCGAAGAGAATATCGGCTTCCTGAACGATGGCATCGTCTCGCTCGTCATCGCGCAGAAGCCGGCCGACATGGGTTATCTCGGCGTCGCCTTGGCCACCGCTTATCTCGATGGCGTTGGCAGCATCCCGGCGCGCATCGGCACCGGCTACGCCGTCATCACCGCCGACAACGTTGACGATCCGGATGTCGCCCGTTTCATCTACACCAGCAACACCAGCGATCCGGCGCCGGCGCTTGACGACAGCTACAATCTGGCATTCGTGCCCGGCGTGAATCCCGATCCCTTCTACATCACGATGTCTCGCGGCGTCTATGGCGCGGCCGGTCGCTTGGGCATCAACGTCATCCAGCAGGATCCGGAGCGCTTTGACGTCACCGTTTCCGCGCCGATTATTGAAGCCTTGATCGCGCGCGGCGACATCAGCTCGCTAGTGACAGCGCCGAACGACAAGGAACAGTCGATCCCGGTGCTGCAAGACGCGCATGACGCCGGCATCCCGGTTTTGACAGTCGATACCTTCATCGGCGATGGCAACTACGCGGATGGCGAGGTCACCTTCCCCTTGAGCTATATCGGCTCGGATAATGTAGAAGGCGGCCGCATCGCCTGTTCGGCATTGGCCGATAAGCTGGGCGAAGGCGCGAAGATCTACGTCACCAACACGCGCCCGGGCATCAGCACGACTGATCAGCGCGAGGAAGGCTGCCTGGCGGCGGCTGAGGCTGGCGGATTGATCGTCGCTCGCGTCGACTACAACGAGAACAGCGCCGATATGGCGCAGCAGCAGACGGCTGCGGTCTTGCAGGCAAATCCCGACATTGTTGGCATGTTCGCGACCAATACCTTTGGCGCATTGGGCGCGGGCGCGGCCATCCAAAATGCCGGCTTGCAAGGCGCGGTGGAAGTGGCGCTGTTTGACGCCAGCGAAGAAAATATCGGCTACTTGCGCGACGGCATCGTTTCGCTGGTGATCGCGCAGAAGCCGGCCGACATGGGCTACCTCGGCGTGATCGCGCAGATCGCCGACTTGCGCGGCGTGACCTCGATGCCGGCGCGCGTCGGCACGGGCTACGCGGTCATCACCATCGACAACGTGGACGACCCCGATGTCGCGCGCTTCATCTACACGGCGGGCTAGCGGGATGGGTTAACCCCCCAAACCGGTACACCATGTGTACATTTGTGGGCGACCCAGTGGGTCGCCCCTACAATATTTCGCTTTGGCGGGCGGCTCAATCGGTCGCCCCTATATTATTTCCTTCCAGCGTCTTACTCTTAACCGCATGACTAAGTCCCAATCAGCGCTCGTTAAGCGCCAGAACTTGCTGGTCGGCGCTTTGTGTACGACCTACGGTCTGCTGTATCTGGGTCGGGTGAACATCAGCGTCGTCTTGCCGCTGCTCGCCATCGAGCTTGATGTCAGCCGCGCGCAGGTCGGCATATTGGGGACGGTGTTCTTCTGGACCTACGGCATCGGCAACTTCGTCAATGGTGAGATCGGCAGCCACGTCAGACCTTATCGCGTAATCGGCGTCGGTCTGTTGGTCACGGCGATTGTGAATCTCGTTTTCGGTTTCCAGACATCGCTGCTGTTAATGCTGGTGCTTTGGGGCATCAACGGCTTGGCGCAATCGGGGGGATGGCCACCGATCGTCCGCATCCTGGCCGAGCGCCTTGATCCGAGTCGAATCAAGCAGGTGTCGACCGTCATCCCTGTCAGTTATGTCATCGGCATAGTGGTCACCTGGACTTTTGTCGGGGCAGTGGCGGCCGGCGAGAATTGGCGCCTGGCATTCTGGCTTCCTGGATTGATCCTGCTGTTGACGGCGGGCCTCTGGTGGAAGGGGGGGATTGATGCGCCGACGACAGACTCGAAGGGTGTGCGCCTTTCGACGATCATGGCCGAAGCGCGCGGCGTCGCCTTTGCCCTGGCGGTATCGGCACTGGCTGGCTTCGTCCGCAATGGCTCGATTATCTGGCTGCCTTCGTATATCCTCGACGGCCAGTTGATCTCCGACGATCTGGTCGGCGCCGTCGCGGCTCTCACGCAAGTGGTGGCGATTCCGGGCCTCATGCTGGCTCGTCTGCGCGTCGTCCGCACCAATCAGGTGCTGGTGACCGGCGCATACATGTTTAGCGCCGGCGGGCTTGCCTTTGTGCTGCTTTCGGCGACTAGCGGCATATCGGCAATTGTGGTCCTCTGCCTGGCGATGATGATATTGGGTGGCGCATTTGGCCTGGTAACTTCATCCATGCCGGTGATACTTTCGCCGCCTGGGCGCACGTCGTCGATCGCTGGCACGCTCAATATGATGGCGACTTTCGCCGGCGGCGTTGCCGGTTTCGGCATCGGCGCAATTGTGGAGCACAGCGGCTGGAACGCCGTCTTTGGCGTTTGGGGCATCATGCTACTGCTGGCGGCCGCCATTACTTGGCGCCACCGTCACGAGGAAGACCGGTGGAGCGGCGCGGATGAGGCAGGTTAATTCCTTGCAAACATCCTTATCCAGGCAGCAAAACATGATGGTGGGAACGCTGATGTTCACTTACGCTCTCTACTATCTGGGGCGAGTGAATATCAGCGTGGTCTTGCCGGCGTTGGCACTGGACCTGGGCGTCAGCCGCGCAGAGGTCGGCGCTCTGGGCACGATCTTCTTCTGGATCTACGGTATCTTTCACCTCATCAGTGGCGAGATCGGCAGTCATGTCAGTCCCTTTCGCCTGGTCAGCCTCGGCTTGCTCGCGAGCGCCATCGTAAATCTGGTCTTCGCCTTTCAGTCGTCGCTGATGGTCATGCTCATTTTGTGGGGTCTCAACGGGGTCGCTCAGTCGGGCGGCTGGTCGCCCATGTTCCGCATCCTGGCGGAGCGGCTGGACCGCCGTCATATCAAACGCGTATCGACCATTATGCCCTTCAGTTATGTCATGGGCACGGCAATTACCTGGGTGCTGATTGGGGCGGCCGCGACGGGCGAGAACTGGCGGATCGCATTCTGGCTTCCTGGAATCATTCTGCTCCTGGTGCTGGTATTTTGGCGGGCGGCCGGCATTGACGCGCCCAAGTCCAAGTCTGACGGCATTCGCTTATCCACCATGATTGGGGAGGCGCGCGGCATCGCCTTCGTCATGCTGGCGGCGGCGCTGTCCGGTTATGTGTTCAATGGCACCATCATTTGGCTGCCATCGTATATTCTAGACACCGGGCTGATCGCCGACGGCATGGTCGGCGCGGTCGCCGCCTTGACGCAAGTAGTCGCGATCCTCGGTCTCCTTTTGGCGCGCGCTCTTGTCGTACGCAGCAATCAAGTCTTTGTGACTACCGTGCAGATGTTCTTGGCCGCGGGAGTTGCTTTTTTTCTGCTAAGCATGAGCTCCGGCCTTTTTTCCATCGTCGTGGTCGCCTTCGCCCTGCTGGCTTTGAACGGCGCCTTTGGCTTGACTGTGAGTTCCATGCCGCTGCTGCTGGCGCCGGCCGGACGGGCCTCATCAACGACCGGCAGCGTCAATATGATGTCCACCTTTTTCGGCGGCATGGCTGGCTTCAGCATCGGCGGCTTGGTAGAGTTCAGCGGCTGGAGCGCGGTCTTCAGCTTATGGGGCGCGCTGCTATTGCTGGCTTGCTTGTTGATTTGGCGCAATCGGCATGAGGAAGACAGACGAGACGGCGCATGAGGGCGTGGTGAACATCTCGGTTATATTCCATTTAGCGAAGACGTTACGGTTTTTTACCACCGAGGTCACCGAGTTAAATTGAGGACACAGAGGATTATTCTTGGCTAGGCGAAGTTATCATTTAGTTGGAATCTGCCACGTCTGTGCATGAGCTATCTCATCTGGGAATGGGATGACGATTATAGTAGCTTCGGTTCATAGAGACGCTTAAGCGGCGGCGGACAGGAAGATGAAGAGCGACAAAGCGCCCCTAAGCGGCATCCGAGTGGTGGATCAGACGCAAGCGCTGGCCGGTCCTTACACGACGATGATTCTGGGCGATCTCGGCGCCGATGTTATCAAGATCGAGAAGCCCGGCATCGGCGACAATTCGCGGCAGTGGGCGCCGCCATATATCGGCGATCAAAGCTGCTACTACCTGGCGGTCAACCGCAACAAGCGCGGCATCGCGCTCGACTTGAGCGCTGACGGCGGACGTGAATTTATCCACAAGTTGGCGCGCGGCGCCGACGTGTTCCTGACCAATCTCAGAACCACAGCTGCGCTCCAGCGCCACGGCATCGACTTCGAGACGCTGGGCGCCATCAATCCGCGCTTGGTCTATGCCTCGATCAGCGGTTACGGGCGGATTGGCCCGCGCGCGGGTCAGCCGGGTTATGACCTGGTGTCGCAGGCGGAATCGGGCACGGTGGCGCTGACCGGCGAGGTTGATGGCGCGCCGATGCGCTTCCCCACGCCGATCGCCGATATGACCTGCGGCTTGTTCACCGTGATTGGGATCCTGGCGGCGCTGCGATCGCGCGACCAGAGCGGCGTCGGCCAGTTCATTGATATGTCGCTGCAAGAGGGGCAGATGACCTGGCTGGCCAATCTCGCCGGCGAATATTTCGCCGAGGGGAAGGACCCGCCGCGGCGGGGCAATCGGCATCCGCAGGTGGTGCCTTACGAAGCGGTACAAGGCAGCGACGGCGACTGGTTCATGCTGGGCGTCGCCTCGGACAATGTGTGGGGCGCTTTCTGCCGGCAGGTCAATCGCGAAGACCTGATGTCGGACGCGCGTTTCATCACCAATGCAGACCGCATCGCCAATTATGACGCGCTGCTCCCCATCGTTCGCGACATCATCCGCGGCAAGACCTGCGACGAGTGGCTGACGGAGCTGCGCGCGGTTGGCGTGCCTTGCGGACGAATCAACACGGTGGCGGAAGCGCTGGGCGATCCTCATATTATCGAACGTGGATTCATCGTCGAGCTGGAGCACCCGGCTCTCGGTTTGATTAAATCGCTGGCGACGCCGATTCACCTGGAGGAAACGCCGCTGGTTTACCGCCGGCATCCACCGCGCCTGGGCGAGCATAGCGATGAGGTGGCGGCTGAATTGGGCTACGGCTCGGCTGATGTCTTGCGGCTGCGGGCGGAGGGCGTCCTGGCCTGAGGGCTTGCAAATACACGCTTAGCTGCCAATTAAGGACAAGCCTTGTAGGGGCTGTCCGGTACAAAAGAATGACTGTAGGCAGCGCTGTTTTACCCCATCCCCGGCCCTTCCCCAGTGAACTGGGGAAGGGTGACTCATTGGCGCGATTGGGAGATTCGGCTGTTGTATCAGTGAGAAATCTGAGCGATCTTGTTTGCGGCGAAAGCGCTCCCCCTTCCCTAGCTCGCTGGTGCGCGTAGACACAGCACTACGGGAAGGGGGTTGGGGGGATGGGGTGAACAAAGCGAGCAAGAATGAACCAGTAACAGACAATCTCTATAGGGGCTACCCTGTGAGTCGCCCGCCGATTCGCTAGAAATGCAGGGGCAATTCGTAGATCAGAAAACAGGCCCATGACAGCACGCAAGCATAAACTGATTAACGAGCCAGACAGAATCGTAAATGAAATGCTCGACGGCTTCTGCGCCGCGTATAGCGATATAGTCCGCCGAGAAGGCGACCGCCTGGTGGCGCGCGCGCAGCCCAAGGCGCCGGGAAAAGTCGGCTTGGTGATGGGCGGCGGCAGCGGTCACGAACCGGCTATGCTCGGTTGGGTCGGGCAGGGACTGCTCGATGTCAATATTGTCGGCGAAGTTTTCACCGCGCCCGGTCCTGAGCGCATCCTGGACGGGATACGGGCCGCCGATCGGGGGGCGGGCGTGCTGCTCTGCGTCTCACATCACGAAGGAGACCGGCTCAATGCGGAGATCGCGCTTGAATTCGGTGAAGCGGAGGGCATCGAAAATGTCGATATGGTGATTCTCTACGATGACATATCCAGCGCGCCCAAAGGACGTGAGAGCGAGCGCCGCGGAACGGCAGGCTTGTTCTTCGTCTGGAAGATGCTCGGCGCATTCTGCGAGGGCGATGTCACGCTGGCGGCGGCCAAAGCGCTGGCGGAAAAGGTCCGCGACAATACGCGCAGCCTGGCGATGTCCCTGAGCTCCTGCGCCAGCCCGGTCACAGGCGAGGTCATGTTCGAGATGGCGCCGGGAGAAATGGAGATCGGGATGGGGCTGCATGGCGAGATCGGCCAGGGCCGACGGAAGGCGCTCTCCGCCGACGAGACCATCGATTTGATGCTGCCGCCCATCCTCGACGACCTGCCGTACCAAGCCGGCGATGAGGTACTCGTCTTGCTCAACAACAGCGGGGGGATGACGCTGATGGAGCTATTCATCCTCTACCGGCGGGCGGCTGCCAGATTGCGACAAGCGGGGATCGGCGTCTATAAGTCCTGGATCGGACCTTACGCCACGACTTTGGAGACGGCGGGATTCGCCCTATCGCTCTGTCGCGTCGATGGCCAGTTGAAGACGCTATGGGATGCGCCCGCAAACGGCGCTTATATGAAGCAACTGTGATGACATTAGGTCCAGCGGAACTCGCGGCGATGATCGAGGCAATTGCACGCCGAATGTCGACTGAGCGCGAGGCGCTGAATCGGCTGGACGCGGCGCTGGGCGATGGCGACCACGGGACCAATGTTGCCGCCGGCTTTAGCGCGGCGGCCGCGGACATTGGCGGGCTGGAGAATCCCAGCGCGAGCGACCTGTGGCTCGCCATGGCGAAAGCGGTGATGAATCGCATGGGCGGCGCTTCGGGCGCGATATTTGGCACCTTCTTTCTCAAAGGCGTCGCCGTCCTCCGCGGGAAAGACCGCCTGAACAAGCGCGACATGGAAGCCGTCTTAGAAGCCGGCTTGCAGGGCGTGAAGGCGCGCGGCAAGGCTGAAGTTGGCGACAAGACGATGGTCGATGCGCTGGCGCCGGCGGTTACAGCGTTTTCCAGAGCCGGCGGGTTCACGGAAGGCTGGAGCAGCGCCGCCGAAGCCGCACGCAAGGGCGCCGCTTGCACGCAAGACTTGATCGCTCGGCACGGGCGGGCGAAGTACCTTGGGGAGCGCGCCATCGGTCATATCGATCCGGGCGCTTGCACGATCGCGTTCCTATTCGAGGCAACTGATGCCTGGTGGAGAGAAGCGCAACCAATTCACAAACGGTAGGGGCGTCTCGGCGAGACGGCCGCCGACCGCGATCTTAAACCCAGACGGGCGTTTCGGGCAGCCAACCCCACCCCCGAAGGTCTATGTCCACGTGACCCGGCCCCCTCCCGAAGGTCGATGTCTACGTGACCCAGCCAGCTAGGGTCGTGTAGGCACTGACCTTCGGAGGGGGAGTTGAACTACGCGATGGGAGCTGCGGGGAAAAACCTGCAAAATGAGGATGATTATGTATAATAGGCGAATTGCGACCGACAGGAGGGTTGCTTCCATGTTACCAAGATCCGCAGGCATTAAGGACAGAAGGCTCTCCCAATGGCATTAGGCACGGCGTCGGACAAAGCAAAACGCCAGCCAATCGTCAACGCGCGCTTTGTCGAATTCTTGACCAAAAGCTGGTCTTATCTTTTCTTGCTCGGTCTGGTGGTCTTCTTCTCCCTGACCGGCACCGGCTTCTTTTCCGTTCGCAATTTCTCCTCGATTTTGACCACCAGCACTTTGATCATGCTGATGTCCATCGGGCAGACCTATGTCGTCATCACCGCCGGCATTGATTTATCCATCGGCTGGACGGTGGGGCTATCATCGGTGACCACCGCCCGCGTCATGCGAGATCTGGCGGCCGGCGGCGCCGATGTCGAATACGCGATGCTCGCTGGCGTCTTCGCCGGCTTGCTAGTCGCGCTGATCCCGGGCTTGGTCAACGGATTGCTGGTCGCGCGAGTGAAGGTGCCGCCCTTCATCGCCACGCTCGGCATGTTCGGCATCGTGCGCGGCGCTGCCTTCTTGCTCACGGATGGGCAGCAAGTGGTGCGCGGATTATCGGCCGAATTGCGCGAGGCGCTTCGCGGCATCGGCAACGGCAGCCTGCTCTATCACATTCCCGACTATGGTTTGGTGTGGTTCCGGCAGCCGCCCGATCTTGAGCCGACGCAGATTCGACAGGTTTCGCAGTTATTGCCGTATCCGGTGCTGATCACCGCGCTGGTCGTCATCGTCTTCGCTTTCATCCTGGCGCGCAGCAAATTCGGCCGCCACACCTATGTCATCGGCGGCAGCGAAGAAGCGGCGCGGCGATCCGGCATCAATGTCGACCGCCACTTGATCATCATTTACGTGATCTGCGGCTTCACCGCGGGCATCGCCGGCGTATTGCATCTCTTTCGCTTCACAGCCGGCGCGCCCCAGGCGGGCGAAGCGGCGCTGCTATCATCGGTAGCCGCGGTCGTCATCGGCGGCACGAATCTTTTCGGCGGCGAAGGGGATATCATGGGCGCGGTCGTCGGCTCGCTGATTATCGCCGTTTTGCAGACCGGGCTGGTCATTCTGAATATCGACTCGATTTGGCAATTCATCGTGGTTGGCGTCGTCATCATCATTGCGGTTTTGGTGAATCAGCTGCAGACGGCGCTGGAAAGGCTGCAATCGAATGTCTGAGGCAATTCTCACCGCGACTGGCGTCAGCAAGCATTTCGGAGGCTTGACCGCGGTCGACAAGGTCGATTTCGCGGTACATCCTGGCGAGGTCGTCGCCCTGCTCGGGGATAACGGCGCCGGCAAGTCGACGCTCATCAAGT
The DNA here is from genome assembly GCA_026707665.1 of Chloroflexota bacterium. Taxonomy (GTDB): domain Bacteria; phylum Chloroflexota; class Anaerolineae; order Aggregatilineales; family Phototrophicaceae; genus UBA6055. The sequence goes on from JAPOWK010000123.1 coordinate 12,374, forward strand.
GCATCTCCGGCGTTTATCGCCCGGAGAGCGGCAGAGTCATCTTCAATGGCGTCGACATCACGTATCAGCCGCCGGCCGATATACGCAGCCGCGGCATCGAAACCATTTACCAGGACTTGGCATTGGCGGAGAACCTCGATGTCGGGGCCAACGTCTTTCTCGGCAAAGAGGTAACGCGCCGGCTATTCGGCCTGCTGCCGGTCACCGATGACAGCTATATGCGCCAGGAAGCTTCGGGCGTGCTGGATGAGCTGGATATCCACATTCCCTCGCTCACGCAGAAGCTGGTCAATCTCTCCGGCGGGCAGCGGCAGGCGGTCGCGATTGCGCGCGCGATGTATTGGAATGCGCAATTGGTGATCATGGATGAGCCGACGGCCGCGCTTGGGGTGCCGGAGCAGCGCAAGGTGCTGGCGCTGATACGCTCTCTGCGCGAGGGGAATATCCCGGTCATCCTCATCAGCCATACGATGCACGATGTCATGGCGGTGGCCGACCGCATGGTGATTATGCGCCGCGGCCGGGTCGTCGCCAATATCCCGCGCGCCGATGCCACCGAAGAGATCATCGTTCGACATATCGTCGGCAGCGCTGAAAACGGCGAAAACGCGGTGATGATCTAGAACACCCCATCCCCCGGCCCCTTCCCCAGCAAGCTAGGGTCGCGTAGACACTGACCTACGGAAGGGGAGTTTTAGGTGGCGAGTTCCAGTTTGATTTGTACGGGTCAGCCGGCGGCTGACCCTAAGCCATGGTACTTTACAATGCGAAGGGAAAGGACAAACATGCCAAAGCAATTGACGCCAGGCCGTTATCGCGGCTTGAAATCAGCGAGTCTGGCCGAGGCCGATGTCTTCGGCATCATCGCCTTCGACCAGCGCGGCAGCTACCGTAAAATGATGCCCGCCGATGCCAGCTATCAAACGCTGGCGCAGGTCAAAGGCGAGATCATTGGCGCTCTCTCGCAAGAGGCCAGCGCCATCCTCACCGACCCAACTTATGGCTTGAACGCCGCCATGCGGATGAGCCCGAAAGCGGGCTTGCTACTTGCTCTTGAGAAGAGTGGCTACAGCGGCGATTCGAGTTATCGAAAGACCGAACTTATCCCGGGCTGGACGCCGGAGAAGATCCGCAAAGCGGGCGCCAGCGCGGTCAAGCTCATGGTCTACTACCATCCGGGGAGCGGCGCGCTCGCTGACGAACTGGAGTGCCTGATTCGGGGCGTCGTGGCGGATTGCCATGCATGGGATCTGCCGCTTTTCCTCGAGCCGATGTCTTACAGCCTGGACGCCGCCATTGCTAAAGACAGCGCGGAATTCGCCGCCGAACGCCCGGCAGTTGTCATCGAGACCGCTCGCCGCTTGTCACGCTGCGGCGCCGATGTGCTAAAGATGGAGTTCCCGCATGATATCAAGTTCAGTCGTGATCGAGGGGCTTGGAGACAAGCCTGCGCGGAGCTCAGCGAGGCTTCGTCAGCGCCTTGGGTCCTTCTGAGCGCGGGGGTCGATTTCGATCAATTCAAGCCGCAGGCGCAGGCGGCCTGCGAAAGCGGCGCCAGCGGATTCCTCGCCGGCCGTGCCATTTGGAAGGAAGCGGCGGCGATGTCGCTTTCTGATCGCGCCCGCTTTCTGGATAGCACCGCCCGCGATCGCCTGCGACAGCTTCTGGATATCGCCGCTGGGTCCGCGCGCCCTTGGACCGACTTCTATTGCGCGCCGCCGTCCAGCGAAGACTGGTACGAAAGCTATGCTTAACTGCCGACGCTGAGGCGGCTACACAGGCGGCATCAGCGATTTGGCCGGCAAAGGCTTTCTGGTCTGTCCGATTCTGGCTGGTTGACCCGCAATTGTACCCCCCATCCCCCAGCCCCTTTCCCCAAAAGGACTGACGACAGGACAGTTTTTTCAACGAGCAAAATATCGTCGTGAATTCTGTATTTTCTTGGACTTTTTCGGGCGACCTGATAGGTCGCCCCTACAACTTTCGCTGCAAGAGGCGCTTTAGACGTTTAACGTGGCGCTCTTAAGTGTTCCCGGATCAAACCTGTCCTGTCCTCAGCTCACCAGGAGGGAATGGGATCCAAGATATTCGAAACTCTCGCGCAAATGCCCCTCCCGCGTTATGGGGGGAAGCGTTTGGGGTGGCGGTTTTCTGCAGTAAACGGCTTTGACAATTGCGCGTGAATACACTACCGGACAAGCCATGTAGGGGCGACCCTTTGAGTCGCCCAAAAAAGACCAAGACAACACCGTGTCTTCGTCAGATTTCTGTTGGCGGAAAAACTGCTCTTGCTTCGCGTATTCCGAGCCCCCATTTGAGGGCATGACCTTAGCGCGTTCATCAGATAAGACCCTCGATACAATACATCCTGTTGACAATTGACTCAGTTTTGCATTAAGCTGAAGTCAATGGCGGTCGGCCATTTGCAATTTGTCGAGGCGCTATCACAGATTAAATCCTGAGGATGCAAGTGATGACGAAAGTAACTGGAAACGGAACCTTAGCCCCATCCCGCCGCGATGTGCTAAAGATCTTTGCCGCCGGCATGACCAGCGCCGTCGGCACGATTGCGCTAGATCGCGCGCCAGGGATGAACGCCGCCCGCGCCAGCGATGGCACGCTGCGCATCGCCTGGCTGACACCGGCGCAGCTTGATCCGCGCTCGGTCTCCGGCATGAGCGAAATCGCCATTCTGAACGCACTTTACGACTATCTCTTTGAGACCGACGCCTCGTCAAATCTGGTACCCGTCCTCGCCTCTTCCTGGGAACGGAACGATGATGGCACACGCTACACGTTGCAGCTGGTGCGGAACGCCTTCTTCCATGATGGCAGTCCCCTGACCGCGCAAGACGTGGTGTGGAGCATTCAGTGGCAACTCGACGCCGGCGGCACGATTGCCGATGTGCTGGCCGGGATCGAAGCGATCGAGGCATCTGGCGATAACGCGGTCATAGTCCGCCTCAAGGCGCCCGATCCTGATTTTCTCTATCGGCTCACGGAATACAAAATCGTGATGCTCAAAGCGGGCGCGCAGAACACCGGCATCGAATTCAATGGCACCGGACCCTTCATCATGGAGGCGATGATCCCGGGCGATCGCGCGGTGATGAAAGCCAATCCAGATTATTGGCGGGGCGCGCCCGGCATATCGACGCTGGAGTTTCTCTTCTTCGACGACCAGCAGGCCGCGATCGCCGCGGTGCAGGGCGGGATCGCCGATGGCATTCTGCGGCTCGACAACTTCAGTTTTCTCAATTTCAGCGGCGATTTCCGCTTCCATACCGTCGACCTGCCCACCAACGCGCATCACATGACGCGCATCCGAGCCGACCGACCGCCAGGAAACGACATACGCGTGCGGCAAGCCTTCAAGCTCGCGACCGACCGGCGCGCCGTTTGGGAGCGCGTGCAGCTGGGCTTTGGAGCGGTCGGCAAAGATTCGCCCATTGGTCCCTCCTTCGCCCAGTATTTCCTTGATGATGTCGAGCCGCCGCCGCGCGATCCGGCCGCCGCTGCCCAGCTGTTGGCGGAGGCCGGCTATAGCAATGGCTTGGACATGACCTTGCATGTGCCCAACAGCGGTTCGATGCCGGACTTCGCCCAGGCGATGGCGGCGCAATGGCAGGATGCCGGCATCCGCGTCGAGATTCAACTGGAGGAAGAAAACGAATATTGGGTGCAAAAGTGGCTGGATGTCGATTTGGGCGTGACCTGGTGGGGCGATCGGGTGTCGCCGCAGATTTACCTTGATCTCGCCTATCGCTCCGGCGCGACCTGGAATGAATCGCACTGGCAAGACGAGCGGCTCGACGAGCTCATCGATTTCACCCGTTCCGCCTTCGATCAAGAAGCGCGGACCGAAGCCTACAAGGAGATCCAGCGGCTCTTCCTCGACGAAGGACCGATCATCGTACCCTACTTTTACGCCTCGTTCATGGTGATGGCGAGCCATGTCTCCGGAGTGGAACTGCATCCCTTCTCGGGGCGCACTCACTTTCACAGAGCCGTATTGAGTTGACAGGCAGCTCGCCCACGGTCTTTGCTTTGAGAGAGGGGATAAATTTTGCATTTGGAAATCGCTTGCTTCCTGTGCGATAATATCGCGCGCCTTGCAAATGAGTCGCTGCAGGGTCGGGAGGGATAACAATGACGCAACATCGTGAGCTAATCCGCCAGCGCCGCGAACGTTCTCTGGCGCCGCCGCTTCGCTAAAATCACTTCGTCTTCACGATGTGTTCACTCTCCCGCTTCAGGCTCGAGATTGATCGATTGACACAAGAAGGAGATACACATCGTGTCGAAAAATTGCACTAACCCCGCAAATGAGCTATCCCGCCGCGAATTTCTCAATGTTTTCGCCGCTGGCGCCGCGGCCGCGGTTGGCACCGTTACGCTTTCCGGGCTGAGCGGCATCGCCAGCGCGCAACACGGCGGAACCTTGCGCATCGCCTGGCTGACCCCGGCGACTTTGGACCCGCGGTCGGCTTCTGGCGATAGCGAAATCGCCATTTTGAACGCGCTTTACGATTACCTAATTGAAACTGACGCCGCCGCCAACCTGATCCCGCGGCTCGCCTCATCCTGGGAGCACAGCGATGACGGCTTAGCCTACACGCTGCAAATACGCGCTGACGCGGCTTTCCATGACGGTAGCCCGGTCACGGTCGACGATGTGCTGTGGACGATTCAGTGGCATATCGAATCCGAAAGCACGGTCGCCAGCCTGCTCTCATCGGTGGAATCTGTCTCCGCGGCGGGCGACAACGCCATCACCTTCACGCTCAGCGCGCCGAATCCCGATTTCCTCTACAACCTGACGGACAATAAATTCGTGATCCTGCAGGCGGGGGCGGAAAATGTCGGCGTCGAGTTCAACGGTTCCGGACCATTTGTGCTTGAGGAGTTGATCCCGGGCGACCGCGCCATCCTGCGCGCCAACGAAAGCTACTGGGGCGGCGCCCCGAGCATCGATCAGCTTGAATTCGTCTTCTTTGACGATCAGCAAGCCGGCATCGCCGCGGTGCAAGGCGGCGGCGTCGATGGAATCTTGAGGCTGGACAACTCGAGTTTCCTCGGTTTCGCCGGCGATGTGGCTTTCCATACCAGCGACATCCCCACCAGCGGTCATCATCTGGCGCGGCTGCGCTCCGATCGGGCGCCGGGTTCCGATGCGCGCGTGCGGCAGGCATTCAAGCTGGCGACCGATCGCGATGCGATTTGGGAACGCGTTCAGCTTGGCTTCGGCGCGGTCGGCAAGGACTCGCCAATAGGACCGGCCTTCGGTCAGTACTTCCTGGCGGAGGCCGAGGCGCCGCCACGTGATCCGGCGGCCGCGGCCGCCCTGCTGGCGGAAGCCGGCTACCCCGATGGCTTGGATATGATCTTGCATACGCCAAACAGCGGGAGCTGGCCCGATCTGGCACAGGCGCTGGCCGCCCAGTGGGAAGAAGCCGGCATCCGCGTCGAGGTCCAGCTTGAGGACGAAAACACGTATTGGGCGGAAGCCTGGATGGAGGTCGATTTGGGCGTGACCGGCTGGGGCGCGCGTCCCATCCCGCAGCTTTACCTGGATCTCGCCTATCACTCGGAAGCGCCCTGGAACGAATCGCATTACAGCAATGCGCGGGTAGACGAATTGATTGAGATTGCGCGCAGCTCGCTGGACCAGGAAGAGCGCACCGGCGCCTACAAAGAGATTCAGCAGATTCTGCTGGACGACGGTCCGGTCGTGGTGCCCTACTTCTTCGCTCAATTCATGGTTCTGGCGGGTGGTGTTTCCGGCGTGGATTTGCATCCGTTCGCGGGCCGCACGAATTTCAATTCGGCGCTGCTTGGGTAATCGCGGCTGAGTGGCAAGTTTGTGCTTCAGCGGGCGACCCACCGGGTCGCCCCTACAAAGCACAATTTGTCGACCTGTACGGGTCAGCCGGTGGCTGACCCTCGTTTTTGCGAGATAACGGCAGTCATCACGCAGTCCACACAAGCACTGGTTCGAGGAACATTGTTAGTCAGATGAAATTGGAGACAATCAGCCGCCTGTATGTCGCCATTAAGCGGACGGCGCGGTCGCAGTTGCGCCATCCGCAATCGGCGGCGGGCACGTTGCTGGTCGCCTTTTTCCTGATCCTCGCTCTATTCGGTCCTCAACTTGCGCCCCATCGAAATCCCAACGATCAGAGCCACGACGTACGCGTGCCGCCGACGCTCGATCTCGGCGCGCTTCAATTGGGCGAACATCCTTTCGGCACCGACCGGCTGGGGCGCGATGTCTATAGTCGCGTCATCTTGGGCGCCGGCAGCATTTTCCGCATCGCCGGGCTGGGCACGCTCATCAGCGTCATCCTCGGGTCGGCGCTGGGCTTGTTCATGGGTTATCAGGGCGGCTGGGTCGACGAGGTGATTGGACGCGTCATTGACGCGCTGTTGGCGATTCCGGCGCTCTTGCTGGCGCTGGTGCTGATCGGCATCATTCGCAATCTCGATTTCGCGGCGGGCAGTTGGCAGGCGGCGCTGGCGGACAACGTCATTCTGCTGGTGATCTCCGTGCTGTATATCCCGATCGTGGCGCGCGTCGCCCGCAGCACGACACTGGACATCAAAACGCGCGAATTTGTCGAAGCGGCGCAGATCCGGGGCGAAAGCCAATTCTATATCATCTTCCGCGAGATATTGCCTTCGGTGATTCCATCGCTGGTGGTGGAGGCGTCGCTGCGCTTTTCCTACGCCATCTTTCTAGTCGCTTCACTTGGTTTTCTTGGTTTTGGCGCCCGCCCGCCATCGCCGGACTGGGGCTTGATGGTCAACGAAAATCGCGGCGGCTTCTACCAGCTCACGCCTTGGGCGCTTGAGTTCCCCGCGCTCGCCATCGCCATCCTGGTCATCGCCGTCAATCTGATGTCAGATGGCATCCGGCGCGCCGTGCAAAAGGGCACTTGAGCATGAGCGCAACCGATCGGAACCTGCTTGAAGTCGATAACCTAACCATCAGCTACCGGGTCGAGGATCAGTGGATCCCGGCGGTGCGTGATTTCCGCTTGCGGCTTCAGCCGGGGCAGATCGTCGGGCTGGTCGGCGAATCCGGCTCCGGCAAATCAACGGTCGCCCTGGCTTTGATGCATTACTTGAGCAGCAACGGCAGAGTGGAAAGCGGCGGGCGGCTGCAATTCGACGATGAAGATCTGCTGCGCAAGTCCAATGCCGAGATGCGCCAGCTCTGGGCGAAACGCATCAAGTTTGTGCCACAAAACGCCGCCGCCGCGCTCAATCCCTCGATCAAGATCGGGCGGCAAGTGATGGAAGTGCTCAAAGCGGCTGAGGGCATCGATGGCCATGAGGCCTATAGCCGCATGATGCAGATGTTCCACGATGTCAATCTGGTCGATCCGGAACGGGTGGCGGAGCGTTATCCGCATGAGCTAAGCGGCGGCATGCAGCAGCGCGTCACGATCGCGATGGCGCTGATCAGCAATCCCGAGCTGCTCATCATGGACGAGCCGACCACTGGACTGGACGTCACGACCGAGGCGGTCATCCTCGATCTGGTGCGCGGGCTGATTTCCGAGCGCGATACCGGCGTCGTCTATATTACGCACAACCTCGGCGTCGTGGCGCAGCTTTGTGAACGCGTCCTGGTCTTATACGCTGGCGAGATTATGGAAGAAGCGAGCGTACTGGATCTGTTTCAGCACCCTCGGCATCCCTATACCCTGGGATTGATCAGCAGCGTGCCAAAACCGGGGCAGAACAAAAGCGCCGCGCAGCTTCAATCGATCGCCGGCAACCCACCGGCCTTGACCCGGATTCCCGGCGGCTGCGTCTTCGCGGAGCGCTGTCCGCTGGTAATCGATCTTTGCCGCGAACGGAAACCGCCCTTGGAAACGCTGGGGGATGGGCGCCTGGTTCGCTGCCACCGCTGGGAAGAGATGGAAGAGGGCGTATTATCCTCGCCCCCCATCCCCCGGCCCCTGGTTCCCCCCGTAAATCCCCCCCGTTTGTCGGGGGGCGTCCCACAAGGAGGGAAGGGGAGGAAGACGCTCCACCCTATTACCTCAGGAGGGAATTGGAGTGGGGGCAATGGCCAGACCCTAATGCAAGTCTCCGACCTTATGAAGCACTTCCCGGTTGAGCGCAACTTGCGCGAGATCCTCGGGCGGACTGAACCGTCGCCGATTCGCGCCGTCGATGGCGTAGACCTGCAATTGCGCGCCGGGCAAACCCTCGGCCTCGTCGGTGAGAGCGGCAGTGGCAAGACGACGCTGGCGCGGCTCATCATCGGCTTGGAGGAGCGCAGCGGAGGCGGATTGCAATTGCTGGGCATGGATGTGCGCAACAGCGTGCGCGAACGCAGCCAGGACGTCTTGTCCAAGCTGCAAATGGTCTTTCAGAATCCGCAAAACTCATTGAACCCTTATTTGTCCGTGCGCCAGACGATACGGCGCCCGCTGATGAAATTGCGCGGCTTTTCAGCGGCGGCGGCTGATGCCGAGGCGCTCGCTTTGCTTGAGCGGGTCAATCTGCGCGCGGAATATGCTGAGCGCTACCCGGACGAACTGAGTGGCGGCGAGAAGCAGCGGGTCGCGATCGCGCGCGCCTTTGCCTCCGATCCTGATCTCATCATCTGCGATGAACCGGTGTCGGCGCTGGATGTCTCAGTGCAATCGGCTGTGCTCAATCTCCTGGCGGCTTTGCAAGACGATCACGGCAGCGCTTATCTCTTCATTTCGCATAACTTGTCGGTCGTTGGATACCTGGCCGATACCATCGCCGTCATGTATCTGGGGCAGCTCTTTGAAGTGGGCGAAGCGCGCGAGCTCTTCCAGGCGCCCTACCATCCCTATACCGAGGCGCTGGTTTCGGCGATTCCGGTGCCTGATCCGTTGCATTCGTCTGAACGCATCCTGCTCAGCGACGACTTGCCCAGCGCGCAGAACCTGCCGAGCGGCTGCCGCTTCCATACGCGCTGCCCGCGCAAAATCGGCGAGATCTGCGAAACGGACGAGCCGCCCTGGCGTCAGGGCGACGCTGGCCATCTGATTCGCTGCCATATCCCGCTGGAGGAGTTGACGATCGCGCAGAGCGGTCTCATCCCGCTGGATGCGGTGGATTGAAAACATGCTGCAATTTCTGCGCCGCCGATTTCTGTTCTTCTTCTTCACTTATCTTGTCAGTTCGCTGACGATTTTTTTCCTGCTGCGCGTCTTGCCCGGCGATCCGGCGCGCGTCATCGCCGGCGGGCGGGAAGCGACTGAGGCGCAAGTCGCTGAAATACGGGAAGAATTGGGCTTGAACGCGTCGCTGCCGCAGCAATATCTGACCTGGGCGGCGGACTTCCTTCGTGGCGAATGGGGCGATACGATTGCTTTTCGCGGGGCGGTGAATCGCGACTTGATCATCGAGCGCAGCGTCAATTCGGCTCGGCTGGCTTTGGTCGCGCTGCTGCTATCGGTGCCGCTATCGCTGGCGCTGGGAGTTATCGCCGGCTTGTTCGAGAATAAGCTGCCGGACATCCTCATCTCGCTGCTGACGCTTTCGGTGGTCAGCTTGCCCGAATTCGTCACCGGCTTGTTCTTGATCAACATTGTAGCGCTGCGCTGGGGTCGGAGCGAACTGGCGGCTTCGCTGGGCTGGTGGTTCCCCTCCAGCTCGGCCGTGCCGGCCAACGCTTCTTTCGCCGAGATGCTGCCATTTCTTTGGCTGCCGGCTTTCGCCGCGACGCTGGTGATGCTCGCCTACATCTCCCGCTTGACGCGCGCGGGCGTCATTGAAGAGCTCAAGCGCGATTATGTGCGCACGGCCGCGCTCAAAGGCATTCCCTGGCGCACGGTCATCTGGCGCCATGTTCTGCGTAACGCCCTGCTGCCGACCATCACCGTCATCGCCATCAGCATCAGCTGGCTGGTCAGCGGGCTGGTGGTGATCGAGTATGTCTTTGGCTTTCCCGGGCTGGGCAGTCTCTTGATCGCCGCGATTGAACGGCGCGATTTGCTGCTGGTGCAAGCCATCGCCATGGTAACCGTGACCGTGATTCTCTTCGCCAACCTCTTCGCCGATGTGGCTTACGCGCTGCTGAATCCGCGCGTGGAACTGGCTTAGCGGGCGACCGAATGGCTATGGCGCGCTAGCCACAATCGCCGCTTGCCGTGACGAAATGCGCGCTGATCCAGCCTTGTTCGCCCATGTAGGACAGCTTGAACCAGTTGCGCGTCCGCGCCAGCGCCTCGCTCGCCCCGGCGTACCAACTGATTATTCGACCGGCGGGACTCGCGCGGAAGTTCAAAATCCCGTCGCTGTTGATCATGCAGCCGGAAAGCTGCCGCTGCGACTCCAGCGGGTCGGCGATCAAGTAGGGATTGGCTGTCGGGGCGGGCGTGGGGGTGGCCTGCGGCGGCGTAGTCGGCATCTGGCTCGGCATGCCTGGCATCAGCACCAGGGTGCCGGCGCGATCGAGTTGGGCGCAGGTCTTGCCATCGTCGCGCAGATAAGACTCCAACAGAACGGCCCGCCGCGGACTGAAAGCGGCGTCCAGCAGGAGCAGCGACCCCAAGCCGGCAAAACAGACTTCGGCGTCCACGCCCAGCGGACCCCAAATATCAATCGCCTCTCGCGCGCCGGCGTCAATCACCGATTGCTGGCCCAGGTAGCCAACTTCGATCTCGCGGAACTGGATCCAGGGGCTGTCGCTGCGCACTTCAGCGCCGGCCGGCAGCCGCGAGTGATCCTGCGTCGGGATGGGCAAGCGCGCCGGATCCTGTGTTGGGGTCGGCGTGGGGCCCCGCCTCGACTTGGAGCGCTGCGCGCGCTTGACTTCGGGCTGCGGCCCAATATAGGTGAAATCAATAAAGGGGCTTGTCCATTGGTTGCCGGGTGTGGTGGTCACTAATACCCGCGCCCTATAAAAGACATTGATGGTGCAGCAATTCGTATGCTCATGCAAGCTGACGGATGTGTCTGTTGCAAGTGGTCGCACCTGTGTGATGGTATTTGCAACCGGGTCAAAGAGTTCGGTGTCAAGTAAAGTTACGCCAGAAACAGCAAAAGTCCAAGTAAAGATGCCTGTGGTGGGGTCTACCCTAGCATTTGTAACTCTGGCGGTCTGCGCCTTGGCGGGCGACAGAATGGCGAGCACACATAGAAGCGGTAGAAATGCTCGGAGGCTTCTGCCCCCCCCCCCCCGAATAAATGTTCTAATTGAGTAAGGGCTAAAGAAGTGTAACGAGTTCATGATCTAGCGCCTCCCGCAATGATATCAATAGGTATTTTAGACAACTGAATCATGCAATGCAACCGTAATGTAATCGGTTGGATAATAGTGATATACAATTCATTGAACTGTATTGCTTCAATCAAGTCGGGCCAGTGTGCTGTAACTGGCATGGGATAGCCGGATTTAGCGGGGGGAGATGTCGCGGCGCTATCTGAGAAATGATATACGTTCAGAAAATGTATGACTTAAGTGAGTCAAGTCGCATACATCGCTAATATCAGAGTTTAAGGTATGCAGTATCGCGTATCGTGTGCGCGCTGCGATGAGCGCAGGAATCGAGAGGAGTCGGGATTGGGGAGTGTTTCGTGCCGAGTCTCAGGTATTGGCAAAGCCCTACAATACGCCGGGGTGGCGCGGGCGACCTAATAACTGAGGAAACCGCCATCGACGCGCCAGGTGGCGCCGGTGACGAAGCTGGCTTCATCGCTGGCCAGGAAGGCGACTACATCGCCGATTTCGCCGACCTGCCCCGGGCGCCCAAGCGGTGTGTGGCGAAAGTATTTTCCCGTGCCGCCGGTTTCTGCCACTGTATCATAGAAGTCGGCGCTGGATTCGGTGGAGATTTCGCCCGGCGCGACCAGATTGACGCGGATACGATGCGGCGCCAATTCGATGGCAGCGCCTTTACACAAGCCGTCCAAGCCGGATTTGGCTGCGCCGTAGGGCGTCGCGTTCTCCTGCGCGGCGTATTGGGCCACCGAAGAAATGCTGATGACGCTGCCGCCCTCGCCCTGCGCAATCATTTGAAAAGCCGCTTCCTGCGTACAAATGAAAGCGCCAGTGAGATTGACTTCGATTGTTCTGCGCCAGTGCTCATCGGTCTCTTCCAGAAAGGGGCGGACATCGGCCGATGCGCCGGTCAAAGCCGCGTTGTTCACCATCACATCGAGGCGGCCAAAGGCTGCTACCGTCCGCGCGATCATGTCCTTCACCAGCGCGCGCCGCGTGATGTCGCAGGCGACCGCGAGCGCCTGATGCCCGGCCGCCCGCAGGATCGTCGCCTTGTCTTCGGCGAGCTGGATATCGGAGGGAAGCTGCGCCAAAGCCAAAGCGGCGCCTTCCCGCGCGCAGCTCTGCGCGATGCCCCAGCCGATGCCGGTCGCGCCGCCGGTGATGATGATGACTTTGCCTTTGAGTCGTCCGCTCATGGATAAGATCCCGTTCGTTTCTAGGGAATGGTTAATATCATGGATTACTCCCTATCCCGAACAACGTACAGTTTTTTCACCACCGAGGGGCGCGTAGGTCGCGTAGACACTGACCGCCGACACAGCCCTTCTACACCGAGTTAAATTGCGGACACAGAGATATTGGCATATTTCGACCTTGTCTCAACATATGTCGTTGTCAGCAGGCCGTAACTGCAGCTGTTGCCTTACTGTCTATAACAGATTCTCTCGGTGTTCTCTTTTCTCTCGGTGTCCTCGGTGGTAAAAGTAATTAAGCGATTCCACCTGCGACGCCGGAGGCAGCGAGACATGAGCATCAGCAAAGTCGAGGCGATACCCGTTCGCATCAAACGCGACGAAGCTTACCTCGGTGGCTTGCCTAAAGCCGCTGACCCAGGAGCCTACTTCACCCGCCCGCCTTATCGCGCCCTGTATTCCGCCTTCTTCGAGACCGCCTTCGTCAAGATCACGACCGATGACGGAATTATCGGCTGGGGCGAAGCGCTGGCGCCGGTCGCGCCGGAAGTGGTCAGCACGATTATCGAGCAGCTGTTGGCGCCTGTATTGATTGGACGGGATCCGCTCGCTGGCAATGTGCTATGGAATGTGATGTATGACCTCATGCGCGAGCGCGGTTATTACGGCGGCTTCATGCTGGACGCCATCAGCGCCTGCGACACCGCATTGTGGGACCTGCGCGGGAAGCTGCTGGACCAGCCCGTCTACAAACTGCTGGGCGGCGCCTACCGCGATCGCGTCCCCTGTTATGTCTCCGGGTTGCCGCGCCCAACGGCGGAAGAGCGGGTTGCGCTCGCGCTGGACTATGTAGCACGAGGGTTCAGCGTCTTCAAGCTTGCCGCCGGTCATGGCGTGAGAGACGCTGCCGCCAGCGTCGAGGCACTGCGTGACGCCTTGGGCGAAGACGCG
>JAPOWK010000160.1 GCA_026707665.1 Chloroflexota bacterium
GGGGATGGGGTAAAACGTAAGGAAAACAGGCTTTCTGCACTACCGGACAAGCCTTGTAGGGGCGACTTATCAAGTCGCCCGATGTAGAGCCGTTTCTTTTTGTCGGGCGACCCAATGGCTCGCCCCTACAGAATCCATTGAATTGAAAGGAACGCAACGCAGTCCGAGCTTATTGCGGCGCCTTGAAGCCTGTGTTATATTCCGAGCCGTCGTCAGAAAACCGATTGCGTGCCGCCACCGAGCGTCATATTCAGCGGCATGAGGGAGCGGGCATGAAACAAGTCGCGGTGATCGGTAAAGAGCAAGCCGAAGTGACCGTCGTGGGCAAGCCACGGGCGACTGGCAACTGGGTCGTCGTCAAAGTGCAGGCAGCGCCAATGTGCACCGAATACAAGGCTTTCGCCGCCGGGACGAGTTACCCGCTGTGGGGGCATGAAGCGGCCGGCGAAGTGGTCGAAGTGGCGCAGCCTGGCCGGGTCAAAGTGGGCGACCGCGTGGTGGTCATGCCCATGAATTCCTGCGGCTGCTGCGCGCTCTGCCTGGATGGCGATTATATTCATTGCCAAGACGGGCATGACTTTGCCGCGCTCCATGGCAGCACCGATGGCTTGGGCACGATGGCGCAGTATTTGCTCAAGCAAGATTGGATGCTCGTGCCGATACCCGATGGCATGTCCTACGACCACGCGGCGATGGCTTGCTGCGGCTTGGGGCCAACCTTCGGCGCCATGCAGCTGATGAATGTCGACCGCCACGATACCGTGCTGATCACCGGCTTGGGACCGGTGGGCTTGGGCGGCGTCGTCAATGGCGTCTATCGCGGCGCCCGCGTGATCGCCGTGGACAGCATCGAATATCGCGCGGACAAAGCCTTGGAACTGGGCGCGGCTGCAGTGGTGAATCCGCTTGCGGACGATGCACTGCAACAGATACTAGACTTGACCGGCGATGGGCGCGGCGTCGACAAAGCCGTCGACTGCTCCGGCGTGGTGGCGGCGCATCGCCTCTGCATCGACACGGCGCGGCGCAAGGGCGCTGTCGCTTTCGTCGGGGAATGCAACGATGATACGCCGCTGCGGATCAGCCCCGATATGATCCGCAAGGGACTGCGCTTGATCGGCTCCTGGCATTTCAATATGGCGGATACGCCGCGGATGATGCAAATGATTGGCGAAATCGGCGATCAACTGGATAAGCTGATCACGCATCGATTTTCGATAGATGAGATTCAGAGCGCCTGGGAGACGCAACTTTTCGGGCAATGCGGTAAAGTGATCTTACAGCCTTGGGAGGGCAGCGATGTATAAATCGGTCATCATTGGCGTCGGCGGCGGACGGGCGCATGGGCACGCGGATGCCTACCAGTATGTAAAGCGCGGTCGAGTGGTGGCGGTTTGCGACTTGCTGCCGGGACCGATGGACGAGTTCGGCGACAAGTTCGACATCTCCGCGCGCTATACCGATTACCGCGAGATGTTCGAGAAAGAACAGCCCGAGCTGGCCCAGGTCAGCACCGCGCCGAATGTACGGCTGGAAATCCTCGAAGCGGCAGAGGCCGCCGGCGTTCCCCTGGCGATTGTGGAGAAGCCGCTGGCGATTCAAGGCGAGGATTATGTGGCGCTGCGGGATTTTGTCGCGCGCAAGCCGAAGATCAAGGTCGCCATCAATCATCAGCTGCAGTTTCACCCGCGGCGGCAGCGCTTGCAGCAACTGGTGGCCGACGGCGCCATCGGCGATTTGCGCTTCGTCGAAGCCAGCTCGGGCATGAACCTGGCTTATCAGGGCACCCATTCGCTGCAGGCGATCGGCGCCTTCAACCCGGCGAACCCGACCACGGTCTTCGGGCAGGTCTCCGGCGCGGCTGGCTTGCAGCCGAACGACAAAGAGCACTACGCGCCCGATCAAAGCTTGGCGGCGGTGGAGTACGACAATGGCGTGCAAGCCACTTTGCGCTGTGGCGAGAACGCGCCCCGTGTACCGCGAGGCGACGCCATTTACCAACACAAGCGCATCGCCGTCTATGGCATGAAGGGTTATGTGCACTGGACGATGTGGGGTTGGGAGACATTCATCGACGGCGTCTACGAGAGTGGCGAGCACGAATATCCGGACGAAGATGTGCTGGGGCAGGCAGCCATGTGCGAGGCGATGTTCGACTGGCTGGAAGACGACAGCGCCGTGCATCCACTGAATTTGGAACGCGCTCTGGTCGATTTCAACGTGATCCTGGCGCTCTACGCCAGTTCGCTCAATCACGAGGTCGTCGCGATACCATACGAGCCGGAAGCCGACCTGGTCCCGAAGTTGAGACGCGCGCTGGCATGACCCGCTAGGGGACAAGCACCACCTTACAAAAGAAGAGCGGGCAAATACGCTAGACCGATGCGAAAGCCGGCATGAATTCGGTGAGATATACCGCCAGTTGATCGCGCGTGAAGGCATAGGCTTGCCGCTCGACCTGCGCCAGGTTCTCGCGCGGCACATGCCGCCAGAGAGTGCGCTCCATCAGCGCCGGATCATCCAGCACAGCGCGAATCTCGGCCGGATCGCGTTTCAGGCGCCGCCCGAAAATCGCCAGCGTTTCGCTTTCGCCGCCGGGGGCGATTTGGCGCGCCACCAGATCACGCCAGCCGCGCAGGATGTCATCGCTCATGAAGGGCAGCCAGCCATCTGGCTCGCTGCGACTTAGTGATGCCGCTTGCCAGGGCGCCAGTTCCACTTCGTCGCGCTCGTCCATCACGGTCAAGATGAGGTGCAGGGCGAGGAATTTGTCGCGGCGCTCGACACCTGGCCAGTCACGTTCCCAGAATTGCGGCCGCACCATCTTCAGCGCCCAGGCTTCATCGGTCGCCAAATGGGCGATATATCCAGCCAGGAATGCCAAATGCGCCTCGTCATGCGCCCGCGAAAGCGACCTGTGTTCGCGCAGCATCAGGCGCCAGGTACGCACGCTGATAGGGCGGCCGTAAGCGTAGAAATGCGTCACCTCGCGCCCGACGCCGCTGGCGACGCGAGCATCAGCGACAATTCCACCCAGCTGGAAGGCGGGCGTCTGGCGCTTCAGCAGCTCGCGGTAAATTGGCGCGAGGCGCTTATCAACGAGGAGATCTTGGGCGATTCGCAAGTGTGTGAATGGCGTTGGCATCCGAGCGATTGTAGAGGCATTTCATTCGAATCTGTAGGGGCGACTGCGTTGTTTACCCCATCCCCGGCCCTTCCCGAAGGTCAATGTCTACGTGACCCAGTGAACGAGGGAAGGGTGACTCCAAAGGGGAGTTGGGAAATCCCGGCGCTGTATCAATGTGAATGTCGAGCTACCTTGTTCAGAGCAACAGCGCTCCCCCTTCCTTAGCTCGCTGGGTCACGTAGACATAGACCTTCGGGAAGGGGGATGGGGGGATGGGGTAGGAATAGACCGTCGCTACCCCCGGAGAATGCGCGCGATCTGCTCCTTGTGATCGGCATCATGCAGCAAAGTATGCACGACCGGCATAGTCAAGTCGACGATGTCATCGGCCGCGAAGCGACCCTCACGTTTCCACTGGGCATCGTCCAGCGGTGTCAGACGCTCGATGATCGCCCGCCGGGTCGACAGGTAATCCTCCAGCACGGCGCGCAAGTTTTGATTCGCGTACTCGTTTTCCACCACCATCCGCAGCCGCGCCTCTTCGTCATAGAGCTGGAATGTTGGGTCCTCTTCTTCCAGGATCCGGCGGATGCGTTCGGCGAAAATGGCTTGATAATCGCGCAGGTGGCACATGATCTCCAGCACGCTCCAGCCATCGTCGCCGTCGCGGATCGCGCTCGCCCGCGCCTGGCTGACATCGGCCAGGATATGCGCCAGGGTTTGAGCCGACTGCTCCAAGCCCTCCAGCAGCCACTCCTTGGGAAGTCCCTTCAATTTGACGCCTCCTTAGCTCTATAGTCGCTCACTCGCTGCGCAGGGCATCGGCCGGCTTGAGCCTTCCAAGCAGCAGCGCCGGGTAGGCTCCAGCCAGCAGCGCCGCTGCCAGCGCCACCAGCATGGCTTCGGCGAAGTAGGACGGCTGCAGCGCGACCTGCATCGACCAGCCGAATGATCGCAGGTTGATCACGTGCGTCAAGACCAACGCTGTCGCGACGCCGATTGGCAGAGCCAGCAAGCCGGCGACCAGCCCCATCAGCCCGGTCTGAATCACGGCGTAGCCGGTCAGTTGACGCGCGGTCATGCCGGTCGCCCGCATCAAGCCGTATTCGCGCGCCCGCTCCAACTGCAGCGACATCAGCGCCGAGAGGATGCCGATGAAAGCGACCAGCGTCGTCAACAGGCGCAAGGCGACCGTAATGGCGAAAGTGCGGTCGAAGACTTCCAGCGCGCCCGCCCGCAAGCCGTCGTTGTCTTGCACCAAGAGATCATAATCAGCCAAGCGCGCCCGCAACTCAGCGATGACCGAGGCGATATCGGCATCGTCTTCGATGAAGACGCCGAGCGAACTGATGAAGGGATCGGCGAAATAGCGGTCATAAGCCGAGCGCGCAATATAGACCGCGCCCTGATCGGTGCTGTAGTCATAGTAGACGCCGAAAACCTCGAAGGTCACCGGTCCGCCGTCGGTGTTCAGGGTGATGCGATTCTGGCTTTCATCGATGCCGCGGCGGAAGGCGAAAGGCTCGCTGACCATCACCCGCCCGCCATCAAGCGCTGCCTGATGATCTTCGACCGAAACTGTCGACCACAGGAAACGACGCTTGTCGCCGGCGATATCGAAGTCGCTCGCCAGCAGATTCACCGGCGGCAGGTCGGGGTAATCGGGCGCGCCCACGCTGACGTGCCGCGCGGAGGAGACGGCGCTCACGCCAGGCGCTGCGAGAGCGATGTCTTTCACGCGCCGCTCGACATCGACGCTGGCGTTGTTGGAAGCAAAGAGCGGCGGCGAAACGTAAATCTGCGCCCCCAGCGATGTCCGCAGCCAATCGGCGACCGTGCCGCGAAAGCTGCCGATCATCACGCTGACGCCGACGATGACGCTGACGGCGATGGTCAGCGCGGCCACCGCCACCGAGGCGCGGCTCAAAGACCGCGTGATCGAACGCGCCGCCAATCTTCCCAAGACGCCGAAGAGCGCCGCCGAAACCGGCAGCAGCAATCGCATCAGCGCAATCAGCGCCGCCGGCGTGAACATCGCGCCGCCAATGAGGATGCACAGCGAAGCGGCGAAGCTCAGCGCCAGCCCGCCCGGCGCGACCAGCAGGAGCAAGCCCACCAAATTCATCAAGACCGCGCCAGCCGTGATCGCGGGCAGCAGACGCCGCGTCTGCGCTTCTTCGTCAGAGCGGCGCATTACGCCGGCCGGTGGCGTGCGCGTCGCATCCCAGGAAGGGATGGCGGCCGCAAGCAAGCTCGCGCCCAAGCCAATCGCGGCGCCCTTCAGCAGCGTCAGCGGCGGCACCGCGATGCGCTGCACGTCCACGCTGAAATAGAGATCGCTGATCGTCTGCGAGACGAGCGCGACCGCCCCGCGCCCAAAGATAATTCCCAGCGCCAAACCGAGAAGGGCGCCAATCACGCCCAGGATAAAGGCTTCCAGCAAAATGAAACGGAAAATCTGCCGGCGGGTGGCGCCCAGCGCGCGCATAATGCCGAGCGCGCCGCGCCGCTGCACCACGCTGAAGGTCACCGTGTTGTAAATGAGAAACAGACCCACAACCAGCGCCAGGGTGCTCATGGCGCCCAGATTGAATTCAAAAGCGGCGATCATCTGATCAAGCGCGTTCTCTTCTTTGACCGCCACCAGTTGGATGCCGGCGGGCAGGGCGGCGCGCAGCGATTCCGCTTCGTCTTCTCCGAGGATGAGGTCAATGCGGCTGAGCCGCCCGCTCATGCCGGCAATCTCTTGCGCGCTGGCGATATCGCCAATGATCAGATCATCGAGCGCTTGGCGGCTGGCGCTATCGGCCGGCTGTAATATGCCGACCAGGCGCGCCGGGCTGAAGCGACCGCCGACGCTAATTTGCAGCTCGTCTTCCAGCTCCAGCCCGAGCCGCCCCGCCAGCGCCTCGCTGATGACGACCGCGCCCGGCTCGGCGATGAGGCGGTTGAGCGCGGCGTAATCGATTTGTTCCGCTTCGTCAGCCAGATAAGAGCGGAAGGGCGCCTCCGCCAAGGGATCGACGCCGAGCAGCCGCAGCGCCTGGTCGCCGCCGGCGATGCGCGCAAACTCGGTCACCACTGGCGCGCTCACCTTGAAACCAAATTCCAGCCGCAGGCGCGTATATAGCTCGGAGTTGAAGCCGTTGGGTCCGCCGACGATCTGATGAGTGGCGCGCCCGACCAGGCTTTCGCTGCTGAGCGTGAAGGCGCGGCTGGCCGACCCGTTGGCGATATCGATGGCCACCACCACGGCGACGCCCAGCGCCACGCCCAGCACAAACATCCCGCTCTGGAACAGACGCCGGCTGATGTAACGCAAGGCTTGGCGAAATATGATTGAGGGCAAGTTGAGCCAACCTCAGTGCTTTGCGCGAAGGGCGACCAGGTTGGTCGCCCCTACAGTCGCGGCGCAAAAATGTAGCTGTCGGGCTTGTCCGGTACTGGGACATGCTATCGCACCAGTTTCACCCCATCCCCCCAACCCCCTTCCCCAGCATGCTAGGGAAGGGGGAGCACTCTCACCGCGAACAAGGAAGCTCAATATTCGCTCTGATTCAGCACGTGAATATTCCAATTTCGCTGTCAAGTCACCCTTCCCTAGTTCACTGGGGAAGGGCCGGGGATGGGGTAAAACAGCGCTGGCTACAGGCATTCTTTAGTACCGGACAAGCCTTGTAGGGGCGACATATCATGTCGCCCGCATCCATTCATCGACTTGTCTCTATTTCCCAAGTCGGAGAATCCAAACATCCCTGCCCTAAACGCCGAACATGTCCTTGAAGCGCTGCAGCCGGGCGAGATAATCGTCCAGCGCCTCGCCGTGCGGGTAAACCGCCAGCTCGGTCGCGCCAATGGCGCCCCAGCCGGCGACAAGCGCTTCCCATTCGCTTTCAGGCGTATATTCTGTCCTTAGGCGGGTATGCAAGCCCACCTGCCCGGCTCGGCCCGCTTCTTCGGCATAGGCAAGAAAAGCCTCGACCATCGGCTTGGCATCTTCCGCCGGACCCTCCTGCGCCAGATAGCCATCGCTCAAGCGCCCGGCTCGCTGCAAGACGACATCAGCGTAGCCGCCGATCCAGATCGGAATCGGTTGCGTCGGCAAAGGGTTAATGCCAGCATCGTCGATCTTGTCAAATCGACCACGATACGTAACGAGCTCGTTCGTCCACAATTCGCGCAACACGGCAATCTGTTCTTCGCAGCGGGCGCCGCGCGTGCTGAAGTCAAGGCCGAGCGCGTCATACTCAACCTCGTTCCAGCCAATACCGATGCCCATGCGAAAGCGCCCGCCGGAGAGCAAATCGAGCTGGGTCGCCTGTTTCGCCACCAGCGCCGTCTGCCGCTGCGGCAGGATCAAGACGCCGGTCATGAAGCCGATCGTCTCGGTGAAACCCGCCATCCAGGAGAAGAGCGTGAAAGGCTCATGGAACATGTCTTGGTAATTGTAGGGTCGGCCGCTATCCCAGCCGGGCCGGTCGGGATTGGCGCCAAGCACGTGATCATAAGCCAATATATGATCGTAGCCCATGCCCTCAGCTGCTTGCGCGAAATCGCGCAGCACGGTTGGGTCGGCGCCGATCTGCGTCTGCGGAAATACGACTCCGAATTTCATTGTTGATCTCCCATTATCCTCTGCCATGTTTGGGCAAATGCTAACGGAGTTGCGGCGATAAAGCCAGATGGCGCCGAGCGCTTACGCACACACCATCGCGAATTGTAGGGGCGACTCGGTGAGTCGCCCGTTGATTGAATAAGGTGTAGGGGCGACCAACCTGGTCGCCCGTTGTTCTCATAAGGAGTTGGGCGCGGGCGACTTGATAAGTCGCCCCTACAGTTCGACATGGAAGCGAACTTGCATCTGCTATGCTATATGCTAAATTGACCGCATCTGCCACGAGGAACCAGTCGGCATGCCCGATCTCTCCGTCGTCATCGTAAGCTACAACACGCGCGAGCTGCTGCGGAATTGCCTCCAATCGCTGCGGAAGAGCGTCGGGCTGGATCTCGAAGTCATCGTTGTCGACAACGCCTCCTCCGATGGCAGCGCCGAGATGGCGCGCGCTGAATTCCCCGAAGTAAGGCTGCTGGCGCAGTCGCTGAACACCTGGTACTGCGGCGGCAACAATATCGGGATCGACGCCGCCAGCGCCGAGGCCGTGCTGCTGCTCAATCCCGATACCGAGGTCGCCCCCGATGCCCTGGCGCGGATGCGCCGCTTCATGCTGGACCATCCCGATTATGTCGGCGTGACTGCCCAGCTGTGTTATCCCAATGGCGAGCTCCAGCCAACCTGCGCGCGGATACCGGACTTCCGTCATCTACTCATGGCCTACAGCGCCCTGGGTTATCTGCTGCCGACGCTCAAGCGCGAGCTCCACAGCGAAGTGACTTACGGCGAATGGGATCGGCGCGGCGATCGCGATGTCGAAGCCATCCCCGGCGCCTGCACGATGATGCGGCGCGGCGACATACGCCTGGATGATGATCTGCTGCTCTATTTCCCCGAAGAGACACTGGCGCGGCGACATCGCAAGCCGATGCGATTTCTGGCGGCGGCGCGCATCATTCATCACGAAAAGTCATCGACGCGCAGTTGGTTCGCCACCAGCATTTTCTTCCGCGATATGCTGGTCTATTGCCGCAAACATCACGGCATTTCAAAGATGCTGCTACTCTGGGCGCTGAGCCGGCCGGTCTATTGGCTGATGTGGCTGAAGAATCGCCGGCCTCCGCCTAATTGAACACCGCCAGCGGCATGTGGAAGGACACCACCCAGTTCGGCGCGTCGACGATCTCACTGATCTTCAAATCACCGGCGACGCTGCAGAGGATATAAGCCTGGCTGCGGCTCATGCGGTGATTCGCTTCCAGCCAGTCAATCATGTAGCGGACGGCATTCTTGGCGTTCGCCATCAGGTCGGGTCCGTGCGCGGTCGTAATGTGATAGCCGCGCGTGTCCAGCTTGCTCATCGGGCTGGGTCGGCGCAGCTGCACCTCCGGCAAGTTTACGCCTTTGCGCAGATTGAAGCGCATCGTGACGGTCATGGGCGCTTCAATGCCGGTGACGCAGACCTCGCCCTGCCCTTGCGCCGCGTGACAGTCGCCAGTGGCGAAGAGCGCGCCCTCAACCAGCACGGGCAGCCAGACGGTCGAGCCGATGACCATGTCGCGCACATCAAGGTTGCCGCCGTTTGCCCGCGGCGGAAAAGTGTTGAAGCGCCCTTTTTCCCTCGGCGCCACCCCCACTACGCCAGTATGCGGCTCGAAAGGCAGGCTGATGTGGTCAAGCTCGGTTGAATAACATGTATCGTCATCGATACGCCATTGGTGAAGGTAGGCATAATCGAAATCTTCCGGCAGCAGGCCCATGCCCGGCCGATGCGCCGACCAGCCCCAGCCCTTATGCCGCATTTCGAGGATGTCGATCTCCAGGGCGTCGCCCGGCTGGGCGCCCTTGATCCAGACTGAGCCGTTCAGCGCGTGAATCTTGCTGCGGTCCACATTCTCGTAGTCATCGACGGTCCAGTCCGGCTCGATCTGGCCATTTGCTTCCAGGCAGTCGAAGACGACCGTGTCGCCCGCCTTGATTTCCAGGCGCGGCTCTATCGAATTGTCCCAAAAAGGTTGGATGACTCTGTCGTCGAGGTAATGTTCAGCCATGTTATGTTTCCCCGCCCAGGCTGCTACTGCATGTAGGAGCGCGGCGTCGCTTTGAGCACGGTGACTTGCAAACCATCAACATCCATCAGCGCGGGCAGCTTAGGGGCGATCTCATCGCGCCAGAAGTCGTTGTTGTACACCGCGTCATAAAGCGCTTCCCTTTCCGCTTCGTCCTTGAAGCGGCGGATCCAGACATAAGTGTCTTCGGCATCATTCAGAAAAGAGGCCAGAATGGTCATGCCCTTGGACCGCTGGTAGGGAATGATCTCGTCGTCCATATATTTGACAAACTCTGGACCCTTGCCCGGCTGCATGTCATAAACGCGCAATTCAAAAAACATCTTTAGGCTCCTTCGCTCATTGGAATGCGCCCATGATAACACGTTACACGTTGCAGCGCGCGATAGGCGAAATAAAACATTATGCCGACCCATTATGCCTGACATCTGTAGCCGCGACGCCCCGGCTCGCCCGCTGGCCATCACCAACAGTAGAGCTTATCCGCTACTGAAATATGCGAGCGCGTTTTTTCCACCCCATCCCCCCAACCCCCTTCCCCAGCAAGCTAAGGAAGGGGGAGCATGTTCGCCGAGAAAAACGTAGCGCGATTAACCCGCTGATCAAGTACCCGATTTTCCCCGTTCAGCTTTCGAGTCACCCTTCCCTAGTTCACTGGGGAAGGGCCGGGGATGGGGTTGAGTACGCCAAGCGAAGTCCTATCGACGCCTAGCCGTCAGGTGCGTCCGCCCGTAAAGCATGGTAATATGCAGGCTGTCGGTTGGAGCGAAAAGGGCATTCATGCGCATTCTGGTCATCTCTGACATTCACGCCAATTTCACCGCCTTTGAAGCCGTGCTCGCCCATTGCGACGGCGAATGGGATTTCGTCTGGTGCCTGGGCGATGTGGTTGGATACGGACCCGATCCCAACGAATGCGTCGATCGCCTGAAAGAGCTGCCTCAACTCTGCCTTGCCGGCAATCACGATTGGGCGGCGCTGAATCGACTGGACGTCCGCACCTTCAATCCCGATGCGCGGCGCGCCGTCGAATGGACGCAGGCGACGCTCACCGAAGAGAATACGCGCTGGCTCGAAGCGCTGCCGGTCACCTTCGTCATCGGCGAATATACGCTCGTCCACGCCAGCCCGCGCGAACCGATCTGGGAGTACATCCTCGAGCCGAGCATCGCCGCGCTGAATTTCCCGCATTTTGAGACGCCCTATTGCTTCGTGGGCCATACCCATCAGCCGGTGATTTATACCGTCTCCGATGAGAGCGGCGACGCCGCCTCGGCATTGCCACTCTACAACGAACCGCGCACGCTGAATGGCCGGCGGCAGATTATCAATCCCGGCAGCATCGGTCAACCGCGCGACCAAAATCCGGACGCCGCTTACGGCCTTCTGGATATGAGCACGGGCGTCTTTGAGCACCGCCGCATCCCATACAACATCAAGGCGGTGCAGCGCCGCATGCACGACTTCAATATGCCGGAACGTCTTATCACGCGCCTGGAACACGGTTTGTAAGTCGCTGCCGCGGCCCGTATCGAGAGACACATGTCAAGCGATCTCAGCAGCAAGATGCGCGCCTACATGGCGGAGATTTATCGGCTTGTCGACCGGCAGCCGCAAGAGTCGGATAACGTCACCAGCTCACAGCTGGCTGATTGGCTTTTTGTTAGCCCGCCGGCTGTCAACCGTATGGTCAACCGGCTGAGCGACCTTGGCTTGCTCGTGCATCAGCCGTATCAAGGCATCACCATCACCGATGAGGGACGCCGTGAAGCCCTGAAATACATCCGCCGCCAGCGCATCGCCGAGTCCTTCCTGGTTCAAGTGATGGACATCAACTGGCTGACCGTGCACGAAGAGGCGCTGCGCCTGAGCGACGGATTGAGCGACGCGGTCATCCAGCGTATGTTCGAGATGACGGGCGAACCGACAACCTGCCCCCACGGCGAGCCGATACCGGACGCGGACGGGACGCTGCCGGCAGCTTCTGACGTCTTTCTGTCGCAGATCGACGCTGGCGCCCGGATCCGCATCAGCCGGCTAATCACGCGCGAATCAGACCGCCTGCAATACATCGAGGCGCTTGGGCTGGTACCCGATCAAGTCTGCGAGGTCATCCATGTCGCGCCCTTCGACGGACCCATGCAGCTGAAGCTGGGGCGGGAATTCCGCATCATCGGCAACAGCCTGGCGCAGCTGATTCGGGCGGAGGTGCTGGAGTAGTTTTAGGCCAGTGCGCTATGTAAGTCTCGACCCACCTCAATCACAGCGATGAAGCCACATTAGTGAGATTTAGTACCGCTTGAACGCTTCTTGTTTGCTCGCTTCCGCCGACGTTTTAGCCCCCTCAATCCCCCGACGGTCAGTGTCTACGCGACCCATAGCAATGGGGGGAAGCTGTCTCAACGTGGGAAGTCTGGTGAAGAGTCTGCAATTGGCTAGATACAAGATGGAGTTCGCGCGTGGTTAGCTCCCCTTCCCTAGCTCGCTGGGGAAGGGGCCGGGGGATGGGGTTTGACGCCCGCAACGTAAACAGGGGCGACTGACCGCTGGTGTCGGCGGTCTGTGTCTGCGCGGACTACGCTAACCTGTGAGTCGCCCGCCTGCGGGCTAGCTATTTCTTGGGCGACCGGATAGGTCGCCCCTACAGAATTGACCGCAATGCCCGCATAATGATATTTGCGAGACCACTACGGACGGTATTAGAGTCAGCCATGAAAATCGGCGTGCTGGCGCTGCAAGGCGCCTTCATCGAGCATATCAAGATGCTGCGGCAACTCGGTCTGGAAGCGGTCGAAGTGCGCCTGCCGCATCAACTCGACCAACTGGACGGGCTGATCATCCCCGGCGGCGAAAGCACGACCATCGGCAAACTGGCGAGCGAGTATGGCTTGATCGCGCCTTTGCGCCGCTTCGCCCGGACGAAGCCGACCTGGGGCACCTGCGCCGGCATGATCTTCCTGGCGAAGGACATCGGCATTGATGAGCAGCCGATCCTGGGCGCGATGGATATCACCGTCGACCGCAATGCCTTCGGCCGCCAGATCGACAGCTTCGAAACCGATCTGCCGATCGCCGGGCTGGAGGGCGCGCCCTTTCACGCCGTCTTCATTCGCGCGCCGGTCGTCACCGCGGTCGAGCCTGGCGTGGATGTGTTGGCGCGGCTGGACGACGGGCGCATCGTCGCGGTCCGCCAGGGACGACTGCTGGCGACCGCTTTCCATCCCGAGTTAACCGACGATTTGCGCCTGCATTCGTCTTTTTGCGATATAGTAAAAGAGACAATTGTCTGAGCCCAAAGGAAGTGAAAGCCCATGTCAGGCAATCCGCCAGGCGCCGTCAATGCCGGACCCGAGAAGGACGCGGAAGACGCAAACATTGCGTCGCTCATTGATTTGATGATGCGTGGCGCCCAAGCCAAACTGGACGACATAGAAGAACCAACGCCGGCTGACCTGGCTGCGCTGGAAGACCTCGACGACTTGCCTGAAATCGAGACGCCGCCGCCGACCGCCATCGATTTGCGCTCTCTCCTGTCCGAGCCCGAAGAGCCGGAAATGGTGTCGCTGGAAACCCTGGATGATGCCGACGAAGCTCAAGCCAGCCCTGAGGACCTGGACGAGGTTGAAGAACTGCTGGAAGACGTGGAGACCTTGATTGAAGATTACATTGATGTCGAGCTCGACGATGATGAGCTCGAAGACGAAGGCTACGACCTGGACGACGAAGACATTAACAGCTACCACGATCTCTACGGCGACGACGATACGATCATCCCTTCCTTCCGCGAGGGCGAATTCGCCGAAGAAGAAGACGGCGATACTGATTACTACAATGAGCTGCGCTGACCGCCCTCGGCGATGGATGGCATAATCCTCGCGGGCGGCGCCGGCACGCGCATGCGCCCCCTGACGCTCGATAAGCCCAAACCCCTATTGGAGTTGCGAGACAGGCCGATTCTCGCTTGGTCGCTGATGAGCCTGCGCGGCGCCGTCGATCGCGTCCTGGTCGTTGTGCATCACCTGAAGGAACAAATCGCCGATTTTATGGCGGCGCAGGATATCTTCGCCGACTACCAGTTGGTCGAGCAGCTGCCCGAACCGCTGGGCACCGGTCACGCCCTGCTCTGCTGCCGCGATCAACTCGCCGGCGACGGCTTTCTTGTGGTCAACGGCGACGATCTTTATTCGGCGGACGCCCTGCGCGAGCTGAGCCGGCAGGAATTCGGCCTGCTGTCAAACGCGCGCGCCGATTACGAACACTTCGGCGTGGTCGTGCGCAGCCCGACGGGCGACTTCCTGCGCATTCATGAGAAACCGCCGCCTGGCACATATTCGGCGCCCGCCCCCTGCAACAGCGGTGCTTACAAGTTCACGAGAGCCGTTTTCGATTACGAGCTCTCGAAGTCCGAACGGGGCGAGCTTGAGATCACCGACTGCATTTCAGCGGCGGCGCGCGATCATGCGGTGGCGGTGGTGGAGTCGCCCTTCTGGCTGCCCATTGGCGACCCGGCGGCGCTGGCGGCGGCGCAGTCTGTTGATGTCGCGCGCTGGATACCGGATCTACCCCATCCCCCGGCCCCTTCCCGAAGGTCTAGGTCCACGTGACCCAGCGAGCTAGGGACGGGGAGCTAATCTTGGCGCATTTCTTGGTATACGGATGCCTTTTTTTAAGAATTGTCCCTCCTCTTTGTATTGTTGCGCTCTTGCACCTGTTGGCTAAACGAAAGCGCTCTAATCTTGGAGAAGCCTTGTAAGGCTTGTCCGATACTGCAGAAAGCCTGTTTTCCGTACGTTTTACCCCATCCCCGGCCCTTCCCCGGTGAACTAGGGAAGGGTGACTCGACGGCGGAATGGGGATATTCGCGTGCAGGGACAGTCAGAAACGCGTAGATTCGAGCGCACGGCAAGTTTGCTCCCCCTTCCTTAGCTTGCTGGGGAAGGGGTTTGGGGGATGGGGTGTAACCGGCGAGAAAGCATGGCCCAGTATCGGAGAAGCCTTGTAGGGGCGAGCCATTGGGTCGCCCGAAGCAGGATTGTGAAAGTTTCGGGCGACTTGGTAAGTCGCCCCTACATTGTCGCCGCGAGAGCCGTCCGTTGCTCCATTGGCGCGCCGTTGATTGTCCTTCCTCAAAATGCGATACTTGGAAGCCAAGCAAACATGTGAGACAATAGTTTGTACTTTTTTTCACAATAGCTGGATACTCTCTCGCCAATGATCCGCATAACCTACTCGCGCGACCAGCAGCCGCTCGCGGAGCGAATCCGCGATGACTTGTCCGAAGGGATTTTGCTGCCTGTGCCGCTTCTCATTGTCCTCGTGTCTCGGCAATCCAATGCCGACCCCCATGTGCAGG
This sequence comes from Chloroflexota bacterium, assembly GCA_026707665.1. Classification (GTDB taxonomy): domain Bacteria; phylum Chloroflexota; class Anaerolineae; order Aggregatilineales; family Phototrophicaceae; genus UBA6055. The sequence goes on from JAPOWK010000160.1 coordinate 15,162, forward strand.
CTGAAATCGAAAAGGCGATGGCGAAAAGCCTGCCCGTCTTGCCGATACTCAGCGAAGACATCGCCCTGCCCTCAGCGCTGACGGACCTGCGGGCGCTGGATTTCAGCGGCGGCTACGATCGCGAAGGCCTGCGCCGGCGCCTGGCGCGACTGACCAGGACGCCACACGATCTTCGCCGCGCCAATCGACGCGCCTTAACCATTGTCGGAGGCATCGCCGCGCTCATGTTCGGTATCGCGGTCATCGCCATGGCTGCTGGTTTGGTCGCCTTTCCCGTTGCCGAATACAACGAAGAAGCCACATTTCAAGCGCAGTGGATTGGCGGTTTGATCGGCCAAACGCTGGAGCACGTCCAGCCGCGGACGACCGAAGACGCGCTCCATTTCCCGGTGACGCACGAAGCGGCGCCCACACGGCTCTACCTCTATATCCGTGAGACAGCCACCGCGCTGCCGAAAGCCGGGGGCAGCTGATGCCGACAGCCGATGTGCTGGTCATTGGCTCCGGACCGGCCGGCATCAACGCCGCCTATGCGCTGCGCCAGGCCGGGCTCGAATATCGCGTCATTGACCGCTCGCACACGCTGGCGGTGACCTGGAACAGCCTTTATCCTTCGCTGCGCCTGAACACATCGCGCTTCTTCAGCGAATTGCCGGGCCGCAAATTCCCCCTGCACTGGGGCATCCACCCGACGGCGAAGCAGTATTACCGCTATCTGGTCGATTGGGTGGCCGATCAACGGCTGCCCATCGACGGCGGCATCGAGGTTTATCGCGTCGCCCCACGCCAGGACGGACTCTGGCAGGTCGAAACAAGCGCAGGCACCGAAACTTACCGCGCCGTCATCCCGGCAACCGGCGTCTATGACAATCCGCAGCTGCCCGATATCCCCGGTATGGACAGCTTCGACGGCGAGATCCTGCACTCGCGCGATTTCCGCCATCCCGAACAGGCGCGCGGGAAACGGACCCTGGTGGTGGGCAACGGACCCAGCGGCACCGATATCGCGGTGGCGGTCGGCAAAGTCGCGGCGGACGGCTTCACCTGGCTCTCCATCCGCAGCGGCGTCGACCTGCGCCCGCGTTATCCCTACGGTTTGCCGCGCCACGCCTGGATGATGCTGGGCGAGCGCCTGCCGGAACGCGCCTGCGTCTGGCTGCAACGGAAGACGGGCGCGCTCAAGTACAACGCCGGCGACTTCGGCGTATGGGAAGCGCCACCGCGAACCGGCGCCGGCACCGGCTATCGCGGACCCGAGCTGCTGAATGCGCTGCGGCAGGGTCAGGTCGTGCCGGCGCGACATCCCGTCCGTTTCGACGCGCGCGGCGCAACGCTGGCCGACGGGACCACCATCGAGTTGGATCTGGTGATCATGGCCACCGGTTTCCTGCCCGTCCTGCACCAGTACCTCGATATTGATATGCAGTTCAGCACCGAGATGTTTTATCCGGAAACAAGCTGCGAATGGGATATCGGTCCCAACGGTATCCGCGGTTGGCCGCTGCGCGATGTCAGCGAGCATCCCAATGGACGCGGGGTGTTGGGGCATGAGGGGCTGTATCTGGTGGGCGTCTTCTACAAGGGGCGCGGCGCCTTCTACAATATGCGCGTCGAAGCGGCCATCGCCGCCGAGCAGATCAAAGCCTTCCTTGCGCAGCGCGCGTTCTTGGCTCGCGCCGCCTGAAATCGCGTCATGCGCCGCAGCCTCTTCCGCTTGACCGCGCTGATACTCATAACCACGCTGATACTGATGCTGCTGCGCTACCTGCTGGCGCTCCTGCTGCCCGCGCCGATCGTCGCTTATATGACGCTGGAAACAGGCTTGCCCGTCGTCATCGTGCAAGATCTGCATCACCGGCTGAAAGAGCGGCTGGATTTCGATTTCTTCACCGATCCCTCGTTTTCGCCCGATGGATCGCGCCTGGCGCTGACCTCGTATCTGAACTTCGGCAGCGATATCGTCACTTATGATCTACGGAGCGGACGCACGCGGCGGCTGACCGCTTCGGTCGCCATCGCCGAGTCCCCCGCCTGGTCGCCCGATGGCAACTTTATCGCCTTCGCCAGCAACCGGGAAGGCGACAATAACATCTATATCATCCGGCCCGATGGCAGCGATCAGCGGCGTCTTACGCCACATCAAGCCGGCGACCGCCAACCAGCCTGGTCGCCCGATAGCGCGTCGATCGCCTTCACCTCGAACCGCGGCGGCGGCTGGAATCTCTACAGCATCAACTTGGCATCCAGCGAGGTCCGACAGTTGACCGATCATGGCGCGCCCGATACCTCGCCCGATTGGTCGCCCGACGGGAAGCGGATTGTCTTCGCCTCCGGCCGTGACGGCGCTTCAGCCATCTATCTGCTGGATCTGGAGACGCTCCAGGTTGAGCCGCTGGTGGTCGAATCGCGTTATGACAGCCTGCCCAAGTGGCGGCCCGATGGCGGCGCCGTCAGCTTCGCGCGCTCGGTCGATGGCGTCTCGCGCATCATGCTCGTTGATGTGGCGACCGGTGAATTGCGCCGGCTGGACCTGCGCGAGGTCAGCGCCGATTCGCTGGCTTGGGCGCGGGGATGATTATTTCACCACAGAGGCACAGAGTTGTGGTTCTTGCCGTTATGGCGCCCACCATACCCGCGCGCTGCAGGGGCGAGCCGGTGCCGCGCGTAGACAGTGCGGGTCGCTCGCCCGCGCTTGTCATTGTGTGTGCTTTAGGGCGAGACAAGGGGCGCCCCTACAACGCTTGTCCGGTACTGGGCCACGCTATCTCGCCGGTTACACCCCATCCCCCCAACCCCCTTCCCGAAGGTCTATGTCTACGTGACCCAGCAAGCTAAGGAAGGGGGCGCACTCTTGCAGCGCACTCGGAACAACATGAACTTGACGATTACAGCACCTGAATGTCCCGATTCTGCCGTCGAGTCACCCTTCCCTAGTTCACTGGGGACGGGCCGGGGATGGGGTAAGACGTACTAAAAACAGGCTTTCTGTAGTACCGGACAAGCCTTGTAGGGGCGACCCATTGGGTCGCCCGCTTGCATTCGCCAGTAAAAGCTACTCCGCGGCCTATGTTGTCGTCAACCACTCCTTCGGCTGCTCCTTGACCAGATAGATGCCCGGGATCGACACAAAGATAACCGCGAACTAGACCAGTATGATCGAGTGAGAAGCCCTGCCTTCGAAATGTCGAGCAAGCAAACCGGGCGAGAACCAATCACGCGACCATAAAGTCGCCCATTGCCCGCCAACCTCCGTTACTCTCACGGCATGACTCACTACGCCGATTTTCCGATCCTGTCCCTACTTTGTCCGAAGGCAGCCGCTTTGTCCGAAAAAGTTTTTTCTTTGTCCGACAAATGGACAATGCAATATGACCCATTAAGAGCATTGGCTTCGCGCATTGCCGCCTTTGCCGAAAAACTTCTCTTGCCGGCAACGGCAAATGGCGCACGATTTCTTCTTCAAAAGCGCGCCAGGACTGCAATTGGCCTTTGCCGAATCCGAAAAGTCCTTTGCCGCCAGACGGCAAGCGCGGTCCGCATGCGCAAACGAGGGCAATTTAGCCAGCCGCCAACCACTCCCTTGGCTGCTCCTTGACCAGATAGATGCCCGGAATCGACACGAAAGTCACGGCGAACTTGACCAGGATATTCGACAGGAACAAGCTCAGCATCACCTCGGTCGGCAGCACGCCCCAGAAAGCCAGCACGGTGAAGAGCGCGGTATCGACCGGTACACTGACGGCATTGCTCGCCAGCACTCTTCCCCACTGCCAGCGCTGGGCGTAGCGCCGCACCCAGACCTCGTACATCTCAGTGTCGATCAGCTCGGAAACGACCTCGGCGACAATCGAAGCGATGGTGATGCGGAAGACCGGCGCCAGTACCATTCCAAATTCGGCTTGCGCGCCCACGGCCAGGTCGGCCGACAATTCCGCCACCAGCCAAAACAGCAGCGCCATAAACAGATTGATGGCGGCCGACGCGAAGATAAGGATGCGCGCGATGCCCGCGGTCGAGACCTTGTGCACCAGGTCGCGCAGGGTGAAGGTGATCGGATAAATCAATGTGCCGCCGCTGATGCTCAAGCCTGCGATGGACAGGATGCGCAACGCGGTAATATCGGCCAGCATCTGCGCCGCGACGTACAGGACGGCGACGATAACCAAGACTTGCAACGACCGCAAGGGCATAAGCCCTCCTTTGACGCAGTTTGAATCGGCGGAAGGTTATCAGAATGATTAGGAAGGTATCAATAACGAAACCGCCGCACCGAATAGGCGATGCGGCGGCTCGCGTTGATAGAGTGGGAAATCGGGTTCGCGCTTTAGCTTACTTGTTCTTCGCGCGCGCGAATGACGGCGGGTCGGTATGACGGATTTCTGCGATATGGACCCAATCTTCCGAATGCTCCTCGACCAGGTAGATGCCCGGAATCGAGATGAAGCCGAAGATGAGCCGCACGATCGTCGTGCCCCAAAAGAAATCCCACAGCATTTCGCCCGACATGCTGCCAGCGAAGGCAATCAGCAGGAAGAGGATACGATCCAGCGGGATGCCGATCAAGTTGCTGACCAGCACGCGCCCCCACTGATGCTCCCCGCCGAAGCGATCAACCCAGCGGGTATACACCTCGGTGTCCACCAACTGCGACAAGACCGAGGCCACCACCGCCGCCAGCAGAAAACGCCATTCGGGCGTCAGCAGCTGGCCGATGGCCACGCTTTCCTCCGGCGTCATTTCTGGCGGCAGGCTTGAGATGATGGCGAAGAAGGCTTGCGCGATGAGGTAGATGACGGCAGCAGCAATAATCAACGTGCGCGCGACATGGGGTCCAGCGAGTTTGTGCGCCATATCGCGCAGCGTGAAGGTCAGCGGATAGGCGATGGAAAACGCGCTGACGCCGAAGCCGAAGAGAGCCAAATCGCGCAGATTGGAGATATCGGCGACCATCTGCGCCGCGACATAAGCGACGCTGACGAGAATCAAAACATGTAGATTTCGAATGGACATCTTCTCCCCCATAAAGTCCCTAGCATATAGTTCATCTTACCGGAATGCTGATACAGGACGCAAGCAGCCGTCTCTGAGGGAGCAGTAAAAATCGCAGACAGTTTCCCTATTGCAAACAGTGTGAAGGCTTCACCATAGGTGAAATTAACTGCTGCCTTCGACATTTGGCGCTGGCTGCTCCTGCTGGCGATAATGCCGCTCCCGCTCGAGGATGGCGCGCTTGCGCTCGATTCCCCAACGGTAGCCGCCGAGGCGCTTGTCCGCACGTATGATGCGATGGCAAGGGATGATCAGGGCGACCGGATTTCGAGCACAGGCGTTGGCGACGGCGCGGCTGGCGGTCGGTTGGCCGATGGCGGCGGCCACCTCGCTGTAGCTGCGCGTCTCGCCCACGGGAATCGCTTGCAGTTCGCCCCAGACTTTCAACTGAAAGGCGGTCGCGCGCAGATCCAGCGGCAGTTCCAGATTGGGCTGCCAGCCTTCAAGATAGGCGATAATCCGCTCCACCCAATAGCCGACGCCCTCATCATCCGCGATGCGCTCGGCGCGGTCGAATTCCGCCTCGAGGTCGGCGACGAGGGGCGCGGGGGCGTCGCCCAGGCTCAGCTTGCAGATGCCGCGTTCCGTCACCGCTACCAGCAAATAGCCGAGCGGGCAAGGCACAGCGCTGTAGAAAATCGTCATGCCGGCGCCGCCTTTGCGATAAGCCGATGGCGTCATGCCGAGCTTGGCGTCGCTTTGTTCGTAGAGCCGGCTCGATGAGCTGTAACCGGCGTCGAAGATGGCATCGGTGATACGCTCGCCATCACGAATATGCGCTTTGAACTCCTCTATCCGCAGATTGGCGCCATACTCGCGCGGGGATATGCCGGTCGCTCCCTTGAAGATTCGCTGCAAATGATAAGGACTGATGTGGAAGCGCGCGCCCAACTCCGGCAGGCTGACTGACTGCGGATGGCGCTCCCGCAAATATCGGCAGACACCGGCCACCAATTCCGCTTGGTACTCGCTCGAATTTACCTTGATCATACCCTGTCTCTCAGTTCGGTATGCACTATGCAAATCATAGGCGGATTGCGGCTCCAAAACACTCTGATTCTTGCGGAGTCGGAAAAGCAAAAGGAGGGCCGAGATCTCAAAACCACTCTTCCCGGCCGCGGAAAGGGCGCCAGCGACCAACTAAATCTCAACGGGAGAACAACTCACGCGATGCTTGCGTCCGGACGGAGCGAGGGCGGATGGCGCCGCCTACTCGGGATTAAAGATGCGCTCTATAGAATCCACCAGAATCACAGACTTGCCGGGATCCACGACGCCGTCAAACAGATGCTGGGACAATTTCTGGTAGATCGCGTTCCATCCCAAGATGTAGATGTGACCTTGACGCGGATGAGGGCTGCGGTGAATCGCGCTGAACTGCCGCAGCATGCCATTTGGCGCCGTTTGCGATTCGCGTAAATCCAGCAAAATCGGCACCGAATGGTCGACTGACTTGATCATCCGATACCAAGCCTTTCGCGCGTCAATGAACTGCTCCAATGTCCAAGGGTCCTGAAATTGACTCTCGATCAATGCCTTCGAGCGATCATTCCACTTGACAGAAATGGGCATATTGATTCTCGACTGTCAGATTTCAAGTCATGGTCAGAAGAGGCTAGTCCCCTTGATTCCATTGTATAGCAAAATATGGGCGTAGGGATTCACAAATGCCATACAAATCTTTATCAAACAGAACCCAGGTCTTAGGAAGGGTTGGGCGATGTTGGACAGCAAATTATGATGTGGGGAGAGCCGCGGTTTTCTATTTTGGGCGCCGGCCGCTGGCGCTGAGGTTGCCGTCTTCGCCCCAGGGGCGGACGAATTGCTCGGGCTCGACGCCTAAAGCGTCGGCGACCCGATTGATGTAGTTGAAGAAGCCGATAATCTGAGTCGCGTCATGAATGGCGACATCATCCAGGCCGGCCGCGCGCAGCCGCGCCACATCGGTCTCGCCCATTTCGGTCGGTGCGCGAGTCAGTTTCTCGGCGTAGGCGCAAAGCGCATGATCGACATCCTTCAATGGCGCCGTCCGCCAATCGCGCGCAATCGCGTCGACGAAGGCGTCTGCCGTTTCCTCATCGGTGAAACCGGCGACCTCGGCACGGAGGTCATGCGCATGCGAGCGTATTCAGTAGACGCAGTGGTTGGCTTTGCTGACCACGACCGCGAGCATCTCGCGCTGCGCCCGCGTCAAAGGCGAGTCGGCGAACATGGTCGCGCCATACATTTCCATCGCCGACTTCATCACGCGCCCGTTAAGCGACATGATTTGCACGATATTCCAGACGCGTCCGGCGCGCGCGACCGCTTTTTCCAGCTCTTTCTTGACCAGCCCAGTGGCTTGGTCGATGGTGATTTGTTTGATGTAGGGCATGGGCGGTTGCCTCGTTAGATTAGGTCGGGCATAAATTGGGTTGAATTGTAGCTCATTCTTTCAGGCATGAAAAAAGCGCGCCATCACGACGCGCCCTCCATCGATTCATTCTACCAGAACTTACTTCCTCAGCCGCGGATCCAGCGCATCGCGCAAGCCATCGCCGATGAAGTTGACGCAGAGCACGGTCAGCGAAATCAGCAGCCCGGGCCAGAAGACCAGCGTCCAGGTAATCGTCAGGTAATCCTTGCCGTCAAAGAGCAGGCGCCCCCAAGTGGGAAAATCGGGCGGAAAACCCAAGCCAAGGAAGGACAGCGCCGATTCCGTGATGATGGCGGCGGCCACGCTGAAGGTAGCGGCGACGATGACCGGGCTCATCACATTGGGCAAGATGTGGCTGGTGAGGATCCGACCGTCTTGCGAGCCGACGGCGGTGGCCGCGGTGATGAACTCACGCGATTTCACCGTAAGCACTTCGCCGCGCACCAGGCGCGCCGTCGGCATCCACTGCAAGCCGCCGATGACGGAGACCATCAAGATGAAGACGCCGCCTTCAACGCCGAAAGCCCCCTTTAGCGGTTCGCGGAAGAGCATCATCAAGACCAGCAGCAGCGGCAGCTGCGGCAGCGCGATGAAGATATCGGTCATACGCATCAGCGGGTTATCCAGCCGGCGGAAATAACCCGAAGCCAAGCCGATGACCGTGCCAATCGTAATCGACACCAGCATGGCGGATATCCCGATCATGAGAGAGACGCGTCCGCCCTGCAGCGCGCGCGCAAGCGTATCACGCCCCAGGCTGTCTGTGCCCCAGGGATGCTCCGGCGACGCCACCTGATAAGCGTCGACGATGTCAATATATTCCGGGTCCAGCGTCCAAAACAGCGGACCAATCAGAACACCGAGAATGATCACCGCCAGCACGGCGATGGCGACCATCGCCAGCTTGTGCTTGCGAAACTGATTCCAGGCATCGCCGACAAACGTGCGTGCCTGCTGCAATTCAGCCGCTTCAAGTTGCGTCGGTTTCGTCTTCGCTTTAACGGTCATAAACTCAGCCTGTCATTCCGTTTAGGAGTAGGTGACGCGCGGATCGAGAATGCCGTAGAGGACATCGGCGACGATATTGAACAGGACAACCAAGACGGCGAAGATAAAGGTGACCGTCTGCACCGTTGGCAAGTCCCCGCCCTGAATGGCGATGATCAGATACTGGCCGATGCCGTTGACGCGGAAGATCTGCTCGGTGATGAGCGCGCCGGCGAAGATGCCGGGAATACCCAGCGCAATCAGCGTCACCACCGGGATCAGACTGTTGCGCACCACGTGGCGGCCCACGACCACGCGTTCGGTCAAACCCTTCGAGCGCGCCGTGCGGATGAAATCCTGCTGCAAGTTCTCGAGCGTGGACGCGCGGGTATAGCGGCTCATCTGCGCCGTTGTGTACAAGGTCAGCACAGTCACCGGCATGATCATCTGCGCCAGCTGCTTCTTCAAGGTCGCTATGTCAGTGACCACAAGGGTGGTGTCATACACCGATGGGAACCATTTCAGATTGACGCTGAAGACGATGATGAACATCAAGCCGGTGAAGAAGGTCGGCACGGAGAAGCCCACCATCATCAGAAATGTGCCGACCTGGTCAAATATGGAATACTGTCGATAAGCCGAATAGATGCCGACCGGCACGGCAATCAAGACGCCGAGGATGTAAGACGAGCCCACCACCCACAGGGTCTGCGGCAGGCGCTCGGCGATGATATCGATCACCGGTCCCCGCGTCGCCCAGGAGATGACGCGCGTACGGTCTTCGGAGCCGGGGAACCGAATATCGGTAACCGACTCGATGAAGTTTAGCGGTTCGGCGATGAAGAATTGATTCAGCCACTTGACGTATTTGACGGCGAAGGGATCGTCGGCGCCGAGCGCCTCGCGGATCTTCGCCCGCACTTCCGGCGGAATCGTCAGCGGCAGGTTGCCGGTTGGGTCACTGGGGGATAACTCGAGAATGGCAAAAATAATAAAACTAATGACGAGTATCGTAGGTATGGCGGTCAGGAGCCTTCGAACGATATATTTGCCCATGGGATTGCCTCGTCCAGCTCTTCGACAAAAATTGAACTACAGAGTACGCAGAGAACACAGAGACTATTCAAGGTTGATAAAACGTTTTATGCCGCCCTTCGTAAGTTGCCTGACGTTGAAATTGATGAGCAGACCGCGGGTCAGACCGGTTATTTTCATATACGAAATAATCTGTGTAGAATGTATAGGAGCAAGTTCCTTTACCGACTTCAATTCTACAATGACATCATTCTCTACGACGACATCAAGCCTGAATTTACCGATATTCTGTCCGCGATAATGGATTTCAAGCGGTTTCTGCCTTTCGTATTGTAGGCGTCGGTGATCCAACTCAATACAGAAAGCCTCTTCATATAGACTCTCCAAGAGACCGGCGCCCATCCGTTTGTGCACTTCAATTGCAGCGCCAATAATCTTGTAGGTGAGTGGGTCCTGATCTTCTGCCGCGCTGCTATCAGTCAATTCTCTGCGCTCTCTGCGTCCTCTGTTGTTAAACAGAAAAAGTGTCGCCCAACTCCCCGTAACGGAGTTGGGCGACATTGCTTGCCGATTAAGCTGCTACATGCGCGTCCAATCAGCGATGTTCCAGAGTTCGGAATCCCAGGCGTTCATGTCGACGCCGCTGATCGAGTTGGCATGAGCGGAAACGCTGGCGCGGAAGACGAGCGGAATCATGACGCCGTTCTGAACCAGCATATCGTTCATTTGAATCGTCAGCGCGATGCGACCTTCGGCCGAGGCGGTTGAGGCCATCTCGTCCAGGAGCGAGTCGAATTCTTCGCTGTACCAGCGCGGTACGTTGGAGCCGCCCCACTTATTCCATGGACCGGGGATCTCGGTTGTACGCCAGTTGCCCAGATAGGGTTCCATATCGGTGCCATTGGAGCCGTTGGTGTACATCTCGATATCGGTGTAGA
>JAPOWK010000119.1 GCA_026707665.1 Chloroflexota bacterium
CAGTTGCGCCGGCAGGAAAAACGGGCGCTGGCTGTGCTGGCGGACAAGATCTGGATGCGTTACAAGCTGGAAAACAGCGAAAGAGCCAGCGCGCCGGGACCGCAGGCGCTCAATCGTGAAGACGAGTTGGCTTGGTCACAGGCGGCTTTCTCCCGAGAATCGGTCGAGGTCGATGCCTTGATTCGATCGGCTCTGGATACGGCCGAACCGATGCTGCGGTCATTAAGGGTTGAGCTCGATTATGCGCCTAGCGAAGGGCTGCCAAAGCTGGCCCTGCAGTTGGTACCGACGCGGCAGGCGCTTCTGAACCTTCTCACAGTTGCGCTGGACTGGCTGGCGACTGGACGGCTCATTGTTCGCGCCGAGCATCAGCCGGGCGATCGGCATGTGTCGGTATCGGTCACCGGCTATGGCGCGCTGGCGGCGGCGGCGGCTGAGATGGGGGTGGAGCGCCTAAGAGTTGCGAGCGAGCTGCTCAGTTTCTCCGGCGGATCGCTTCATCACTATGCTGACACGGTCGGTGATCAAGTCTGTGAAATTCGCCTCGCCCTGCCCACAGACAGTCAAATTACCGTGCTGGCGATTGACGACAATCCCGATACGCTGCAACTGCTTCAGCGCTACACAGCCGATACGCGTTACCGTCTGCTGGGCGAAAGCGATCCTGCGCGCTCGCTGGCGCTGGCGGAAGAGACCATGCCCGATATCATCCTGCTGGATGTGCTGCTGCAAAACATTGACGGCTGGGAATTGCTCGGGCGTTTTCGCGCCCATCCCCAACTCGGCGATAAGCCCGTCATCGTTTGCACCATCTTGCCGCAGCGCGATCTGGCCCTAAGCCTGGGCGCCGCCGCTTTCCTGAGCAAGCCCCTCAGCCAGCGCGGGCTCCTCGCCGCCCTCGATGCGCAGCTTGACCGCGCCCGGGGATAAGGCGTTGACCAGCGTCGATACCGCCGTCAGCAACTGGGGTATCGCGATGCCGCCGCCGCGCACGACGGCAAGCGACTGGCTCACGGTCGGCTGGCTTGAAGGATCGCGCGCCGATGTGACCACGATGGGAATATCCCGCAGCGCCGGATCGGCCTTCATCTCCGCGATCAACTGATAGCCGTCCTGCTCCGGCATGACCAAGTCGGACAAGACCACATCCGGTTTCGTATCAGCCATGATCTGCCGCGCCTGTAGCGCGCTGGACGCCCGCAGCACGCGGTAGTTCCGCCCCGCCGACGCCAGCATGCGCCGGAACAAGCGCAAGACATCCGGCTCATCGTCCACGATCAGAATCGTATTCACCTCGTTTTCGAGGCGATCCAGCGCCGCCAGCAAATCGTCGCGCGTGATCGGCTTGATCAGGTAATCGTGCACGCCAAGGGAATCAGCGGCATCGCCAACGCCGGGCAGCGAGCAGACGATAACCGGCAGTCCAAAGGGCAAGGCGATCTCACTTTCGAGCCGCCCCAGGCTTTCCCCCACCGACGCCGCGTTCACCAGCAGCGCCTGTGCCGGAAATTCCTCGACCGCTTCGAGCGCCTCCTCCGCGCTGGTCACCGGCACAAGCTCGGCATTGTCAAGATAGCGGACGAGCAGCCGGCTTAAGGCGCTTCCTTCTTCGACGACGATCAGGCGAGGTCGATTCGCGGTCGCGGGAAGTGATGGAATATGCGTTCGCTCGACATAAGTCGCATAAGGCGAGAACCAGCGCATCACGTCGTCGCCTGCCGCTGCGATGGCCTCTTCCACCGGCAAGCGAAAATAAAATGTCGCGCCCTGTCCCGGCTCGCTTTCCAGCCACATCCTGCCCTTGTGCAATTCCACGAAATGTTTGCTGACGCTCAACCCCAAGCCGCTGCCCGCCCAGTGACTCTGGACGGATCCATCCAACTGTTGAAAGGGTTTGAATATCTCATCGATTTCATCCGCTCTGATGCCGGGACCCGTGTCTGCCACGCTGACGATGATCGCGTCCTCTACCAGCCGCGCGCATACATGCACGCCGCCTCGGTCGGTAAAGCGGCCCGCGTTGCTCAAAAGGTTGAGCAAGACCTGCCGGATGCGTACGCGATCGCAATGCAGCGCCGGCAGATTCCGCGGGATATCCCGGCGCAAGGTCAATCCCTTGGAGTTGAACAGCGGTCGCACGGCTGTAACCGCCTCGTCCACGATCTCGCTGAGCGCGGCGCGTTCCTTCATCAAAGCCATTTGTCCGGCTTCGATCTGGCTCAGGTCAAGCACATCGTCGATCAGGCTCGACAGGTGCTGGCTGTTGCGCAAGACAATTTCCAGGTCGGCCAACAGAGATTGGGGTATATCGGGTCCATAGGTTTCTGGCGAGTTCATCGCCATTTCGCTGAAACCGACAATCATGTTGAGCGGCGTGCGCAATTCGTGACTGACATTAGCGACGAACTGTTCTTTGGAGCGGCGCGCCTCATCCGCTTGATGGCGCAGATCGTGAGCGAGCCGGTTCAGCTGCGTGAGCTGGTGATGAGCTTCGGTCAGATCGTCCAGCGCTTGCCGAAGCTGAAACTGATAATCCCGGCTCTTTTCCAAAGCCAAGCGGCTTTGATGATAGCTGCTTTCGAACCACTGCCTGGCCAGCAGCAGCGGACGAGCGGATAGCCAGATCATGCCAAGCGTCGTCCAAAGATTCACGACCGCAACCGCACGCGGAGCCGCGTCGACCGGCGACAGGCCGAAAAGCAGATAAAGGGAGCAGGCGACAGCCGCAACGGCGCCGACGGGGGCGCCAATCAGCACGGCCGCTAATCCCACCGGCAAAGCCAGGAAAATGATCGTTTCTTCAAAGCCGGTCGTGTGAATAAGCAGCAGATTCGCGCCCAACAATCCGGCAACCAGCGCCGAGGCGGCGATGCGATAGTGCGACTTATGTATGAGCCACCACACCGCCGGCGCCAGCAGCAACAGAATCACACCTGGCAGACTTCCTGTAGCCTGGTCCGGCAAGCCCATCGCGATCACATAAAGCGCGAAGGCGGCTGGAATAACTGGCGCCGCCGACAACCACAAGGCATTGCCTTTCAATTCTTCAATTTCCGCTTGCAGCCCGTCTACCGCAGTCCTTGCATTTGCCATTGCCCATGCTCCCCTTCGGCAGCGCGAAATCCCCCCGCCCTCCATACCACAAATTGTAGGGGCGAGACTTGTCTCGCCCGCCGCAGCGCAAACGTAGGGGCGCCCGCAACGTA
>JAPOWK010000164.1 GCA_026707665.1 Chloroflexota bacterium
TATCCAGCGTCATCCAGGGATGCGGCATCGTGCCCCAGCCGGGCCAGGTCTCGATGCTGTTGATTACAGCGCCGGCTTCATCAACCAGGCTGAGCGTGAGCGCGTAAGCCAAGGGCGATTGCGCTTCGGCTCGCCAATAAAACGCGACCGCAATCTCATCGCCGGCTCGCCACGCCTGCAGCGCCGGTATCTCATATCCGCTCAGGCGCAAGTCGCCCCAGACCACATCGGCGCGCTGCACAGACGCCGACAGCTGCTCCACCGCCGGCGGATGATCATAATTGGGCATAATGTAAACAATAGGCGCGACCAGACTGAAGGCAAACAGCGGCGCGATGACCAACGCCTTGGGGATGCGCAGAGCGTGTATGCCCAGCGCCAGCAGCAGGCTCGCCGATGTGATATAGGGGAAGAGCAGGCGCCCGGTGCTCGCCCAGGTCTGCAGGCTCCAGGCGATGAGCGCGCCCCCGCCCATTGCCAGCAGCAGAATGAGGAAGCCGACGGCTGGCAATTGATCTCCGCTGTATTCTGCCTGTCTGAGGTCAGTTTCTCCGTAGCCTCGGTGGTGAACCGCGCGAACGGTCCTTGCCAAAAAGACGACGACGCCGAGCGCGCCGGCCAGCGTCAACAGATCCATCAGATGATAGAAGAGCTCGTCCACGACGATGTTAAAGGCGCCGAAGACCGCCCAGTAGCTGACGCGCAATCCCTGAAACTCCTCGGCAATCAGCTGCCCGAGGGTGATGGACCGCCTGCCAAAATAATCCAGCATCGTTGAGGTGCCGAATGGCTCGCCGTAGAGCGCCAGGTTGCGCGCATACCACCACAGGGCAAGGATCAGCCAGACGATAAGCGTCATGCTGGCGAACCGCCAGAAACCGCGTCGGTCGCGCGACCGAATGAGCAGCCAGACCGCCGCCAGCGCGACCACCGCGCCCATTACCAGCCCGCTGAGCTTGGCAAGCGACGCCAGGGCGATCAGCAGCGCCAATGCGAAATCTCGCCGCGTCTCAAAGCCGTCCCGCAGCATGACCAGCATCCGCCAGGCAATCAGCGCCGCCAGCATATTCACCAGCGTGTCATTGCTCACCGAAGCGCTGATGAAGAGGAACTGCGGATTAAAGGCCGTGAGCGCGCCAGCCAGCAGCGCGAAGCCCGCCTCGCCCGGCATCAGGACGCGCGCCGATTGGCAGACTGCCCAGACGGTCACCGCGCCCATGCCCAAACTCAGCAGGCGAATCGCATACAGCGCCAGCGACGATCCGTTTAGGTCCGGCGGATATGGCTGCTTGTAAATGACCAGATTGCGATTGCCGCGCCCCGAAGGATCGCCGATGACGGTGAAAGGGCTCGGCAAATAGCGCTGGTCGAAATCCCCAGTGTCGAAGGCATTCCATACCGCCGCCATCATCAGGTAATAGAGCGGGGGCTGACTCGCTTCTTGGCCGTAGAGTTGCTCGTGATCGCCCGATTGGGCAGGCAGCGTCCCGCTATCGGCGATCCACTTGATCATGCCCACGTGCTGGGCGCTGTCCGATGCTTCAAAGTTGGGCGCGGCGTACAAGTAGACCAAGCCTACCAGGAAGAACAGGGCGGGCAACAGCCAAGGCAAAAGCAGCTTTTCCAATGCGACTCGTCGCTGCAATTCGGCGACCTCTCGCTACAATGACGCATCGCCAGTCATTCTAGCACGGCTTTTTTCGCGCTCGCCCTTAATGCGCTATACTACGAGCCAATCTAATCGCCATTCAATAATCTGCAAATTAGGAAAAGAGAAGATGATGAAGCTGATTATCGACACCGACGCTGGCGTGGACGACGCCCAAGCCATTATGCTCGCCTTGACGCATCCCGGCGTCGAAGTGCTGGCCATCACCACGCTCACCGGCAATGTGCATATCCGCCAGGTCAATCCCAACGTTTTGACCATCCTCGAGATTATGAAGCGCGATGTGCCGGTTTACGCCGGCATTGACCGGCCATTGATCTCAGAGTGGGAGGACGCCGCTGAATTCCATGGGGGTGATGGGCTGGGCAATTTTCGTGACCGCCCCGCCCTCACCCGGTCCATAGAAGACGAGCACGCTGTATTGGCGCTGCTGCGGCTCGCGCGAGAATATGAAGGCGAGTTGACCCTGATCGCCCTCGGTCCGCTGACCAATATCGCCGCCGCAGTCAGGCTTGATCCCGCTTTCCCGGCGCGCATCAAGCAGTTCGTCTTCATGGGTGGCACGATCGCGGCTCAAGGCAACACGCCCATCGTCACCGCCGAATATAATATCTGGACCGACCCCGAAGCCGCCGCTATCACACTGGCCGCCTTTGACGACGCCACCATGCTCAGCTGGGAGACGACCCTGACGCATGGCTTCCCCTGGGACCAGTTCAATACGCTCTGCGCCATCGACACGGTCAACGGGCGCTTCTTCCGCGCCATCTCGCATGAGACGGCGGAGCGGCTGCAAACGACATACGGGCGGCCCGCCTACCTGCTGCCCGATCCGCTGGCGATGGCGATCACGCTGCGGCCGGACTTGATCCGCCAAAGCGGCAAATTCTACACAACGGTCGAGCTCAATGGGGCGCATACGCGAGGCCAGACCGTCATCGATTACACCGGCATCAGCGGACAGGCGCCCAATGTCAACATCATTCAGGCGCTGGATACCGATGGCGTCTATCAGCTGTTTGTTGAGGCGCTGTCGCAAACATGAATGCCATTTCGGATTTCCGTCGCGCCTGACTTCAATATGAATCCGCCAAATGCCATCGATGTAAACATCGAAATCTGTAAGGGCGATCTTTCAGGTCGCCCGAAACAGCGCATCATTCTATCGGCGGGCGAGCCAATGGGTCGCGTAGACACCGACCGCCGCTCGCCCCTACAATTCACGCATGTGTTTGTGCCATCCGCGTCGCTGTGGTTAGAATCTCGTGATGCCACAATCCGATAGCGCCACTCAATTGCTCGACCGCATCAGCGCCGACCCGGCATTCGCTGCTGAAGCCATCTTCGCCCGCCTCTCGCGCTTGCTGGCCGCGCCCGCGCCCGCCAACAGTTGCACACTGACGGGCGCCGTCGGCGAAGTGATAGAGGCGCTCGCCGACGAACTCGGCTTGACCTGCGCGCCCGTCGGCTCGACCGGGAACCTCGCCATCAAAATCGGCGACCGCGCCGCCCCGCTCGACATGCTGATCACGGCTCACATGGATCGCCCCTGCTTCCGCATCCGCGACTTGGACGAGGCGACAGTCTACCCGCTTTGCGCCATCCGCGTGCCCGGAGAGGGCTACATGTGCGGCGCGGTTGCGCTGCGTTACATCGAAGGGCGCGTGACCATCGCCGCGCGCGGAAAAATGCGCTTTGATTGGCGGAACGACGATTACCGCATCCGATTTCAGCCTAGCAGCGGCGCGCTCAAAAAGGGCGACACAGTGATGATGCAGGCAGCGCCGCAACTGCGCGACGGGCAGGTCATCGGCGCGGGACTGGACAATGCAATCGGGGTGTTGCTCGCTCTGCTCAGCGCTCATGCCCTTCAAGAATACGCCGCCGACGCCATCGCCGGACGCAAGATCCTCTTCGCCTTGACCGACCAGGAGGAGGGTCCACCGGCCGGCCTTTTCGGCCAGGGCGCCGCCCGCCTGGCGCATTGCATCGATCCGCCACTCCTCGGCTTCCTCAATATCGACGGGCACAACCTCGACGAAGCGGCGGGCCACGTCCTCGGCGTCGGCGCCTCCCACGCTTTCGTCTCCGGCGATGGGCGCGGCTCGGTAGTGCCAATGAACGATCAAGCGCTGGCGGAGTCGCTGGCGGCGCGGGTCAATCAGTGGCGAGTGGGCACAGTGCGCATGAATTACAGCTACGTTTCGCGCAGCGACGATATGCTGCTGAGCCTGTGGGCGCGCTGCTTGGGTTTGAGCGGCATCATCGTCGCCAATGCGCATACGACCGAGGAGACGGCGGCGCTGGATGATATCGTCTCGGCCGCGCATTGGATCCCGACGTTTATCCAGCACATTTTGTAAGGCTTGTCCGATACTGAGTTGTGCTGGCTCGCATATTCTACCCCATCCCCCCAACCCCCTTCCCCAGCAAGCTAAGGAAGGGGGAGCAATCTTGCCGTGCGCTCGAATCTACGGGTTTCTGACTGTCACAGCACGCGAATATCCCCATTCCGCCGTCGAGTCACCCTTCCCTAGTTCACTGGGTCACGTAGACATAGACCTTCGGGAAGGGCCGGGGATGGGGTAAAACGTAAGGAAAACAGGGTTTCTGCAGTATCGGACAAGCCTTGTAGGGGCGACTTTTCAAGTCACCCGTCCCAACATCTTTCTGAAATCAACGGGCGACCCAATGGCTCGCCCCTACACGTTTTCTCCGCGACTCTGTGCCTCTGTGGCAAAGCGTACAAATCCCCCTGTAGACGCCCAACCACAGCCTTCCTCATCTCAACATACCTGCGCCAGACTTCAGCATAGCCGCCGTCTGCGTGGACGATAAGTTGGGCGTCATGCGCGGCGCCAATTCCCCAAGCACACCGACAATTACGGATTAATCAGCGTTGCCAGATCGGCTCGTATCCAGCCCCAGCCCCGCGGCAGCCTGACTTGATGCCAGTGCGCGCCTTCGCTATCGCCGGCTGTGGTCACGAAGGGGAAGCGGACTCCAGCGCGGCCGCCGCCGACTATCGCGTTCTCAATGCCAGGTCGCGCGCGGAAGTTCGCATTGTGCAGCAACTCTACGACCGTGACCAAAAGCGGCGTACGTACAACACCTGCATTGCTTTCTGCTGTAAGTATGCCTTCACTGACTGAGTCGTCGCATTCGCCCAATACTTGCCTGGCGGCGGCCGCCTCGGCGTCATCCATGGTCAGGTGATACTTCGCCTTCACCGCCACCACCGTTTCTACAAACCAGCAGCGATTCAGACCCGGCAGCCACTCAGCCAGATCCTTTCCGCTTTTGTCGTAGCGATTCAATGACGGGCTGGCAAGCGTGAGGTTGAGCAAGTCCTGCGCAAACTGTCGACGAACTGCCAGGGAAGCGGCGCATAATCCGCTGTCATGCGCCTCCGAGGTGGCGACAATATGCTCAATATCGGTTTCGCTGCGTGAAGCAAAGGTCTCGCCAGTATAAGGGCTGGTGATCCGCCCGCCAAGATTCTCGGCGATGATGCGCAGCTCAATGCTCTGCGGGTAATAATAGTCACCGCGGTCGTATGGCGTACAACGATTCTCTGGTGCGACCGTTATACCGCCAACATGAATTTGGGCAGGCTGCGCAACGGGAATCGGTGTAGGAGTTGGGCTTACCTGGGAT
Source organism: Chloroflexota bacterium (assembly GCA_026707665.1). Taxonomy (GTDB): domain Bacteria; phylum Chloroflexota; class Anaerolineae; order Aggregatilineales; family Phototrophicaceae; genus UBA6055. The sequence continues at coordinate 5,327 of JAPOWK010000164.1, forward strand.
GTAGTAGTAGTAACATGGCGACTGGTCGTGGAAGTAGATTGACTTGTAGACGTTTGACTGCGCGGCGAATTCTCGCAGTATCTGCCATCTCCGTCACCATCACCTCTCGGATGATTTACTGCATTGTAATGTGAATCCGGCGCCGGCGCATGGTCGGTACATTTGCCGTGAGCCAGCGAAGTAATTGGCAATGCAAAGAACAGCAGAATCAGCAACGAGCGCGAAAAAGACATGACACACCTTCGATGTTATGAGCTACAAAAGAGGCGAGTATATCATATCTCGCGCTTCAACCAAGGTGACGATGCCTATTGAAATGCGCAACTATTCTGGTGTGTGGGCGGTCGGTGTCGGCGTGACCTACAGCGACGAATCCCCCTGTACACTCCCTCTTGTAGCATTTACAGTCTGAACATGTCCGAGCCAAATTTCAGCAATCGCACCGTCTGGGTGGGCGATAACCTGCACGTCATGCGCGGGATCAACTCCGAATGCATAGACCTCATCTATCTCGACCCGCCCTTCAATTCCAATCAGGATTACGCCGCGCCCATCGGGTCGATCGCCGCCGGCGCCGCCTTCAAAGACACCTGGACGCTCTCCGATATTGATGTGCACGAGCACGGCGAGCTGGCCGACCGCAACCCGGCCGCCTACAGCGTCATCGAAGCGGCGCGCAACGCCAGCGGCAAGAGCATGATGAGTTATCTGATCATGATGGCGGTGCGTCTGATCGAGATGGAGCGCATCCTCAAGCCGACGGGAAGTATCTATTTGCATTGCGACCCAACCGCCAGCCACTACCTGAAACTGATACTCGACACAGTTTTCGGTGGACAGAATTACCGTAACGAAATCGTGTGGAAGCGGACTTCATCCCACAACGACGCAAAGCGCTTTGGGAAAATACATGATGTCATACTCTATTATTCGAAGAATGTGAAAAAAGTGACCTATATGCCGGTTTACGTCGATTACTCGGAGTCTTATTTGAAAGAAAAGTTCAAACAGGACGAAAACGGGCGCTGGTATAAACTAGAAAACTTGACTGCACCGTACCGAGGCGGGCCAGGAGGAAAGTTTGAGTTTCACGGCAAAGTGCCTGGACCCACACGAATGTGGAGCAAGAACGAAGAAACCATGGAACAGCTATGGCAAGCTGGACGAATCAAGACGGGAAGAGACGGCAGACCGCGATTGGACGGTCTGATAGAGTACCTAGATGAAAAGAAAGGTATGCCAGTACAAGATTGGTGGGATGACATTCTTAGAGTAGGGAACACATCGAGAGAGCGACTGGGCTACCCCACCCAGAAACCAATCGCCCTGCTCGACAGAATCATCGAAGCCAGCAGCAACGAAGGCGATATCGTCTTCGATCCCTTCTGCGGCTGCGCGACGACGCTGGTCGCCGCCGACCGCCTGGAGCGTCAATGGGCTGGCATCGATTTGTCGCCGCTGGCGGTCAAGCTGGTGAACGAGCGCATCAGCGAAGATCGCGGCGCATTATGGGGTGGCGCCAACGTGGTCGATACGCTGCCCAAACGCACCGACCTGGGCGAGTTGCCGAATTACCGCACCCACCGCCATCGGCTCTACGGCGAGCAGGAAGGCATCTGCCTCGGCTGCGACACGCATTTTCCCTTCAAGGTGATGGAAGTCGACCACATCCTGCCCAAGTCGCGCGGCGGGACGGATCATTTTGAGAACTTGCAACTGCTCTGCACGCACTGCAACAAGAGCAAGGGCCGCAAGACGATGGCGGAATGGCGGGCGAGTCTGACTGCTTAGCTCACCGGCTCGACATTGTCGCGGCGGCGATACATACCTGTGAGCATGGCGGTCAAGTCGATGCCTTCGTCGAGGTCGTCCCAATAGATGTTGAGACCGAAGAGCTCGTAGTTCTTCCGCTGCGCATCAGTGGCCTTCTGCAGACGAGGATAGAATTTCAGCGGAAGGCTAATTACTCGACCATCCGCGAGTGTGATCCGCGCGTACTTCTTGGTGAATGATACTTTTTTTGCCGCGCACCGCACCGGATTCACCAGCGGCATCAGATCCATTGTTTAACCTCCCCTCCTACTGTTCGTCGCTATGCGGGATACCATGGTATTCGACCCATTGTTCCAACAATCTGTCCTTGTGCTTCGTCACTAACTTCCGTATCCGTTTCAAATCTGCCTTTTTGAATCCGGGATTCTCCCCAAACTCAATCGTATCCAAGAAGACTCTAATGTCCATGTTGTCTTTCCACACGTGGACATGAGCCGGTTCATGATCGTCTGGATATACAGCGACATTGTAACCATGTTTCTGTTTAAAGAGTAGTTTAACCAAATTTAATTCCTTGATGCAAGAATACTATGCGGAACACCATACACAATAGGACTGAAAATTACGTAAGAGGCTTCTATGATTCTCGAAAGAATCGATCCCGCAGTGACTGGCTGGAGGAAGTCCACAATTTGCTGTCCGTTGTAAAACGGGCGACTCACCGAGTCGCCCCTACAGATTCTCAATTTACTGGAATTGCACTCTTGTGTAAACCTAAGGCTGATTTGCGAGCGACTGCGGTAATTCTCCCCCCCCCCATTGCCTCCTCTCTGTTTCCTCTTTTCCTCTGTGGTGAAAAAACCTTATAATGTGCGCGCCTATGCCACCCACCCACAAAGGAAAGCCCCATGCCCACCCGCTCGCCCATGCACCAGCAAATCGACACCCTGCCCGACCTTGTCCGCGCTATCGTCAAGCCCTTCGACGCCTCGGCCCGCCGCGCTTTCGACTTCGAGACTTGCACATCCGTCAAGCGCATCTACCTGGTCGGCTGCGGCGACAGCCACCACGCTCCGGTCGGCGCCGAGCTGGCTTTCCATCAGTTGACCGGCGTACCAACGCAAGCGCTAAGCTCGCTGCCTTTCAGCCGCTACACCGCCGGTTACCTGCCCGCTACCGGACCCAAGACCAATCTCGTCATCGGCGTCTCGGTCTCCGGCGAGGTCAGCCGTACGATTGAAGCGCTGGATATGGCGCGTCTGGCCGGGGCGACCACGGTAGCTTTGACCGGCAATCCGGGCGGACCGCTCAACGGGGTCGCCGACAAGCTCTTCGAAACGGCCGTGCCACCGCTGCCCGATGAGCTGGCCGGCATGGTAGTGCCGGGCATCCGCTCCTACCTGGCTTCGCAGATCGCGCTGCTGCTAGCCGCCCTGCGCATCGCCGAAGTCCGCGGCGCTATGACCACGCGCGCAGCCGATGCCGAGCGCGCCGCTATTGCCGAGCTGGCTGATGTCATCGAGGAGACGATTCAAGTATGCGAACCCATCGTTAACGAGTTGGTCGATGCCTGGAGCGACGCCCCGCTCTTCGAGTTCGTGGGCGCCGGACCGCTCTACGGAGTCGCTATGTTCAGCGCCGCCAAAGTGCTGGAAGCCAGCGGAGACAGCGCCCTCGCGCAAGAAACGGAAGAATGGTCGCATTTGCAGTATTTCATTGAGGCGACGAATATCCCGACGATTCTGCTGTCGGCGAACGGTTTTGATGCCGACCGCATGGCGGAAGTGGCGCGCGCCGCCCAAAGCATCGGAAGGCCGCTGGCGCTGGTCTCGACAGCAGACGCGACGGAAATCCGCGGCTACGTCAAGACGCTACTGCCAATCCCGCGCGACGTGCCGGAGCGCTACGCTTCGGTCGTCTATAGCATCCCGGGCGAACTATTTTCCGCCGCCCGCGCGCATGCAATTGGGGCGCCCTACTTTCGCAATTTTGAAGGCGGCCGCCGACCGGACTGGGCTGACGGCGCCAGCCAAATCCGCTCCAGCCACATGATTACTGAACTCAAGAGATAGTGCAGACTTGTGACGATCTTTTCGGCACCTCTCTTTCAATCCCAAGCTCCCCCTCTCCCCTTGTGGGAGAGGGGGCCGGGGGGTGAGGGGTAGAAACCCATGCCCACTTCCGACTTCCTAGCCATCGGCAGCATCATCATTGACGACATCGTCTATCCCGACGGGCGCACGAGCATGGGCGTGCTCGGCGGCGGCGGCACACATGCGGCCTACGGCATCGCCTTTGCAGGCGAGAAGCCCGGTCTGATCGGCTTGGTCGGCGAGGGCTTGCCGGACGATATTCGCGCCCGCCTCGAAGCGGACTTCGACACCGCCGGTCTCGTCTGGACGCAGCATCCGCAGGTGCGTGGCTGGCAGATCTTCGAGTGGAATGGCATCCGCAACGAGATCTTCCGCGTCGAAGTCATCGAGCCTTTCATGTACGGTCCCGCCCCTGACGAGATCCCCGCCTCCTTCGCCAATCCGCGCGGATTCACGCTGCTGCGCGGTCCACAGCATGTCGCCGCTTGGCGCGCGCGCTTCCCAAACGCGACGCTGCTGTGGGAGCCGGTGCGCATATTCATGCTCAGCGCCGACCATGAAGCCTTTTTGCGGGGCATCGCCAGTGCCGATATCGTCTCGCCGAATTTGCACGAAGCGCAGACGATGTACGGCATCGAAGACGAGCGGGAAATCATGCGGCGCCTGCTGGCCGATGGCGTTAAGCTGGCCGCCTTGCGCATGGGCGAACGGGGCTCGCTGGTGGCGCGGCGCGGAGACGGGCGCGCTTACTATGTGCCCGCCGTCGAGGTGGCCGAGATCATCGATCAAACCGGCGCCGGCAATACCTATTGCGGCGGTTTCCTGGTCGGCATTTGCCGCGCGGGCGATGTCGCTGAAGCCGGCTGTTATGGCGCGGCCGCCGCCTCATTTACGCTGGAACATGTCGGCTGCGCGCGGATGCCGGCGGATCGTGTACGGGAATGGAATCGCCGGCTGCAAGAAGCGCGCGCGGGACTTCGCTCCGTGCCGCTCTGACGCTTGACTTTGTGAAAGCCTAACCAGTGTGGTAGAATTCGCCTGAAACAGAAAACGCATTCTTGCGGTTTGAACTTGTTGCGCAACTGAATTGGAGCACTCTCTTGGATACATCCCAGATGCTGACCGACCATGAAAGACGAATCTCTCAATTGGAGGGCAAGCTGGATTCGCTTGCCACGAAGGAGCTCGTTTTGCAGTTGAACGCGAATCTCCTTGAAGCAATCAACAAGAAAATCGACCAACAAACAGAAATGCTTCGCGCTGAATCCCGCGCCGAAAACAGAGAATTGCGGGAAGAGCTAAGAGAGATGCGCGGCGATGTCCAGAATCTTGACAAGCGGATCAATGACCAAGACAAGAAATATACCAAACTCGCCGGCGCCGCCGTTGCCATAGGCCTTGTCTTGTCCATCCTCGTCGGCGCGGCCAATGTCTTTGTCGCCGCCGTTGGCGCTGGCATTTTGACGGTCGGTTAGCTCACAAGCGCAAGTCTCCCCGTCATCCATTGGCGCGCGTGGACACTGCGCTACGGGCGAGATTTAGAAGGGGGATGGAAAAGCGCCCCATCCACAAATTGCCGATGCCACTCTTCCAGCGTCAGCAGCGCCCACAACTGCCGATTGTAGTCGCGCGCGCCCGCTTCGTGCTCGACGATCAGCCGCTCGACGACTGACATCTCCAGCAGCCCGCGCTCACGCGCCCGCCGGCTGAGCAGGTTCTCGCGCAAAGGCTCCATGTCGCGCCGCAGCCAGGCGCCGAGCGGTACACCGAATCCGTGCTTCTTCCTGTCAATGATGTCGTCGGGAAGGCTTCCGCGCGCCGCCTCTTTGAGTATGTGCTTCGTGCGTGATCCATTGAGCTTGAGATTGAAGGGAATGGTCGCAGCGTATTCGGCGAGTTCGTGATCGAGGAAGGGCGCACGCGCCTCCAACGACGCCTGCATGGAACAGCGGTCGGCTTTGATCAGCAGATCATCGGGCAGGTAAGACCACATATTGGCTTCCACCAGTTGCGCGATCGGATGCGCTTGACCGGCATCCATGTAAGGATTCAGCAAGGGCGGAAGACGATAGCCGCCCGGGCAGATTTCCGCCAGCAGCTCGGCATCAAAGACGCGCACCAGATCAAAGTAGGCGTCGTCCAGTCGCTGGCTCGCCGCCCGCGCGAAACGCCGCGCCCGCTTGACCGGATGGTAGTAGCCCGTGCCTTCCGGCAGCAGACCAAGCAAGCCCTCCGCCGCTTTCATCAGCGGGGCCGGAATTGCCGACAGCCGGCGCATGAGGTCGGCGGCGTAGAAGCGCTCATAACCGGCGAAGAGCTCATCACCGCCATCGCCGGTCAGCGCCACCGTGACTTGCTCGCGCGTCAGCTTGCTAACCAGATAAGTCGGGATGGCGCTGCTATCGGCGAAGGGCTGGTCGTGATGCCAGACCAGCTCGGCGAGCAGGCTCAGCGCCTCCGGTTCCACGCGGAAAGCGGTGTGCTCGGTATTGAGATGGCGCGCGACCCGCTCAGCGTAAGGCGTTTCGTCAAAGCTGTCGTCGCCCTCGAAGCCGATGCTGAATGTCCTGATGGCCGCGTTGCTGTGTTTGCGCATCAGCGCGGCGATGAGGCTGCTATCGAGGCCGCCGCTCAGAAAGGCGCCCAGCGGCACATCGCTGACCAGGCGCAGCTTCACCGCTTCATCCAGCATGTCGCGCAGATCCCCGATATAAGACTCCGCCTTCGCCGTTGCATCGGGCGGCGCGAGCGGAGGAGAGTCCCAATAGTAAAAGGCGTCTTCCAATACAAACTCACGATCGTGCTCAGAGGGTTCGACACGCACCTCAGTCGCCGGCTTCAGCATCCATATACCGCGAAAAGCGGTGTAGGGCGCCTGCACATAACCGAAGCTCAGATATTCCGCCAGCGCGCGCCGGTCGGCAGCTTCGAAACGCGAAACGCGCGGCACAGCCGGATGGGCTAATATCGCCTTGATCTCGCTGGCGAAGACGAAGACCTTGCTGTCCACGTAATAGTAGAGCGGTTTCTGCCCGAAGCGGTCGCGCGCCAGCACCAGGCGTTTCCGCTTGGCGTCCCAAAGCGCAAAAGCAAACATTCCGCGCAGATGCTCCACCGCGCCACCCGCATATTCCTCATAGAGATGCGCGATGGTCTCGCCATCGCCCTCGGTCTTGAAACGATGCCCGCGCGCTTCCAGCCTTTGTCGCAGCTCGCGATAATTGTAGATTTCGCCGTTGAAGATGACCTGGACCGAGCCGTCTTCGTTGGTTAACGGCTGATCGCTGCCGGCGATGTCGATGATCTTGAGCCGCCGCATCGCCAAGCCCATATTCCCGTCGATGAAGAATCCCTCGCCGTCGGGACCGCGATGCGTCAGCGTATCGTTCATGCCGGCCAGCAACTCGCGCGTGACCGGTTTCCCGTCAAAATGGATGAGGCCGCAGATTCCGCACATGGGCTAATTCTAGCACTCGGCTTCGCTGCTTGTGATACACGGCGCCAGGTCAACCCCCCTCGGTCCCCCCATAGCAATGGGGGAGGCTAACTTCGTCTGTGCCCGCGCTCTTCTATCTCACACCCCGCCCAACCAACATGCTGTAGGGGCGTTTCGCCGAAACGCCCGTGCTCGTGACAGTGTGTGCCTTAGGGCGAGACAAGCCTCGCCCCGACACGCAAATGAATGATAAGCTGTCGCCCACTTTTCTCTGCGCCCTCTGTGTTCAATATTTCTCGGTGACCTCATCAAAACTCGCTGAACTCGGTGGTAAAGCTTTTCCTCTGCGCCCTCTGTGTTGCCTCTTTTCCTCTGTGGTGAATCTGCTAACCCAATTCCGGCGACCGCAAATGCCAAGCCGTCGCCCGTTGGTAGGCCGCGCCCACCTGCAGCAGCCGCTCCTCGGTGAAAGGCGCGCCCAGGATCTGCAGGCCGATGGGCAAGCCGGCCCGGTCAAAGCCGCAGGGCAAGCTCAACCCGGGGATGCCGGCCAGATTGGCCGATATCGTCAGCACATCGGCCAAGATCATGCGCAGGGGATCATCGGTCACCTCGCCGAAGGCGAAGGCGGTCGTCGGCGCGACCGGCGCGATCAAGACATCGACCTCGTTGAAGAGCGCGTCGAAGTCGCGGCGGATCAAGGTGCGCACGGCCTGCGCCTTGCCGTAATAGGCATCGTAGTAGCCGGCCGAAAGCGTGTAGGTTCCGAGCATGATGCGGCGCTTGACCTCCTCGCCGAAGCCGGCGCCGCGCGTCTTCTTGTAGCTGTCGATCAGGTCGGCGCCATCGACCCGCGCGCCAAAGCGCAAGCCATCGAAACGCGCCAGGTTGGCGCTCGCTTCCGCCATGGCGATGATGTAATAGGCGGGCAGGCAGTAATCAGCGTGCTGGAAGCTGAGTTCGCGCGCTTCGGCGCCCATGTCCTCCAGCTGTTTCACCGCCGCGCGCACAGCCGTCTCCGCATCGGGTTGCAAACCTTCGGCGAAGTACTCGGCCGGCAGTCCGATCTTCAAGCCGCGAAGTTCGCCATCCAGCGCCGCCAGATAGTCGGGCACGGGCGTCGGCATGCTGGTCGAATCGAGCGGGTCCGGCCCGGCGATGACGCCCAGGACGCGCGCCACATCGTCCACCGTGCGGGCAAATGGACCAGCCTGATCAAAGGACGAGCCGTATGCGATCAGCCCGTAGCGCGAGACGCGCCCGTAGCTGGGTTTGATCGCGCTGACGCCACAGAACGACGCCGGCTGGCGGATGCTGCCGCCGGTGTCGGTGCCCAGGGTCGCCAGCGCCAGGTTGGCGGCGACGGCGGCCGCGCTGCCGCCACTGCTGCCGCCCGGCACATGAGCGAGATTCCAGGGGTTTGCGGTCGGGAAGTAGCCGCTGTTTTCTGTGGACGAGCCCATGGCGAATTCGTCCATGTTCAGCTTGCCCAGCATGACCGCGCCGGCTTCGTACAGCCGCGCGACTGAGGTCGCGTCAAAGACGGGATGATAGCCCTTGAGAATCTTCGAGCCGCAGGTGGTCTCGATGCCCTTGGTCGAAAGCACGTCTTTCAGCGCGATCGGGATGCCAAGCAGCGGACGCTCATCGCCGGCCGCCCGCGCTTGGTCAGCCGCTTTAGCTTGCGCAAGCGCGAATTCCTCGGTGACGTTCAGGAAGGCGCGGATATGGGGATCGAGCCGCTCAATCCGCGCCAGGTGCGCCTCGGTCAATTCCAGCGCCGAGATCTCGCGGGCGCGCAGCTTATTCAGCGCCCCGGCGATGGTCAGGCTTGTCAGGTCGGTCATTCACGCCACCCATTTTTGTCTTTGGTCCGGTTGCATTCTGAAGGCCTTGGATGATACCTTGTCACGCTTTCGGCTTGACATGTGATATCCTATTTTTCACGGTACACATGAAACCTCAAGAACAATGAAATCGCTCAAGGTCGAACCGCAGAATGATAGCGGCCACGAAACTGAATTGGTAGAAGTGATACCCTTGGCGCCTCTGCTCGAAAATCCTGACCCCGACTTTGACGTGGTAGTAGAACGTCGAAGCAGAGACATACCGGGTTGGATTAAGCGAGCCATAGGCGTAAATCGCCCAGCGTCCCCCAATTCTGAAAACAAGCAATCCTAGCGGGAACGGAGACGGGCCAACCAATGGCCTGACCCGACAATTCGCTGGATCGTCGGGCGGTCGAAAATTCGACCCGCCTTTTCGTGCTTCGGCGCTTCGCTACTCTGCCTCAGCCATACCCGCGGTCCAGACCACCGGCGGCGGCCAATTGCCCTCGTGGACCTCGGCCGCGCCCAGTTGAAAGATCGCCAGTGCCTCGCCCGTGGCGCAGTCGCCCGCATGCGGCGATTCGTCCTGGCAAGTCAGCGAACCGGTCAAGCCGGGGTAATCTTCAACGGAGGACAGCGCCTGGCGCAGCGCCCCGCGGCCGATCACCAGCCAGCCATCATCCCGCTCCCACGCAACCGCCTCGACCGCGTCCAGCAGCAGGTTGGCGGCGTCGTATCCATGCGCGTGGAAGCCCCCGCTGGGGCCTGCCTCGTCGATCTCGCGCCGCCAGGTCTCAACATAAGCCTCGTAGTCATCGCCGGCGACATGCGGCGCCGCCACGTAAAGCCCGATGCCAGCAGCGCCCACGCCTTGGGCGAAAGACTTGGCGAAGGCGCCATCGGCCGTCATCATGATCATGTCTTCCAGCCCCGGCGCATCGCTCAACTCTTGCGCGATGACTGTCGCCTCGTCTCTGAAAACGGGGAAGTAAACGAGTTCCGCGCCGCTCTCGCTGATGGCGCTCACTAGCTCGTCAATGTCGGTCGCGCCCCTGCTGATCACGCCTCGAAAGATGACTTCGCCGCCCAGCTCCCCGAATGTTTTCGCCATCGCGCCCGCCAGACCACGGGTATAGGGATCGCCATCATCAATGGTGGCGATGCGGGAAACGCCCAGCGAGAGCGCCGCAAACTCCGCGCTCAAAGCCCCCTGAAAGAGATCGTTGTGCGAGGTACGGAAGTAGCCCGGCTGGTAAAGCCCGCCGGCCGCAGGGTCCGCATTCGTCAAAAATGGCGACGAATTCGATGGCGAAATCATGAGCCAGCCGGCTTCGCTGATGACAGGCAAGGCGCCTTTCGCCGCCAGCGAGCAATTGGTGCCGATGATGCCAACGATCGACGGATTCTCGACCGTGCGCAGCGCCGCTTCCCGCCCGCCATCCTCAGAACAGCCGGTGTCCTCCAGCACGAGCTCGATCTCGCGCCCCAGCAGCCGGTCGCCGCGCGCCAGCGCCGCCAGCTGAAAAGCGCTCACCGCGACATTGCCGGTCCAGGGTTCGGGTCCCGAGAGGCGCAGAATGCCGCCGAATATGATCTTCTCCGCGGGAGCGATCTCAACGCAGCCCAAGTCATCGCCACAGCCGTCTTCGGCCTGCGACGCCGCCGCAAACGCGACCATCATGAATACAAGAATAGATACGAAGACAAGTTGCTTCATGGGGGTTAGTCTCCAATCGCTTTGCAAATGAGTTCTGACGATTTGCCGGCTGCATTATGCCCTACGACTGCCTATGTGACTACAGGATTCTTTGTCGCGACGGTCGCCGGTCGCTCCAACATTCTTGCACATAGGTGGGCGACTCACAGGGTTGCGTAGACGCTAACCGTCAGTCGGCCCTACAAGGCTTGTCCGCAACTGCAAATCTAAGGCAAAGATAACTGGAGCGATACCGCAACATTGCAGAAACGAGAGTCAATCTTTGCGACAGACCACAGATTACTACTGATTTCGCTAGATTTGGCTCCCCTTCCCTAGCTCGCTGGAAGTCCGCCCCCCGTTGAGCGGGGGGACCGAGGGGGGAATAGGGGCCGGGGGATGGGGTAAAAAAGCGCAGTGGCACGACCGGGTACCGTACAAGCCTTACAGTTCGTTGGTTCGGACTGGCAACTTCCCCCATGCCCACTCCACTTGCGCCCGCGTCTCCCGCGCATCGCCGTCGTTGCGGATGACGATATCCGCCTGCCGTAGCTTGTCGGCTTGGCTGTTCTGCAGCGCCATCCGCCGTTCCGCTTCCGCCGGCGACAAGCCCCGGGCCGATATCAGACGCTGCCGCTGCATCCGCGGCGAGGCGTCCACCACCCAAACCGAATCGACTGCGTTTTTCAGCTCGCCCTCGAGCAGCTTGATCGCTTCAATGACCACCACGCGCGCGTCGGCTTCACGTACTAGCAGGTCAATGCGGCGGCGGATGGCGGGATGGGTGATGCCTTCGAGCTCCTTGAGTCGCGCCGGGTCGGCGAAGACGATCTCGCCCAAGGCGGCGCGCACAATCTCGCCATCACCATCGAGGATGCCGGCGCCAAACGCGTCAATGATATGCTCATAAGCCGCCTCCCCCTTGCGGATGACCTGATGAGCGATGTGATCGGCATCAATGGTGACGGCGCCGAGCTCAGACAGCATCTCGCGAACCAGGCTTTTGCCGACGGCAATATTGCCCGTCAAGCCGATCAGGTATTTGTCCGGATAGCGCTCGCTCAAGCTGCCCGCTCCATTTGGCTAGTTTCGCGAGATTATAGCATGTCGCCGCTACGGCTAATTGTGGGGGCAAACCGGCGGGTCGTCCGTCATTCCAGATGGGGTGAACGGGCTGGCTTTTGTTTGGCGTCACCAAAAGCGCCAGCGCCGCTTCTTCGCCGGCGCCAGCCCATGGGTCAAGGTTGTCAAGCCGCCGCCGTAAAGGCAGAAGAGCGGACGCTGTTCAGCGAGGAACTGTTCAATCCCCGTTGGCGGACCGCGCCGGTTGACCAACTCCATGAAAGCGCCTTCGCGGCGCATGATCGCATTTGTTCGCTCGCGCGTGACGTCAACTTCCCAGCGCCACTTTTCGGGGAAGAAATAGTAGAAGTGGGTATAGGTCACAGCGGTGAAGACGCTGACGGCGCGATTGTCGTAAGACCACAAATCCAGGCCGATCAGCGCCGCCATCTCCGCCAGCAGGACCAGCGCGCAGCTGCCGGAGACTTGCGCTTCATATCGCCCCGGGGTGTCGTCCAGATCGGCGATGCCCTTGAGAAATCCTTCGGGATGGATCTGTTCATCGACGGCGCTGCGATAGACGTCGGCGCCGCGCTGGATGGCTTCATCATTTTCCAGCAGGATGCCGGCCGCCATGGAAAGCGCGCCCAGCCAGAGCCCGCGCAGCCTCTCGCCGGTCTCGCTGAAGCGGTCAAGCCAGGCAGCGGTGGCATCAAGCCAGGATGCCTCCCAAGCCGGATGATCGCGCAGCATCGCCGCGACCGAGAGCCAGGCGAGCGCGCGCTTGATGTCGGCAATATCGTCTGTGAATTCGAGGCGCGCTCGATTCAGGGCCGCGGCGGCGCGGTAGCCCGCTTCGCGGTCATCAAGCAGCTGGCCGCGTAATGCCGATTTGTATGCCTCGGCGAGCGGATCGGTTTCATGCGCCGCAAGACGAGCCAAGGCGCCCCGGATCGGCTCGCGCTCCCGATTTTCCCGGGCGAGCCGCATGTCCGCCTCGCTATGAAAAAGCCCTAAAGGCCGGCTGCCTTGCTGCACGGGGTCACTCGTCCTTGTCGCTCGTCGTCAATCCAATTGCCGCGGGAGTATCGGTCTCTTCATCGGCGAAGAGCGGCGATCCACCGTCGGGAACCGGCTCGCGCCGCGCATCGCCGCTCAGGGGCGCGCGATTGGGCATGGCCGGGGCGCGCTTCATTCGGCGGCGGAAGACTGCCAAGAAGGTTAGCAGACCGATGACGCTCAATATCGCGAGCACGACTGCACCGCCAACCAAAAAGGGCAGGACGGCCTCAACAAGGGTGGCATCGATCTTGAGCCGAGAGGCGCCAGGGCTCGGCTCCTCCGCGTGCAGAGGCTGCAGGCCAAACTCGACGAGAGCTGGCGCGGCGCCGGGACTCACGGAGGCGCTGAATACCGCAGCAGTCGTGATGGTGAATTCGGCGCTGCGCAAGCTGATCTGATAATCGCCAGCCAGCAGCTGATCAAAGCAGAGCAGACCATCCGCAGCGAAGGGCGAATCTTCCAGCAGCCGCGAGGCGATAGTGACGCCCGCCGGGTTCTGCAAGCCGGCCGAGACGCCATGCGCGATTGCCCTCTCGTCAGAATCGCGCAAGCCGTCGCCATCCCGATCTTCAAAGCTCTGGACGCAGACCTGTCCCGTGTCCTGCGCCAGCGTCGTCGACAGCAATACAAAAGGCAAGCAAATCAAAAGCAGCCTATGGACCGCGCTCCGCATTAGCGCCACCGAATGATTAGCGATACCGCCATGCCGCTGAAGAAGACGACGGCGGCCAAGCCGAGCGCGAACAAGCCGCTAAGCTCGCGCAGGAGGCTTCGCGGACTTTCGCTCATACCGTCATCACCATCAATGTACGCGGCTGGAGGCGGCACAGAAGCTGCCTCCAAGCCTCGCTTCGCGCCGAACTCGAGCGTGACCAGCCCGCCGTCGCGCAGATCAATCCGCAGGCGCCCGGCGCTCGTCAAGCCGAATCCCGGTGGCGCGCTGCCCTCGATCGTATACAGCTTTCGTTCCAAGCTTCGCTCGCAATGTGGCTCGGCGGCGCCATCCGTCGTATATATCCATTGCTCGACATCGGCCGCATCGAGCAAGCGGATGGTGGCATCGGTCAGTGGACGCTCAGCCGGCTCCCTCATGCCATTCTGGTTGAGATCTTCAAAGACGGCAAAACAGAGTTGCGGGCGGATATCAGCGGGATCGCGCATCGGCGCGTCCGCTTCAGCCACGGGCGCCGGCGACAGGTCGCCCCTTTCTATATCGCCAACAAGCCGCTCCGCAGCTTCGCTTGGTTCGCCAGTTTCTTCTTCTTCGGGCGCCGGCTCGCCATCGTCATCCGCGAACTCCGGCGCGCGAATGACCAGCAAGCGCTGCCCAATCTGCAGGAGCGCTTCGGGATGCAGCTCATTCAGGCTCAGGAGTTGATCAAGCGTAACGCCGTAGGCATGGGCGATCGAAATCAAGGTGTCGCCGCTGTCCACGGTATGGATGATGTCTTGATTATCTTCGGGCTGTGCCTGAAGCAGTACGACGCCAATCGCCAACGCCAATATCCCGCCTAGTAGCCTTCGCAAAGCGCGTCACCGTCCGCACTGCATCCGCCAGAAAACCGCTGGAATTATAGCATGTGGCGGGGCGGGATACAGGGCAGGCTGGCGTGTTGAAGGCAATGTCCATCCAAGCGCGGATGGCGGCGCCGCTCTTTTTGTCCCACTCCCAAAGCCCTTCCCCGGCGAATCTCGGCTAAAATGGTGGCATGAAACTGTTCTGCTGCTGTCTATTGCTCGCCCTGCTTGCCCGGTCGCCGGCGGTCTTGTCGCAGCCGCGCGAGATTGAAGCGGGTGCGCCCGACGCCCGGCAGGACGGCCTTATCAACGGTCGGCTGGACGCGGCGAATCCGCGCGATGTTTACACCGTAGAGGGTTTGCGCGGCGAAGTCATTCGCTTTGAGCTGGAAGTGACGGAGGGCGATCTCGATCCCGTGCTCAGCGTCTTCGACAACAGCGGACGCCTGGCGCTGCATCGCGACGATTCCGCCGCCGGTCTGGGCGTCCAGCATGACCTGACGATGGAAGATTCGGGGCGCTACTTTGTGGTGGTCGCGCGTTTCGGTTATAGCCTGGGCGCAACCGCCGGCGGCTACGAGCTGCGCATGACGCGCAAGGGTGTGCTTTCCGAGGGTGGCAGCACCCTGCGCTACAACGACTCGGTCATCGGAACGATCAGCGACGCCAATGCCGAAGTGTTCTACACATTTCAAGCGGTCCAAGGCGACATCCTGACGATCTCGATGCTGCGCTCATCGGGCACCTTGGATCCCTATTTGCAGATTGTCGACAGCGACCGTTTCGAGATCGCCAACAATGACGACCACAGCCGCGACACCCGCAACGCCCGCATCGAAGGCTTGATCATCGAGCGGACCGGTCCCTACATCATCGTGGCGACGCGTTATGACGACAGCGCCGGCAGCTTCGTGCTGAGCATTGAAGAGGCGGCCAACAGCGGCATGGGCAGCTCGCGCCTGGCGCCGCTCCCGCTTCGCTATGGCGAGAGCCGCACGGGCGCGCTCAGCCACGCCCAATATGAGCGCTTCTATTCCTTTGAGGCTGAAGTGGGCGATCTGATTACGATCAGTATGAATCGCGGCGCCAGCGGCGATCTGGACAGCTACCTCATCCTGGCTGACAGCGCCTACGCGACGATCCAGGAAGATGACGACAGCGGCGCCGAATTTCAGGATGCGCTGATTACCGATTATCGCATCCCGGCTGAAGGCATGTACCACATCATCGCGACGCGTTTCGATCGTGAGCGCGGGACGACCGGCGGCGATTATCGCCTGAGCCTCGATATCCTGGACGAGCCCTTCGTCGACGTGCCTGTCGACGCGGTCAGCTTGAGCTACGGCACCAGCGTCAGCGGCAAAATCAGCGCCGACAATGAACACGACCTATACGCCTTTTACGGCCGGCGGGGGGAAGTCGTATCCATTTCCATGACGCGCGTCGATGGCAATCTGGATGCCTATCTGGAATTGCTAAACGCCGCCCAGGAAGTCGTGACCCGCAATGACGACAGCGGCGGCAGCCAGAACTCGCTGATCGACAACTTCAACATCCCCGCCACCGGCATGTACTATATTCGGGCGCGGCGCTATTCGGGGACGGATGGCAATCCCAACAGCGCCGGCTCCTACATACTGGTGCTGGCCGAGCGCGCTGGCTGAGGGCGCTCAATAGAAGGACCTCTGTAGGGGCGGCAGAACCGTAGTGTCTACGCTCGGTATCATGTCGCCCGAACGCGAACTGTTATACATGCGGGTGACCAGATTGGGCGCGTAGACACTGCCCGCCGGTCGCCCCTACAGCGCCCGCCGAAATACCAGCAGATGTAGGGACGACTCCTGCCGCGCGTAGACACTGCGGTTCAGTCGCCCGCTGAATGACAAATGGCCGATTATCACACCACCTTCCAGCCACAGAAAGTCCACCCGAGCGCCTTCATCGCCGCCGGCGCAATCGTCATCGGCGATGTGACTCTGGACGCGGATGTGAGCGTATGGTTCAACGCCGTGCTGCGTGGCGACACCGAGTCGCTGCGCATCGGCGCCGGCAGCAACATCCAGGACGGCGCCGTCTGCCACGCCGACCCCGACCTGCCGCTGGTCATCGGAACGGGCGTCACCATCGGCCATCGCGCCATCGCTCACGGGGCGCATATCGGCGATCACAGCTTGATTGGCATGGGCGCGATCGTCATGAACGGCGCGCGCATCGGAGCGCATTGCCTGGTTGGGGCGGGCGCCTTGGTGACCGCGGGCAAAGTTTTTCCCGACCGCTCGCTGATTTTGGGTTCGCCGGCGAGAGTGGTTCGCAGCGTGACCGATGAGGAGATCGCGATGATGCGGCGGACGGCGGCGGAATATGTGGAGAAGGGGCGGGCTTTTCGCGCCTCAGCTTAGCGCGCGCGGCTTTCTTCTTCCTCGTCCTCGCCCTGGTAGGCGAGCAGGTCATCAAGCGACATCTTGGGCACGCGGTTCTCGGCCATCACCGCGCGCATCTCGGTGTTGATCTCGCCGTCTTCGCCGATATGCCGGCGGATGTTGGCGCCGGTCGCTTCCGAGTATTCAAAGCGGTGATCGGCAATGGTGACGCCATCGGCGATTACCCGCAACGACCATTTGCCATCCAGCTCCATTTGATCGTGCAGGGGCATGCGCGTATTGGGTGTGAGAAAATTGCGACCCCGCGTCAGCTTAAAGCTGTCCTCATGGATATAAACCGCGTCGCCCACGGCATCGATGATCTCGAAACGAATATCGCCATTGGCTTCGGTGGGCACGCGCAGCTGCACGAAGGGCTGGATATAGTCGATATCATCGGGCAGCGACCAAGTGCGGTAAATCTGCGGCTCGCCTTCTTCTTTGGTCGTCAGCAAGCCGATGTCGACCGCCAGCACCTGCACTTCGTCGGGGTCCAAGCCCGCGCGCGTCACCGATTCCAGCGCGTGACGGTAGACGCGCTGCTCGGCACTGGCCGGCTGCTGATGGAAAATCTCGTATTCGTAATCCTCTTCCTCTTCTTCCAGCTGCTGCTCGTATTCGTAACCGTAGTCATACGACTCGCTCCTCACATTGCTGCTGGAGCTGTCGTTGTCGAATTGACGGACCAGGAAGAGCAGACCGAGCAAAACCAGAATGACCGGGAAGCTATTGCCCAACAGAGCCACCGCCCCCAAAGCCAGCAGAATAAAGGCTAGAAACCAGGTATTGCGATTATCCATGGATTCGTCCTTCGTTACTTGCGGCTCCGCGAGCCAGTCTGCTGGAGCAGGTCCTTGAGCTGCGTCGACTGCGGCTGGTCCACTTCGTCGACGATGACGGCGTCTTGCAAATTGCGGCGGCGCTCATTCAACGAGGCATCCAGTTCGCTTTCGCCGCTCAACCGGCGGTGGCGTTCGCGCGTCGATGGCGCCAGCATCAGATTGTGCATGCCGATCAAGCTGTTATCCACATACACACGCAGGTCCCAATCGCCGTTGCCATCGACATTGGTATTGCCGGCCAGCGGCAGATGATGATCGGCCAGCAGGCTGAGCTCGCCTTCGCGCAGGAATGTCTTCATCTCGTGCACATATTGTTCTTCGCCGAGATGATTGTAAATCTCATAGCGGATGAGCGCTTGCCGCTCGGCTTCTTCGGGCGTGACATGCAGGGTGATGAAGGGGCGCACGCCGTCGTCATCTTTGGAGATGCTGCGCGTTCGGCGCATCGCCAAGCCTTCAACGCCGGTTTGCATAGCGATCAAGCCGATATCGAGCATGACAATGCCGCTGCGGTTGAAATAGCCGGCGCGGGCGGCCGCCCTCTCCGAGGCTTCGCGCGCTTGTGGCGTGATGCGCCGCTGCACCGGCGCCCGATGCAGCACATCGAGCAAGCTGGCTCGTTCGGGACCGAGCTCAATCATGGAAGCGATGACGGCGACCGCCAGCGCGCCAATTAGCGACAATTGCACCGCCGCGGAAACCGGCGCCGCCAGCAGCGCGAAGCCAATCAGAAGCGCCATCGCGACCAGCCAGGCGGTATTGCGTCTTTTCAAGCGAATCATCGTCTCTAGCGATCCAACTTCTTCAAGACTCAGGCAGCCTCAAGCCGCCACCCTCCCCTATTCTAACACCATCCCTACCCGTCTCAAGGTAAAGTCGAGCCGGCGTTGATGTAAGGGCGACACTTGCGCCGCCCTAAGATTCAATGGCGTAAATTTTCGGGTGACTCACAGAGTAGTCCTTATAAGGCTTGTCCGCTATCAAAGTGAATCTGCACCCGATTGGGTCTACCCCCCTCGGTCCCCCCATATCAATGGGGGGAAGGCTTCGCTGAGATCTGCATTCATTGGCGAATCCTCTGGCAGAATCCCCGAGCCCGTTGAATTTAGCTCCCCTCCCCGATGATTCGGGGAGGGGCCGGGGGAGGGGTAGACCCCTTGGGCGGCAAGCAAAGCCCAGTACCGGACAAGCCCTATACGTCTCGCATAGAATGTAGACTGCATCGTCCCGAATCTCCCAATTACTGGCGAGAACGATTCTCGTGTGATCGCTTCCGCCGCTGCCTCAGCTCATCACCCTCATCCAATGGCTCGTAATCCTCCAGTTCGCCATCATCCGACAGCCGCAAGTGGCGCAATTCCACATCATCCAGGGCGTAGACATCGGCCTCTTCCATCCCCTCATCTCCATAGATGCCGCGCTCGCGTTCCTCCATCAGGTCAAGATGCCGCTGGACTTCTTCCTGAATCCGCTCTTCCCGTTTCTGCGCGCCGCCGCCGTATTTGTTGTAATAATCGAGCAGATGCCCGGCCATGCCGATGCCCCAAAAGAAGGTGACGAACAGCGGCCAGGGGAAGCCACCGGCGCCGGCGGCAAAGAGCCAAATCAGCCAGACCAAGATGTTGACACCGGCGTAACTGATGAAATGAATCAAGAGGGCGTTGCGCTCGTCATACTTGGCTTCGACGCGGCGGCGGATTTCGAGTTCTAGCTGTGATTGATTCTTCAGTTTCATCGCGCCTGCTCCGATCGGGCATCGACTTGCCGGCCGACGCTCTCGATTTCCGCCATGCTGATTGCGCCGTCTCCCTCCGCGCGCACCCTCGCTGCGCTCATTCGACCTCGTCGCTCG
Source organism: Chloroflexota bacterium (assembly GCA_026707665.1). Taxonomy (GTDB): domain Bacteria; phylum Chloroflexota; class Anaerolineae; order Aggregatilineales; family Phototrophicaceae; genus UBA6055. Next base: position 24,910 of record JAPOWK010000164.1, read on the forward strand.
CGTCGCAATTCGCGTTCGACCAGTTGATCGAGCTTCGCCTGTCGCTTCTCCCAGCGGCCGCCATGGGCGAAGAAATACCGCAGCAAATGCGCGCCCAGCCCGATGCTCCAAATGCCGATCACATTGGCATAGGGCGCCATATAGTCCAGCGCGCCAAAATTGAATGACTGGATGGCAAAATGCTGGCGCAGAATATAGACGCCGCAAAATCCCAGGAAGA
>JAPOWK010000077.1 GCA_026707665.1 Chloroflexota bacterium
GCAAACACGTTCTGCTGCAAAAGCCGATGGCGCTGACACTGGAAGCCTGCGACGCCATCATCGACGTCATTGAACGAACCGGCGTCAAGTTCAGCATGTGTTATCAGATGCGCGGCGACCCCATCAACCAGAAAATGAAGGCGCTGATCGACGAAGGCGCGGTGGGCAATGTTGCCGTCATTCGCCGCCGCCACGCCATCCCCGCCCTGCTCATGCCAAGCTTCGCCGATTCCGGCAACTGGCACATGGATCCGGTTCAGAACATGGGCATGTTCATGGACGACGCCTCGCACGCCGCCGACTGGTTCTACTGGATGCTGGGACGTCCCGTCAGCGTCATGGCCGAGATCGATAATATCGTCACCGATGTCGCGCCCGATGACAACGGCGTCGCCATTTACCGCTTCAGCAAGGGCGAAATGGGCGTCCTCTTCAACAGCTCGACCCAGCTGGCAGCTGAAGCCACCACCGAGATCTACGGCGATGCCGGCACGATTCATCAGAATTACGGCGACGCGCCCTCGACCATTCCGCCCGCGGAAGGCACGCCGCTGAAGCTCTTCCGCGCCGGCGCCGACGACTGGGAGCGCTTCGACTTCCCCTTCGTGCCGCATGGCAGCCGCATACACGGGGTGGCGCGCCCGGTGGTCGACTTCATCAAGGGCGAGGGTCCGCCGCTGGCGACGGCCGAGGATGGCAAGGTTTGCATCGAGATGATCCTGGCGGCCTACCAATCGGCGCGCACGGGGCGGCGCGTGCATCTCTAGCGCCCGCCGTCGAGAACTGACGCGGACTGTTTGACAACATTCACCCGCTTGGTTAAGCTATACTGCGAGCGTGAAGTGTACGCTGGCAGATATTATTGACAGTTACAAGGAGGCTACTATGTTTAGACGGAACACAGCGGGTTTAAGTCGCCGTGATTTCTTGAAGTCCGCCGGCGCGATGGCGGGCGGCATCGCGGCATCGGGCGCCCTGCCCTTTGCATCAATGGCGCAGAGCGATATGTCGGGCGCGCTGCAGTGGAACACCAACCACAACACGCTCAGCGTGAATGACTTCAAAATCGTCATCGAGAATTTCAATGAAGAGTTTCCCGACATTGCTATCAATCTCATCAATCACGGCGACTCTGAGCAATACTATACGCAGATCAACACCGCCGGCGTTGCCGGGACCTTGCCCGATCTCTTTTACGTCCGTTCCTTTGACGTCGCTCCCTTCGGCGGGCGTGGTTGGATTCATCCGCTGAACGACCTGATGGCGCGCGATGGCATGGATCTGTCGGATTTCTGGCCCGCGCAAGTGGCGCAGAATTCCTACGAGGGTCAATTGATGACCCTGCCCTACGACTTCTCCAACTGGGCTATCTATTACAACAAGACCATGTTTGATGAATTCGGCGTGCCCTACCCCACCGACGACTGGACCTGGGACGAGTGCTATGAGATTGCGGCCGCCTTCCAAGAAGGCGACCCGAGCGAACAGACCCGCTGGGGCTTGGAAATGCACCAATGGCCCTGGTTGATTATGGGCTTGCTGCATGCCGGAGGCGGCGCCATCTACACCGATGACTACCGCCATTGCATCGTCAATAATCCCGAGAATGTCGCTACCTTGCAGCGGCTCCAGGATGAGATGGCGGCCGGCAATGTGGTGCACCGCGGCAATACGCCCGCCGGGCTGGATCCATTCCTGACCGGCAATATCGCCATGGAGGTGCAGGGTTCTTGGGCCGCCTACTACATTCTGGATGGCATCGGCGATTCCTTTGAATGGGATATCGTGAAGTTCCCGCGCGGCTCCACCGGTTTGTCCGCGGTCTCGGCTGCCGGCGGCGCCTGGGGCATCGCCACCAACACGCCCGACCTCGATGTGGCTTGGGAATTCTGCAAGTACATCACCAATACGGAATCGACCAACATCCTTATTTCCAATCAACTGCGCAGTTTGCCGGGTCGGCTTTCCTCGGTGCCGCGCTGGGAAGAAGTAGCGGGGACGGATATCTGGAAGGGCCGAAAGGTGCAAGTCTTCCCCGACCAAATGCTCAATGATGCCATCAATTGGTCCTATCCCGTCTACCAGGGCGAGTTTGACGCGGCCTGGAACGCCCGCATCATCAGCGTATTTGAGGGCAACGATCCGGAAGAAATGCTTCGCCAGGTCGAAGAAGAAGCCAATGCCGCGGCCGATCGCTACTTCGAGGATGAATAAGGCGCTGGCGCACAACCAACGTTTGTAGGGGCGATTGACGGTCAGTGTCTACGCGACCCGGTGAATCGCCCGCCGCATAACCAACATTCGTAGGGGCGAGCCGGTGGCTCGCCCACTTGTGAATCGCCCTTAGAAACGACATCATGCGCAGCGATTTATACCTTTATGTTCAATAGCGACCTTCTCCGCCGCGAGGCGATACAAGGCTATCTCTTCATATTGCCTTGGTTCATCGGCTTTGTCGTCTTCACCGCCGGACCCTTGACCGCCGCGCTCGGTTTCAGCTTCACCGACTGGAATGGCGTCTCGGCCATGGAGTTCATTGGCTTCGAGAATTACATCCAGCTCTCGCAAGATTCGCGCTTCTGGCAATCGCTGAAGGTCACGCTGGTATTCACTTTCTTTTACCTGATACTGAATATCATCATCGGCTTCGCCCTGGCGCTGGTGATGAACCAGCCAGTGCGCGGCATGCGCCTCTTCCGCACCATCTATTATTTGCCGGCGGTGCTGTCGGGCGTAGCAGTGGCGGTACTGTGGGCCATTCTCTTTCATCGCGAATTCGGCGCCTTGAATTGGCTTTTGGGATTGGTTGGCATCAAACGAGTCGGCTGGCTCGTCTCTGAAAGTTGGGCCCTGCCTTCCATCATCATCATGGAGCTTTGGCGCGTCGGCAGCACGATTATCATTTTCCTGGCCGGCTTGCAGGGCATCCCGCCCGAGCTCTACGAGGCGGCCGAGGTCGATGGCGCCAACCGCCGCTGGCGCCTCTGGAGCATCACCATCCCGCTGATGTCGCCATCGATATTCTTCGTGCTCATTGTCGGTTTCATCAACGCGATGCAGGTCTTCACCCAGGCTTATATCATGACGCGCGGCGGACCCAACTACGCCACCTTTTTTTACTCGATGAATCTTTATCAAACGACATTCCGCGAGCTGCGTCTTGGCTACGCCTCCGCCCAGGCCGGCGTGCTCTTCGTCATTATTTTCCTCATCACACTGGGCATCATTTGGGTCTCGCGCTATCGGGTCAATTACGAGTTGGTGTAGCATGGCAGCATCCACCAAAACCAAGGGACAGGACAGCTTCTGGTCGCGGCGAAAACGCCTGCGCTTGCAAAATCACCTGCTGACTTATCTGGTTCTGGTGCCGGGCGCTTTGCTCTTTCTCTATCCCCTGCTTTGGATGCTCTCCACCAGCTTGAAACCCAAACATCAGATCTTCACCTACCCCATCGAATGGATCCCCGATACCTGGATGTGGTCCAATTATGGCGAGGTCTTCAACCAGGTCCCCTTCTGGACCTATACGGTCAACACCGCTGTCATCACCGTGATCGGCGTGGTGGGCACGCTCTTCGGCAGTTCGCTGGCCGCTTACGGTTTCGCCCGCTTCCGCTTTCCCGGCAGGGACGCGCTATTTCTACTGATGCTGTCGACGATGATGGTGCCGATTTGGGTGACGCTGATCCCCTCGTTCTTGATGTTCCGCTGGTTCGGCTGGCTGAATTCTTATCTGCCGATTTTGGTGCCGGCTTTCTTTGCCCAGCCTTTCTACACCTTCTTGTTGCGGCAGTTTTTCATGACGGTGCCGATTGACCTGGAAGACGCCGCGCGCATCGATGGCGCCAATCGCTTGCAGATCTTCCTGAATATCATGCTGCCGCTATCGCGCCCGGCGCTAGCAACCGCGGCAATCTTCGCCTTCTTCTTCTATTGGAACGAATTTCTGCTGCCGCTGATCTACATTCAAGACCAGACCAAGTTCCCGATTTCGGTGGGCATATCGTCATTCATCTCCGAATACCGCTCGGATTTCGCTTTGATGATGGCGGCTTCGGGCATGGCGCTGGCGCCGCCGATGATCGTCTTCTTCCTGGCGCAGCGCTACTTCATCCAGGGCTTCGTCTTGAGCGGGGTCAAGGGCTGATTCGCTGGTCGCCCGCACAGGCAAAACTTGTAGGGACGACCGACGAACTGTATCTACGCGACCCATTAGATCGCCCGCTAAGGGACAAATTGTAGGGGCGACCTACCAGGTCGCCCGCACCACACCAGCGTGCTGTAGGGGCGACTCGGTGAGTCGCCCGCGCCATATCAGCGTCTTGTAGGGGCGACCTACCAGGTCGCCCGCGGAAACGAAAGGTGACACATCCATGAAACTCCTCGAAATGACCGGTCACGCAACCTCACGCGTTATCGAAGCCGATCCGCCTAAGCCAGCGCCCGGCGAAGTCATCATCGAAACCGCCCGCTCCGCCATCTGCGGTAGCGAGATGAAAACCTATCGCGGCGCGGGCATGGCCGGCGGCAACAGCGGGCATGAGGCGGTCGGATCGGTCGTCGAACTGGGCGAAGGCGTTACGAGCCCGCAAATTGGACAGCGCGTCGGCGTCAGCGCTGTGGTGGGCTGCGGCGATTGCGGCGAATGCGCCCGTGGACAGTTCACCTGGTGCAAGTCCGCCCGCTCGCGCTCGCGCATGCACGCCGAGCAATTTGCCATCCACGCCCGCGCTTGCAGTCCCCTGCCCGACGACATGCCCTGGGACGAGGCGGCCTTGCTGACCGGCGACGGCATGGGCGTGCCCTGGCATACCGCCAAGAAAATCGACTGCGCCGATATCAACACCATCGTCGTCATGGGCTTGGGACCAATCGGCTTGGGAAACGTACTAATGCAAGCCCACCTGGGCCGCCACGTCATCGGCGTCGACATCATCGATTATCGTGTGCGCTTCGCCAAGCAGCTCGGCGCCGATGTCTCCCTCAAAGCCGACGAGACGCTCATTGAACGCATCATGGACCTCACCGATGGCGAGGGCGCCGATGTCGTCATCGACTGCGCCGGAAAACGAGCCAGCGTTGCAAACAGCTTCGCCTCAGTGCGCCGCGGCGGCATCGTCGTCTTCAACGGCGAATCCATGGAGGAGCTGCTGGCGCCCAGCCGCGATTTCAACCGGCGCGAAATCTGGGCGGTTGGCTGCTGGTATTATTTCATGAGCGAAGTGCCCGAGATGTTCCAGCTCTGGCGCAATGGCCTGGATGTCGCGCGCATGATCACGCACCAGTTTCCGCTTGCTGAGGCGCCCGCAGCCTTCGAGCTCTTCATCCGCGGGCAGACTGGCAAAGTCCTCCTGCGTCCCTGAGTCCTGCCAATTGGCGCCTGATTGCAACGATTGCCGCTTTTCGTTATACTCCTTCTGCTACAAATCTCTCGTTCTGAATGTTCTGAAGGAGTATCCATATGAACCGCTTTAAGTATGTCCTCGCGCTGCTCACGCTAATGGCGCTGCTGCTCGGCGCCTTCGCCGGCTTGGCGCAGGATGAAAAGGTCCTGGTCGTCGGTTGGAAGGAACAGACGGACGCCTACGACCCGGCCAACGGCTTCACCCATTCGACTCACATCGTCAATCACGTGACCTATAGCCAATTGGTTACCTTCCCCGATGAAAACGCCGGCGAGATCCTGCCTTTGCTCGCCGCAAGTTGGGAAATTTCCGATGACGGGACGGTTTACACCTTCTCGCTCAACCAGGATGCCATTTTCGCCAATGGCGATGATGTCAATTCCGACGATGTCGTGTTTTCCTGGAACCGCCTGAAGCACCGCGACGGCAACCCGTCCTTCCTGGCCGATGGCATTGACGCGGTAGAAGCGATTGACGACGATACTGTCGCCGTCACGCTGCCGGCGCCTCGTCCTTCCTTCTTGTCGGAGATCACCAGCGGCGTCTTCAGCATTACCAATGCTGATGTTGTCCGCGCCAACGGTGGCACCGATGCCGAAGACGCAGCCGAAACCGATACCGCCGGCGCCTATCTGGACAGCACTTCGGCCGGTTCCGGTCCCTACGTGCTGGATCTGTGGGAGCCGCAGAATCGTACGGAACTGGTCCGCAATGACAACTACTGGGGCGACCAGCCCTACTTCGATCGCGTGATCTTTATCCACATGCCGGAAGGCGCCACGCAAAAGGCAGCCCTGGAGGCCGGCGATATCGATCTGGCGCTCGATCTTAGCCCGGATCAAGTCGCGACCCTAGAAGGCAATCCGGACATCAATATCTTTAGGGGACCGGGCGTCCTGACGCACTTCATCATTATGAACACTGATGAGCAATACAGCGGTCCTTTTGCCAACCCGACTGTTCAGTTGGCTGTGCGTTACGCGCTCGATTACGAAGGGTACAAGACCCTGTGGGGCGGCGTTAAGCCGGCGACGAACATGACGGCGGGCTTCTTCGGCAACCTCGGCGAAGAGGCAGCTTTCTCGCGCGATCTGGACAAGGCGCGCGAATTGCTGGCCGAAGCCGGATACCCCGATGGGCTTGATATGCTGCTAGAGTATCCCGACTTTGGCGCTGGCGGCGTCGATTTCAATACCAACGCGCAGAAAATCCAAGCCGACCTGGCCGAAGTTGGCATCAACGTGACGCTGCAGCCGGGCGAGTTGCAAGTGGCGCTTGACAAGTACCGCAGCGGTCTGCACGGCATCGGTTACTGGCTCTGGGGCCCCGACATTCTTGACTCGCTGGACTTCCTCAGCTTCATGCCGCCGGGCAAGGTGGCGACCGAGCGCAATAACTGGCAGCTCGAGAGTTTGCCGCAGGAGATCCAGGATGCGATCGCCGCGGCCAAGGTCACCAGCGAACCGGAGGAGCGCCTCAGACTCTTCACCGTCCTGCAAGAATACACCATGCAGTACGGGCCCTTCGCGCCTTTCAACGTTCCAGACGTCGCGACCGCCTACCGGTCCGATCTGCAGGGGTATATCTGGCACCCGCACTGGCTGCTGGATGTCCAGATTTTGAGCCGCGCCATGTAAGCCGATCAATTGGCAGGCAGATACAAGGGCGGGCCGTCGGCTCGCCCTTTTTCGTCCACGCCGACCGATGTGTTAAACTAGGCTTTGTTCTCTTAGTCTTGATCGGTTGCTATGAGTTTCATCCGTTACTTCGTCCGCCGCTTGCTCCTGGTGATTCCCATCTTGCTGGGTATCACCTTGGTCGCGTTTCTCATCGCCAATGCCATCCCGGCCGACCCCATCGTCGCCAACCTGCCGCCCAACGCGCTCAACGACGAAGACACCATCGCCGCCTTCCGCAAGAAATGGGGCTTGGACAAGCCCCTGCACGAACAATACCTGACCTACCTCGGCAACCTGCTGCAGGGCGATTTGGGCGTCTCAATAAAATGGCGAAAACCCGTATCCGAAGACATCGCCAAGCGCCTCCCAGCCACCATTGAGTTGGCGACATTGGGCATCATGTATGGAATCGTCCTTGGCGTGGGGCTGGGACTGGTCTCGGCCATCTGGAAAGACAGCTGGGCTGATTACATCGCGCGTGTTATCGCCCTCATAGGGGTCAGCTTCCCCGTATTTCTAATCGCCCTGATATTTCTAAACGTGTTTTATGCCCAACTGAGCATCGCCGCCGGTCCCGGCAGGCTGCATGTTCTGTTGCGGCCGCCGCCAACCGTGACCGGCATGTACACGATCGACGCCCTGCTCAACGGCGACTGGAAAACCTTTGGCAATGCCCTCTCGCATCTCATCCTGCCGGCCTTGACGCTGGCGCTTTACATCAGCGGCATCATCTCGCGCATCACCCGCTCTTCCTTGCTCGAAGTCCTGAATCAAGACTATATGCGCACCGCCCGCGCCAAGGGTCTGCGCGAGCGAACTGTCATCGGCTTTCACGGCATGCGCAATTCGCTGATTCCAGTGGTGACGGTCATCGGGTTGTCGTATGGAAACTTGCTGGTCGGGTCCATTCTCATCGAGTCGATTTTCGCCTATCCCGGCATCGGCTTTTACATGTTCCGCGCCAGCACTTCGCAGGATTTTCCGGCGATCATGGGCGTCAGCCTGCTCTTCGCTTTCATCTATGTCGGAGTCAATTTTGTCGTCGATATCCTCTATTTCTTCCTCGACCCCCGAATTCGAGTCGCCTAGCCGGGGGCAGCTGGCGCGCTACCATCTGCGCCGCAACCCGCTGGTGACGCTCGGGCTGATCGTCGCTATCCTCTGGATCCTGATCGCCTTCATGGCGCCAGCCGTCGCCCCCGTCGAGCCCTTGAAGCAAGACCTGGTCAACCGCCTTTCAGCGCCGGGCGAGCTGTTCTTCATGGGCTCGGACGAGTTGGGGCGGGACATCTTCAGTCGCGTTCTCTGGGGCTCGCGCATTACCATACCGGCCGGCTTGGCGGTCATCATCATCGGCAGCACGCTCGGCGTGATCATTGGCGCCGTCGCTGGTTACGCCGGCGGGCTGGTCGATGAGCTGCTCATGCGGCTGACCGAGCTCTTCATGGCATTCCCCTTCATTATCCTGGCGATGGCTGTCACCGCCGCCTTGGGTCCCGATATCCGCAATGCCGTTTTGGCGCTGAGCGCGGTTTGGTGGCCCCGCTATGCCCGGATCCTGCGCGGGCTGGTGCTGGAGGTCAAGTCACAGGAATTCGTCGAAGCCGCTCATAGCGCGGGCGCCGGCGGCATATACGTCCTCTTCCGCACGATCTTGCCCAACTGCATCGCCCCGGCCGTCATCCTCGCCACCCTCGATATCGGCACCGCCGTCATCAGCTTCGCCGCCCTCAGCTTCATCGGCTTGGGCCCCGAGCCTTCCTCGCCCGAATGGGGGCGCATGGTCAGCATCGGTATCGACTTCTTCGATCAGTGGTGGATGTGGCTCTTCCCCGGCTTGGCGATCGCCAGCCTGGTGATGGCTTTCAACTTCATCGGCGATGGCCTGCGCGATATCCTCGACCCGCGCCTGCGGGGCGAATGAAGACCTCAATTCCGGTCTGAATGACTCAACTACTGAATTTTGGACTACAATATCAACAGTGAGCGATAGATCAACCAATAGTGCCGGGCTATCAACGATGGCAATTGAAGCAATCCACTCCCTTGACGACCTTCGCCAGCAGCGTGGGCGAATCTTGGATCTCGCACAGCAACATCGTGTGACCCAAATCGCTGTATTTGGATCCATTCTGCGCGGAGCGTTGGGATTGAATAGCGATATTGACTTTCTGGTTGACTTCGAGCCAGATTACAGTCTGCGCGACCAAATCCGCCTCACGCAGGACTTGCGGCAATTGCTGGGTCGCCGCGTCGAGGTGGTCGATCGATTGGCGCTAAGGCCCGAACTACGGGACCGCATCATTCGGGAAGCCCAACCTCTGTGACAAGGGACCAACACATCTACTGCCGCGATATCCTCGACCGCATCAGGCGCATCGAAACTTACACTGATGGCGGGAGAGACGCCTTCCTTGCATCAGAACTGCTACAGGATGGCGTCATAAGAAGCTTCGAGGTGATTGGCGAAGTGGTAAAACGCTTGGACCCGACGCTGCTAGAGCAACATGCTGACGTTGCCTGGAGCGACTTCGCCGGTTTCCGTGATATCTTGATTCATCAATATGACCGTGTTCGGGTTGAGCTGGTTTGGAGATTCGCGCAGGAAGATCTTCCAGCGCTGAAACAAGCTGTTGCGTCGCTTCTAATCAAACTTGACGATTCGGCAAGCTCAAACAGCGCAATGCAAGATGGCTGAGTGGCGAATAGCGTATTCGTACCTTGATTGGAGAGACTACACTCCAGTCCAATCAAAGACGACGCCGACGTACTCGTCCTTTGCGTTCTTGAGTCCTTCGTAGGCGCGTGGCGCCTCAATCGGCGGCAATGTATGCGTATGCAAGGGTCCCACCTTGAGCGCGCCGGAAGCGATCAGACCCATCGCGATTTCCGAATTGCGCTCCATCGAATGCTTGACGTAGGGGTCGCGCGCCACCGGATAACGCCACTCATGCGCACCTTTGAAGGTGATATTGCCGTGGCCATGCAGGTGAATGTAGTCGAGTATGCTGCTCGTCAAATCCGTCTCGTAGACACCGCGCGGCGTACCCAGCAGAATCGCTTCGCCGTAGCGCCCGACAGTCGGCAGCGCCGGGGGCAGCGCCGCCGGCACACCGGTCGCCTCTATCAGCGTGGACAGGAACTCGCCATCGGTAATCGCGTCGATGTCATCCTTAACTGTCGCCGGGTTGATTGGCAGCGCGTGCGGAATGCCGCAGTCACGCGCAAGCTGGATCCGCCCTTCGTTCAAGTCCAGGCCGATCACGCGCCCGCCCTGCAAGCCCGCCAGCTGGGCGGCAAAACAACCAACCGTGCCCAACCCGAGCACACCGACCCAATCCCCTAGCTCAATGTTCGATATTCGCAGCGAGGTCATCGCGATGATCGCCATTCGCGTGAAGGGCGCCCACTCCAGCGGCAGCACCTCCGGTACCTTCCGGCAAATCGCCATCGGGCGCGCTCGATCGACCAGGCTGTACTGCTTATGCCCGCCCCAGAAATGCACCAAGTCGCCCGGCGCAACATCGCTGATTTCATCGCCCACTTCGAGGACTTCGCCGACGGCGGCATATCCGGGCGTCCCGGGAAAGGGAAACCAGCGCTGGCTGCCCGATAAACAGGCGAGCTCGGTGGCGGCGCTGATAACCGAATAATGCGTCTTGACGAGCACATCGCGCGCGCGGAGCCGCCCAATATCATCGTCTATCCGCTGCGTTTCGACGCGATTGGGCGCCGTGAAAAGGACGCTTAGATTATCCATTTGCGTGCGAATTCCTTTTGGTTCCAGCGAACTGTAGGGGCGAGCCACCGGCGGCGGTCAGTGTCTACGCGACCTCGCCCGTACGCAATCTGCTGTGAGCTCGCCCTCGGAAACGACGCCCGACGAAGGACTGCCCTCGCCTACTTGCTGCCCGACGAGATGACGACGCCCTGAATATAATAGCGCTGCAAGAGGATGAAGACCAAGATGCTTGGCAGCGTCATCACCATGGATGCCGCCATCAACAGATGCTCGGTCGCTTGCCCGCCAGCAGAAACGACCCGTTGGAAATTCGCTAGTCCCAGCGAGAGCGTATACTTCTCCGGCGTATTCAAATAAATCAGCGGTCCGAAAAAGTCATTCCAGCTCTCCAGGAAACCGATAACGATCATGGTAATGACCACCGGTTTCGACAGCGGCAAGATAATGCGTATGAAAATCCAAAGCGTATTCGCCCCGTCTATTTTCGCCGCTTCGTCCAGATCTTTGGGGATCGTCAAGAAGAATTGCCGGAACAGAAATATCGCGAAGGCGCCGCCCCCGAACCAATTCGGAATAATCAGCGGATTATAAGTATCCAGCCAGCCAAAGGCTTTGAACAGCAAGAATGTCGGAATGATCGTGACCTGGTAGGGCAGCATCAGCGTGCTCAGCAGCAGAAGGAAGAGGAAATTGCGGAAGGGAAAGCGGAAACGCGCGAATCCGTAAGCGACCAAAGCCGCCGACAGAATTCGGCCCGAAACCGAGAACACTGTCACGAATACGGTGTTGAGGAAGAAACGCGCCAGCGGCGCCACATGCCAGATCTCTACATAATTTTCAAATCGCCAGGTCTTGGGAATCAACTGCGGCGGCCAAAGAAACAACTCGTTGACCGGTTTCAGCGACGACGAAACCGCCCACAAAAACGGCAGGGCGAATATGATCGTCAAGCCATAGGCGACGGCATTCAGCAATAGGTAGCGAATGATGCGCTTTACCCGCCAAGCGGGCAGCCACTCACTCAGTACGTCGCCTCTTCTCTTGCTTTTCATCGCCGATACCTAACCATCCTCCCCTTCGTAGTAGACCCAGCGGCGGGACGTCTACAATTGAAAGCCGGTGATCGCCAGCACGATGACGAAAAAGACCCACGCCAGCGCCGAGGCATAACCCATCTCCCAGAAGTCAAAGGCGCTGTTGTATAAGTGCAAGACGTAAAACAAGGTTGAATTCAAGGGCGTCATGCGTGAGTGGATGGTCGCAGTATTGTGGCGCGGTCGCGCCCGCCTTTTGGGTATGGCGCAGCCCCGCAACGCGCCTATAATCCTCGCATTGCCACGAGAAGGAATCAGCCCCCTAGGAGGAGCGCAAATGTCTCTCGACGAAAAAGTCAAAGCGATGGGCATCGATATCGAAGACTTCAGTCCGTCTCCCACGCTGGCGCCGGCGACGCGCATCGGCAGCACGGTTTACGTCTCGGGCCACGTCTCTACCGGTTACGTCGGCAAGCTGGGCCGTGATCTCGATGTCGACGAAGGCAAGAAAGCGGCCCGCGTCTGCGCCGTTGACCTGCTCAAAGCCGCTTACACCCTCACCGGCTCGGTCGACAAGCTGCGCCTGCGCAAGCTGCTCGGCTGCGTCAATTCCATGCCCGAATTCACCGACCAGCATCTGGTTATCAACGGCGCCTCGGAGCTGTTCTGGGAGCTCTACGATGGCGAGAAACACGCCCGCAGCGCCCTCGGTTTCGCCTCCCTGCCCAATGGCTTCGCCGTCGAAATTGAAGCCATGTTCGAGATCGTGGATTAACAGAAAACCGTAGCATCGATGTGGCAAGTGCTCGGGCGAATCGGTGAGTCGCCCCTTCAGCCTTCGTTCAGTGCGACGACGGTAGAGGTTGCCGGTTACGAACATTCCCCGAAGCCCCGAACCGGTCGGGCGACAACATGGGGCGTCGGATAGGGATTTGAGGAGGGGTAGAATCAGCAGTGCTCGGACGCATCCTCAGTCCCATTCGCGCATTTAACTCGCAGGCGCGCCTTTTTTTCGCCGTCATCGTTGGCTTGACGATGGTCGCCGACGGTCTTTATTCGGTGCTGCTCAATCTCTACCTGCTGCGCCTGGATTACGGGACTGAGTTCATCGGGCTGGTGAACGCGGTCGGCTTGCTGACCTTTGGTTTGGCCAGCTTGCCGGCCGGCATTCTCGGCTCGCGCATGTCCACCACGGCGCTACTGAAGTTCGGCGCCTTCACCTGCCTGGCGGGCGGGCTCATGCTGCCGATGGCGGAATGGCTGCCGCCGGGCTGGCGCGAGCTTGGGTTGGTGGCGCCGCCGGCTTTGATGTTTGGCGGCTTCGCCTTCTTCTTCGTCAACGGCGCGCCCTTTTTGATCAATGTGGTCGATAACGCCTACAAGAACCACGCCTTCGCTCTGAAAGCGGCTCATTGGTCCCTGGCTGGTTTCGCCGGCAGTCTTATCGGTGGCATCCTGCCCGGGGCAATCGCCGATGTGTATGGCTGGACGCTGGCCGACCCCGCCCCCTATCGCCTCACATTCGTCTTGGGGACGGTCGTACTGGCCCTGTCCGCAATCCTCGCCCTGCGCCTTCGTCCACTGCCGCCCAGAAAAGCGCAATCCCTACCGGAGCGCCCGAGGAATCGCGATGGCGCGCCCAATGGCTGGGCGACATCCGTCCTCATGCTGATCGTCATCATGACGGTCATTCGCCTGTTTCAAGTCGCGGGATCGGCAACGGCGATGGTCTACTTCAACGTTTATATGGACCAGCATCTGGCGGTATCGACGGCGCTGATCGGCGCAATGGCCGCCATCGGGCGTTTGACCGGCGTACCGACGGCGCTGTTGACGCCGGCTCTGGTTCAGCGCTGGGGCAACATCCGCGTCGTCATCGGCGCATCCTTCGTTGCGTCGCTCTGCCTGATTCCGATGGCACTGGTGGAGCATTGGCTCGCCGCCTCTTTTGGCTACATTGGCGCGATTAGCATGATGTCCGTCCGTTACACCGCCTTCATCGTCTATATCCTCGATCTGGTGCCGCGCAAGCATCAAGCGCTGATGGCAGGCACGGGCGAAGCGGCCGCCGGCCTGAGCTTCGCCATGATGGCTCTGGGCGGCGGCATCATCTTGTCTCTGTTCACCTTCCGCGACCTATTCCTGCTGGGCACGCTCATCTCCTTCATCGGCACCCTGCTCTTCTGGCTCTACGTCTTCGTAAGCAAAAGAAAGCGCAAGCTCAAGCCAGTGCTCTAAAGCCAGCACGAAGAGATATATGCTTTCATGAAGGGACCAGCGGGCGCCTCTCTTAAGGCGCTTGACTTTGTCTTTCAATCAATCCGCGTTACGATAGCTCCCCTTCCCTAGCTTGCTGGGGAAGGGGCCGGGGGATGGGGTTGATTTTCCGCCATTTCTAACAGCGCGATCACATCGCTGCGGTCGGTCTCGTCTTCAAATGGCGATTGCGCCAGCTCCAGCGGACTCCGATTCTGGGCAGATTCGCGCGCGCTCAAGTCCGCGCCCCGCGCAATCAAGAATCCTGGCGCCTCGGTCAACAGACGATAAACGCCGATATCCTGCGCCGCCGCCGTCAGGTCCGGCAGCGGATCGAGAAATTGCTTGGGACCAAAACAGATGGAGAAATGCAGCGGAGTATTGCCCTTGGCATCGCGCGCGTTCACATCGGCGCCACCACCCAGCAGCGCCTCCATCACTTCCATATGACCGCCCTGCGCCGCCAGATGCAGCGGACTTAGTCCAGCACCCAAAACATGATCCTCAGCGGTGGCAGCCTGTGCCAGCCCACCGTCTTTCGCAAGCAGTGCGCGCAAATGATCGAGATCCCCCATGATGCTCGCCCAGAAGATATCGACCTCCCAGCCAAGATGCCGCAGTAGATGCCGCGTCGCCTGGTAGTTGCGGCGATAGGCGATATCGCGCAGCGGCGTTGTCCGCCCATATTTTCCCGTCCGCTCATAGACACGCAGCGGATCAGCGCCATAATTCAAGTAGAACTGAATCGCCTCCACATCGCGGCAGAAGGAAAGCAGGGTGCTGGGACCGGGTCCAATCTCGTTCACCAGCGCCGGGTTCTCATCCAGCCGCTCCTTGACTCCCGCCATATCGCCCAGCCAGGCGCAAGCCCAGACATCCAACTCGGCGCCCCGCTCCAGCAGAAAATCGACCATGCCGAGCGCGGCGTATTCCGGCATGAAGTCGGCCAGGTCGATCGCGTGGATTAAGGCGTTGAAAAGGTACTTCTCGTCGCGCGCGTTGATATCCGCGCCATGCGCCAACAGCAAATCGACGATGTCCTTGCGCCCGTGCATCACAGCCACGTGCAGCGCCAGCGCGTCCGAGCCCCAAAGCGATGTGCGAACATTGCCGCTGGCATTGGCCAAGCCGCTGTCTTCAATGAGCAAGCGCTTGACAGCGGCGCTGTCGCCCGTCTTGGCGGCGTCAAACAACCGCATGACTTTCTCGATAAACTCGCTGTCGCGCGAGGGGCGCTGTGTTGAAAGTTCGCTCAAAACCGTCATCCTTTCTTTCATCGATTGACGCGCGTGATACAAGCGCGATTTGACTGTGCCAAGCGGGATTTCCATAAAGTCCGCGATCTCGCGCTGCCGAAAGTCATTCATATAGTGCAGCAGGATGAGGGTGCGCTGCGCCTCGGGCAAAGATTCCAACGCGGCTGCCAGCGCGTCTGCCACCGGCGCGAGCTCCGCCCGATCTCCTCCAGCGTCAACCGCGATCTCGCCGACCTGCTCCAGCGAAACCAGCGGCGGCTCCTTCACGCGCAAACGCCGATGTGCCTGCGTCCGCACAATCCGTCTGAACCAGCCGGGAAAAGCCTTTACATCGCGCAGATTCACCAAACCAATCCAAGCCGCGATGAAAGCCTCCTGCGCCGCGTCCTCCGCTTCCTGCCAATCGCCCAATGTCCCATAGGCATACCCCACCGCCATATCCTGAAAGCGCCGCACCACTTCTTCAAAGGCATCGCTGTCTCCCTTGCGCGCCGCCACCACCAACCCGCTCAAATCTCCCATAAGCGCTCCGATCTCTATGTTTACATATGAAAGAGCCACTGCGGCGCTGGAAGGTTCAATGCAATTGCTGGCGCCCCGGAATCCCGGCGAAACCCGCCCCGCTCCACGCCACGCCATCGTGATAGGCGCTCAACTGATGATAAAGGCTGATGGCGATCTCATCATCGCGCCAATCATAATTTGCCAGCGCGCCAAAGGGGCTGTTGGCGGTGCGCGCCCCGCGGCTGCCATCGCCGATGGCGAAGGTGTCGATGACGATGCGCTGCGCCCCCGTCTCCAGCAAGCGCTCGGCAAAAGCATCGGAATAAGGCAGGCAGGGCGATACCGCAATTTGGGCAGACAAGCCGCAAGCAACCGCCCGCTTCACCGCGTCCAGCCGCCGCTCTACCTGCGGCTTCGTGGGACCATAGAGCAAATCATGGCGGTCGGTTTCGATCGTCATGCCAAGCCAGGCATAAGGGATCGCCGATATCAGCGCCAGGTCATCAACGATGGCCGGTCCGCGCGTCTGAATCAGCAGCAAATCGAGATCATCATAGCGAGCGAAGACCTCAAGGCAGCGCCGTGTCAGCCGCAGCTTCCGCTCTATAGGCTGATAGGGATCGGTCACCGGGCTCATGAAGATGCGCATCTCCCGCCGGTTCCGCGCGCGAGCGAGCTGCGCTTCCAGCAGTTCTGGCGCATTCTGCTTTACAATCAACGCATCGCCCCATGCCTCGCCTTCCCGCCGCCCAAAGTGCCAATTGGGCAGCATCTGCGCGTAACAGAAGGCGCCGCAATAGAGCTTGCCGTAGCCGCAGCCGGTCGCCCACGAGAGGCTGTGGGTGTAGGGTCGCTCGCCCGCGGTCAGGAAGCCGCGCTTCTGCGGCGTGAGGATGGATTTGGCTTGAATGGTGCGGATGTTCATACGGCAATGATAGCAAATCGGTGCTGCAACCGGGAAATATGTCACTCGATTCCCAGTCCGAAGACATGCTATCATAAGCCATATAGTCGCCGACAACGGCCACAGTTGGAGTACGAAAACATGAAACCCGAATCGTACAATTTCGATTTTGGCATTGAAGACGATTATCTCGTCCTTAAATGGACTAGGCTGCAACATACAAACGACATGGATGCCTTGTTGCGCTATCCTGAGCTCAAGATGCGTATCAAATATCGTGATATTTCTACCGATACTGTACGGGCCATGCTACAAGACCTGGAAGTTCCTCGGCAGTTTTCCCGAGCCATAATGACGCTAATCGCCGCGCAAGCCGCCTGATATGGCTCTCGATTACATCATTCGAAGCGACCGTGAGGACGAGTGGCTTCAAGGGCAAGCGATATCGGTGAGCCTCTTGGACATTACACAGAAAATTGCGGGAGTTAGCTACTATCCGGTACACGGCGATCCTATTCTCGCCCGACTCAATGACCATGACCTCATGTGCTATTTCATCTACACGTTAAGCAGTTGGTGAGATCCCTCTCATTGATAGAATAAATTTTGGCAGAGAGGACAACAACTTTGCCATAATCATGGACATAAACCCAGCGCCGGAAACAATGTACTGGCTGGAGAATACTCGGCGTATGAATCCAGAGAATCGATACAAAACCGGGCTGAAATCAATATTTCCAGACGTCGATTCCGACTCTGCGGACGCCATGTACAATTTGCTTAGAAACGGATTCGGGCACAATCTCTTCGGAAGAGAGCCAGGAAAGATTCGCTTCGACAACTAATTCGACTGTCCGCCCCAGATCGACAGCAACAATGTGCTGCTTGTGCCTCCTGTACGACTAGCAATCTCTATGATAAATGCATTTCTTGCCAGGATTGTCAGGTTGCTGCTTTTCCCATCGGACGAAGATCTGCGCATATTCGAGACTTACATGACCGGCAGCACGTAATTCGCTGTCTCAAAACCGCGTCCATCCAGTCGCCCATGCCCCGCCCTCCCCGGCTACACTCGCTTCATGACCGATTGCGCTCACAGCCCAGGCTCTATGCCCAAGAATCATCTTCCGGCAGAGAAAAAACGCTATTCCGCCAATCCCGTTGCCGAAAAAACTTCCTTGCCGGCAATGGCAGTATCGGCGCCAAATCACGCCCTACCCGCGCGAACTCACGCTATCTGCTTTGCCGAATCCCCTAAATCGTTTGCCAAACGCGCGCACATCCGTTCTCGTTTCGGCAAACAAACAGCCCCTCGACATCGGGCAGACATCAGGTATAATCTGTCGCCGATATCGATCACGGGAGCCAGACTATGCCCGGCAAACGCAAAATTACCGGCACCAAACCGCTCTTCGGCCATTCGCGCAGCAAAGCCTTCAATACCGTTAAGCGCCAATTCAAGCCGAATCTGCAAAACAAACGCATCTACGTGCCCGAGCTTGACCGCTGGGTGCGCGTCAAAATCACGGCGAAAGAGATCAAGACCATCGACAAGATCGGCTTCATGGAATTCCTCAAACGCCGCAACATCCCGCTCAAGCAACTGCTTTAGCCCCATTAACATGTACGCTGTACGGGCGAGCCGATGGCTCGCCGACGTCATTGTGCCCCGCCCAGCTAGAGATGAACCCCCACCATCAAGCCATCCTGCATGAAATCCAAGCCGCCGTCCCCGGCCGCGGCCAGGTCAAGCAACGCCCCGAACACCTGGGCACAACGCGAAAATGGTATGGACTAAAGAACGAGCAAAGCCGCGCTATCGTGCTTGCCTTCATCGCCGCCCACAAGGACCTCAGCTACGAAGATTGGCTGGCGCTGATCGACTCCCTCTACCACGGCGATTCCTACGAGGAACGCTGCGCCCCGCGGACGCTCTTCCGCAAGTTCTCGCGCTACCGCCGGCAGCTGCCGCTCGCTCAACTGGATGCCTGGCTCGGCCGCTTGAACGGCTGGGCCGAGGTCGATAGCACCTGCCAGACCGTCTTCAGCGATAAGGATTTGCTGGCGGATTGGGCCGGCTGGTCCGCTATGCTCCAATCACTGGCCGGCGAGGACAACGTCAACAAGCGCCGCGCCGCGCTCGTCTTGCTGACGGCGCCCATCTCGCAATCTGCGGATCCGCGAATACTCGACCTGTCACTCGCGCTGATTGACCAGCTGAAGGGGGAAAAGGACGGGCGCATTACCAAGGCGATTTCCTGGCTCCTGCGCAAGGGCGTCAAGCAGCACCAGGAATCGATCGCCGCCTACGTTGAAGCCAAAGCCCCGACCCTGCCCGCCATCGCCGTACGCGAGACGCGCCGAAAGCTGGCCACCGGCAAGAAATAGCTCAATCGCGAATCATGTCGGCGTAATAGTCTCTAACCAGATAATGCGTATCTCGCGGCGGCCGCGACATATATTCTTCCTGCGGCGGCACATCGGGCAGCTTCATCGCGCCCGGGATCACATCCTCGTAAGGGATTGCCGCCAACATATCGCGAATGACGTTGAGGCGCAGACGCCGCTTGTCGTTGGAGTTCACTTGCCGCCAGCGTGACTCGGGTATATCCGTCCATTCGATCATGGTGTCCTTCGCCCGCGTGTATTCCATCCAGCGGTTGCGCCCTTCTATATCAATATCGCTGAGCTTCCAGCGGCGCGCCGGGTTGGCCGCTCTCGCCTGGAATCGGCGCTCCTGCTCGTCGTCATCCACGGACAGCCAGTATTTGAGCAAGATGATCCCGTCATGGATCAGCAGACGCTCGAAGTTCGGCGCATCGCGCAGGAAGTCCCAATATTCGCGGTCGCTGCAAAAGCCCATCACCCGCTCGACGGTGGCGCGGTTGTACCAGCTTCGATCAAAGAGCACGATTTCGCCGGCGGCCGGCAAATGCGTGACGTAGCGCTGGAAATACCATTGAGTCTGTTCTCGGTCCGATGGCTTGCCAAGCGCCACCAGGCGAATGTCGCGCGGCTGCAGCGGCGCCATAATGCGTTTGATCGTGCCGCCCTTCCCGGCCGCGTCGCGCCCGTCAAAGGTGATCATGACACGCATATCGTGGTGCTTGATCCAATACTGCCATTTCACCAACTCGAATTGCAATCGAATCAATTCTTCTTCATAGAATTTTCTCTTGAGCCGCGGCGGCCTCGCCGATTTGGCGGCCTTCTTCTTTGACATGGGACGCTCCTGAATCTCGCCCTGCGCTTTTCTCTCATAGCTTAACAGATGTACGGACGAATTGTCAGAATTCGGCGGCGGGAGCACGTTCGCTTTTCCAGCAGCCTATCGCCCCGTCTGTTTTGTACTATAATCCACTGGTATCCAATCGGGGTTCGTAGCCACAGCCTATGGCGCTTCCAAAAAGCGCGTTCCATTCCAGCGCCCTGCAGGGGGGAGCCAAGCCAAATTTCTTCATTGTAGGCGCGCCAAAATGCGGCACGACCTCTTTGCATGAATACTTGCAGCGTCATCCTGATGTCTTCATGCCCTTTTTCAAGGAGCCCCACTTTTTCGGCTCTGACCTGGAGGGCTCTCGCTTTCGTCAATTCCGCGGCAAGCCCGAGCGCTATCTGAAGCTTTTTCGCGATGCGCGCGGCGAAAAACGCATCGGCGAGTCTTCGCCCTGGTATCTAGCCAGCAAGCGCGCTGCGCAAGAGATTCACGCTTACGATCCGGCGGCGAAGATCATCATCATGCTGCGAAACCCGATCGATATGATGTACTCGATGTGGTCGCAGTTTCGCTATAGCGGCAATGAGCAGATCGAGAGTTTCGAGGACGCTTTAGCGGCTGAGGGCGATCGACGGGCGGGCCGGCGAATTCGGCGCGCCGCCCATTGCATCACCGGGCTTTACTATCGAGAAATGGCGCGCTTCGCCGAGCAGGTGCCGCGCTATCTCCAGCGTTTTGGCCGCGAGAATGTGCTGGTCATTATCTTTGATGATTTCCGCTCAGATACGCCCGCTGCATTCCGCGACGTTCTGGACTTCCTCGACCTGGACCCGAGCTACAGCATGACCTTCGACATCCGTAATCCCAATAAGGAAGTGCGCCTGGAATGGCTGCAGAAGCTCATTGTAGACAGCGGCTTTTCGCTCATGCTCCTGAAAGACCGGCTGACCTACCTGGCGACGACGCATTCCCTTGTGCCGCAGAGCTTTCGGACGCGGGCGGTCAAGGGCGTGATCGCCGTATACACCAAATACGAAAGTCGTTCCCCCTTAACCGCAGACTTTCGCCAAAGCCTGGCGCGCGAGCTGGAGGGTGACATTGATGCCTTGAGCGCCCTGCTGGACCGCGATCTGTCACATTGGTACCGCATGGATTGAGCGCCTGATGAACGACCCAGCCAAGACAAACGACCGATCACCGGGCGTCAAGCGTTCTCGCCGGCAGCTCTTGGCGCGCGCGGCCAGCATCGCCATCACGGTTGTTCTCCTGGCGGATTTGATCGGGCGTGTCAATTGGGCGGAATTCGACCAAACGCTCGGGCGCATCGCCTTATCAAGCTGGATTGGCGCGCTGCTGGCTTATCTAGCGCTGAACCTGTTCCGAGCGCTGCGCTTTCGCATTTTGCTCGACAAGCGAGATTCGCCCTGGCGCATTCTCATACCCATCACGCTCTATCATAATTTCCTGGTCCGCGCGCTGCCATTTAAGCTGGGAGAATTATCCTACATCGTCTTGCTGCGCTCCCGCTTGAATTACACGATGGAAGAAGGCTTGAGCAGCCTCTTCGGCGCGCGCATCTTGGAGCTACTGATCATCGTCATGGTATTCGCCTCGAGCATACCGGCGAGCGCCGAGCAGCTGGCGGCGCAGCGCGATGAACTCACTCTCGCGATCGCCGTCACTTTTGCCATCAGCGTTATCGGGCTGTATTTCGGCGGCAGCGTGATCAGAACCGTTCAGCGGTCCGCGCAGCCGATTTTGACAGCCGCGGAGGGGCGGCGCCCGAGTCTCGCCGCTGGCTTGAACAGTCGCCTGGCGCATCTGGGCGACGAGATGGACCGCATCCGGCAGCCACGCCTCTTCCTTACCGCGCTCTTCACCACCTGTTTCACCTACACATCGTCTTTCCTTACCAACTATCTACTTCTGCGCGCCTTGGGGGTCGATGTGCCGTTGCCAGTATTCATCGCTATAATCAGCCTCGGCATGTTCGCGTCCGCATTCCCATTCACGGTCAGTGGTTTCGGCGTGGTTGAAGGGGCTTGGCTGGTTGGCTTGACGCAGTTTGCTGGCATGCCCGATGCCGATGCCGCCGCCGCCGGCTTTCTACTGCACGGATTTCAGATTTTTGCCGCCGCCCTGTATGGCTTGCTTGGCTACCTCCTCATTCATATCAGCGCGCCGCTGCCAGCGAAAGGCGTCACCAGCAGCAACATCTGACATATCAATCTGTTGAAGGATATTGCCATGCCCTATCCCCTCGATCCCGACAAGATGTATTACATGCCGACGCACTTCGGCCCGCGCACCGGTCCCCGGCAGGGACCAGATGGTCGGAAATTCGAGTGCATCGACAATCCATTAGGCACCGCCTATAGCATCAGTTTCCTGAGTAATGGGCAGCAGCTGGAATCCTTTCTGCCGCCGGGTTTTTCCCTCGACGGCGAGCCTGTCGTCACCGTGTTCAGCAATCACATGACGGATATCGAATGGTTGGCGGGCCGCGGCTACAATGTCTTGGGCGTCAGCTTTCCCGTGCGGTTCAGCGGCGAGCAGGACCAGGTACGAGGCAGCTTTCTGACCGTGCTTTGGGAGAATTTGACCGACCCGATACTCACGGGCCGTGAAGAAATCGGCTTCTCCAAGATTTATTGCGAACTGCCCCCGCCAACGCACTTGCGCGGCGAATATCATCTGATCGCCAGTTGGCTTGGATTCAAATTCCTCGATTTGCATTTGTATGACCTGCGAGAGCTAACGTCAGAGGAAATTCAAACGAGGCAGGCGCGCGCGACCAGCGATGGCACTTTGCACTATAAATACATGCCGCGCACCGGCGAGTGGGGTCGTGCAGATGTCGCCTACCCGGTATTGACGCCAGCGGCAAACTCCAACCAGCGCATTCTCGAGCAGCATGTTGGCTCGGGCCAGATTCAATTTCATCCAGCGCGCTGGGAAGATTTGCCAACCCAATATAACATTGTCAACGCCTTCGCCGACTTGGAAATCATAGAATATCGAGGCGCCAGCCTGACAAAGACGATAGGCGGCAAAGACATCAGCGATCAACGGATTCTGCGCTAAATGCGCATGGAGTAGCATATGTATGACTTGCAAGGCAAGGTGGCGCTGGTGACGGGAGCCGCGGGCGCGAATGGCATCGGGCGAGCGGTGGCACTGCGCTTGGCAGCGGAAGGCGCCGATATCGTCGTCAATGACCTGAGCGAAGACGCCACGCCGCGTAGGGGACTGCCCAATGTCGTTCGCGAGATTGAAGCGCTGGGACAGCAGGCCTTGCCAGTCTTCGCCGATGTCACGCAGGCCGATCAAGTCGAAGGGATGGTGGAGAGCGCGCTGCAGCGCTTTGGCAGAATCGATATTCTTGTCAACAACGCTGGCGCCCCGGCTGGACGGGATCGCGTACCGGTGGTCGAGCTGGAAGAAGAGGCTTTTGATTTTGTGCAGCGAGTCAACGTGAAAGGCACCTTTCTCTGCTGTCGAGCGGTGGCGCGCCATATGCTCCAACGGGACGGCGGCGGTTCGATTATCAACATATCATCAACTTCGGGCAAGCATGGCGTGGCGCGTTTTGCCGCTTACTGCGCCTCCAAGTTCGCCGTGCGCGGTTTCACCCAAGCGCTGGCGCGCGAGTTAGGGCCGCAGGGAATCACCGTGTACGCGATATGTCCGGGCTTAATTGCGAGCGAACGCATTGACGATATGGCGACTGTCCTGTCGCCCGCCGGCGTGGACGCATCCGACTACCGCGAACAGATGATCGCCACCGCCATTCAGAATTCGGCTTTAGGACGAATGACTGATCAGACCGATATCGCGAATGTGGCTGCCTTTCTCGCGTCCCACCAATCGGATTTCATGACTGGCGCCTCGCTGACGGTAGATGGCGGTTTGCATATGGACTAGGCCGGCGATCTAAGAATCGAGTAAGGGAAACAAATGGGAATGGCACGACTGCAAGACAAGATCGCGCTTGTGGTTGGCGCAGGTTCACGTGGCGAACCGGCCGGCACAGGCTATGCGGCCGCGAAACTCTTCGCACAGCACGGCGCCTCTGTAGTCTTAGTAGATTACAATCGTCAGCGCGCAGAAGCAACCAAGCGCGAAATCCTCAAGGTTGGCCGCAGCGCTTCCCTCTTCGTAGCCGACGTCACCAGCGAAGACGACTGTCGGGCGATGGTGGCGGCTTGCCAGGAGCGTCACGGCGGCTTAGACATCCTGTTAAACAACGTCGCCGCCCCCGGTTCCGGCAAGGTGATTGACGTCAGCAGCGATGAGCTAGATCAGATATTCGCTGTCAACCTGCGCAGCATGATGTTAGCCTGCAAATACGCGATACCGCTAATGAAAGCCAGCGGCGGCGGCTCCATCATCAACATCTCATCCATCGATGGCTTGCGCACCGGCATGCATCCCAATGTGCCCTATGCCGTCACCAAGGCCGGAGCAGCCCACCTGGCCCGGGTCGTCGCCGTGCATCA
Organism: Chloroflexota bacterium; assembly: GCA_026707665.1. Lineage (GTDB taxonomy): Bacteria > Chloroflexota > Anaerolineae > Aggregatilineales > Phototrophicaceae > UBA6055. Next base: position 24,497 of record JAPOWK010000077.1, read on the forward strand.
CGGCCGCGACAATATCCGCGCCAATTGCATCGCGCCAGGGCATATCTACGCGCCCTTCGTCCGGCATATCGCGCAAGATACACGCCGCTTGCGACAAAATGTCGCACCATTGGGCAGCGAAGGCACTGCTTGGGACGTCGCTAATGCCGCCCTCTTTCTCGCTAGCGATGAAGCTCGTTGGATATCGGGCGTTGTCTTGCCGGTTGATGGCGGCCTGCTGGCAGCGACGCCGCTCGCTGTCTACGAGAATCTGACTTAAGCGCTCTCCCCTATTTCTCGATACGACCCTAGTCCGAACGCAAGCTTCCTGCTCAAGGATAGCACGGGTATTCTAAACCCAAGGGCACCTCCCGGCCCTCAGATCCCAAGCGGAATTCTCGCGCGAACTTCTTGCCCTCTCCCTCAAACGCGTGTATACTGTATAGATATATCAGGCGCAACAAAAAACGAGCCAGAAGCTCGCTTTGGATCGATTTCCCTGCGCCAGTAGG
>JAPOWK010000068.1 GCA_026707665.1 Chloroflexota bacterium
TCAAGCATGGCAGCGCCTGGCCCCATAACTTCTCCGACTGGGATGAGCCGGAAGTCCGCCGCCTACGCAATCTGATTGATGTACAGGTAGACCCGGAAATCGAAGTACGCTATCCCGACTCGAATGGATGCCGCTTGAGCGTCACCATGGCGAATGGAGAGGTGCGCTCTGCCTTCCTGCCGAATATGAAGGGCGAACCCGAGTTCCGCATGACCGACGCCGAGCTTCGCACGAAATTCAGCGTCCTCACCCGTGACCTATTCCCGCAGGAGCGCGCCGATGCCATCTATGCCGTCTGCAACGAATTGGAAATGCTCGACCAAATTGGCGAGCTGACCCAGCTCTGCGCCGCCGCCGAATCAGTCACAGCCTAACTAAAGCCAATCAACGACGCTCGCGCCTGTGACTCCCCTTCCTTAGCTCGCTGGGAATTCCGCCCCCCGTTGAGCGGGGGGACTGAGGGGGGAATTAGGATGGGGGATGGGGTTGGCTTTCACGGGTGACGATATACCAGGCTTTGCCAGCGCTGCGCTCAAAGCCGGTCACAGCGTACTTTGCGTCGAATAGCGTCGTCATCGCCTGCCGTACCAGCAATTGCCAAGTCTTGGCGCGCTCAACATCACCTTGCTTCAGCGCGGCAATGTCCGGCGGTATCTCGATGGCGAAATGCGCTTGGTCAATCGCCGTCCATGCGTCGATTTGGAGAGCGCCTTCCACATCAACCCATACCAGCGGCCGCGCCTCCGCCAATCCCGCTCCCGCTCCGCGCTGCCGACCCTGCGCCAGCGCAACGACATGCGGCGCCTCCAACTCCCATTGCGCTTCCAGACGGTCGCTGGCCAAGCCCGCGTTGAGACCATCCTGCATCTCGCCGTAGTGATCCACCGAGTAATGCCGCGCCGTCACACCCAGCCGGTTGAAGTTGAAATTGGCGTTGCCGGCCTGCAGCGGGTCGAAAGTCCAAGCCATCCAGCGATAGCCTCGCTTTAGCGCCCATGTCCGCTGCGCTTGCTTGAGCCGAAAGCCGATGCCCTGCCCCTGGAAATCCGGATGCGCCGCCGCCATATGCGACCAGAGCAAAAGTTCACCCTCTCGTAGCGCCGCAAAACCAAAGCAAAAGCCGACGAGCGCGCCCTGCAACATCGCTCCAAACACCGCCCCGCCGCTATGCACGATCGCCCGCAGCGTATGCGGCGAAGAGACCTCCACATCGCGCATGCCCCAAACCGCCCGCTGCAATGCGACCGTCGCATCAAGCTCGGCCATCGTCTTTAATTCGCGGATTTCTATCGTGCTGGTCATGATGAATAGGGCGCACGCTGACGAACGCTTGCAATCATAGCAAGCGCGAAGGCAAATGGCAAAGCGGCCGCGCTTCATGTTAGAATCACCGGCTACGCGCATGGAGTCGCAGCTACCACCTGCCCTTTGCAGATCGCTTAAGGAGCGAACATTTGCCGCACGAAACGCTCTACCCCTCCGTGCTGGATGCCATCGGGAACACGCCCATGGTCGAACTGTCGCGCATTACGGGGGACCTCGATGGGCACATCTTCGCCAAGCTCGAATTCATCAATCCCGGCTACTCGAAAAAGGACCGCATCGCCCGGCAGATGATCGAAGAGGCGGAAGCCGAAGGCGCCCTCCGCCCCGGCGATACCGTCGTCGAGCTTACCAGCGGCAATACCGGTACCGGGCTGGCGATCGTCTGCGCCGTCAAGGGTTATCACTTTGTCGCCGTGATGTCCCGCGGCAACTCGAGCGAGCGCGCCCGCATGATGGCGGCGCTCGGCGCGGAAGTGGTGCTCGTCGATCAATGCCCCGACTCGACGCCGGGCGAAGTCTCCGGCGCCGATCTTGCGCGCGTCGAAGCAAAGGCGCAGGAGATAGTGCGCCAGCGCCGCGCCTTTCGCGCCGATCAATTCCAGCTACCGGGCAATTCCCGCGCCCACTACCGGCATACTGCGCCCGAGATCATGCGACAAGCCGGCGGCATCGACGCCTTCTGCGATTTCATCGGCAGCGGCGGTTCATTCGCCGGTTGCGCCCGCTATTTCAAAGAATGCGACCCGGCAATTCAATGTTATATCGTCGAGCCGGCCGGTGCCGCCGCCTTCGCCGCCGAGGCCGTCACGCGCCCCAACCACCGGATCCAGGGCGGCGGATACGCCATGGCCGATCTGGCGCTGGTCGATCGCGCGCGCGTCGACGGCTGCCTGGGTGTCAGCGATGCAGACGCAATCAAGATGGCACGCCGCCTGGCAAGAGAGGAAGGTCTCTTCGCCGGCTATTCATCGGGCGCCAACCTGGCCGCCGCCTTGCAGTTGCTCCAAGGCGCCCATCAGGGTGAGCGCATCGCCATCCTGCTCCCCGACTCCGGCTTGAAATACCTCAGCACTGATCTCTGGTCGAGGTGACAAGACACACTATATACGAACGAGTGTTGAATGGTTGTACGGGCGAGCGACCTGCAGTGTCGACAGTCAGTGTCTACGCGACTTACGCGCAGCGGTGGCTCGCCCACGCTAGCTGAGGAAATTCAAGCAGTTTTCGAATGATCAAATAGTGATTTCTAAGAAGCATACGGACCTAAAACCATGAGCGAAGCGAAACCACAAGATGACATCGTACGTTGGATTCGACTCCAGCACGAATCCCTCTCGCGCAGCCAGCGCAAAGTCGCCCAATTTCTGCTGGAAGGCGGCATCGGCGTCATCCACTTGACCATCACTGAAATCGCCGAGGCAGTCGGCGTCAACCCTTCAACCGTCGTGCGCACCGCCCAAGCCCTCGGTTTTGAAGGCTTCCCGGAGCTGCAATCGGTTCTGCGCGGTCAATTTCTCAACCAGGCGAAGATTGCTCAACGCATGCAGATCGGCACGCAGCAACTGCTGGAAGACCTCTCCGCCGCCAATCAGGAAGAAGCGCACTTGCTCAACACCGTGTTGCGCGACGAAGTGCAGACGCTGATCGACCTGCCTCAACACGTACCCACCCATATCTTCGATCGCGCCGTCGATATGGTCGATCGCGCCGGTCACGTATATATCATTGGCTTGGGCTCTTCATTTCCGCTCGCGCTCAATTTCGGCATCACCCTGCGCTACATCCGCCCGGACACAACCGTGCTGACGCCGGGCATCGATCCCATCGCGGCGCAGCTAGCCCCACTCCAAGCGGGCGATCTGATTCTTGCGCTCTGCTTCGCCCGCTATACCCGCGAAACCCTGACCGTGATGGATGTCGCCAGACAGCGTGGCGCTGCCGTGCTGGCAGTCACCGACAGCCACGTCTCGCCCGCCGCCATCCGCTCCGATCTCGCTCTGATCGTGCCTTACCGTCTGCGTCTTTACAGCAATACGGTCGCGCTCTTCGCCCTGCTTGACGCCATCCTCGGCGCCCTCTCTTTGCGCTATCCGGAGAAAACGCGCGAACGCCTCGAAACCCTCGAAGAGCTTTACAAGCAGTTCAACCTGCTCACCCTCGACGACTAAACAGTGCGACAAAATTGTGACGTATGCGTGGCGAATCCACCGCCTGCTCAAAAGACTCTGAGCCTCGCTGCGGAAGAGAAACCGGATGAATCAAGTGCTCGCAAGGTTTAACGCCCCCTCTCTGATGCCTCCTGAGGACAGGAAAGGTTTGACTCAATCGTACTTATGAGCGCCACGATAGACCACAAAGCAACTCTCGCGGCGAAATCTGTAGACCCTTGCGCTGCACACCAGCCGCCCACGCAAAATACCTCGCGTCCCGCTGTGGGCAAGAAGTTTGATAAGTTAGGTGCTCGCGAGGCCTAGCTCCCCCTTCCCTAGCTCGCTGGGGAAGGGGGTTGGGGGGATGGGGTGCGCCCGCAACGATGACAGGGGCGGCACTTTGAGTCGCCTGTCAGAGCGCAAAATCCGTAGGGGCGACTGACCCGCAGTGTCTACGCGCGGCCGTGAGTCGCCCTCCGCATCGCAATCGACCTAAGCCCGCACATTCGGATCGAGCGCATCGCGCAGCGCATCGCCGATGATATTCAAAAGCAGCACCACCAGCGTGATCGTCATGCCCGGGAAGACCGCCATCCACCACTGCGTTCTCAAGTAATTCCGCCCGTCCGCAAGCATCGCGCCCCACTCCGGCGTCGGCGGCCGCACGCCCAAGCCGAGGAAGCTCAAACTCGCGCCCGCCACAATCGCGCCGGAGACGCCCAGCGTCGTCAAGACGATCATCGGTCCCAGCACGCCGGGCAGGATATGGAAGAACATGATGCGCAGCGAACCGGCGCCCATGCCGCGCGCCGCCATCACGTACTCCATCTCGCGGATCGACAGCGTGATGCCGCGGATCAAGCGCGAGAATGTCGGCAGCGAGAAAAAGGCGATCGCGATGATAACGTTGTTGATGTTGGATCCCAGCAGGCTCACCAGCCAAATCGCCAGGATCAAGCCGGGAAAAGCCAATATCAAATCCATCACCCGCATGATGCCATTGTCGGCGATACCGCCGAAAAATCCGGCGATCAAGCCCAGCGGCGTGCTAATGATGACGGCCAGCCCCACCGACAAAAATCCGACCTGCAGCGAAACGCGCCCGCCATAAAGCACACGGCTCAATATATCGCGCCCCAGCTTGTCGGTACCGAAGGGATGCAGCCGCGACGGCGCCTGATTGCGCTCCGGCGTATTCTTCTCGATCGGATTGTAAGGCGTCACCTGCGGCGCGAAGAGAATCGCCAACAGCAGCAGCAGCAGACAGCACAAACCAAAAAGCGCCACGCGGTTTCGAAGAAACTTCAGCAGCACCAGTTGATACAAGCCGCTGGGGCGCGCGCCCCGTTCAGGGACAAGATCGACCTCAGGCATAACGGATCCGCGGATCGACGAAGGCGTAGATGATATCGACGATCAAATTGACAAAAACAAAAGAGGCCGCCACCAGGATCACCGCGCCCTGTATCATCGGATAATCCCGATTGCTAATGGCGTCAATTGCCAGACGCCCGACGCCCGGCAAGCCAAATATGCTCTCGGTGATGACCGCGCCGCCGAGCAAACCGCCCACCGACAAGCCGACAACCGTGATCACCGGAATCAGCGTATTGCGCAGCGCATGACGCAAGAGCACGCGCCGCCGTGCCAAGCCCTTTGCCCGCGCCGTCCGCACATAATCCGTGCTCAGCACTTCTATCATGCTCGAGCGCGTCAAGCGAGCGATCAGCGCGCTCTGGCCCACCGCCAGCGTGGTCACTGGCAAGACAAAGTGGCGCCAGGTGCCCGTCCCCTGCACCGGCAGAACGCGCAATCCCACCGAGAATATCAGTATCAGCATCAGCCCCAGCCAAAATGTCGGGATGGAAAAGAAAAACACCGTCAGCACAATGCCGATATTATCGACCCAGGTGCGCTGATAGACGGCCGTGATGATGCCGATGACCAAGCCTATCGTCGTGCCCACCGTGACGCTGAGAACGGTGAGCGTTGCCGTAAAGGGAAACGCTCTGGCGATCACGCCCATCACCGGCTCGCGAAACTTGACCGAGCGCCCCAAGTCTCCACCAGCGAAGTTGCGCAGGAAGATCAAATATTGCTCGACCACGGGCCGGTCGAATCCCAGCTTGCGGCGGATGATTTCGATCTGCTCCGGCGACGCCCGATCGCCAGCCATGATCTGAGCCGGATCGCCCGGCAGCGCCACCCGCAGCATGACGAAGACGACCGTCGTCACCGCCAGAATCATGGGAAAGGCAATCGCAATCCGCCGCAGGATGTACTGGCTCACGTTGCGCAAGTCCTCCGCTGCGTATGTCGACAAAGGGCGACTCACCGCCGCGCGTACACACTGCGGTTCAGCCGCCCCTACAATTTCTACATATATGATGCTTGTAGGGGTCAGCCAGTGGCTGACCCGCTTGATACATGCCAAGTTTCATTCATGCGCTCCCCCACCCCGATGCGTCGGGTAGCGTAGACACAAACCTACGGGAGAGGGTTGGGAGCGGGGCAGACTCCCCTACTCCACCTCAAAATACGCATTCCAATAGAGGAAGCTCGTATCCGGATGGATGCGCCAGCCCATCAACTCCGCGCGAACGCCCGTCAACGCCGGCGGCACCGCCAGATAGACCCAGGGCGATGCTTCGATGATGTACGTGCTCACCGCCGTCACCGCTTCGTAACGCAAATCCGGATCCAACTGCGAATCGGCGGCCACCAGCAGCTCGGTCAATTCATCGGTCGAGAACCAGGCGCGGTTGCTGCCGCCCTTGCGCTCGGGATCGAAGAAATAGGTCAAGATGCTGGGGTCCTGATAACCATAAAGCAGCAAGAAGAGATCGTGCTCGCCAGTGGTCGTCAGGTCGATCAAGGCCGAGAATTCCAGCACGTCAATCTGCAGCGGAATGCCGACCGCGCGCCATTGCGCCTCCAGCACTTCCGCCTGCCGCAGCCATTCATCGGGCGAAGCGGTCGCCAGCGGCACGACCCATTCATTGCCATCCGGGTCCTCGCGCAAGCCATCGCCATCCGCATCAACATAACCGAGCTCATCCAGCATCGCGCCCGCTTTCTCGGGGTCGAAGCTGGGCGCGATCTCATTCAGGTCGGGATTATGCCCCCAGATCGTCGGCGGCAGCGGCTGATACAGCGGGTCCGCCAAGTCATCCCAAGCCAGCGTGACAAACTCCTGCCGATCGGTGGCGTAAGCAAATGCCCGGCGCAGATCCGGATTCGTCCAGGGATCCTTTGATGTGTTGAAGCCCACATAACGGATCTGGCTCAGTTTCGCCACATGCACATCAATGTCCGGATTCGCCTCGGCATCAGCCAGATTCTGCGTCGGGATGCCCGCCAGCGAAATCTCGCCCGTCTCTAAAGCAGCCAGCACCGTCTGCTCTTCGCCGATGAAAAGGATCTGCAACTCATCGAGGAAGACCGGACCCGGATGATCGTACAGCTCGGGCGGCGCCCAGGTGAAATCGGGATTGCGCTCGAACAGCGCATAATTGTCCGTGACCAACTCCTTCAATATGAAGGGACCGCCACCGACCGGGTTGGTGCCGAAGTCATCCGGTCCGATGGCTTCGTAAGCAGTCGGCGATACAATCTCCAAACCTGCCAGCACAAAGAACAGCGGCGCATGCGGCGAGTTCATGTGCATCGTGAAGCTGTAGTCGTCGTGGACCTCGATATTGTCCAGCAGCGTGATCAAGGCGCGGCCGGTCGAAGCGGTCGATTCCGGATCGGCATACTTCTCCAGATTCCATTTCAGCGCATCGGCGTTAATCGGCGTGCCATCGCTAAAGCTGGCATAATCAATCAAATTGATCGTCAGCGACTTGGAATCCTCGGATACCTCCCAGCTATCCGCCAGGTAGCCGACATAACTCATATCCAAAGCGCGCGAGAACAAGGTCGGGTAAATGGCGTAATGGGGCCAGCTGTGCCAGGACGAGACGAAGGGATCGAATGACGTATTCGAATTGGCGTCCGCCACCACCAGGCGCCCGCCCTTGCCCGCCATCATGTCATCTTGAGCCAGCGCTGCGCCGCTAATCGTAATCAGGGCGATCATAAGCAGAAACAGCAACGCCTTTCTTGACTTGCGCATGTCTTTATCCTCCAGATTAGATTCAGCTTGTCGAAGAGACCACTTACCGCCATTGTCGTTATACCCTCCCCTCGCTGCCTAATCCAAGCGCGCAAACTCATCGTAAACCGCGCGACCTATCTCGCCCATCGCCGTCTCCACATCGAAAACCCGCTGATGATGCGCCGCTGGCTTGTTCCAATATGGCGCTTCGTCCCATTCGACGAACAGAGAGACAATCACATGATTTGATTCGCTGATGCGAATGATACCGCAGTCGTTACGGATGCCGCCAATGGTGCCGGTCTTGCTCGCAACTTTGACTCCAAGCGGCAGAAAGCGCGCGATGCGGTGGGTGAACTGCTGCTTGTGCAATATGTCAAAGGCGACCGCCCGCACATCTTTCCGGAATAGATCGCTATGCATCAGGTGCAGCAGCGCATTCATCGCCTTCGCCGTGCTGACATTATTCTCCGGTCCCTTGCTGAATGGCAAACCATCGCGCAGTATGTCGTTCTCTGTCGTCCATTTCACCAGCTCGTCGCGCGGCAAATCCGCCACCTCCGGCGGTAAGGCATGCCGCAGCAATTCTTTGCAGTTCAGCTTGAAGAAGATATCGGTCAGACCAAGCTCATGCATGTACCCTTCGATAACCGCCGCGCCGCCCAGATAATCTACCAGGATGTCGGTCGCTGTATTGTCGCTGATGATGATCATCAGGGTCAGCAGATCGCGCACGGTCGGCTGCAAACCACTCTCAAAGTAAGGTAAAATGCCGCTTCCCATGCTCTTGTCTTCATCAACCAGCGGCACGCGCGCATCGAGGCTGATCACGCCTTCGGCAAGCTGTTTGCACGCCGTCGCCAATATCGGAATCTTGAAGGTGCTCGCCATCGGAAAGGGCAGATCGCCATTGACATCCAGCCGCGCGCCCGATTCGATATGCCAGATGGCGACGCCGGCATCTATGTCTGCATTCTCGATAATCGAACTGATTCGGTCGACCAGGCTCATCGCGCCATCACCTTCCCATACGGATAATTCTCGATCCAGCGCCGCTTCGCTTCTTCCAGCCGGTCACGACAGACCTTGACGCCTATGCCAAACCCTTCCGGAACCGTCAGCGTGCTTTCCTCGCCCAGCACAAATGGCGGCTCGCTGATGTCCGCGGCGAAGTAACGATCGGTCGCCGAGATATCTGACGGCAGGTTGACCGCCGGCAACGACGCGAAAGCGACATTGGCCGCCCGTCCTACACCTGTCTCCAGCATGCCGCCAATCCACAGCGGCAAGTCACGCTCGACGCAAATGCGATAAATCTCCAGGCATTCGCTGAATCCGCCGACGCGCGCCGGCTTCAGATTGAGGATGCCAATCGCCCCCACCTGCAGCGCGATATTCAAATCGCTCGCCGACTTGACGCTCTCGTCCAGGCAGAGCCTCGTCTTCAAGCGCTTCTGCAGCAGCCCATGCTCATAAATGTCGTCATGCGAAAGCGGCTGCTCAATCATCAGCAGATCGAATTGGTCCAAAGTTGCCAAATGCTCCGCATCTTCCATTGAGTAATCGCTGTTGGCATCAAGCATCAAGAGGACATCGGGAAACGCAGATCGCACCGCCCGCGCCACCTCCACATCCCAGCCGCGCTTGATTTTCAGTTTGATGCGCACGTAGCCCTGCGCCAGCCGTTGCCGCACGACATCGACAGTCGCTTCCAGCGATGGCTGTATGCCAATGCTGACGCCGACCGTAGCCTTGCCCTCGGACTCGTGACCTTCCGGCGCGTACTGCGCGAAACAATCGGTCAGCCGCATATCGTTCGCTTTGGCAAAGGCATCCCATACCGCCGCTTCCAAGCCAGCCCGCGCGTGATGATTGCCGCGGAAGCGCCGTATCAACGCCGGAAACGCGCGCGGATCGCTGACGGTCGCGCCAATCACGGCCGGCGCCAGAAACTCAAACAGCATGTGCCGCGCCGTCTCCGCCGTCTCGTGACCATAGCCGGGCCAAAACTCAATCGAGCATTCGCCCCAACCGACGACGCCGGCTTCGGTCGTCAACTCCACCAGCACCGCCACCTTGTCCGTCTCGGCGCCGAAGCTGGTCTCAAAAGGCGCAAGGTAGGGCAATAGCACCGTATGCAGATCAATCGATCGTATCGTTATCGCTTTCATGTCGCCTCCCTTGGATTGCTTCAATGGTTCAGCCGTTCTGGAGACAGCAGTCCTGATTATAACAACTGGGCTTGCCTTCGCAAAAGCCGCTGCAAGATTTCTTGCGTTTCCCTCGCGAACCGTCTATATTCTGGGACGAGTGCGTAGGGGCGACAAGCCTAGTCGCCCGCCAATCGCTTCCGAATGCAAATCGGTTAAGATTATAGATTCATCTGGGGACAACAAAATGCGCGTCTTCGCCGGCGGCATCGCAACCGAAACCAATACCTTCTCGCCCATGCCTACCGGTATGGCGGATTTCCAAGTCGTCCGTACCGCCGATCTCAACGAAAATGGCGACCTTGGTGGCTTCGGCGGACCCTTCAATTTGTTCCGGCGCCGCTGCCAGGAACGCGGCTGGGATTATACCTTCAGCCTCTACGCCTTCGCCCAGCCAGCTGGCACGACCGTGCGCGCCGTCTACGAAAGCCTGCGCGATGAGCTGCTCGCCGCCCTGGAAACGGCCATGCCGGTTGACATTGTCTTGCTGCCCCTGCACGGCGCTATGGTGGCTGAGGGCTACGACGACTGTGAAACCGATATCGTCACCCGCGTACGCGAAATCGTCGGACCCCAAGCCAAAATCGGCGTGGAGCTCGACCTGCACTGCGACCTCACCCAAGAGACCATCGACGCCGCCGACGCCGTCGTCATCTTCAAAGAGTACCCGCATGTCGATATCAACGAGCGCGCCGAGGAACTCTTCACCATAATCGCCGATGCCGCCGAAGGAAAGACGAAGCCGACCATGGCGCTATACGATTGCCGCATGATCGGCCTCTACCTGACGCCTTATGAACCCATGCGCAGCTTCGTCGACGCCATGATCGCCCGCGAGAAAGCGCCCGGCGTCCTCTCGCTTTCGCTGGCGCATAGCTTCCCCTGGGCCGACGTGCCCACTTGTGGCGCCTACATGCTGGCGGTCACCGATGACGACCCGGCACTGGCGGCAGATTTAGCACGCGAGTTCGGCGGGCAATTCTTCGCCATCCGTCACGAGACCGACCCGCCATCATTGCCGCTCGATGAAGCGTTGGATGTGGCTTTGGCGCCGGAGTCGGGCTTGGCTGTCGTCGCCGATCAATCCGATAACGCCGGCGGCGGCGCGCCCAGCGATTCCACCTTTGTGTTGCGGGCGCTGCTCGAACGTGGCGTCACCGACGCGGCTATCGGCATGATCTGGGACCCGGTCGCTGTCGGCGTCGCCATGTCGGCCGGCGAAGGCGCCACGCTCGACCTGCGGCTGGGCGGCAAAATGGGACCCATGTCCGGCGACCCGCTCGACCTGCGCGTGACAGTCAGCGGCATCATCCCCGATATGAAGCAGCAGTGGACGCAGAGCGAAGGTCCCGTCGCCGTCGATTGCGGCAATGCAGTCGCACTGCATTGCCAGGGCGTCGACATCATCGTCAACAGCCGGCGCGGGCAGGTCTTCAGCCCTTCGGTCTTTTCCAATTTCGGCATCGACCCAAGGTCAAAGTGCTTGCTCGTCGTCAAATCGACCCAGCACTTTTACGCTGGCTTCGCGCCCATCGCTGACGAGATCATCTACATGGCTGGTCCCGGCGCCATCCCGCCCATCTTCACCCAAATCCCCTACCAACGCGCTGACCTGCGCAAGTATCCCTTTATCGATGATCCTTTCGCCTGACATGAGCGTTCTCGTGATAATTGAACCACCACGTAATTCAGGTGTAGGGGTGAGGCGGTGACTCGCCCGCCAAGCCACGAAAATCGTAGGGGCGAGGCGGTGACTCGCCCGCATTATCCAAAGGCAACCTGAAGCCAAAATGTGAAGTCAAGCCATGACACCCAGATCCTCCCTGCGCATCGCCGCCGCCGGCATCGCCATTGAATGCGCCACCTTCTCGCCCCTTCCATCGGAACTGTCCGACTTCGACGTGCTGCGCGGCGACGCCTTGCTCCCGCGCTATCCCTTCGCCTCCGCCCATCCCGATATCGACTTCGCGCCGATCATGCAGGCGCACGCTGTACCGGGCGGCGTCCTGCGCCGCTCCGTCTACGATGCGCTCAAGGACGAGATCCTCACCGGCTTGCGCAAAGGCGGTCCCTGGGATGGCGTCTATCTCGATATGCATGGCGCGATGGCGGTCGACGGGCTCGAAGACGCCGAAGCGGATTTCATCGGCGCCGTCCGCGGTGTCGTTGGTACTAGCTGTCTCATCAGCGCCAGCTACGACCTGCATGGCAATCTCTCCGCCGCCATCATGAATCAACTCGACCTCATCACCGCCTATCGCACCGCGCCCCACGAAGACGCGCTGGAAACCCGCGCCCGCGCTCTCGACTTGCTGATTCGCTGCCTGCGCGCCGGTATCCGCCCCGCCAAAGCCTTCATCCCCATTCCCCTGCTCCTCTCCGGCGAACGCGCGATGACCATCGTCGAGCCCGGCAGACGCGTCTACGCCAAGATTGAAGACGTCATCGACGGCGAGAGGGTGCTGGACGCCTCGCTGCTGGTCGGCTTCACCTGGGCTGATCAAGCGCGCAGCCAAGCCGCCGCCCTTGCCCTCGGCCCTGATTCAGCCGCGACCTGGTCCGCCGCGCGCTTGCTGGCCGCTGCCTATTGGGAAGCCCGTCACGAGTTCGGCTTCGGCGTGCCGGCAGGCAGCACCGACGAGTGCATCGCAATGGCGCTCTCTTCAAGCGCAACGACCGTCTTCCTCAGCGACTCCGGTGATAATGTGACCGGCGGCGGCGCCGGTGATGTGCCTTACGTGCTGGAGCGCCTGCTGACTCATCACGTTCCCAAGACACTTTATGCCGGGTTGGCCGATGCCGCCGCCGTCCAAGCCTGCTTCGCCGCTGGAACTGGCACGCGCTTGAGCCTGTCCCTCGGCGGAAAGCTGGACCCCGTGCACGGTCGCCCGCGGTCCGTCACCGGCGCTGTCGTGAAACTCCACGAGAGCAAGGTCAGCGGTCGCCAGGTCATTTTCCGCGTCGATCATGTTGATGTCATTCTCAGCGAACGCCGCCTGGCTTTCACGACCCTGGCCCAATTCACCGAGCTGGATATCGATCCACTTGTGTACCGCATCGTCTGTTTGAAGCTGGGTTATCTCTTCCCCGATTTTCAGCGTATCGCACCTGAGGCGATCATGGCCATCAGCCCCGGCGCCATCAACGCCCTGCCCGACACCCTAACTTTCCACAAAATCCAGCGCCCCATCTTCCCCTTCGATCGCGATATGGAATGGTCTCCATGAGCCACGCTGTTGCTAGTCATCGTCATGATCTGCGACCGCCGCGGAAATTCACTTATAATGGTAGTGATGGCGCAGCCGGATGTCGACAATGTCCAAAACTACCTATCGCCGCTTGCAATACGAGCTCAGGACGATTGAGCAAGAAGGCCTGTTTAAGCGAGAACGGCTGATTACGTCGCCTCAAGCTGGCGAGATACGGGTTAGCCGTAACGGGCGTGAGCAATCCATCGTCAACCTTTGCGCCAACAATTACCTCGGTCTTGCCAACCATCCCGAGATCATCGCAGCGGCCAAAGCGGCAATGGATGAATACGGCTATGGTATGGCCTCCGTGCGCTTCATCTGCGGTACGCTCGATCTGCACCGCAAGCTGGAACGGAGGATCGCCGAATACTTGGAGATGGACGATGCCATCCTCTTCGCGGCGGCGTTTGACGCGAACGGTGGCGTCTTTGAACCCTTGCTGACGGCGGAAGACGCCATCGTCTCCGACTCGCTCAATCACGCTTCCATTATCGACGGCATTCGCCTCTGCAAGGCGAAACGGTATCGCTTCGAAAACAACAACATGACGCATTTGGAGGCGCAACTGGAGCAGGCTGCCGCCGAGTCACCGCGCACCATTGTTATCGCCACTGACGGCGTGTTCTCGATGGATGGAACCATCGCCAATATCCCCCAGTTGCGCCAACTGGCCTACAGGTTCGACGCGCTGCTCCTGGTCGATGACTGCCATGCCACCGGCGTTCTGGGTCCGCAAGGCAAGGGAACGGCCGCCCATTTTGGACTCCAAGCCGACATCATCACCGGCACACTGGGAAAAAGCCTGGGCGGCGCCGCTGGCGGATTCGTCGCCGCCGCGCAGCCCGTCGTTGACATGCTGCGCCAGCGGTCTCGCCCCTATCTCTTTTCCAATGCGCTGCCGCCGATGCTGGCCGCTGGCGCGCTCAAAGCGATTGAACTGTCTCGCGCTGGCGATAACCTGCGCCTTGCCCTGCGCCAGAACGCGCAGCGTTTCCGCAAAGGCTTGCAACAGGCTGGCTATCGCTTGCTGGAGGGCGAACATCCCATCATTCCCGTGATGCTCGATGAAGCGCGTCTGGCTCAGGAGCTGGCGAATCGCCTATATGAGCGCGGCATTTACGTCACCGGCTTCTTCTATCCGGTCGTGCCAAGAGGTCAAGCCCGCATTCGCGTACAGATCTCCGCGGCGCTGACATTTGAACAGTTGGATAAAGCCATCGCCGCCTTTGCGCAAGCCGGCCGCGAGCTCGGCTTGATCCCCTGATTTCGCAATCAGTTCCAGATCTATTTTGACGCGATGCGATGAAAGCGCTGGTCAAGGCAAAGGCGGAACCGGGTCTCTGGTTGAAGGACGTTCCCGTGCCCAAATTGGGACCGGAAGATGTCCGTATTCGTGTTCTGCGCACGTCTATCTGTGGCACCGATGTGCACATATACGAATGGGACGATTGGGCGCGCAAGACGATTCCCGTTCCAATGACTATCGGGCACGAGTTCAGCGGCGTGATTGATTCGGTCGGCAAGAACGTTGACCGATTGCAAGTCGGCCAGCGCGTCAGCGGCGAGGGTCACATCATCGGGCGAAGCAGCCGCAATGCGCGCGCCGGACGCTTCCATCTTGATCCGGACACGCGCAGCGTCGGCGTGAACCGTCCGGGCGCCTTCGCTGAATTCCTGGTCATCCCCGCCTTCAACGTCATCCCCCTGCCCGACGACCTCCCGCTTGAAATCGGCGCCATCCTCGATCCGCTGGGCAATGCCGTGCATAGCCTGCTTTCTTTTGATGTCATCGGTGAGGATGTGTTGATCACTGGCGCCGGCCCCCTGGGAACGATGGCGGCCGCCCTGGCTCGCTTCGCCAAAGCCCGACATGTCGTGCTCACTGATATCAACCCGTATCGCCTGGCGCTCGCCAAAAAGGTCGCTGACATCCGCACTGTCAACGTCCAGGAAGAAGACCTACGAGACGTAATGGCGGAGTTGGGCATGCGCGAAGGTTTCGATATCGGCCTTGAAATGAGCGGCAGTCCCCTGGCATTTGCGCAAATGATCGAGACGATGATCATGGGCGGCGTCATTGGCATGCTCGGCATCCCCTCGGGACCCACCCAGGTGGACTGGGCGAAGATCATATTCAAGGCGCTGACCATCAAAGCCATTTATGGGCGCGAAATGTTCGACACCTGGTACAAGATGATGGCCATCCTCGAAGAGGGGCTGGATCTGACGCCCATCATCACTCACCGTTTCTCCGCCCTGGATTATGAAAGCGGCTTCGATGTGATGCGAAGCGGACAGTCCGGCAAGGTGATTCTCGATTGGGAATCGCTGATCTAATTCGACTTTCTCGCAGTCACCCCACCCTTCCACAAGATCCAGCGTCCCTGGTGCCCTTTCGACCGCAACTTCGACTGTTCGCCCTGAACCGCTATCGAATGCTTTGTAGGGGTGACCTATCAGGTCGCCCGCGAATGCTATCCAAATTTCATTCGGATTCCCGAATCCCCTCTCCAATGCTTTGGGGAAGGTGCCGGGGAATGGGGATGGCAAAGGGCGGCGGACAATACAATGAGTGTGCCCAAGGGCGAGACGGTGGCTCGCCCCTATAACTCGTTGGTCGTGCGGAGATGGGGTTGAAAACGCGGGTGCGGACAATATGAGCCTCCCCCATTGCTATGGGGGGACCAAGGGGGTTGGCGCCGCAGGGCGTGGGCGCTCTGCCGATCGTCCCTCTTTGCACTCTGTGTTGCCGCGCAATCGAAAGCAGCGTCTACGAGCCCCCCTCTCCAATGCTTTGGGGAGGGGGGTTGGGGAGAGGGGTTGGCTAAACCAAATCCAATGCCTCCAGCCCCAACTCGCGCACCCGCGCATTGAAGTCCGATATCGTCTCGCCTAGATCGGTTCGCACATAAGCCAATTGCCCGTCAAGCTCGTCGCTCAATTGCGCAAAGACCTCGCGCGCTTGCTGCGGCGGCGCGAAATCGGCGCTGTCCACCGATTCAAACAGCGCGTTGAATTTCTCATGCAGTCCGCTGGCATACAACTGCGACTCGGTGAAGCCTACGTTGATCAACTCGGGCAAGCGCTCCTCGACCTCGGAGGCAATAGCTGCGGCGGCCGCCTTCAGCCCCTCGTCATCGCTGCGCGCCGCCCAAGCCCCCACCTGCCCTTTAAGCCGGACCAGCTTGTTGACCAACTCGTTATTCTGTGACAGCCGATCGCGTATTGCCAACAGCATCTCAAACTGGAGGGCGAAATCTTCGGGGGGCGTCTCAACCCGTGGATCTGCCCGCACTTCAAAGCGCTGGCTATAGCTTTCCCCGGCGACCACTAGCTCGGCGACATACTCGCCCGGCACAACCATCGGTCCATCAGGGCGCTCCCACCAGCCATCGACGCCATCGACTTCGACCGCGCCCGGCGCGCGCATATTCCACTCAAAGCGATTCAAGCCGGCAGCCGCCGATAGCCCACCGTCGGCGCTGCCAAAGCTTCGAATCAGGTCGCCATCGGCATTGCAGAAATTGAGCGTGACCGCTTCGTTCGCCTCGCCCGCCAAGTGATAGCAAAACACAATACCCTCACGCGGGTTGGCGCCGGCGTTCAGCAATTGCGGACGATCCCCAGCGCTGCGATTTACGAAGGCGACCAAGCTCGTATCGATGCGACCGAAATCAACTGTGTCCGGCGGATAGCTCGAATCCCAACCGCCGAAGGTGTAATAGACGCGCATCCGCACCTTAGGCGCCGGCGCGAACAATTGCGCATTCTCCTCATTGAGCTCGCCTTGCGCTTGATGCAATGGCGACAGATCATCCAGAATCCAGAATGAACGTCCGTGCGTGGCGACCACCAGATCGCAGTCTTTGACGACCAGATCGTGAATCGGACAGACGGGCAAGTTTCCGCCCATCCGCTGCCAATTCGCGCCATCGTCGAACGAGATATAAATGCTCGTCTCCGTCCCGGCATAGAGCAGCCCGCGCCGATTTGGATCCTCGCGGATGACGCGCGTGAATTCATGCTCGGGTATGCCATTCGTGATTGCCGTCCAGCTCGCGCCATAATCGGTAGTCTTGTAGAGATAGGGCTTGTTGTCGTCCAGCTTGTAACGCGTCGCCGCGACATAAGCCGCGCCCGCCTGATGCGCCGACACATCTATAATGCTGATCAGCGCCCACTCCGGCAAATCGGGCGGCGTGATTTCGCTCCAGGTCTGGCCTGTGTCGCGCGATATGTGAACCAAGCCGTCATCGGTGCCCGCCCAAAGCACACCGGCATTATGCGGGCATTCAACCAGCGCGAAGATATTGCAATACACTTCCGCACCCGTATTGTCCCGCGTGATCGGTCCGCCGGACGCCTTGAGCTTGTCCGGATCATTGCGCGTCAAATCCGGGCTGATAACGTCGAAGCTGGCGCCCAGATTGGTCGAACGATGCAGATGCTGGCTGCAAACATAAAGCACATCCGGATCATGCTGTGAAAACATGATGGGAAAAGTCCATTGAAAGCGGTATTTCAAGCGTTCGGCGCCAACGCCCCAGCCGTACAATTCAGGCCAGGCGGTGATGATCCAGCGCTGCCCGGTGCGATGATTGTAGAGCGTCATGTGGTCGTTGTAGGCGCGCTGCCCAGTGGGTCCCGAAGCGACCACAATATCCGGATCATCCGGCTTGATGGCAATATAGCCGCTCTCGCCGCCGCCCGGCGAATGCCAGTCCCGCTCATGGATCGCCCCATCGACCGACGCGCTCGGCACGGTGATGGCGGTATTGTCCTGCTGCGAACCGTAGACGCGGTAAGGAAAGCGGTCATCGGTGCAGACATGATACATCTGCGCCGTCGGCTGATTGTAAATCGATGACCAGCTCTTGCCGCCATTGAAGGAGATGCATGCGCCGCCATCGTTCCCCCGCGCCATGCGTTGATTATCTGCCGGATCAATCCAAAGCGCGTGCTCATCGCCGTGCGGCGTCGGCATTGTCTCAAAGGTCGCGCCCGCATCGACAGATTTCCATAGATTGTAATTCTGAATGTATACCGTGTCCGGATCCTGCGTATCCGCGGTGACGTGCATGTAATACCAGGGCCGCGTCCTCAATAGCGACTCTTCGCTCAGCCGAATCCAGCTCTCGCCATAATCATCCGAACGGAAGACCGCGCCATCATCGGCTTCGATACATGCCCAAACGCGCCCCGCTTGAACTGGCGAAGCCGCCAAGCCGATCTTGCCCAGCAATCCCGTCGGCAGACCTTTGTTGCGCGTGATGTCCTGCCAGCTGTCGCCGCCATCAAAGCTGCGCCACAAGCCGCAGTCGGGTCCGCCATTCTCCAGCTTGTGCGGATAGCGCTGCGCCTGCCAAATCGCCGCGAACAAAATCCGCGGATTATTGACATCCAGCGCCACGTCGTGCGAGCCCGCTCTATCGCTCTTGTAGAGCACTTTCTGCCAACTTCCGCCGCCATCCAGCGAACGGAATACGCCGCGCTCTTCATTCGGTCCAAAGGCATGACCGAAGGCGGCGACATAAACATGTTCAGGATTGTTGGGATGAATCACGATCTTGCCGATATGGCGCGAATCACTCAATCCAACGTGCCGCCACGTCATACCGGCGTCAACAGACTTGTAGACGCCGTCGCCATGCGACACATTGCCGCGGATGGTGCTCTCCCCCGTCCCAACGTAAATCACGTTGGGGTCGGATTCCGAAACCGCCAGCGCCCCTATCGCCGCCGTGTTGAAATAACCGTCCGAGATGCAGTGCCAAAACTGCCCGCCATCGGTCGTCTTCCATACCCCGCCCGCACAAGCGCCCATGTAAAAGGTCATCTTCTGCAAGGCATCGCCCGCCACAGCGACAACCCGCCCG
Organism: Chloroflexota bacterium; assembly: GCA_026707665.1. GTDB lineage: Bacteria > Chloroflexota > Anaerolineae > Aggregatilineales > Phototrophicaceae > UBA6055. The sequence goes on from JAPOWK010000068.1 coordinate 18,913, forward strand.
CCGCGATGCGGCCCGATACAGCGCCATTCCAGCTTGTCCAGTAACTGCGTTCTGATTTCGTCACTCATACGCGCATATCCTCAATTGAAGTCGTCACCGGAGTTTACCCACTGCAGTGGCGCCTCGCCATAAAGCTCCTATCTCCGCATTATGGCAAAGGTAGGGGCGACTTTGCGTGTCGCTCGCCCGTCAATCCCAAGCCTTGTAGCGGCGACCGGCGGTCAGTGTCGGCGGTCAGTGTCGGCGGTCAGTGTCTACGCGACCTACGCGACCTACGCGACCTACGCGACCTATCAGGTCGCCCGCCCGTGCTGCCAAATGACCGTAGGCTTTGTCCCAAATTCGATGTGTATGTACGGGCGAGCCGGTGGCTCGCCCTCCTGAGCTCAAACTGTCCATGCGACCGTCGTAAAGTGCCAGCGATCAATGTCGACGGTCGATGTATACGCGACCCCTGGGTCACCCGCCCTAGCGCGCAACCAGGTTTTGCCGCCCCGCCAAACGTGTTATCATCTGAACACGGCTTTCCATTTCTCGAAACTTGGTCTCTTGGAGGTATGATACGATCAAAAGGTATAGTTGCGTTTCCGTATTCCGAACCATCAATGTACGAATAGGAGAATACTACCAATGCTAAAGAAACTTACTCTTCTCACCGTCCTGCTCATCGCCATCAGCGCGCTGGGCTTCGTCTCCAGCCAAGGCATGTACAACGAAGCGCCCGCCCTCGCCGAGATGGTCGCGGCCGGCGAGCTCCCGCCGGTCGACGAACGTCTGCCTGCTGAACCTCTTGTCATCGAGCCGGTCGAAGAAATCGGCCAATACGGCGGCACCTGGCGCCTGGTCGATAACAACGACAGCAACGGCTGGACGCAGATGACCGTCAACGTCGAAGGCCTCCTGAAGTGGAACCGAGATGTCAATGGCTTCCGCCCCAATATCGTAACCAGTTGGGAATGGAACGACGAAGCCACCGAACTGACCGTCAACTTCCGACAGGGCATCAAATGGTCCGATGGCGATCCCATGACGGTCGACGATTATCTCTTCTGGTGGAATGATATGGTGCTGGACGAAAATGTGCCCGTGAACGCGCCCTTCGGCACCACCGTCCGCGGCAAGTTGATGTCGGTGGAAAAGATCGACGATTACACCCTGCATTTCAGCTTCCCGCATGCCAACCCGCTCTTCCTCGAGTACAAATCGCGCGGCGCCTACCACTCGTCGATTCATATCGTGCCGGAACACTATATGCGCGGCTTCCACCCGGCATACAGCGACGCCGAGGACGCCACCGAACTGGTCAACCGTTACAACTTCGGCAGTCGCATGCACTATCCGGACCGGCCCACGCTCTCCGCTTGGATGACCGTCGATTATGTCCCCAGCCAGCGCCTGGTCTTGGACCGGAATCCCTACTATTGGAAGGTCGATACCGAAGGCAACCAATTGCCTTATATTGACCGGCTGGATGTCGAGATTCCGCAAGGCAGCGCCGCCGAACTGGTCGCGCTGAAGGGCATCGCCGGTGAACTGGATATGCAAGTGCGCGATGTGAACCTGCTGGATGTGCCGCTCGTGCTGGAAAACCAGGAAGCGGGCGATTACCGCGTCATCATGTGGAGCCGCGGCGATTACGCCTGGCCCTGGATCATCCCCATGTATGACTATCCTGATGAGGGCATCCTCGATCTGATGTATATGAAGGAATTCCGTCAAGCCATGTCCCATGCCATCAACCGCGATCGCATCAATGAGATCACATCGCTTGGCTTGGCGACCGCGCGCCAATTCTCCTTGAGCGCCGAAAGCCCCGAATTCCAGACGCCGGAAGGCCAGGAGTTCTATCAGAAATGGGCCGCTTCGTACGCCAGTTACGATCCCGAACTGGCTGGCTCGCTGCTTGACGGCATCGGCGTGGTCGATGCAGACGGCGATGGCTGGCGTGATCGGCCCGATGGCACGGCGCTGGAACTCATCGTCGATATCCCCGCCGCCGACACCGGCTCTATCGACCGCATGGACTTGATCAAGGAAGATTGGGAAGCCGTCGGCTTGAAGACCGTGCTCAACATCATCGCCTGGGAACTTGTGAGCGCGCGTCACCTGGCGGGCGAGATCATGATCCGCGCCTGGGGCAGCGCCGCCGCCTGGGGCTTGGTCTCCGCCGCCACCGTCTGGACGCCCATTGAAGGCGTGACCTATTCAGTCGGCGGCGCCAGAATTGGCGATTATTACAATTCTGGCGGCGAACGCGGAGTGGCGCCGCGGCCCGGCTCCATGCTCGAGCAGCTCCAGGATGCCTACACCGAGCTGATAAGCATAGTCGATCCCGTCGAGCGCGAAGCCAGACTGCTGGAAGCCTACCAAATACACATCGACGAAGGTCCCATCACCATCGGCACCATCGGCGAACATCCCAGCCCGGTCATCGTCAAGAACAACTTCCGCAATGTGCAAGACTTCGGCTTGGTCGCCGGTTGGGACCTGGCTTTCCCCGGCACCGCCGACCCGGAACAGTTCTTCTTCGACCAAGACGGCTAATATCTCCCAGCCCCATCAAGCATTCTCCCCCTTTCCCCTTGTGGGAGAGGGGGCCGGGGGTGAGGGGTTAACACGCCATGGCACGATATATCCTGCGCCGCGTCATCGCCATCTTGCCAACGCTCTTGCTCATCACCATCTTCGGCTTTCTCGTCATGGAAGCGCCTGCCGGCGACTATGTCACCAGCTACATCGTCCGCGAATACGGGCACGGCAACACCGAGGCGGCAAGAATAGAAGACGAAATGCGCTCGTTTTTCGCTCTCGATCGCCCAGTCTACGAGCGCTTCGTCACCTGGCTTGCCCGCTTCGCCCAAGGCGACTTCGGCGATTCCTTCGACCTGCGCCGGCCCGTCCGCGACATTCTCAACGACCGTATCGGCCTCACCCTCACCATCTCTTTGGCGACCTTCGCCATCTCCTGGGGCATCGGCATCCCGCTAGGTGTCTACAGCGCCACCCATCAGTATTCCAAGTCCGACAACTTCCTGACGACCGTCGCCTTCGTCGGCTTGGGCTTGCCCGACTTCCTGCTGGCGCTGGCTTTTCTCATCCTAGGCTGGCAATTGACCGGCGAAGTGCTCACAGGCCTGCAATCGGTCGAATTCCTCGATCAGCCCTGGTCGCTCGCCAAGCTGCTCGATCTATTGAAACACATGGTGATACCGGTCGTCGCCGTCGTGATCACCGGCACCGCCTGGGTCATGCGCGTCATGCGCGGCAACCTGCTTGATCAACTGGGCCGCGACTACATCATCACCCTGCGCGCAAAGGGCGTTCCCGAGCGCGTCATCATCTGGAAACACGCCGTCAAAAACTCTCTGCATCCGCTAATCGCCGCCCTCGGGCAGACGCTCGCCTGGCTCATCAACGGCTTCACCATCACCAGCATCGTGCTCGAGCTGCCCACCATCCAAACCGTCTATCTCAACGCCACCCTGCAGCAAGATGTCTACCTGGCCGGCACGATACTCATTCTCATTGGTTTCCTGGTTCTTATCGGTACCCTTGTGGCGGATATCATGCTCGCGTGGATGGACCCGCGCATCCGCTATGAATAACAGCCGATTCCAGTTGCTGGTGCTGGGGCGACTCGGTAGGTCGCCCACAACAGAAAGTGTAGGGGCGACTCTGTGAGTCGCCCGCCGGCACCCAAAATGTTGTACGGGCGAGCCGGCGGCTCGCCCTCCGAAATCTAGCAAGGACGTACGCTGATGGTCGCTACCAGCGTCACAATGCCAGACAACCCAATCTCCCCAGACTTCGACGCCGATGAGACCGAGGTCATCTCCGTCCGCCGCTTGATGTGGCTGCGCTTCAAGCGCAACCGGCTCTCCCTCATCGGCAGCGCCGTTCTCATCTTAATGTACACCGCCGCCATCTTCGCCGGCTTCATCGGTCCTTACGGCTTGCGCGAAACGCACGAGAAATTCCCGGCATCGGCGCCGCTGCTGCCGCGCTTTGTCGACGAAGAAGGCAACTTCGGTTTTCGACCCTTTGTCTACGCGATGGAATCGAAAGTTGATCCCGCCACCTTCAAGCGCGTTCTGACGCCCAACACCGAGGTGAAACACTACCTTCACTTCTTCGCCCGCGGCACTCCCTACACCATCCTCGGCTTCATTCAAACGGACATTCACCTCTTCCATGTGAACGAGCCGGCCAAAGTGTTTTTGCTGGGCACCGACAAGCAAGGGCGCGATCTCTTCTCCCGCATTTTCTACGGCGCCCAGGTCTCGCTGACCGTCGGTCTCGTCGGCGTCAGCTTGAGCCTGATATTCGGCACGCTCATCGGCATCGCCGGCGGCTACTTCGGCGGTCTCTTCGACGATGCTTCTCAGCGCATTATCGAGGTACTGATTTCCTTCCCGCAGATTCCGCTTTGGCTGGCGCTGGCGGCGCTGATTCCGCCGACCTGGACATCGGTGCAGCGCTTTTTCGCCATCTCCATTGTGCTGTCGCTGGTGAACTGGGGCGGCCTGTCGCGCCAAGTCCGCGGCATGGTCTACGCTCTGCGCGAAGAAGACTACGTAATCGCCGCCCGCTACGCCAGCGCCTCCAATTGGCGCATTATCACCAGGCATCTGCTGCCCAATACCTTGAGCCATATCCTGGTCATAGCTACCATTTCCATCCCCGCCATGATCCTGGGCGAAACCGCGCTCAGCTTCCTCGGCCTCGGCATTCAGCCGCCCATGACCAGTTGGGGCTTGCTGCTCAATCAGGCGCAGCATACGCGCGTGCTCATCCAGCAGCCCTGGCTCCTGACGCCGGCGCTATTCGTCGTCGCCACCATCATCTCATTCAACTTCCTGGGCGACGGCTTGCGCGACGCCGCCGACCCCTTCGCCAACTGAATGTATCCTATAAAGTAATGAGAATGACTGCTGCTTGAATAAGATTCTCAAAATAAACCAACGTCTGTACGGACGAGCCGGTGGCTCGCCCCCGCTTGCTTTAGACCTTTCTTCAGCTTTCAGTTGATTGACTTGGCTTCACTTGGCGAGAAATCGATGCACCCAAATCTGCTCGAAATCACCAACCTGAAGACGCACTTCTTCACCGAGAGTGGCGTCGTCCCCGCAGTCGATGGCGTCAGCCTGAGCATCAAACGCGGCGGCACCCTCGGCGTCCTCGGCGAGAGCGGTTGCGGCAAGTCGGTCACCGGCTTTTCCATCCTGCGCCTCGTGCGTCCACCCGGCAGAATCGTAGGCGGAGCCATACATTACTTCGGCCGCGAAACCGTCAATGGTGAAGACCTGACCGCCCTCGACGCCCGTAGCGAAGCGCTGCGCCAAGTGCGTGGCGCGGAAATCGCCATGATTTTCCAGGAACCAATGACCTCGCTCGACCCGCTCTTCACCGTTGGCAATCAGATTATGGAAGCCATCCTCTATCACCAGGATGTCAGCAAACCTGAAGCGCGCAAAATCGCGGTGGAAATGCTAGATAAAGTGCGCATGCCCCAACCCGCCGATGTCATCAAGCAGTATCCGCATCAGCTGTCCGGCGGAATGCGTCAGCGCGTCATGATTGCCATGGCGCTGTCTTGCGAGCCGCAATTGCTCATCGCCGACGAACCGACCACCGCCCTTGACGTCACCACCGAGGCGCAGATCCTCGAGCTCATGCGCGAACTGCAGGACGAGCTCGGCATGGCCATCATGTTCATCACCCATGACCTCGGCGTCATCGCCGAAATGGCGGAAGAAGTCGCCGTCATGTACCTCGGCAAAGTCGTCGAGCAGAGCGATATTCA
>JAPOWK010000065.1 GCA_026707665.1 Chloroflexota bacterium
CCGCTGGCGCTGTCGGAGGAGGATCCGACGGTTCTGCTTTTGGAGTCGAACGCGGGATCGGGCCGTCTGGACGTGGGTCTGGTGGATCTGGTCCACGACCACTGGGTGTTGGAGCGGGAGAGTCTGGAGGGCGCGTTGTCGGCGTTCGAGGAGGCGGGCCTTGACGAGTCGCGGCCGTCTCTGGAGCGGGCGAAGTCGCATCTGACGCGGTCGCACCTCCACTGGCAGCATGGGGACCGGGAGGGCGCTCTGTCGGCGGTTGACGCGGCGCTGGAGCTGGAGGAGACGGTTGACGGTCTGCTGCTGAAGGCCCGGCTTCTGGACGCGGGGGGCGACGAGTCGGGGGCGGTGGAGTGGTACCGGCGGGTTCTGGAGTCGACGGACCGGGCGGAGGAGCGGGAGTTCGTGCGGATCCGGCTGGCGATGATCGAGGTGGACGGTCGCAACGTGGAGGCGCTGGTGGGTCTGGCGGGGGATCGGGACCAGGAGTTCCGGAACCGGGCGGCGATCACGCTGGCGGTTCTGGGGCATCCGGGCCGGGCGCTGGAGCTGTACCGTCCGGACGCGGGTTCGGAGCGCTACTTCCGGCAGCTGGTGCGGGTTGCGGAGTGGGCGCTGAAGGCGGGCGACCACGGAATGGCGCGGGATCACGCGTGGCGGGCGTACGACGCGACGGATCTGCGGTTCGACGCCTTGTACGCGCTGACGCTGGTGGACGAGTCGTACCGGTCGGCGGGGGAGCTGGACGCGCTGGTGTCGGAGCTGGAGTCGCGGGGCGTGGGTGACGAGGATCTGCTGCATCTGCGGATCGATCTTCTGATTGACTTGGAGCGCTACGACGACGCGATCGAGCTGTACCGGGGGATGGCGTGGGACGAGTCGGACGTGGAGGCGCGTCTTCGTCTGATCGGCATCTACGACACGGCGGGGAAGACGTCGGAGATGGTGGCGGAGTACGAGCGTCTGATCGAGTCGGAGCCGTGGGTGGTTCAGTGGTACGCGGGGCTGGCGACGCACTACATCAACGTGGCGGAGCCGGATCGGGCCTTGGAGGTGTGGGAGCGCTTCGAGTCGCTGAACCGGGACCGGGTGGAGGTTCTGGTTCTGGGGGGCGAGCGGATGAACCAGATGGGCTACGAGCCGGAGGCGGTGGCGATGCTGGGGCGCCATGCGTCGGCGCACGGTCCGAGCGTGTACGGCAACGTGTTTCTGTTCGAGACGCACTTTGCGCGGGGCCGGGAGGCGGAGGCGGAGCGGGCTCTGGAGGAGCTTCGGGAGTGGCTGCCGTCGGATTCGAGCGATCTGCGGGCGGTGGCGGACGGCTTCGAGCGTCTGCGTCGCCACGAGCGGGCGCTGGAGGTGTACGAGTCGATCAAGGCGCACGAGGGCGGTCTGGGGTACGACGACCGGACGCGGCTGGCGTGGCTGCACAGCGTGGTGGGCAACAAGGAGGAGGCGCTGGAGCTGTGGCAGGAGATCTGGGTGGAGGAGGACGCGCCGGCGCGCCGCAGCTTCGCGGAGAGCCAGTTCCTGCTGATTGCGGCGGAGCTGAACGTGCTGGCGGACCTGGCGGTGGATCTGGAGACGAAGCTGTACGCGGGGACGGCGGACCGCAACGAGATGAACCTGCTGGTGCGGATCTACACCGAGGTGGGGGACGCGTTCTCGGCGGAGGAGATCGTCAAGGAGTTTGCGCGCAACACGGAGATGCCGCCGGTGGACCGTCTTCGCCAGCTGGGGCTGGTGTATCTGCAGCTTCAGGAGTACTCGAAGTACGACGAGGTGCTCCGGGAGCTGGAGCGGATCGACCCGGAGAACCGGATCGAGCACATCCAGAACATCGTGCTGAACCTTCTGGCGTTCGATCTGGCGCAGGGCACCAGCGAGCGCTACGCGGACATCCAGCACTGGCTGGAGGAGCTGCGGCGCTACGACGCGGAGGCGGTGAGCGGCGAGTTCGAGGCGAGCGTGCTGTCGATGGGGGGCTTCTCGGAGGAGGCGATCGAGAGCTACCGTCGGGCGCTGATCGAGCAGCCGGCGCACAGCGACAACCTGCTGCTGCTGGCGGACCTGATGAAGGAGGACGACCGCACGATGGAGGCGGTGGCGCTGCTGCAGTACGTGGCGGAGCACGCGGCGGCGGAGGACGACAACGAGTTCGTGGTGGCCGTGGACGGGATCATCAACATGGTGGGTCAGCGGCAGTTCTTCCAGCAGCTGCCGCCGGAGATCGAGGCGGTGTTCCGCTGGACGCACCGGGTGATCCTGGAGCGGATCACGGCGCGGGAGGGCAAGTTCTACCTGTACACGCTGCTGTCGGAGATCGCGCAGGAGACGAACGACCGGGAGGGGGAGTTCGCGGCGATGGAGAACTCGGTGTCGCAGGCGGGGATCCGCCGGCTGGCGGTGCTGCGGGAGATCGTGACGATGGCGACGCCGAACGCGGGCTTCTTCTCGATGTACCAGAACGAGGGCGACCCGGAGCGCCAGCTGACGTACGGGAGGAGGCTGATCGGCCTTCGCCAGCAGCTGCCGCCGGAGGTGTACATCAGCGTCGCGAAGACGCTTCTGGACCAGGGGGACACGATCGGGGCGGAGAAGTCGCTGTCGCTGGTGCGGGACATCACGGGGCAGATCGACGTGACGAAGACCAAGGGGGACCTGTTCCTGGCGGCCGGCTACGGCAAGCGGGCGCTGGCGGCGTACAGCCAGGCGCTGGCGGTGAACCGGGACAGCCTGGAGCTGCAGTTCAAGACGGCGGCGCTGCGCGAGGGCAACGGCCAGCTGGAGGTGGCGAACGCGCTGTACGCCGGCGCGCTGACCAAGATCATGCAGGGACTCCCCGCCGCGTTGCAGGCCGCGCCGCCCGACCAAGGGAATTCGCTGATGCGCGGTGTCATGATGGTTGTTTCATCGTCTTCGCGCGTCAACACGGACGTGACCCGCGACTACCGCACCTACTACGACATCCTGATGCAGGGGCTGATCGCGACGTGGCCGGAGTCGGAGGAGAAGTCGGCCGAAAGGCTCGACGGGTTCGTCTCCATGTTCGAGGAGGAGCT
>JAPOWK010000093.1 GCA_026707665.1 Chloroflexota bacterium
ATAATGCTTCCTTTTCGCAATTCGTTACGACACCATGATAAACCGATACTATACACCTAGTTCACTGGGGAAGGGCCGGGGATGGGGTAAGACATACGGATTACGGGCCTTTTGCAGTACCGGACAAGCCCTACAAGGCTTGCACAATATTAGGCATCCACGTAAAGCGAAACGTTCAGCTTCCAAGCCAGGAATAGCGCCTGAAAAAACGCAACCAATTCTCGGACGCATTCGTCGGCGCCCGCGTCGGCAGTCATCTCGAAAGCGATTCTGTCTCGTATCGACTCATCATAGGATGCAATTTCCTGAATCTCCTGCGCTTCCAGATCGCGGTTGATCGCGCCGACGAAGAGCAGCAGGATGCCGGCGTGATTGGGTATGATGCGCTCGCCGACGCCGAAGATCATCTCAAGCGCCTGGTCTCCGGAAACGCGTATTTCGCCAAGCCGGCGTTGTGGCGCGATCGGCAATTCAAAGTAGGTCCGCTGGCCCCGGTCAACGTCCCCATCGGCCGCGCGCAATTCTTGAATGGAGGCGCCATCGTAACCAAGCTTTTGAATCCCCTGCCGGAGCAGAAGCCAGACCAAGGGCTCATCGGGCACCGGCAGCCGTTCGAGCAGCCAGGTCTCAGCTCGCGCGCTAATCGGATACTGAATAAAGCCCATGCAGCCAAAGGGTTGAGCGCTTCGATTCGCCGGGCAAGCGGCGCAAACTTCGGCGTGCTTGTCGAGCGCAGACGCGTGATCGAGCAGATCCTGCACGACGATCAACTGCTTATCGCCGGGGTCGCCCGGCGTACTGTGGCTAAACTCGAAACCCATCTGACTTGGTTCACGCATGTCGCCGGCGGCGCGAAACCACTCGATCACTTCGTCGGCGCGCGCTCGCTCCTTCAAGCGTTCGCGTATGCCGTCGGCGGTCAAGGCGCGTTTGGGGGCGCAGTCATATTCGATTACGTAGTCGATCGCCATTGCGCCCGCTCCCAGCCAGCGCCGTCAACATGAAGGCGAGTATAGCATATCGTTTTAGCGGGATTCGATTTGCCGCCTCATAACTACGAATCCCAGCGCCCATAACGCTTTAGCGCCAGCAGGATATTGATTGTTGTCATCGGATACCACTGGGGCAGATTGTGCTGGTCAAGCCAATGCCCGTCTTCTTGCTGCGCGTTTGACAGGTGGTCGAGAAAGCGATCCAGCAGTCCGCTTGGCAGCGCGCGGGCGATCATTGAGTCCGGCTCGGGCGCGAAGGCGAAGAGCGAGTCATATTGGCTGGGCGGCGCGGCTTCAGCGCAAGCCAAAATATTGTCGATTGTCGCCTGTCGAAACTGCTGCAAGTCGGGCAGTTCGTCAATGGCGAAGAAAAAGTCGAAGGCATGATAAGCCATGAAGAGCCATTCGTTTTCCCTGACCTTCGCCGGCGTATAATTGGCGAGCGCCCATGCCTTCGTTTTTTCGATCAAGGAGGGCGTGGCGCAGCGAAAGCGTATGAGGTTGCCGACTATCGAATCGGGCATCGTCTGCCCGCCCTTCTCTTTCCACCACCATTCCAGGGGATATTCGCGGGTTTCCGGCGGATTTCGCAAGTTGCCATGATCGTCCATCTGCGCTTCCACCCAGGCGGCCGACCCAGAGAAAACGGGTCCGGCCGGGACGCCCGCGTGTTTCATGACGCCAAGCAGGTATTCCAGCGCCAGCGGATTCGACTGCGGCGCTTTGAGGTCATGCTCCAGTCCATGTCCGAAGCCATTGTCTGGATTCTTGTAGCAGAGGATGATCTGATGCAGGCGCTGGAGACTGCCGCCATCAAAGAGCCAGCTGTACAGCGCTCGTTCCAATAGCGTGCCGTTCCGATACACAAACTGGCGCGCCTTCTTCAAGTCAAATGCCATGCTTCAACCTCCTTACGAACATATATTCTAGGCTAGAGGCGGAAGCGAGATTGCGCAAGGGCTAAATGTAAAGCTTGATAATATCGAGCAATTCCTGCGCTCGATGCCGAAAGGTGTGCTGTTTCAGAACGCGCTGGCGAGCGGCGCGGCCGATGGCGATTCGCTCCTTGTGGTTCCGCAACAAATATTGATAGCGCTCGATTGCCTCCTCGGCGGAATGCACGACGATCAACTCTTTTTCCGGCTCGAACCACTCCTCAATGCCGAGGTAGGGATTGGCGACGATGCAGGCGCCCAGCGCGCCCAATTCAAAGGGACGGGACGAAGAAGAGGCGTAGACGCTCGCATGCGCGCCGCGCGTGATGCACAAATTGATCTTGCTGCGGCAGACATATTCGCGCAGCTTGCTGAAGCTCAAATATGGCAACTGCCGGGCCGCGCCCAGATTTCCCAGGTTCGTCCCGCGCACCGCGAATGAAGCGCCGGCAATTGCCGTCGACGGCGCCGTGATCATGCGGTCGATCCATTCGCCACGGTATTCGCGGCCATGACCATAGAAAAGAACATCAATGTCCTGCGCCGGGGCGGGAACTGGACTGAATACCTCCGGATCGGCGCCGTACCAGAGGGTATGCGCGTTCTCGGCGCCAAGCTCCTTCAGCATTGCGCCACCGCCGCTGCTGTTGCTGATGAAAGCGGTGTATTCCGACAAGTCAGCGCCCTGATAGATACGGAAGCCGGAGGCAAAGCCCTGCATATTGGGCAGGCTGGCCGGCACATCACCGTCATAATAGAAGATCGGAATGTCAAATTTGCTCGTGATGTGACTCGGCAAGCCTCGCAGTTGGTTAAGCGGAACGGTAAGGAGAAGTATGGCGTCCACGTCCGATTCACGGCGCAGGACTTGTTCCAGGTGTCGCTGCCATAGTGGCGCGATCAGCTTATTCGCGACCGTTCTGACGGCTTTGTCACTAAGAGATTCGCCGCTGGATTCGCTTCCGGCGGCGGTTTGCTCCCGCGGCCGCAGCGCGCGAGAGGCATCGCGCAGGGATTTGAAAAGGTCGCCCGGCAGTCGTGCCGGATTCGGCTCGGAACGCCACCAGAGACTTTCGATCGCTGCCCCCTGATAGGGCGAGGCAATCACCTCGGCGCCAATCTCATAAAGCCCCTTGAGCAGCTGCCACCAGGCTGGGGTCGCGCTAAAGGGCTGGCGTAAATCGAGCGACGAAACAACAACTAGCAGCTTCATTTTGACTCTGAACTTCTCACCTCGTGCAAAGCGCTTTGATGAATTCCTGCGTGATATTATACAATTGGCGAAACACTGAGTATAATAACTGTATCGTGTTCAACACGCGATAACGTCCAAACAATAAGGAGACACAGAACAATGAAACGTTTATTCCTTGTACTCACTGTCTTAACCATGACGCTTGGCTTGGGCGGCACTGCAATCGCCGATTCGCATTGCATGGACGAGCTGGGCTGTGTCGAGGTGGGTCCCGACGATCCGATTGTAATCGCTTCGATACTCGCTATGTCCGGACCCGCATCGTTCTATGGCGCGGATAGCCTTGGCGGCATCGAACTCGCCATCCTTGGGCGGGACGGCATGCTGCTCGGCCGCGACATTGAACTGGTTGAAGAGGACAGCTATTGCGCCGCGGAAGGCGGTCAAGCGGCTGCGCAGCGCGTCGCCGCCGACGAGTCCATCGTAGGCGTTATCGGCACGACCTGCTCCGGCGCGGCGCAAGGCGCTATGCCGATCATCAGCGAAGCCGGCATGCTGATGATATCCTCCTCAAATACGTCGCCAAGTTTGACGAACGACGACGCCGACGCGGGCGGAACTTACTATCCCGGTTACTTCCGCACTGCCCACAACGATCTCTTCCAGGGCGCGATGGGGGCGAAATTTGCCGTAGAAGTGGTCCAAGCCGGCAAGGTCGCGACAATCCATGATGGCGACCCCTACACCGAAGGCTTGGCTGTGGTGATGGCGAACGAATTTGCCGGGCTCAACGGCGAAGTCGTATTCCAGGGCGCGGTCAGCAAGGGTGATACTGACATGAGCGCGATTCTGACCGAAATCGCCGCCAGCGGTCCCGACTTGGTTTACCTGCCGGTATTCACGCCCGAGTCTGAATTCCTGGTCTCGCAAGCGGCTAACACGCCGGGCTTGGAAAATGTGAAGATGATGACCGCCGATGGCAGCTTTAACGCCGACTTCGCTCCGAACATCGGGGCTGCGGCCGTGGGCGTCTTAATGACCGGACCGCACGTTTCTGGCGATGCCTATCAGGAATTTCTCGCCCTGTGGGCAGAGGAACAGCCGGGCGGCACTGATACGCCACCCAGCGGCTTCCACGCCCATGCCTATGACGGGACCAATCTGCTCTTGGATGCAGTTGAAGCCGTGGCTGAAGAAATGGACGATGGCACCTTGGTCATCGGGCGTCAGGCGATGCGGGATGCGATGGCGGCTGTCGAAGACTACGAGGGCTTGACTGGCACGTTAACCTGCCAGGAGGCGCCGCTCTTCATGGGCGACTGCGCGACTGGTACTGCCTTGGCGGTATTTGAGCTTGGAGAAGACCAGGTCAACGAAAGCGCGTGGCCGCCGCCGATTGTCTGGGATCTTTCCATGGCGATGGGCGGCTAAGGCAAACAGCCGCCTCCTGACCCGATCCAATAAGACAAAGACAAGCCAGGGCGAGTCTCCCTGGCTTGTCGTTCGGTTATGACGGCGCCCGTGTTCCCGCCAGCGATTTGCGCCTCCGAGCGACTGGCGCTGCCTGGCGCGAGACTTGCGGCCAATTGGCTTTTATGAATCAAGTAGGAAGCGGAACAGTGATACGAATCTTTTGCAGTCTGATATGGGCGATGAACCTGTTCGCAGTCATGCACGCGCCGGTTGCCGCTGACGCGGTCTGTGACGATCCCTTGGGCTGCGTCGAAGTCGGTCCCGATGACCCAATCGTCGTCGGCGCCATGCTGGTGATATCCGGCGCGATTAATTACCTGGGCGAAGACACCCTGGGCGGCGTTGAACTGGCGCTGCTTGATCGCGATGAAACGCTGCTGAATCACGAAATCGAGTTAGTAGTCGAGGACAGCCTGTGTACGGCCGAAGGCGGGCAGATTGCGGCGCAGCGTCTGGCGGCCGATCCGACAGTCGTCGGCGCTATTGGCACCAATTGCTCCAGCGCGGCGCAAGGCGCGATACCGATCATCAGCGAATCGGGCATGGTGATGATTGCGCCGTCGAATACATCGCCCAGCCTGACCAATCCAGACATTGCCGCCGGTGGATCGCATCGGCCGGGTTACTTCCGCACCAGCCAAAATGGCTTAATTGAAGGCATGCGTCTCGCGCAATTCGCCATATATGAGCTGGAGGCAGCAACGCTGGCGACCGTTCATGACGGAGATCCCTACACATCCGGGCTCGCGCGGGCAGTCGCTGATACATTCGCCGACATTGGTGGAGAGGTCGTATTTGAAGGCGCGGTCAACAAAGGCGATACCGATATGTCGTCGATCCTGATTGAAATTGCTGTGCATCAGCCGGATATCATTTACGTGCCTCTTTTCGAACCGGAGTCCAACTTCTTCGCCGCCCAAATGCAATATATCGTCGGACTGGAAGATACGATCATCCTCGGTGGCGCAGCCAGCTTTTCAAGCAGCTTCCCCGAAAATACTGGAGAAGCAGCCATTGGAATCTACGTGTCGGGTCCCCTGGTCAGCGGCGGCGCTTATGAGCAGCTGCTGGCGCAATGGTTGGACGAATATGGCAGCGACCCGCCGAGCGGATATCATGCCCACGCCTATGACGCGACCAACCTCTTGTTGAATGCATTGGAAGCGGTCGCCGTGGTCAATGAAGACGGCGGCCTGACCATTGGCCGGCAAGCGCTTCGCGACGCCGTTGCCGCGACGGAAGACTACCCGGGCTTGACGGGCCGCCTGACCTGCCGCGACGATTCGCCTTTCGTTGGGGATTGCTCGCCGGGTACTGCGCTCGCGGTGTTCAAAATTACCGAAGCGGAAGTCTATGATGACCATTGGCCGCCGCCTTTGGCATGGAATTTCGCGGTGGACTCGTTTGACTAGTCTGCGCCGCATCTTGCATAATGGACGGCGGAATCGAAGTTAGAATCGTGTTATGCAATTTCAGCTTGCCAACTTAGGGTAACGGTTGCGCCGATGTTCAAGTGGAAGACTGACGAGTTCTCCTGGGTTGACTTCACCATTGATGTGCTGCGCATCCTCATTGTGCTCGCCGTGGTGATCGGCGCCTGGAACACACTTTCCTCCGGTCGCATTACACTCGCCCAATGGGTGAATCTCTTTGCCGCCGGTTTGTCGCAGGGCAGCATCTACGCTTTGATCGCGCTCGGCTATACTCTGGTCTACGGCATCCTGCTGATGATCAACTTTGCTCACGGTGAAGTATTCATGGCGGGCGCCTTTTCCACGGTATTTCTCGCCGAAGCCTTCAACCGCACTGGCTTCCTCAACGAGCAGCCGCTGTTGGCGATTCTGCTGATGATCATGTTTGCCGGTTTGGTGTCGATGACGGTGGCGATCCTGCTGGAACGCGTCGCCTACCGACCCCTGCGCGGCAGCCCGCGGTTGGTACCATTGATCACAGCCATCGGCGCGTCCTTCTTCTTGCAGTACACATTCCGCGGTCTTTATGGCTCTGCTTTCAAGGCATATCCCCAGGTGAAAATCCTGCAGGGCGCCATTTCGATTGGCGGCATCAACATTCCGATCGTGCAGATATTTGTGTTCTGCTCGGCATTGGTGCTAATGTTCGGCCTGTACTGGCTGGTCGAACGCACGCGCGTCGGCAAAGCGATGCGCGCCGTCTCGGAGAATAAAGAGGTGGCCAGCCTGATGGGCATCGATATTGACTGGGTCATCATGTTTACTTTCGGCGTCGGCGGATTTCTGGCCGGTTCCGCCGGTGTGATCAATGGCGTATTCCGCCCGCAAGGCGTCAATTTCTTTATGGGGTTCATCCCCGGCATCAAAGCATTCACCGCGGCTGTGCTTGGCGGCATCGGCAATATCCCGGGCGCCATGCTCGGCGGCCTCTTCCTTGGCGTGATTGAAGCGATTGGACCCAACCTCGTCCTCGCCGGGCTCGGCATCCCGGGCGCGAACCAGCTGAAAGATGTCATCGCTTTTACCATGTTGGTGCTGGTGCTAATCTTCCGGCCGCAAGGCATTCTCGGCGAGCGCCTGTCCGAGAAGAAAGCATAGGGGGCTCGAATGGACACTTTGCGTTCACAGACCTCCAGGACTGTTCTCGCTTTAGGCTTGCTTTCCGGCGCCTTTATCTTGTTCACCGGCGCCGTCGGCATGATCGCCGCCTTTCACGAGCGTGAGGTGGTGGACCGATTTATCAGCCTGGGGCAGCTGCTTCTGCTCATCGCGCCTTTTGTCACCGGTTACTTTGTCGCCAGCCGCCTCCACGAATATGGCGAAGCGCCAGCACAGATATTGGTTGCCGGCCTTGCCGCGGGCATGCTGACGGCATTACCCAGTGTTGTACTGCTCTTGTTCAATTCGGACGAGTTTCGCTTTCTTCTGTTTCTGGTACTGCGGCTCGCGCCCTTCGTCGCCGCCTCAGCAATCGCCTGGGGGAGGCATCAAGCCGGCGCCGACACGCAGACGGTCATCGGGATCTGGCTGCTGATCGCCGTCCTGGTGGGCATCGTCACTTTTTCATTCGCATTGATCTTCGAGATTAAGGGCGACTTGCGCTCGGTGCTGGTTAACATCGACCGCGACTGGGTTGAGGTCATCACCTTTGACAATCGCAAAGACTTGCCAGTGGGAATCGCGACCTTTGGTCTTGTGTCGATCGCCGCCGGTTTCGCCGGGTGCATGCTTCACCTGATGCCGAATGTTCCGCGCCGCGCGCTGATTTATGGTTTGGGCATCACCGCGCTCGTTGGCGCATTCGGCGAAACGGCGCGCCTTATCTTGCAAGAGAATGTCGATCGCGACACGCTTCGAGAGATCTTCCGCCGCGATACCTTGCGCCAACACGCCGCGCTTGCCCTATTCGTCATCAGCACCGCAGCCGGCTTCTTCTGGGCGATGTATGGCAGCCAAGTTCGCCAGAGCTTCGACAACATTGACACCTCAAACCGCCGCCGGCTGAATATGATCGGCCTGGTCATATTCGTCGCCTTCATGCTGCTGCTGCCCTGGTTGATCGGGCGTACGCTCAGCGATGTGGCGGTGACGATCGGCATATTCGTCTTGATGGGTCTGGGACTAAATATCGCGATTGGTCTGGCCGGTCTGCTTGATCTCGGTTACCTGACCAACTACGCAGTCGGCGCGTACATCCTGGCCGTATTGACTTCTATCGGACCGCTTGGGCTCTTCAAAGGGACTTTCACTTTTTGGATGGTCATCCCGCTTGCGCTGCTGGCAGCTATGTTCGCCGGCTTTATCTTTGCCGTGCCAGTCCTGCGCATGCGCGGCGACTATCTCGCGATCGCCACCCTAGGTTTCGGCGAGATCATCGGCAAGCTGGCGATATCCGACTGGCTCAAGCCTTTGATCGGCGGCGCGCAGGGCGTCCAGGCGATCCCGAAGCCCATATTCTTCGGCGCCGAGCTCAAGAACCCGGAACAACTCTACTATATCGTCTTGGTCGCCAGCCTGGTCTGTCTGTTCGTTTCGATTCGCTTGAACAACTCGCGGACGGGTCGACAGTGGATGGCGATTCGCGAGGACGAGGACGTGGCGACGGCGATGGGCATCGATACGGCGCGCGCTAAACTGCTCGCCTTCACGCTGAGCGCGGCGACTGGTGGCGTGGCTGGGGCGATTTTCGCCGCCAAAGTCGGCACGGTTTTCCCCAATAGCTTCACGGTTTTCGTATCGATCAACGTACTGAGCCTTATCATCGTCGGCGGCATCGCCAGCAATCCGGGCATTGTCGTCGGCGCGATTGTGTTGATCGGCATGCCCGAATTGCTGCGCGAGTTCGCCGAATTTCGCTTCTTGCTCTACGGCGCTTTACTCATCCTCATGATGATCAAGCGCCCGCAGGGTTTAATCCCGTCTAAGATTGTGACTCACGAACATCAGTCGGGCGTCAAAGCCAAGCTGGCGGCGGCGGAGTAACCGGGGGACGCGCGCGATCATGGCGGAAAAGACCAAGAGCGGTCCGAGCAGGATTCTGGAAGCGAAGGGGATGACCAAGCGCTTCGAGGGCTTGGTCGCTGTGGACAGCCTTGACTTTTATATTCCCGAGGGCGCCATCGCCAGCATTATCGGACCCAACGGCGCTGGCAAGACCACCTTCTTCAATTGCATCACCGGCTTCTACGAGATCGACGAAGGCGAGATCTTATTCAACGGCTCGCGTTTGCATGGCCGATCGCCGGATCAGATCGCGCGCGCGGGCATTTCCCGCACCTACCAGAATATCCGCCTCTTCAACAATATGTCGGCTATTGAGAACATCATGGTCGGCCAGGAGCCCCATCTTAAATCGACCTGGATCGGGGCGATTCTGGGGCTGCCTTCGACGCGGGAAGAAGACGATCACACGGAAGACCGCGCGCGTGAATTGCTGCACTTTGTCGGGCTGGAGGGCAAAGGCGACATGCTCGCCAAAAACCTGTCCTATGGCGACCAGCGGCGTCTCGAAATCGGACGCGCGCTCGCCAGCCAGCCGAAGCTGATCCTGCTGGATGAACCGACCGCCGGCATGAATCCGCGAGAAACGATTGAAACGACTGATTTCATCCGCCGCCTTCGCGACGAGATAGGCATCACCATCGTGCTGATTGAGCATGACATGCGGGTAGTGATGGATATATCGGAACACATCACGGTTTTGGATTACGGACGCAAGATCGCAGAGGGTTTGCCGGCCGATATTCAAACCAATAGCGATGTCATTGAAGCCTATCTGGGGCGTGGCGCGGCCGCGGCAACGGTGGAAAACTAGCCGAGCACGGAAAAATTACATGGCGCTGCTGGAAGTCAACGAGATCCACACCTATTATGGCAACATTCATGCCTTGAAAGGCGTGTCTTTTGAAGTCGACACGGGCGAAATCATCGCCCTGATCGGCTCCAATGGCGCTGGCAAGACCACCACGCTGCGGACCGTATCGGGCTTGATGGCGCCGCGCGAGGGGTCGGTTTCTTTTGACGGCGAAGAGATTTCCAGGACGCGCGCCGACTTGCTGGTATCGAAAGGCATCTCGATGGTGCCCGAGGGACGCGGCGTCTTCGCCAAACTCACGGTCGAAGAGAATCTCGATATGGGCGCCTACGTACGGCGGGACGGTGACGTCAAGGAAGATTTGAAAAGCGCGTATTCGCTTTTTCCCCGGCTGGAAGAACGCAAGAAACAGTTCGCCGGCACCCTCAGCGGCGGCGAACAGCAGATGTTGGCGATTGCGCGCGCGCTGATGTCGAAACCGCGTCTGCTGCTGCTTGACGAGCCCTCCATGGGCTTGGCGCCGGTATTGGTCGACGGCGTCTTTGACACGGTACAGCGCATCGCCAGCGAAGGCGTCACCATATTGCTGGTGGAGCAGAACGCGCACATGGCGCTGCAAATCGCCGATCGTGGCTATGTATTGCAGAGCGGCGAGGTCGCCATTAGCGATACCGCCGCCAATTTGCAGCAAAATGAAACCGTGCAGAAGACGTACCTGGGCATTGATTAGGTCTTGTGTCGACAGCGATTAGTCAGAGCGCAGCCAGGAAGAGACTGGCGTCTCTCCCGACGTCTTACCTGACAGAGCTGGCTCGAATCGCCAGCGGCATCAACGATTTGGAAGTCGTTTCCTGGGATCTCGCGCCCTTGCTCGGTGGATTTGGCAGTGCCGTCGGCGGCACCGCGCTCTACCGCGTGACCGCGCGCGCAGCCACAAGCGAGCCCGTCTCGCTCGTCTTGAAAGTGCTTTACGAGCGCGGCGGCGAAGCGACCTCCTCTCCCTATTATTGGAAACGCGAATATGAAGTCTACCGATCAGGCTTGCTAGAGCAGCTGCCGGACAGTACGTTCTCAAGTCCAGGAATCTATGACTTAAAAGACTTCGGCGACCAGTGCTGGATCTGGATGGAGGACATTGAAGACAGCAAGGACGATTGGACGGTGGGCGATTTTCGCGATATCGCCTTGCGCCTCGGCCGCTTTAACGGCGCCTGGCTGACGGGCGCGGCTGCGCCTTGCTTCGACTGGCTTAGCCATAACTGGCACGCTGCCATCGTGCCCGCTCTCGAAGATACATTTGTGAATCTGGACGCGCTGCTTGAGAGCCCGCTGGCGCGCGCGGCGCTGCCACTGGAAGCCAAAGACGAGATATTGGCGATATGGCATGATCGCCATTTGTTTCAAGACGCCCTCGCCCAGCTCCCCCAGGCGCTTTGCCACACGGATGCCTTTCGCCGAAATATCCTGCACCGCAATGAGGATGTCGTTCTGCTGGATTGGGCGCTCGCATCCATCGGCGCTGTTGGCGAGGAGCTGGTATGTCTCGTGGCTGTTAGCTTGTACTACCGGGGGTTTTCCGCCGACTACGCCGATTTGCTGGACAGGACAGTCTTCGCCGGTTATGTCGAAGGGCTGCGCCAGGCGGGCTGGACGGACGACCCTGAACTGGCTCGGATCGGCTATGCCTGCGCGATGGCGCTGCGCGGACTGGCCGGTGTGAAGCAGGATCTTCAACTTCTTCAAAATCAAGCCGATCATGCGCAGGTTCTGCAGACGCATCAAATGACGAGCCTTGAGGAGATCGCGGACCTATATGCTGATGTGCGCCGCTTTCGGCTGCTGAAAATGGCGCGAGAAGCTAGGGACTTGCTTTCTTCGTAGTGGGCGCATTCTGTGGCGCGCGAAGGATCGACAGCAGCAGTGCCGCGGCGATCAATCCGCCGCCGAGCCAGAGCGCCAGCGTCATTTCCTGCCCTAGAATCAGCACCGCCAATAGCGCGCCTGTTAGCGGCTGGGCGAAGAAGAATAGCGAAGCCAAGGTCGCGGGAACCAGAACAAAGGCGCGATTCCAAAGCACGAGGGCCAGCGCCGTCGAGACCAATCCAAGGTAGAGCACGCCAAAAACGACGGGCGCATCCACCTCCCCTAAAGGTCGCTTTGACAATTCGATCGCGCTGGCAGGGATGGACAGCAGCAGCCCGCCAATCAGGGCGTAAACCGTCACGGTAAGCGTCGGCAGCGCATGGCGCAAGGCAACCGTCCGCACCAGGACCGAATACAAGCCCCAGGTGACGGCGGAGACCGCGAGAAAGACATTGCCGAGGAAACTGTCCGAGCTGAAGTCGGCGGCGGCGGGATTCAATATCACGACTACACCGAGGCTCGACAATACGATGCTGGCGAGACGCGCCCTCGTCAGCCGTTCCCGCAGCAATAGCATCGCGAACAAGACGACAAAAGCCGGCGACGCGCTGGTGACCAGGGCGCCATTCAAAGCCGTCGACAGGTCGGTGCCTACAAACTGCGTTCCCAAGCTGATGCCCAGACCGACGGCGCCAATGCCCAGCATCTCTGCTTTAGTCTGACCGTCAGCGACGGCTTGCCCTCTTGCCCGGTTTAGCGGGAGCAAAACCAGCAGCGCCAGAAGAATGCGCAGCGTCAGCAAAGTAAACGGAGGGACGGAAACGAGCGTCACATCAGAAACGACATACATGCCGCCCCAGATGCTCGCAGCGGAAATGCCGTATACGGCGCCGCGCAGAAGTTCCGACTTCGACATCGCTGCCTGATCCAAGTCGTTCCAAGCAAATAATGAGTATGATTGCAGTATGGACGCAATCCTCAAAACAACGAAAGGCTGTAGGGGCAAGCCGGTGGCTCGCCCGCTTTTCTAAAGATAGCTTGTCAGTTTTCGCATGACCAACTTGGTTTTAGTTACGTGAATGCAAGCAAGAATCTTAGCCGACGCTGCCTGACCGGGACAGCCTTCGTTGCGATGAGAACGAGAAGATTGACGGCGATATTCGATATCTGCCTATCGAGCCAAGAGTATAATTCTCTTAGCACATCGTAATGCCTGCGCGCCGAGGGCTTCAGTCATCAACGAGAGCTTGATTTATCTTTCCTACCATAACATTGATTTGGCCTACGCCTTTCAATTGTCGAACTTGCTGATTCGCTATTATCGCAACGTCTGGCTGGATCGCTTTGAAATCGGACTGACCGAAGACTGGCGCGCCAACATCCTTGAGGCGCGGTCGCGGGCGACCGGCGTCATAGTTGTGGTCAGCGATGATTACCTTCAGTCGCCCTATTGCCGCGCTGAGTTCGAGACCTTCCAGGAGCGCGGCATTCCAGTCACCGCGGTGATTCCGCGTGACTTCTCCACCGAAATGATCGCCGACTTCACCTTCAACGACTGGATTGATTTTCGCCGCTGGTTTGACGATCCCAGCGATCTCAGCGTGGAGAATCTGTTGAGCCAGGTTCCGCAATCGGAGTCGGTCGCCAAGACCGGCGAACGGCTCGACTATCTTCGGGGCTTCATACAGGAAACTGTGTTGGCGCTGTCGAAGATGCCGACGTCCTGGGCTTCGCTGCGCAATGCAGACGCGGACGGCGCGGCTGAGCTGCGACCGCGAATGATTCAGCCGGGCATGCTGACCGACTGGGACTTCAAGGGCGAAAAAGGCGGGCATTCAATCCCGATTGAGAATCTGCTGGCTTGGTCACAAGAGCAACCGCAATTCGTCATTCGCGGCGAAACCGGCAGCGGAATAACTTATTTCGCGCGGCTCCTGGCGCTTCAGCAAGCGCAAGCGGCCATTCGTGATGAGAATGAGCCGGCGCCGATATGGCTGGACCTGGCGCGCTGGGATGGGAGTCATGGGAATCTCAGCGCGTTCATAGAGTCGCAATGGAGCCTGCTCACCTACTGGCAGCACTGGCTGGACCAGCATCAGTCCCTGATCGTACTCGACAATTGGCGTGATTTTGCCAACAGTCAGCCGGCGCTCGTCAGCGAACTAACAAGCTGGATTGACGCGAGCCCGAGCCAGCGTTTCGTCGTCGTATCCGACTTGAAGCCGGTCATGTCGCCAGATTTGCCGACCCTTCAAATCAACGGGATCAGCGCCCAACGCGCGCAGACTTTTGCCAGCGGCTGGCTGACGCTCGACCAGCAGAACAGCTTCCGCGGGATTCTGAAGCAGAAGAGCGCCTATTTCGACAATTGCCATTTGGACCATTTGTCCATCGGCGTGGAATTGCTGACCGCCGACCGGGCGCTGGCCTTCAATCAATGGCACGAGAATCCGATGTCCGCCTTGATCGCCCTGCGAAGCCAACAGGAACCAAGCCATACTCGTGGCTTGGATAACAGGCAACTGCTGGCCGGGCTGCAACAACTCGCCTGGACGATGATGCTGCAAGACCATCATCGCTTCCTGGCGCGGGACTCGGCGCTGAGCCAGTCGATTGATCCGAGAATCATTGACCGCGCGCTGGATCTTGGCTTGATGGATGAGAGCGGTAAGGTTCTCCGCTTTCACTGTGAGATCTTTCAATTGCACCTGGCGGCTGAGGGGCTCAAACGGGATGGCTTGAACAAGTATCTGACAAGGCCGGAATTCAGCGCCGAGGGCGAGCGCATCCCCAGGAAATGGGACAAGCTGACGCTGCTTTTGGTCGATGGCCTGGCGGAAGAGAGCCGACTGCAGGTGATTGACCAAATCGCCGACGTTGATCCCTTTATCGCGGCGGCCTGTTTGACGCGCCATCCGGAACTATCCAGCAGCTATCAGGACGCGCTGATCACGAAACTGGCGCAACTCTGCGCGCAGAATCCGGCGGCGCAGAGCGCGTTCCGCAGCGCCATCGCTGATCTGCCGAACGCGGACCTGACGGCAGAGCTGTTGATTGCTCAACTGAGCCGTTTCAACAATTCGCAGCAGTTGTGGCTCTGGCGGGAGATTCGCGCGCTGCCGCTTGAACTGCCGCTGGACTTTATCGGTCTGGTCTCGGAAGTCGATCGCGGATCGCCCGCTGCTATTTCGCAAGAGTTGACGCCATTTGGCTTATCGCGCTCCCTCGCCTATCTGGTGAAACTGTCCGCCAATCAGGATCAACGCATTCGGCGGAACGCAATCTGGATGCTGGGCGAGATTAAGTATCTGCCGACGGCGATTATCTTGCTGTCCTGCCTTGAAGAGGGCGAAGGCAGCGATCATGATGAAGTCGTCTTGGCGCTGATGAAATACGCCTATTCCGAGCTGCTGGTTCGGGTTCTGCGCTGGTCGCAGGATCACCCGCAGCATCGGCCTGCTGTGATCAGAGCGCTCGCCGAACGCAAACGCTTGGTGACGAGCCGACTACTGGCGCTGGCCGATGCACGGCGGCTTACGCTCCAGCCCGAATTCTACGATATTGTCGTGAACACAGCCGAAGAGGACATCGCCATCGGGCTGGCGCAGCTCGCCGAAGACTCAGTCGATTTGCCTGAAACGATCGAGACGGCCATCCACAGCAAGCAGAATGCGGCTGCATTGCGCGCGCGGCTTGCCGCTTCAATCAAGCACTGGCCCAACCGCCAGGGCATTGAGCAGTTGGTGCCAATCATCGGCCGCGTGCTGAGCGATCCGCCCGAGTCGACCATTGTCGCCGGCAGCAATATTGAGGCGCTGCTCTACGGCCAGCCACTCTTCGATGATATCAAAGCGCAGGCCGAGCGGGAGACAAGCGAGGGTCTGCCTGACGCGTTGCAGGCTCAGTTGCGGCACGATGATGGGGAGCAGCGGCGCGGCGCGCTGTACAGCTTGGCTGATCATCCGGCCGATCTCGCCCTGCCCCCGCTGCTGGAAGCGTCACAGGACGAATACAAGCGCGTGCGGCTGGCTGCCTACGAAATCCTGGCTCGTTTTGAGAACGAGGAGGCGGCGCAGAAGGCGGTAAGCGCCGCCCTTGCCGATAGCGACATTGAGATTGTTGACGCTGTTATGGAGCTGCTCAAAGCGATGCCGTCGTTAGATTGCGGCGCGCTCATTGACCTGCTCGACAGCGAGAATCCAGACACGGTGGCGGCCGCGATTGACCTGCTCGGCTATGCGCGTCATCGACCGGCCGCGGACTATTTGCGTGAGCTTCTATCAGACGAGCGGCTGCCGGCCTATCGAGGCAAAACAATCGGGCAGCTTGCGCGACAGGCTTTGAGCCTTATCGATACATCGTTGATGGATGGCGAGCGAGGAGCTTATGCTCCGGGCAAACCCTCAAGCACGCCGGGCGGGGATGACTCGCTTGAATTCAGTGACGAAGAGAAGATCATTCGAACGCTGACCCTTCTGCGCGATGATGATTGGGGTCGGACGCAGAAGGCGGCCAAATTCTTGCGCAAATTCGCGCGACACTTGCGCGGCACGAATAATCCCGAGATTCTAAAGTTGCTCGGCGGCGCCTTGCAAGACGACAATTGGAGCGTGCGCTGGGCGAGCGCCGAGGCGCTGGCGATGCTGAACGACCGAAGCGCGATTCCCGCTTTGAGCGCTTGCATCAATGACCCGAGTTGGATCGTCCAGGTGGCGGTGGTTCGCGCGCTGGTGGAGCTCGGCGCAGTTGGATTGACGGCAAAGCTGGCGCCGCTGCTTCAGAGCTCGCGAAAAGCCGTGCGCGAAGCGACCGCTGAAGCCTTGGGAGCGCTGGGCGAAGCCGAGGCGATTCCCGCTCTTGGCGAGACGCTCAAGCGCGACGCCGATGAGTTTGTTCGCTTCGCCGCCCTAAGAGCCATCCATCAACTGGATCCAGGTGGCGCCCGCCCTCATCTGGAACTGGCGCTGAGCGACAGCAGTGTTCATTTGCGCTGGTTTGCTCTGCGCCAGTTAACATCGCAAATGAACGAGACGGATTTGCCGATTCTGAAGCAGCTGCTCAATGATCACAACAAGCCATCTTGG
Organism: Chloroflexota bacterium; assembly: GCA_026707665.1. Lineage (GTDB taxonomy): Bacteria > Chloroflexota > Anaerolineae > Aggregatilineales > Phototrophicaceae > UBA6055. The sequence continues at coordinate 16,829 of JAPOWK010000093.1, forward strand.
GAAAATGAGTCCATTCATGACCTCGCCATTTCGGCGCTGCAGCGCATCGCTACCGATGAGTCCAGGGCACTGCTTGATGCCGTCTCGCTCGCGGAAAAGCGGACGAGCCCATGAAGATCTTCGTCAGTTATGCCCGTGTCGACAAGCCCTATTGCATCCGCATCATCGAAACTTTGCATGCGCACGACGTCTGGTACGACCAGCGGCTTTACGCCGGTCAAGACTGGTGGAAAGAGATCCTCCGCCGCCTGGACTGGTCGGAAGTCTTCGTCTATTTGCTGTCGCCGGATTCAGTGGCGTCGCTCTACTGCCGCCGCGAGCTGGAGATTGCGCTGCGGTTGAAGCGCGACATCATCCCGGTGCTTATCAATGGCGACACCGTGCTGCCAGAGAATATGAAAGACTGGCAATATGTCGACCTGCGCGACAGCCTGACGGTGGAAAACGTCTCGCAACTGCTGAATGCGATTCTGCTGGTCGAACGACAGCGAGCCGGGGCCGCGCCGACCTTAACGGTCACCAACGATGCGGCCGAAAGCAGCCCCGCCGCCACCAGCAAACCGGCTGAGCTGATCAGCGAAGCCGTAAGCGCGCTGGAAAAGGGCGACTACGACAATGCCATCCTGTTGCTGAAACAAGCGAAAACGAGCGGTTATCAATCGCGATTCGTCAGCCTTGACAAATTGCTGCGCATCGCCGAAAGCGCGGTTGCAGATCGGACCGAGACGCGTGAAATTCAGCGAGAATACCAGCATATTGTTGCCCTGTTCGCCTTTGAAAGCACGCGCAAATTGGCTTGCGAAGCCTTGGCGGAATTCAAAAGAGAATTCGGCGATTATGATCCACAGGACTTGCAGCGCCATTGCCAGCCGGTCGCGCCGATTCGAGAATCAGCAGACGGCAGGACCCGCACACTAACGGGACCGCGCCGCGCGAACCCGGCTCAACCGACAGCGAATGACCGCGCCTCAAATCAGAAGCAAGGGCGCTCCATCGCTATTCAGGCCAGCAGCCAGGCATTGACCAGACCACGCGCTCAGAACGCGATTCCAGTTGCCGCGACAACGCAAGCCGCCAAGGTGGATGCCCCGACCATCCGTCAGATTACCTCCTCTGATGAGGATTCGCTCGGCGTCAAGGAAGTCCTGCCTATGCTACAATGGTGCGACGTTCCTCATGGCACAGTCACCATTTCCAGCATCGTGGGCGCCGATGAAGACTTCGGCGAAGTTACCGAACAGGTGGATAATTTTGTGATGAGCAAGTTCCCGGTAACCAATGCGCAATTCGCGATATTCGCTGACGCCGAGGATGGTTATCGCAATCCTCGCTGGTGGGATTTTTCCCCGCATGCGCAGCGCTGGTTCAAATTACGCAAAGGGGTAGCCAAGTCTCGATTCAGCGGCGACGCGCGACCGCGGGAAAACGTAAACTGGTATGAAGCAGTGGCTTTTTCCAATTGGCTCGGCAATCTGCTGGGCATGAAAATTACGCTGCCGACCATTGCCCAGTGGCAGCGCGCGGCAAAGGGCGACGATGATCGTTATTTCCCCTGGGGCGACGAATATGATGAGGAGCACTGCAATACGCTCGAAACAGGCCTCAAGACCACCACGCCAGTGGACCGCTATCGGATGGGCGCAAGCCCTTATGGCATATATGACATGGCGGGAAATGTTTGGGAGTGGACCTCGAACACCGCGGCCGCGGCCGAAACGGGGCGAGACTTCCGGCGCGCCGTCGCTGGCGGCAGCTTTGTCAGCCCTTGTGACCGGGCGCATACGACATTTCGCTATTATCTTGATCCGCGCGTGCGCTATTCGTCGATCGGCATTCGATTGGTGGGCTTGACCTAGACTGAAGCCTTTGCCGCCACTGAAAACCAGGACTGTTGTGATGAAGGGATCGTGATGATGAGCGCGAATGAAGGCAAGGGGCATGGCAGCATGTCGCTGCGACCTGATATCAACATTGACATTGATCACTTGTCGGTAACCGGGCACGTAGTATTCGCCGGGCGCGACGGCCAGGTGAAGGTGCAGACTGGCGGCGATGTCGCCCAGCACACCAACCAAACAGTGACCGTAGGCGGCGTTGAAACGACGCCGCAGGAATTCGACATGATGCTCCAATGCATACGCAATGTCGAGGACACCATCCAGAAGGAGAATCTGGCGACCGAAAACCGAGAGGCGGCGATGCATGACCTGCACACCGTAGAGGCGCAGCTATCCTCCAGCAAGAAGCCCAATCCGCGGATTCTGATGCGCGCTGCGAAATCGCTGCTGCGCTTTTCGCCCGCATTAACCGCCGCCGCGCTGACACTCTTCGACCAACCTTTGGTTGGCGCCATACTCGCCAGCGTCGGGGAAGCCGCCATCAACTTCCAGGAGGCGATCTCGGGGCAGCGAGCCTCCAAGAAAATCTGAGTCGAATCATGCCGCAGATTTTATTCCGCGAAGCGCGCCGCCCCACCCTGCGCGCGCGTGCAAATCTCATACTCGGGCGATCGCGGGCCCGGTTCTAAGTTTCGCTTCATACGACTCTTTAGCCGAGCAGAAGTAGTTACGAGTAAGTAATGAGAGTGATCGCCATTTGAATGCAATTTTGAATACAATGCAAAGTGTGTACGAGCGAGCCGGCAGCTCGCCCACTCGTGCTATAGATTTTCAGTTATTTTCGCATGACTAACTTGGTTCTACTGAGACAATGAATCGACCCATTCAGCAAGTCCCGGAAAAGGCAATCACCCGGCCCACGCGGGCCGCTAGCAGCCAAATGATGATCACGACGCCGGCCGCCTGGCGCAGCTTCGTGCAGACAAACTGGGCTCATTTGAAACGGCAGGCGGACAGCGCGGCGCTGGAATCGCCCTATCAGAAGCTGGTCATGATGGTCTTTGCGCCAGTCATGCCCAACCCAAATACCAAGCTGACCTTGCTGCGCCGTCTGCTCAAGAAATTCCGCTATTGCGAATCACTGAGCAAACGCATGACCGAGATCTATCGCGATCGCAATTACGCGCGCACGGCGGAAGAATTGGCTCGCCTCGAGCTCGTGCCAGAAAAATTGGATACAGACGAACTGATCGGACTGGACTGGCTCATCGTCGCCACAGGCGGTCTGGACGGCTCGGCGAATCAAGGCGGGCAGGCGATTCAATTCGCGCGCAACCTGCTGGAAGCTATGCGCGAACAGCGCGACTACCCATCGGCGGTGCGCGTCCAGGCGGGCAGCATCTCGGCTGGCGGTCATGTGATCTTTGCCGGACAAGATGTCAACATCGTCGCCGAACACTATCACGGCAACAAGTCGGCGCTGAAAGCTTACCTTGCCGCGGTTCGCTCCGAGTGGAATATTCCGACGACGACCATCCATCCGGCATCGCAGCATCACACGCCGGCGATGCTGCACCAATTGTATACGCCGGTGGATATCTGGACCGACCAACGCCAATTTCACAACGTCGGCGATGAAGAACTGAACGCCCGGCGCTACCAGGCGATTGAGCGGGACATGGGTTATGTGCGCGAGTCCGTATTTGAAGTCATCTCGGCGAATCCGCTGATCGTCATCACGGGCGCCGCCGGGACCGGCAAAAGCTCACTTTGCCGCTTTATCGTGACCGCGCTCGCCTATGCCTGTGACCCGCGGGCGGAACGGCAGGACAAGGTCAAAGGGCTGGAGATGCTGGGCGCTTCCTGGATTCATGGGCCCATCCTGCCCGTCTATGTCAGCTTGCGCGACTTTGCCAGTTCGCCCGATCTGTTTCCGAAATCGCTGGCAGCCGCTTCATCAGAGCAGCTCTTGAATTATGTGAAGAATGCGACCGGCAATCTGGCGCCGCACCTGGAAGCCTACCTGACCCAATCCGATGTGCCCACGCATGGCAGCTTGATCGTTCTCGATGGCCTTGACGAAGTGTATGAAGAAAATGACCGCATCATCTTGCAGCGGATCATCGAGAATTGGGCCGATCGTTTTCCCAGCTGCCGCGTCATCGTCACCAGTCGCACCTACGCCTACCGCCACGATTCGCGCTGGCGCCTCTCCGAGCGTTTCGCCTCCGCTGAATTGGCGCCCTTCACCTGGCAGCAGGTCAAATCCTACATTGAGCGCTGGTACGCCAACGTCGCTGAGACCCGGCCCAGCGTGTTGGGCGGGCGCGCCGTCGCCGCCAGGCAGGGCGCCTTGATGGCGGCCGATCTCAACCAAGCCATACGCGCGAATCGAGCGCTCTGGCCTCTAGCCCGTCAGCCGCTGATGCTGGCGCTGCTCACGCTGATTCACGAAGACTACAAGCAGCTGCCGGACAAGCGCGCGGAACTGTACGAGCATACGGTGGAATTGCTCGATCGCTGGAATATCCCGTCGCCGGCGGACAAGCTGCATGAAAAGCTGGCCAATATCAACCTGGACCGCATGCGGGCGGCGCTGAAGCTGATCGCCTTTGAGCTGCACTCGGAGCAGCAGAGTTATCAGCGCTATCCAACCATTGTCCACCGCGCGCGTCTGCTCGACAAATTGATTGAGCAGCAGTCATTCGGGCGCGGCTTGGGCGCCGGCATTGAAGACGTACTGGAATATCTGGCGACGCGCAACGGCATCCTGGTTTCGGACGCTCCCAATCTTTACCGCTTTCCCCATCTCACGATTCAGGAGTATCTGGCGGCTAGCGCCTTGATCGAGTTTTACGACGAATGCAGAATGCCATCCGGCTTGCGGCCCCACAGCGCGGATGGCTGGACTTTTCCTGAGAACATTGTCGCCCTGCTCTGCCATGATTATGCGCGCTGGCGCAATGTCGCGCTCTTCGCCGGCGCCATCATCGCGGCCGGCAAATGGCAAGACATGCGCTGGCAGCTCATAGACGAGTTGCTGCCGACCCGCCTTGACGCCCCCTTGTCGGAACAGGAGCTGCACTGCATCAGTGTTGGCGCCGAAATCTGGGGAGAGAGCTGGTTGAAGTCGCGAACGCGCGGCCAGCTCGTCATTGAAGCGCACCTGGTCCGCTGCCTGCGGCACATCCACGGCGACGAGCGCATTGACGCGCCGGAACGCGCCAACAATTATGCGGTCTTGGCGCAGATTTCTCGCGCGCAATCGGCCCGCCCAAGCAAGAGATAGAAAGGACGCCTGAATGATACCCATTCGAATGACTTGCCTGATTGTGTTGTTACTTTCCCTAAGTTGGGCGCAGGCGCAGGAGAATGACACGCAAGTCGTAATCACGAGGGAAGACGCCCCGTCGGCACGCAATATAAGACTGACTACGGTGGTGACCGAATTTGATCGCCCTCTGTATGTAACACACGCCGGAGACGGCTCCGGGCGGCTCTTCGTGGTCGAACAAGGCGGGAAGATCTGGATCGTGCGCGCGGGGGTAAAGTCGGCGCTGCCTTTTCTGGACGTCTCGCAGTTGATTTCACCGATTGCCTTGACTGGCGAATACACCGAACGCGGTCTGCTCGGGTTGGCATTTCACCCCGACTACAAGAACAACGGACAGCTATTCATCAATTATACTGACCGCAAGGGAGATACTGTAGTCTCCCGATATCGCGTTTCAGCGGAGAATCCGGACACCGTCGACGCATTAAACGCCGACCTCATACTTTATTTGCGCCAGCCACACGAGTTCCACAATGGCGGGCATCTCGCTTTTGGTTCTGACGGCTATCTTTACATGGCGCTTGGCGACGGCGGGCCCGAGAAAGACCCGGCAGGCGCGGGTCAGAATCGGCAGATACTGCACGGATCGATTTTGCGCGTAGATGTGGATAGTGGCTCGCCCTACGTGATTCCGGCGGATAACCCCTTCGTCAACGACGCAGGCGCGCGCGACGAAATCTGGGCATACGGGCTGCGCAATCCCTGGCGCTTTAGCTTCGACCGAGCGACTGACGATATGTACATTGGCGATGTCGGCGATAGAAAGTGGGAAGAAGTCAACTTTGAACCTGCCGATAGCAGCGGCGGCCGGAATTATGGCTGGAATGTGTATGAAGGGAACGCAGAATTCGCCGGTGGCGAAGCGCCAAACTATTCGCCTCCATTCTTCGTATATGGCCACGAACATGGCTGCTCGGTGACCGGCGGTTACGTCTATCGCGGTGAGGCGATTCCCGACTTGCAGGGCGTTTATCTCTTTGGCGATTTCTGCAGTGGCCGCATCTGGGCGTCCTGGCGCGATCCGGGCTACCATCGGCGCGTGATCGAGCTGATGGATACAGACCTGACGATAAGCAGCTTTGGTGAAGACGAAGCGGGCGAAACGTATCTGGTTGATTTCAATCGCGGAAGACTGTATCGCATTGACCCCTATTTCGTCACCGCGGTCACAACGCGGGATCAGGCGCCGCAAGTTGAGAATTTCTCGCTCACGAGAGTCGCGGCTGGCTTTCACAGGCCGCTATACGTCACGCATGCTGGCGATGCTTCCGGCAGGCTCTTCCTGGTCGAGCAGAGCGGCAAAATTTGGATCTTGCGCGATGGCGTAAAATCTGGACAGCCCTTCCTTGATATTTCGCATTTGATCTCACAGGTCGCGCTAACAAGCCAGTATACCGAACAGGGATTGTTGGGCTTGGCATTTCATCCCGAGTACGCGACGAACGGCAGGTTCTTTGTCAACTATACGGACAGGGACGGCAGTACCCTTGTCTCGCGCTATCAAGTTTCACTGGACAATGCAGATTTTGCCGATGCCGCCAGCGCGCGAGTCATCTTCCAGTTGCCGCAGCCATACAACAACCACAACGGCGGGCATATTGACTTCGGGCACGATGGCTATCTGTATATCGCGCTTGGCGATGGCGGTTCGGCAAATGATCCGCTTGGCGCCGGGCAAAATCGGCAGCTTCTGCTCGGCTCAATCCTGCGAATTGATGTGGACAGCGCAAGCCCCTACGCCATTCCACCGGACAATCCCTTTGTCAGCGACGCGTCGGGCCTCGACGAAATCTGGTCATACGGCTGGCGCAATCCCTGGCGTTTCAGCTTCGACCGCGCGACCGGGGATATGTACATCGCCGATGTCGGACAGAATCAATGGGAGGAAGTCAATTTCGAGCCAGCTTCCAGCATAGGCGGCGAGAATTATGGCTGGAACGTCTTTGAAGGAAACACCCAATTCTCCGGCGGCAGCGCGCCGGATGCGGTGGATCCCTTCTTTGTTTACGGGCATTCGCATGGCTGCTCTGTCACCGGCGGTTACATTTATCGTGGCGAAGCGATACCAGATCTTCAGGCAGCTTATCTCTTCGGCGACTTTTGCAGCGGGCGCATTTGGGCGACATGGCGCGACAGTGCATACATTTGGAGAGCGGCCGAACTGTTTCAGGCTGGATTTGAGATCAGCAGCTTCGGCGAGGACGAAGCGGGCGAAATGTACGTCATAGATTATGGCGGCGCGCTCTATCGATTTGATCCCGTTGACAACTAAACTATCGCCTGCGGTTCATTGGAATTGGTGATGCCCGCGCGCGTTCGCTTGTATTGCGCGATCAAGGTCTTGATCTGCAACTCGATGGGATGATAGCGCTTCATCACTTGCTTGCCCTCGGTTTGCAATTGGAGCATCCTCGTCTCGATTTTGCGCAGGCTGGACTCCAGCTTGCCGTCGCGGTTTTTCCAATCAATGTACGCGAGCGGCACCAAAAGGATGAAAAAGGCGCCCAAACCGTACACAACCGAGGCGTAATCGCGCTCGCCGTGATAATGCAAATAAAAGCCTAGCGCCCCGCTCGCCAATACCAGCATGAGGTGAAGTATCATGCGCCGGGAAAAGGCGCCCCGTTTCTGCCTTCTATCCAGCTTTCGCAGCAGCTTATCCCGCTGCTGTCGCAGGTCCTCCAATTCAGCGCGAATACTCTCAACGCGTTCCCGCATTGGCTGTCCCTCTTCAATAAAGGTATCCAACCGATTTTTGACCAGCCGAGCCGCCTCCCAGCTGTCCATCATCCGGTTGTAATGGACTTCCAGCGCCTTAATCTGCAGCTCAAGCGGCTGATAGCTCTGGCGGTATTGCGCCCCTTCCTGTCTCAGCTCAAGTATTTGCGCTTCTAGCTTGCGCTGCCTGCGGGCGGTGCGCGTTCGCGGATTCTTCCAGTTGGCGATGACAATTGGGATCAAGACGGCGCATACGGCGGTTAGCCCAAGGGCGACCAGACTGAAATCCCGCTGGGTGTTCCAATAATGGAGGCTCACAATGCCGCTCGCGGCGATTAAGACCACCAGCATCCCTAGCCGACGCAAGACAAAGGAGCGCTTCCTGCGGCTTTCGATGCTGGTCTGTGTTTCTTCATGCTCGGCCCTAAGAGCTTCCAACTCGCCGCGCAGGCCGATCAATTGCTCACGAGCCGGCTGCCCTTTCTCTCGCAGCGCATCCAGGCGTCGTTTGAACTGCTGAATATGCAGCCAATCGTCATACTGCTCCTGCCCGCCTACGAACCACTCGCCCGATTCTTCGTCGCCAAAGATGAAGCGCCCGAAGTCGAAACTATAGGGCATCGGCTTGCCAGTGCTGAGGCTTCGCTCCAAATCGCCGACCTCTTCCACCAGCTGTTCATGGAGCAGCAACAATAGATTCAAGGGGGCGGCGCGGCGTTTCAACTCATCCGCGCTCATATCCGCGCCGTTTTCACTAAAGGCGTCCCGATGCAGGGTCAGCTCGGTTCGCATTCGCCCGAGCTCTTGCCGGACCCGGCGGATACCAGCGGCGCGGTCTCGCGTTGTAAGATGGGGCTGAAACAGGCTCGTCACGCCAATCGCGTGAAGGTCATCCAGATAGTCTTGTGGATTTGGTCGTTCAATCATGCTTACGTCTCGTAGGCTCATGTTGCTGTGCAACGCAAACAGAACCGACGGTCAACCGCTGGCAAGTCTAGGTCATTATAGCACATCCGAGTAATGCCATATAATGGTCGCAAGCAATAGCAAGTCTAAGCTGGCGCGTCTGGGAGACAGGGCATGATAAAGAGCGAGCTATACCCGCTAAAGTTGCGGCCCGCCCTGCATGTGAAGGTTTGGGGCGGTCGCCGTTTGGCTAATATGATGGGCAAGCGCCTGCCCACAGCGATGCCCTACGGTGAATCTTGGGAGTTGCACGACACGGCCCTGATCGCCAACGGACCGCTGCGAGGGGCAACACTGGGCGATCTGGCGCGTGATTATGGCGCCGATCTTCTGGGCGCGGGGGTCGACCCCGCCGCCGGTATTCCCCTGCTGGCCAAGTTCATCGACGCATCCGACTGGCTTTCTATTCAAGTCCATCCGAATGACGAGCAAGCGGGCGCCCTGGAGCGCGAGCTACGCGGCAAAACGGAAGCCTGGGTGATCCTGCATGCGGAGCCGGGCGCTCGGCTAGTCATCGGGCTGCAGCCAGGAACGACGCGCGAACAAATGGCGGAGGCGATTAAGCGCAATCAGTTGGAAGCGCGCCTGGTTTATGCCGATGTATGTACCGGCGATGTCCTCTACATACCAGCCAACACGATACATGCGCTGGGACCAGGCTTGCTGATTTACGAGATTCAGCAAGCCAGCGATGTCACTTACCGGCTTTATGATTGGGGCCGGCTGGGCTTGGACGGGCAGCCGCGCGAGCTGCATATCGAGAAAGGTGTGCAGGTAGCCGAGCTCGCGTCGCTGCCGCGCGTCCGCCAGCCCCAGAATGAGTTGCTCGTCGATGGCGAATACTTCCGGACCTGGCGTCATGAACTCGATGGCAAGGCGCTAAACATCGAAACCGAGGGCTGCTTTCAAGCGCTGACTTGCATCGCCGGCACGGTGCATGTGGCGTCGGCTGAAAATGATAGCATCAGGCTCAACAAAGGCGAAACCGGCTTGATTCCGGCTTGCCTCTCGGCTTTCGTGATGCGCGGCAGCGGATCTATCCTGCGCTCCTGCCAAGGTTGAGAACGGCTGCCCCCCACAAAGAGCTGAGTACCGGACAGGCCTGATATAAACGTATGTAGAAGCGCCGCGTTAGACGTCAAATGCAGCTCTCGCGGCGTAAATTGTAGACACACGCGCGACAATGCCGCCGCCCTCGCAACATGCCTTGCGTCTCGCTAAGGGCAAAAGACTGGATTAATCTAGAGTTCGCAAGGTCTAGCTCCCCCTCCATAGCTGGCTGGGGAGGGGGGGGTGGGGTGAACCGCCCCCCTCTGACCGGCGATTACAAAGCATTTACACTCCTCTGACACTCCTCTGACATCGCTGCCGGATACTTAAACTGTATCAACCGCCACCAAAGGGGGAGCTATGGATTTCAGCCACTACACCAACAAAGCGCAAAACGCCGTGCTCAAAGCGCAGAGCATCGCTGGCGAGCATCACCACAGCGCCATCGAGCCGGTGCACATCTTCCTCGGACTCTTGGAGCAAGATGAAGGCTTGGTCCCGCGCATCATCCAGAAGATCGGCGCCCAACTCGCCGCCATTCACGCGGAGCTAACGAGCATGCTCGGCAATCTGCCGCGAGCCAGTCAGCCGGCATCCGGCATTGGCATCGGGCGTCTGGCGATGCAGGTATTCAGTCAGGCGGAAAAAGAAGCCAAGTCTATGCGTGACGATTATACCAGCACCGAACATCTATTCCTGGCGCTCGCTAAAGATCAAGCTATGAGCGCCATTTTGAAGCGAAGCGAAATCGCCTATGACGACATCTTGTCGGCGCTGCAATCGATTCGCGGCAGCCAGCGCATCAGCAGCCAGGATCCGGAATCGACCTACGAGAGCCTCGCCAAATTCGGGCGCGACTTGACCGCTGACGCGCGCCAGGGTCGGCTCGATCCGGTCATCGGGCGCGATGAAGAAATCCGGCGCGTGATCCACGTCATCAGCCGCCGCAAGAAGAACAACCCGGTGCTCATCGGCGAGGCCGGCGTCGGCAAGACTGCGATCGCTGAGGGCTTGGCACAGCGCCTCGTCAACGGCGATGTACCGGATAGCATGAAGGACAAAACGATCATCGCGCTGGATATGGGCGCGCTGGTCGCCGGCAGCAAGTTCCGCGGCGAATTCGAGGAACGCTTGCAAGCCGTCCTGAAAGAAATCGCCGACAGCGAGGGTGAGATTATCCTTTTCATCGACGAGCTGCATAACATCGTCGGCGCCGGACGGGCCGAAGGCTCGATGGACGCGGGCAACATGCTCAAGCCGATGCTGGCGCGGGGTGAGCTGCGCATGATCGGCGCGACGACGCTTGATGAATATCGGCAGCACATCGAAAAGGACGCCGCACTGGAACGGCGCTTTCAGCCGATTTATGTCGACGAACCGACAGTCGAAGACACGATCAGCATCCTGCGCGGGCTCAAGGAGCGCTACGAGCTGCATCACGGAGTTCGCATTCAGGATGGCGCGGTCATCGCCGCCGCCGCGCTCAGCCACCGCTATTTGCCCGACCGTCAGCTGCCGGACAAAGCCATCGATTTGATCGACGAAGCAGCCGCCCACCTCAAGATGGAAATCGACAGCAAGCCGCTTGAGCTCGATAAACGCGAGCGCCAGATCATGCAGTTGGAAATCGAACGCGCCGCCCTTACGCATGAATCGGACGAGGCATCCAGGCGCCGTCTACCTGATCTCGATGCTGAGCTGGCTGATGCGCAAGAGGCGCTCAAGGCGCTGCTGGCTGTCTGGCAGCATGAGAAAGACGCGATTCAGGCGGTATCGAGCATCAAAGCCGATATGGACGACGTCCGCAATCAATTGGAGCGCGCCGAACGGGGAGGCAATCTGGAAGAAGCCGCCCGCCTGCGTTATGGCACGCTGCCCGACCTCGAAAAGCTGCTGCGCCAGCGCGAGGCGACCATTGATGATATGCGCCAGAATGGGGCGCTCATGCTAAAGGAAGAAGTGGACGCGGACGAAGTCGCCACGATCGTCAGCCGCTGGACCGGCATACCGGTTGCGCGCATGCTCGAAGGCGAAATCGAAAAGCTGCTGCACATGGAGGCGCGTCTGCATGAGCGCGTTGTCGGGCAGGAAGATGCGGTCAAGGCGATTTCAGCCGCAGTCCGCCGGGGACGAGCCGGCCTGCAGGATCCAAATCGACCTTTGGGGACCTTTCTATTCCTGGGTCCGACGGGCGTCGGCAAAACGGAAATGGCTCGCTCATTGGCGCAATTCCTCTTCGATGACGAAAGCGCGATGGTACGCATCGACATGAGCGAATATGGCGAAAAGCATAGCATCGCTCGCTTGATCGGCGCGCCGCCGGGATACGTCGGCTACGAAGAAGGCGGTCAACTGACGGAAGCTGTGCGCCGGCGCCCATACTGCGTCCTGCTCTTCGATGAAATCGAAAAAGCCCATCCTGACGTTTTCAACCTCTTCTTGCAGGTCTTTGATGATGGGCGCTTGACCGATGGGCAGGGACGCACCGTTCATTTCAGCAACAGCGTGATCATATTGACCAGCAATGTCGGGGGCGCGTCGGTCAAACAGATGGGCGATGCCATTGACCGCGAAGGACAGCGCCAGGCGATCATGAGCGAATTGGACCGGCATTTCCGCCCGGAGTTTCTCAACCGCCTGGACGACATCATCGTCTTCCATAGTCTCACGCGCGCGCATATTGTCCGCATCGTTGACCTTCAGCTTGAGCGGCTGACACAGATCCTTGCCGGCCGACGGATTACGATTGAGTTGAGCAATGCCGCCAAAACATACCTGGCCGATGCGGGTTGGGATCCGGTCTTTGGCGCCCGGCCCCTAAAGCGCGCCATTCAGCGCGAATTGCAGGATCCGCTGGCGCTGGCACTATTAGAAGGCGCGGTCCAAGAGGGCGATCATGTTTGGGTCGACCTCAATGAAAGCGGCGACGAACTCAGCTTTCAGCGTCAGACATTGGAGCATGCCATCAGCTAGGCCGGGGCAGAATCGCATGTACTGAAGGGGCGACGTTACGCCGCTCGTTTTATTCTGTGGGCGGGGGCACGGGAAGGTCGGATTCGTCCGTGTCCTTCCACTTCGCGCCTTCGTCGACAAGCATCACCGGAATGCCCTCGCGAATCGGATACTTGTAGCCGCTGTCATCGCAAACGAGCCAGCAATCCTGCACCAACCGCAGGCGACCGGGATCATCACCTTTGTCCTTATAGTGGACCGCCACCGGACAGCGGAGAATCTCCATGAGTTCAGCGGATACGACTCCCATTTTGCTCTCCTCCTGCCGTCCTTGAAGATCTGAAAACCAGTATAGCCTTCGCATCGGTCAGCGTCAATTGGAGCGGCTGGCGCAGGCTTTCCGCATTCGCGTCAAGATCAACACGGATATCCGCGCCCTACCCAGCCGGGACGCCGCTCGCCTGGAGACGGTGTCAGCAGCTGCGGTCGTCGGATTCCTGGGCGAATTCAATGCCCTCCCCACTGTTTTGGATAGCGCCAATCCGTTTCCTGAACTACTCTCAAGGATGTGATATTCACGAATGAAGATTGCTTCCGCAGTTTCACGCCCTACAAAGCCACGAGCGCGCCGGTTATCTTGAGGCGCAGACTTGGCCGCGCAGCCAGGTTCTCTTTCCTGCTTGTCGCAATAGTAGCTCTCCTCGCGAGTCATTCAGCTAGCGCGCAGGTGCCCGCCCTGCCCACCACCGCGCCGGGCGGGCTAATCGACGCCGATGACTATATCCGCGCCGACCGGCTCGGCATCACGTTTGTCGGCTTCATCGACAACAATATGGGAGCGGAACGCTATCGCAATGCTTTGATTCTGGGCGCCGGTTGGAACCGCTGGCCCCTGTATTGGGATCGCGTCGAGGCTCAGCCCGGCGAGTATGATTGGTTAGCTTACGACAAGCTGGTCGCGACCGATATCCGCCATGGTCTGCGAACCAACGCGATTCTGCTGGGCAGACCGGCATTCTGGCAAGCCGGGAATAGCATTTCCAATTTGTTCCAGCCCATCTTCGCCGATGGCACCGATAGCGGGGGACCCGATGTCGCGATCAATTTGAACAATCCCTGGGCGCAATTCGTGCATTACGCCGTCATGCGCTACATGCCCGGCGGTGTCCTGGCACAGAATAACGATTTCGGCGCTGACGCTGGCATTCGCGCCTGGGAGGTCTGGAATGAGCCCGATGTACCGCAATTCTGGAACGCCGGCAGCGAGGCTTATGCCCGCTTGTTGAAGGTGGCGGCGATCATCATCAAAACAGTCGATCCCGACGCGAAAGTCTTATTTGGAGGCTTGCTTTACGCCAATGATCAGAGCTTCCTTTCGCGGGTGCTGCGTCTGATTCAAATCGATCCGCTGCGCGATCACTTCAACTGGTTCTTTGATGTGGTCGCCTTGCACAGCTACGATGATCCCTGGCGCAGCGGCTGGCTGGCGAAAGTAGTCGAGGACACTTTGAAAGCTTATAAGATCACGCGCCCGGTTTGGGTGAACGAAACCGGTGTGTCTGTTTGGGACGATTATCCCGGTCCCGTTTGGGCTTATAGCCCCGAACAGCGCAATCGACTGGCGACCGCGCAGCAGCAAGCGCACTTCTTGGTGATGAGCGCCGCCTTCGCCTGGTCCAAGGGCGTCGAGGTGGTATTCTATCATCAGCTTTACGACGATTGCGGCAACTATCCGGCCGGTACCGATTTCTTACCGCATAGTGGCGAACTATGCGCGAACGGCGCCTGCTTCGGCGACGCCTTCGGCATCTATCGAAACCAGCGAGGCTCGCACTGTTTCAGCCACCATCCCCACGCCAACACCCCGCGTCCGGTTGCGCAGGCTTTTTCGCTGCTGGCAGAGATATTTGGACGGCAGCCATTCGCAGCAGTCAGCCTTAACGGCATTGATGATGAAGTGACTATCATCGCGTTCCAGCGCGCCAATGGGGAGCGTATCGTTGTCTTGTGGAATAACACGAGAGACGCGCGGATTGCTACACTCAAGGCACAAGGTGATTTCGCCAACCTGCGCTTCATAAACGGCGAAACGACTACGATATTCGCCGACAACGGCAATTATTCGCTTGCACTCAAGCCAGCCGCGGATTACAGTTTCCCCGATTTGGAGAGCAATCGAAGCAGCGCCATTGGCGGCGAGCCAGTGATACTGGTGGAATCGCCCGGACAATGAGTTGGCAGAGCAAAAGATCTTGTTGCGCACTGTCCGACTCATTGAATTTGGCCAGCCTTGGTTCGGTACATTAATGAACGTCAAACGAATTCTTTTCTTTGCCGCCAGCATCGCCGTAAGCGTGGCTTCGCTCGCCTTGATTCTGCGGGCGGTGCCCTTTAGCGAAGTCCTCAACAGCTTGAGCAGAACGGATCCGGTCTATTTGCTGCTATCCGTCTTCGCCGTCGCGCTGTCTTTGTTAACGCGCGGAGTCCGCTGGTGGATCTTGCTGAACCGTCGCATTTCCGTGCTGGAATCCTTCCACATGATCAACGTGATGTTCCTCGGCAATCAGTTGCCCTTTCGGCTGGGCGAGGTCGCTCGCGGCGTCTTGGCCACCAGGCGTGGCGTACCCCTGGTCACATCGGGAACCAGCATCATTGTGGAGCGCTTGATTGATGTACTGATGTTGGTTCTGTTAATCGCCGTCACGGTGAGCCGGATGCCGGCAGCTCCCGCCGATCTCACCGACCAAGCGTCGTTATTCGGCTTGCTCGCCCTGGTTGGCTTTCTGATCCTGCTCAGTTTCGCCTTCGCGCCCGCTACGGCGCAGCGTCTTATGAACAGACTGCTGCGCGCCTTCAAGCCACTGCAACGCCTTCCCATGAAAACTATGCTCAGTCATCTCCTTGATGGCTTGCAGCCGCTCACAGACATGCGTACGCTGCTGTTGACGGCCCTATGGACACTGCTCGCTTGGTCCGCCCCACTCGCCGCCCTGTATTTCTCGCACCTGGCGCTTGGAATAGAAGTGAATTACGCCATCAGCGTGCCACTTGGCATTGCCTTGACCGCGATCAGCATCGCCATGCCGGTCAGCATTGCCGCGCTCGGCCCCTTTGAGGTCGCCATTGTAGTGACCGGACAACTGGTCGGCATGAGTGACGCTGACGCCATTGCGCTTGGCTTTCTGCTGCACGGGATCAACGTCATCAGTTACGCCGCCTGGGGAACAATCGGGCTGCTGGCGCTAGGCGCCTCGCCAGCCATTGCCTTTGGCTCCATGGGCGAGCGGTCCAATGACGGCGCTCAAGCCCGCGCGAGAAACTCATGCACCAGTGACTGAAAGTGGTGCACGCCGTTTTCACGCAAGACGGAAAAACGCCCGCGATTGTAGGCTTTCGATCGCAATCCCCGCTGGACCCATTCGCATAATTCGATGTCTTCGCGCTGTATTTCGTCGCTGAAGGCGATGATCTGCTGCATGCTCTCCCAGCCCTCACCCGTTCCCGGCGCTTCAAAGTACCACTCAAACACCGTCAGCGTCTTGTCATGCCCAAGGGGGATGATGATGTTAATTGAAGTATTGTCGAGGTAGACATTCAGCATCACATTGGGAAAGACCCAATAATAGAGCGCGTCCTCTTCCGCTTTGCCGCTGCGCACATAACGCCGGTCGCGAAGGTCGCCGGCCGCCGCGTCGCGTATGGGCGCGTGCTGCTTCGAATGATAGCGGCGTGTCTCCACGCGATATTGGTCATAATCCAATTCGCGAAATAGGCCCGGATGAGCGATGGGCAGGTGGTAGCCCTCGAGATAATTGTCAACGTAAACTTTCCAATTGCACTCGATCAGGTAATCGCGGCGTTCGACCAGGCGCATCGCGTCCAGGTTGAAACCAGCCGCGGCAATCTCGCCCTCGATGACGCCGTAAGTGGTGGACATCGGCTGTGCCGCCGGGTCGAGATTGACAAATATCCAGGGACCCCAGGCGGCCACAAGCACCGGCTGCAAACATACCGTATTCGCATCCCAATTCTCGACGCCTTCGAACTCGGGCGCGCGCAGCAGCTTCCCGTCGAGGTCGTAGGTCCAGCCATGATATTTGCATTGCAAGCTTTGGCGATTTCCGCGTCCCTGCGCGACAACCGCCGCCCGATGTGGGCAAACATTGTAGAATGCGCGCAATTCACCGGCGCGATTGCGCACGACCACCAGCGGCTGGTCCAGGACTTCGCAGCTGAAAAAGTCACCGGCTCGCGCGACGTCCTCTCGCCGACCGACCGGCTGCCAGGTCTTGTAGAAAATCTTCTCCGCTTCCAATGTCAGGAACTCGGGTTCGATATACCAGCGAGCGGGCATAGTCTCCGCGCTTGCCAGGTTTTCTGAAGGGTTGAAGTCGCGCAGATCCGGCGCAGTCCGCATATTCTCACCTCATTCGTCTATGGTCTCAAATTGGCATCGCCGACACGGCCTTCGATTGCAAAAGCTACCTGTCATCACCGGCGGCGACATATAGTCAACTTCGAAAACCGAAGCGCTACTTGAATCATATTACAAAGATTTTACGAATGTAAAACCGAACCCGACCCGATTTCCGTATAATAAGAGGTGGGTAGTGATGCGGATACGCGGTATCTCACGGTAGCGGATACGTTATAATCCAGGTTCGCAGACGTGAGAATTCGAGGGAATGCCAGTGCATAGACGAACGCGCATGATCTGGGTACTGCTGCTGCTGGCGAGCATCGCTTGGATTGGATTGGGGTCCTACCTGACATCCGAGCAATTCGACGGCGGCAATCTCGGCAGCGAACTGTCGAGCGAAATCCAATCGCTGGGCAGCGAGATTCAATTGGATGCTTTGGGGCAGCTGCCGCTGCCGATCTTCTTCCTGGCGACCGGGCTGCCATTCGCCCTCATTTCTATTTTCTTCCTGTGGCGCAACATCAAGCAGCACGCCAGCACGATGCCGAGCGACGCCGAGGCGGTCATAAGGCGGCAGGCTTTCTTCGTGTCGCTTCTGGCGCTGATCTTTGCCCTCTTCCTTTGGAATATTGGCGACAGACCGGGGCAAGCCGGCGCCGCTGCCAACGCAGATTTCTTGACGGCATCCCTGGCGCCCTTGCTATGGCCCGTTCGTCTCTTTGTCACCTTTGTCCACGAGGCCGGGCATTCGCTGGCGGCGCTGATTACTGGTGGCGAAGTCATCGGATTCACCATTTCGCCCAATGGGTCAGGATTGGCGCGAACCGCCGGCGGCTACCCGGCATTGATCTTGCCGGCCGGATATCTGGGCGCGGCGCTCTTCGGTTCGCTGCTGTTTTTTCTGACGAGCCGCAATCCCAAATGGACGCGCGGACTGTCCGTCTTCTTGGGCTTGTCGATTATCATCTTGACCGTGTTCTTTTCCGAGCGCGATGCCAACGGCAATATTACCGTGCAGTTGGTTGGCATCGGTTTCGGCGTTGCCATGGTCGCGCTTGGCTGGCTGGCGCCGCGCATCATCAACGTCTTCCTCCTCAACACGCTGGCCTTATTGACCGGCTTGAATGCGGTGATGGACCTGTCATATCTGGTACGCAATCCCGACGCCGGTATAGGCGATATTATGAATGACGCCGCCGCCTTCGCCGCCGAGTACACGCCGCTGCTGCCAGGATCCGTGGTCGCCTTCATCTGGTCCGCCGTTGCCGTGCTGATGTTGGGCGCGGCCGTTTACTTTGGTTTGTTCAAGCCAGCGGGAGGCGAGATCAGCGACGCCGTCAAAGGTAAGAATTGAACGACGATTGGCAGCTCGAATGCATCCATGAAATGAATCCACTCCGAAAAGGAGAGACCGAAAGCCAAAGTGCAAGGAGATAGATCATGTTAAGAGAGTTCGTAGAGCGGAAGGTACGCCGGGAGATTGTGCGCAGAAACTTCGTAATTTCTGCCCTGGCCTTCGTTGGCATTTTTGCCCTCTGGTACATCGACTCGCTGTCCGGATTGGCTCACCCCTTCCGCATGTTGGTCAATAACATTCACGGCGGGCTCACCGCCTTCGCCATGCAGATAACGGGCGGCACGGTTGACAGCTTCACGCTCTCGCAGGTAGGGACGTACCGAATCGAGTTTCGCGACGGCGCCGACGCCCTGACGATGACGGCCGGTTACCTCGGGTCTGCAGCGCTGGGCGCATTGATGTTCTTCCTGGTCAATCGGGCGCCGCATTTGGTTCGCCTGATCGCCGGGATCACCGGCGCATTCACGATCGGCTTCCTGGCGCTTTTCATCCGCCCGGCGGAAACCGGTGACCTGATCTCGATGATCATCTGCCTGGGCTTGGGCGCGCTGCTAATCGTGCTGGGCTGGACGGGCCGCGGCGATATAAATCAACTGCGCTCGCGCAAGTCTGTCACGCAGATTGTGTTGACCGTCATATCGCTCATGACCGGATTGCATATTCTGCTCGACCTGCCCCTGGTCCTTTCGACGCCGGCGTACACAGGCGATGTCATCACCAACCCGGTCGCCTATTTCGCGGAATACGTGATGCCGGGCGTTTCCGTGCAAGTCGTCGCCATCACTTGGGCGGCAATCGCCATCGCACTGATGGGCATCGCCTTCCAATTTGGCATCACCAGACGCCTGAAGCAGATCCCCAAGAACGACGACATCGTCTGAGTCAGCGCCTTCTCCTATCGTACATTGTCCAACCGAGGACGTGCCAATATGGCGCGTCCTTTTGCTTTCACTGCCACTCTCTCTTGTCTCCAGAGCCCTTCATATCCTACGGATCCGAAGCGAAAGTTCCATTGCGATAAATTCATGTCTGATAATCGGTTGACAAAGTTCTTAACCCATGTTAAATTTAGGGTCGTACCAAGGTATTATCACTGTTTACCGGGAGAAACTTTTGGCCTCGCAGATCACGCGGTCACCGAATCAAGCCTTCGCCGCGGAAGCCCCGTTCCAATGGCACAGTGAGAAGTGGCTGGCGCCTCGTCTCGTGGCGCTCACGCTCTTTGCGCTCATCGGCTCCCTGCTCGCTGAGCACGTCGGTCTTCCAAACACGGTAACGCTGTCATTGAATGTCCTGGCTTACGCCGCTGGCGGATTCTACGGCGCCAAGTCCGCCCTGGACAGCCTGCTCGCTGGCAAGATTGATGTCGATCTGCTCATGGTATTGGCGGCTCTGGGCGCGGCATTTATCGACCAGTGGCATGAAGGCGCGGTTCTGCTTTTCCTGTTCTCGCTCAGCAATACGCTGCAGGACTATGCGATTGGTCGCAGCCGCCGCGCGATCAGCGGGCTCTTCGCGCACTATCCCGAAACCGCCAAAGTCAAGCGCGGCGACCGCGTCACGCAAGTCAACATCAGCGATATCCACATCGGCGACACCATTCTCATCGAGCCCGGCGAGCGCATCCCGGTGGATGGCGAGGTCATGACGGGCGATTCCGCTATCGATGAAAGCCCAATCACCGGCGAATCCATTCCGGTCGACAAATCGGCCGGCGACGGCGTCTTTGCCGGCACGTTGAACAAGCACGGCATTCTTGACGTCCGCGCAACACGCGCAGCCGAAAATACGACCCTGTCGCGCATCATCAAATTGGTGGAGGACGCGCAAGAGAGCCAAGCGCCCACCCAACGCTTCCTCGAACGCTTCGAGCAAATTTACGCGAAGCTCATCATTGTCGGCGTCCTTCTCATCGTCATCATTCCGCCGGCGCTGGGCCTCAGCGATTTTCAGCAGAACTTTTACCGCGCGATGGTGCTGATGACAGTGGCTTCTCCCTGCGCCCTGATCATCAGCGTCCCGTCAGCCTTCATTTCAGCGATTGCTTCAGCGGCGCGCGGCGGCATCTTGTTCAAAGGCAGCGGCGGGCTGGAGCAGCTCGCGGGCATTAAGGCGGTCGCTTTCGACAAAACGGGCACGCTCACCTACGGGCAGCCGCGGGTCACCGATGTGATTGCCGTTGCGCCGTATTCAGAGCCCGATGTGATCCTTACGGCCGCTTCCGCCGAAGCAAGATCGGAGCATCCGCTGGCCAAAGCGGTCGTCGTTTACGCGCGCGCCAAGTCGGTGCAATTCGCGCCGCCGGATGAATTCGAAGCGATTCCCGGGCGGGGCGTCCTCGCAAAGCTTGGCGGAAGCGAAATCCGTGTTGGGCGCGCGTCCAGGATTCAAGTCGGCTCAGCGATGCCGCCGGCTTTGAAGTGGAGGCAAACACAGCTTGAAGAGCAGGGTAAGACCGTAGTGGCTGTGCTGCGCGACGAACAGTGGCTTGGTCTGATCGCCTTTGCCGATGTGAGCCGCGTCGAAGCGCGCGCGCTGGTGGATCAACTGAAGCGTCGTGGCATCGCCGTGGCCGTGCTGACTGGCGACAATGCGCGCGCTGCCCACTCAATCGCGAGGCAAACGGACGTCGATCGGGTGTACGCCGAGCTCTTACCGGAGGAAAAAGCGAAAGCGATTGAGCAACTGCAGCGCGAATTTGGAGCCGTCGCCATGGTTGGTGATGGCATCAACGATGCGCCGGCGCTGGCAGTCGCCGACATCGGCATCGCTATGGGCGGCGTCGGCGCCGATGTCGCGCTGGAAACAGCGGATATGGTGCTGATGGGGGACAAGCTGGAGCGCTTGGTCGACGCCCTGTGCTTGAGCCAGCGCGCTCGGCAGGTGGTTTGGCAGAATATTGCCTTCTCCATCGCCGTAATCGCGCTGCTAGTCGCCGGCGTATTCCTGGTGGACTTGCCACTGCCCCTGGGAGTCTTGGGGCATGAAGGCAGCACCGTTATCGTCGTGCTCAATGGGTTGATCAGCTTGCTGGTACTGCCCGAATTGAGCCGCGCGCGGGCTGCGATGCGAAGCTAGCGGCGGAATTGCGCCCCTTCCCATTGGGAGAAGAGCCCCTGCAGCTTGAGCCGCTGGTACTTCCCGGTTGACGTCACCGGAATCTCCTCGCCGAAGACAACCGCCTTGGGCGACTTTTCAAAGGTCAAAGCCTCACGGCAGCGCGCCAGTATCGTCTCTTCTTCGAGTTGCGCGCCGTCGTCCAAGACCACATAAGCGCCGACTTCTTCGCCGTAATAGTCATTCGGGAAGCCAATCGCCAAGCCGACCTTGACGCCATCAATGTCCAGAAGAACCTCCTCAATATCAAAGGGGCTGAACTTGACGCCGCCGCGGTTGATCAGTTCTTTGATGCGCCCGGTGATAAAGAAGAACTGCCGGCCCGTCTCGTCTCGCAGGAAGTAGCCTTCATCGCCGCTGCGAAACCACTGAAACTTAAAGGTCTCGGCATTGGCGTCAGGCCGCCGGAAATACCCCTGCATCACGTTATGCCCGCGGATGCAGATCTCGCCCCGTTCGCCTTCGCCCAGCTGCTTTCCGCTGCCGTCCGCGGCGAAAATCGCCATCTCGTTCGGCTCAAGCGGGCAGCCAATGCTCGGATAACCGTGATCCAAGAGCCAACTCTGATTCGCCTCCCAAGACAGACTGATGGGCAAGAAGCAGGAATAACAAGTCGATTCGCTTAAGCCATAGCCGTGCAGCAGCGTAAAGCCGAACATCTCGCAGAATTCCTGCGCCAGCTTGACTGACAGGGTACCGGCGCCGCAGATAAAATGGCGAAATGCCGTCAAGTCCCGCCGGTTGATGGCGCCGCCAAAAATTGTATTTCCAGCCGCGAGTTCAGCCCGCCCATGCTCGATGAGGAATTGCAGCAGAGTCGGAACGACGCTGACGGTATTGACGCCTTCGCGCACGATCCGTCCCCAGAAGCGAGAGGCGCTGAAGCGGCGGTTGAGCACGGTCGAGCCGCCCACATAGAGCGGTATCATGATGGTCACGACGATGCCGTTCACATGATGGATCGGCAGCACGCACATCATTCGCTGATTGCCGGTGATCGCCTGCCACTGGCTGATGCCCTGCGCGTCCACCAGCAGATTATACTGCGACAAGATCACGCCCTTTGGCGTACCGGTGGTGCCGCTGGTATAGACCAACAGCGCCTCATCATCAAGCGTGGCGCTGGCGGCATTGCCAGCGCCCAGAGGCATGTCGGCTGATTTGGCGCCGGAATCATCGCCGAGGAAGGTGGTCGGCCTATTCGCCAACGCCTCGTGGAAATGGATGTATTTGCCGCCGGGCGCCCCGCCCACTTCGACGATTGTCTCGATGTTGGGCGCGCCTTCGCCGCCATCCGCTCCCTTGATGATCGCTTCCGCCCGCGCGAGATAGTCCGTCCGCGCGAAGCAGACCTTCGCCTCGCTATTCCGCAGGATGAAGCCGATGCGGCGATCGTCTTCCGCCACATTCTGAGGCGCGACCGCCGCGCCAATCACCCAGCAGGCGAAGTAAATCAGGACGGTGTCGATATGATTGTCGGCGATGGTGGCGACGCGATCCCCGCGCCGGAGGCCGAGGTCCTCAACCATGAAGTTGGCCGCCTGATGCACCCGCGCGTTGAATTCGGCATAGGTGAGCGCTTGCCGCTTGTCATCCGCATCGTAATAGATCAGGAATGTCTTGCCGCCGGATGTCTTGCTGTGAAGTGAAAGCAGATCGCGAATATTGCGATAGGGCACTTTGCGCATTTCCTGCGGCGCGCCATCCTTGACGTGCGCCTGGTAGAGATTGGCTTCCGTTTGAGAATTGAGCTCTCGCGTCATCACGTTCGCCTTTGCCTCCATCCGCAATCCTGCCTTGCCAGTATAGCAAGCGCGAGACCCTTTTGTAAAAGCAATTCCACCCCGTTCTGCGCGCCGCGCCTCTTAGAATTAGTGTACGATGGCAGACGAGCCGAAACCTGATTTCTTCCGCCGCGCTCTGGTAAACTCAAGTTGCGAAAGATTGTGCCGGAGCGTGTATACAAGCATGCGAGAACAACCGCGTGAATCCGAGGGCAACGAGAGGGCAAATGCGAAATGAGTGAACTCTGTGTGATCGGCAGCGGCTACGTTGGCTTGGTGACCGGCACCTGCTTCGCCGATCTGGGCAATCATGTCACCCTGGTCGACATTGACGAACGCAAAGTAACGATGCTGCAAAATGGCAAGATGCCGATCTATGAACCCGGGCTGGCGGAGATGGTGCAGCGCAATACGGTCGCGGGCCGGATGAAATTCACCACTTGCTACGGCGAGGGCCTCAAAGGGGCGGAATTTGTCTTCATCTGCGTCGGCACGCCCTCGGGCGTCGATGGCGAAGCCGACCTGCAATACGTGCGCAGCGCGGCCCAGACCATCGCTGAAACCATGGACCATCCGCTGGTCATTATCAACAAATCGACGGTGCCCGTCGGCACTGGCGATTGGACCCGGGAAATCATCGAGCGTAACCAGCCGCAGCCGATCGACTTTGCGGTCGTCTCCTGCCCGGAATTCTTGCGCGAGGGCTCCGCCTTGGCCGATTTCATGCAGCCCGACCGCACCGTGCTGGGCTCCAGCGATCCGGCGGCCGCCCAAACGGTGGCCGAGCTTTACGCGCCGCTGGATGCCCCGATCGTCATCACCGATATTCGCACAGCCGAGATGATCAAGTACGCCTCCAACGCGTTTTTGGCCACGCGCATCAGCTTCATCAATGAAATTAGCATCATCTGCGAGCGGCTGGGCGCCGATGTGGAAGAAGTCGCGCGCGGTATGGGCTTCGACAAGCGCATCGGTCCGCATTTTCTGCAAGCGGGCGTGGGCTTTGGCGGCTCCTGCTTTCCCAAAGATGTCAAGGCGCTGGCCAATATGGCGCAGACGCATGGGATGCATCCGCAACTGCTCAACGCCGTCATGGAAATCAACGCCTTTCAACGGCGGCAAATCACGCTGAAGGCGCGCGAAATGCTGGGCGGCAGCCTCAACGGCAAGACGGTCGCGATGCTGGGATTGGCATTCAAGCAGAATACCGACGACACCCGTGAGTCGCCGGCGCTAACGGTGGCGCGGTCGCTGCTGAACCAAGGGGCCACCGTCAAAGCCTACGACCCGGTCGCCATGGATAACGCCTGCGCCGAGGTGCCCGCGCTCATCCCTTGCGACAACTCATACAGCGCCGCCAAAGATGCCGAAGCATTGCTGGTCTTGACGCCATGGAACGAGTTTAAGCAGCTCGATATGCGGCGGATACGCCATTCCATGAAGCGCCCAATCTTGATCGACGGTCGCAACATGTACAATCCCGATGAGTTGAGAACCCTCGGTTTCGAATATCGAGGCGTCGGCCGCGGCTATAATGGCGAGGGGCTGCCCCCCGCCGATGATGAGAAGACAGCTTGACGCGGAGACTGGTCAGCCGAAGAGCGCAAGCTGACGGGAACTGATGTCGGATTGTCGCGGCTGCCCGGCGACGCCGCCCACTCCGCCCGCGACGCCCCGACCACACTCGCAGGCAATTGACAGGCAACTGGCTAACGGCAAGTTATTCAACCAGCCCGCCAGAAATCCAGCGTCAAAGCTGTCGCCCGCGCCGATCCCGTCGCCGCCCTCATTTGCTTCAAAGACCGACTGAGCAAATTCCTGATCTCCCTGCCAGGCGACCGCGCCGGCGATATCGCGCTTGACCACCAGCAGGGGAACGCGCTTCCGCAGATCCGAGATCGCCTCGCCATAAGAAAACTTCCCGCTCAGATACATCGCCTCCTGCTCATTGGGCAGCAGCACGTCAATGTAGCGGTAGGCGCGTTCTAGGTCGTGATCCCAGCGCTCGTCCGGATCCCAATTTGTATCCAGGGACACAGTCAAACCGAGATGTTTCGCCCGCCCCAAGATTTCGATCCAACGCGGCAGCAAGCCCGTATGCAAATACAAACTGCCATAATGCAAGTGCCGCGCCGAAGCCAGGATTTCGTCGGTAACATCGTCGGCCTTCAGCGTATTCAGCGAGCCCAAATGGGTTAACATGGCGCGATCGTCGCCCTGAACCAGATGGACGGTGATTCCGGTCCGAAGATCTTCGTCCACATCGATATAGCGCGTATCGACGCCCGCCTCCGCCAGCGTGTCCACAATCAGCTTGCCAAAGTAATCGGCGCCGACGCGGCCAAGAATGGCGACGCGCATGCCCAGCTTGGCCGCTTGCGCCGCAAAGATGCAGCAGGAGCCGCCCATCACCAGGTCATAACCGGCGACTGTCTTTTCGACCTGACCAAATTGCGGCACAACATTGTCATCGCGCAAGATCAAGTCGACGCAGGTATCGCCAAATACAATGATGTCGTATGGTTTATCCGAACGCCCATTCTGCATGAACGATTTCCTTTCCCGCGCCAGCTTACCAGTAGAAGCGTTGACCCGCCCGCCCTTCTTCGCGCTCATCGACGAGTTTTTTCGTGTCTTCGTCGTCTGTGACTTCGGCGCCGAAGACATCCCACCAGATGCCTGAGCGCGGCAAGCGGCTGTAACGCTCAATTTGCGCCACAATCATGCAGGAACGCCGCTCCAGGCGCGCCTCTTCCAGCGCGGTCTTGAGTTGATCTTCGTCGATCACATTCCAGGCGCGCAAGCCGAGGCTCTCCGCGTTCCTGGCGTAATCGATTTCGACAAAGTCGCCATCATCCAGCTTGCCGGTTTCTGAATTGCGTACGCGGAATTCATTGCCCAGGCTATGCCCGACGAGCACCTTCTGATGACCGTGAATGGACTGAAAGCCGTCATTTTGCAGCAAAATCACCGTGAGTTTGACGTTTTCTTGCACGGCTGTCTTCAACTCCATTGGATGCAAGAGATAGTTGCCATCGCCCAGAAAGACGTAGACCTCAGCTTCGGCATTCGGGCGCGCCAGACGAACGCCGATCGCGCCCGGGATGTCATAGCCCATGCAGGAGTTGCCGAATTCGAGATGCAGAATGCGACCAGCCGTCGCTTCAAACAGCTGGTGCAAATCGCCGGGCGCCGTTCCGGCGGCGCAGACCAGCGTATCGCCGCTCTCCATTAAGTCGTTCAGAACGCCGATCACCTGCGCCTGGCTCATCCGCTCGTCCGGATATTGTACATAAACGGAATCGCGCTTCTGCTGCAGCCAGCCCTGCCGATCGACGGCGACCGACTCGACGTAACCGGCATTGGGCTTGATGCCGGCCGCCCGGCCCGCTGCGATGAGCGCGCGCAATGTCTCACGCGCGTCAGCCACGATCGGCAGCGCCCCCAGCTTATGGGCATGCGCGCCGCTGACATTGATGCTGACAAACTTGACATCGGGGTGCTGCCAGGCTGAGTAGGAGCCGGTGGCAAAATCGGCCAGGCGCGTGCCGATGAGGAAGACCAGATCGGCATCGGCGGCGTATTTGCCCGAAAGCGGCGTGCCGGTATGCCCGCTGCCACCGATCAGCAGCGGCGATTCTTCCTGCAGCGCGCCCCGCCCGGAGTGCGTTTCGCCGACTGGAATGCCGAAGGCGTCGGAAAATTCGCGCAATTCTGCCCAGGCTTTCGAATAATGCGCGCCACCGCCAGCCAGGATATAGGGGCGCTCGGCATCTTTCAGCAAGGCAATCGCTTCGTCAATCCGCCGCGCGTCAGGTTGGCGCCGCTCAATCCGCCAGATCTTCTTACGGAAGAAGTTGGTTGGGCAGTCGAAGGCAACGCTCTGAATGTCTTGCGGCAGGGCGATCGTCGCCGGTCCGGCATCCACCGGATCGGTCATCACCCGCATCGCTTCCGGAGCGGCATAGAGGATTTGCTCGGGCCGGGTAATGCGGTCGAAGAACTGGCTCACGACGCGAAAGCAGTCGGTCACGCTCATATCAAGCGACACCGGATGCTCGATATCTTGCAAGACCTGACCCTGAAAGCGGGTCGCATAATAATCGGAAGGCAGCAGGAGCACGGGCAAGCGGTTGATATGCGCGGTCGCCGCGCCCGTGATCATATTGGTCGCGCCCGGTCCGATTGATGTCGTACAGGCGAATGTCTGCGTGCGCAGGCGGGTGCGCGCAAAGGCGGAGGCGGCGTGCACCATCGACTGTTCGTTGGTCGGCTGATAATAGGGCAGATCGTCGCCGTATTCCCACAGCGCCTGGCTCAAGCCGCTGACGTTGCCGTGGCCGAAGATGCCCCAAATAGCGGGGATGAAGCGCTGAACTTCGCCGTCATATTCGGTGTATTGCGCTTGCAGGAATTTGATCAGCGCCTGCCCCATCGTCAGCCGTACCGTCTCTTGACGGCCAAAGGGTTGAAACATTGAGCTACGCTCCTTTCCTTCCCCGGCTACATCGTCAAGCCGGAGCCATCAGTCACTTCCGCAGCCTGTTCGCTTTCGAAATTCATCAGCGCCAATTCCTCGGCCAGGCCGATGTAGCTCATGGGCTTAAGCTGCTTTAGCATGGCTTTATCCGCTTCCGGTATCGCCAGCGCGTCGATGAATGCGCGCAAGTCTTCGCGGGTGACGCGAGCGCCACGGGTCAGCGCCTTCAAACGTTCGTAGGCGCCGGGCAAATGATGCTTGCGCATGACGGTTTGAATGGCCTCCGCCAGCACCTCCCAAGCCCCGTCCAGGTCAGCGAGCAAGGCCGCCCGATCGACTTGGATTCTGGATAAGCCGCGCTCAGTGGAGAGCAGCGCCAAATAGCTGTGGGCGATGGCGACGCCGAAATTTCGCAATGCCGACGAATCACTCAAATCGCGCTGCAGCCGAGACAAGGGCAGCTTGTCAGCCAAGTGGGCAAATGTCGCGCTGCTGATTCCCAGATTGGCTTCCGCGTTTTCGAAATCTATCGGATTCACTTTGTGCGGCATGGTCGAGGACCCGACCTCGCCAGGCTTGACCTTCTGTCGAAAATAACCAAGCGAAATATACGTCCACATGTCGCGGCAGAAGTCGAGCAGAACGGTGTTGAAACGCATAAGACTGTGCGCCAGCTCGGCCAGATAATCGTGTGGTTCGGTCTGCGTCGTCAGCGGATTGTAGGTCAGGCCCAGGCCCTCGACAAATCGCCGGGACAATCCAAACCAATCCAGCTCGGGATAGGCGACATGATGGGCGTTGAACGCGCCGACCGCGCCGTTGAATTTGCCGAGAAACTCTTGCGATTCAATAGCCTTACATTGACGTCGAAGCCGATGGGCGAATACGGCGACTTCCTTACCCATGGTGGTGGGGCTGGCTGGCTGTCCATGTGTCCTCGCCAGCAGCGGGACATTCGCGTTAGCATGCGCCAGTTCATCCAGACGGTCAATCAGCGCGCGCGCCCGCGGCCGCCAAACAGCGCGGATGGCATCGCGAAACATCATCGCGTATGCCAGATTATTAATGTCATCGGAGGTGCAGGCGAAATGCACGGACTCGGCCACTTCGCGCAGGCTGGTCTCTCCAAGGCACTCCTTGATGTAATACTCCACAGCCTTGACATCGTGTTGGGTGACGGCTTCAAGGTCTTTGACGCGCTGCGCCGCTTCATCATCAAACTCGTGTGACAGCGCATTCAGGATGGCCTTCTCGTCCGCGCTGAATGGTCGCAAATGGGTAATCGCCGCTTCCTCCGCCATTGCCATGAGCCAGCGCGCTTCCACCAGCACGCGGTAGCGCATCAGCGCCCATTCCGAGAGAAAGTCTCGCAAAGGCGCAAGTTTGTCGGCATAGCGTCCGTCAACTGGCGAGATCTGGCGCAACTGCATCCGGCTCTTTCGCCGTCCGTCTTCTTGGTCAGAGCAAGTATTGTACTATGAACGAGCCAAGTTTTCTGTAGCGCCGGTAGATTCGACCTGCCGTTGCGCGGCGGAGGGGGGCATAATATCATCCTTGCGCCATGACCCGTGGGAGCCAATGCTTTGTCGCGCCTGATCGATTCAACACCCAAAGCGGACGGATTCCGCATGCCAGCCGAGTGGGAAGCGCACGTCGGCTGCTGGATGCTCTGGCCCCAGCGGCCCGATACCTGGCGCAACGGCGGCAAGCCGGCCCAGCGCGCCTTCGTCGAAGTAGCGCGGCAGATTTCCCGCTTCGAGCCGGTGACCATGGGCGTCAACTCCGATCAATACGAAAACGCGCGCGCGCTGCTGCCTTCGACGGTACGCGTCTTGGAGCTATCCAGCAACGACGCCTGGATCCGCGATTGCGGCGCCAGCTTCGTCGTGGACGACAAGGGCGAAGCGCGCGGCGTCGACTGGAACTTCAACGCCTGGGGCGGGCTGCAGAAGCTGATGTATTTCCCCTGGGACCAGGACAAACTGGTCGCGGCCAAAATGCTGGAGATCGAATCGCTCGACCGTTATCAGGCGCCTCTGGTCATGGAAGGCGGCTCATTTCACGTCGACGGTCAAGGCAGCTTGATCACGACGGAACAATGCCTGCTGCATCCCAATCGCAATCCAGAGCTGACGCGCGCAGAGATTGAGCAGCTTCTGTCGGATTATCTCAACATAGAGAAGATACTCTGGCTGCCGCGCGGCGTCTACGAAGATGAGACCGATGGCCATGTCGACAATATATGCTGCTTCGCGCGCCCGGGCGTCGTCGCCATGACCTGGACCGACGACAAAGCGGATCCGCAATACGAACGCTCCGCCGAAGCATACGACGCCCTAAGATCGGCGCGCGACGCGCGGGACCGCCCACTCGAGATCCACAAGATTCACCAGCCGGATCCCATGACCATGACGCAAGAAGAAGCGGCGGGATTGGATGTCGTCGACAGCGCTTTCTTCCGCCCGACTGGCGAGCGTCTGGCCGGCTCGTACATCAATTTTTACATCGCCAATGGCGGTATACTCTTGCCGCAATTCCATGATCGACACGATGACCACGCGAGACGGAAATTGGCGCAGCTGTTTCCGAATCACGAGATCATCGGCGTGCAATCGAGGGAGATCTTGCTCGGCGGCGGCAACATTCATTGCATCACGCAGCAGCAACCCGCCAGCGGAACGTGACAACTGAAGCGGGAACGCGCGATGTCTGAATACGTCACGGTGGAGGTAGAATACGGCGACGACCCAAATGTCGCTGATCTTTACGTCAATCAGACGCTAACGGATGTAGAGGAAGAACGATATCTGAATCCGCAGGAGGGCGATTCCGGCTCGCCAATCGCGCAGTTGCTCTTCGGGGCGGTAGACGGCATCGAGATGCTGACTATTGAAAGCGACCGCCTTACGATAACGCGCGCGCCCGACCACCCCTGGGAAGCCATCATCGACGAAACGCGCGACGCCCTGCGCGACTGGTTCTTGTAATCTCAAACGCTATCGGCCGGATCAATCGTTGGCGAGCCTGAGCCGGCAGCGCCGGCCCCCGGTCCCGCGCCAACTTGCTTGAACATTTCATCCACCTGCCTGGTTTCGCCCGATTCCAAAACCGAGAGCATCTCCCTTGAAGACAGTTTGCGATAGTCCCGGCCGGATTTGGGAATCGCCACTTGCGTGATTAATCGCGTCAGCTCGCCCGCCTCGCATTCGGGGCAGCGCAGCGCCGCCACATCGTAGGAGGCGTAGGTTTTGAAGCGAAGGGAGAAGCGATGCTCGCAGCAATCGCAACGAAAATCGTACTCAGGCATGACTTGCGAAATGTCCTTGCTTCTAATTGGAATCGCGCCGCGAGCGGGCTTGCGCCACGCGCCGCTGCATCGCCTCGGTGTGGCTCATGTCCGGATTCCACTCGTCGGGCAGCGCATCCCGTTGCCTGGTGGCGATCCAGCCGCCCAAGTCCCGAGCGATGCGCTCCAGCATTTTGGGCTGCGCCCAGGTCGCCGTATCCACTTGCACCGCAATCGCCCCCGCCTCGATATAGTCGCGCGCGTCCTGCGGCGAATGGATGCCGCCCGATGCTATGATCGGAAGCTCAGCGGGGAGCTGACGCCGCAGCCGGCCAACCAGGCGCAGAATCATCGGCTTGATCAGCGGACCGTACAGCCGCCCGCTAACGAGCCTTCCCGTATGTCGATCGCGAGCGGTCCCGCGCGGCGGCGCCGTCAACACCAGCGCGTCCGCTCCGGCATCCGCGATTGGCAATGCCAACTGATAAGCCTCGTAGAATGGCAATCGCGCCAGCAATGGCTTTTCCATTCGCGCCGCTTCCGCCACCAAATGGACAGCGTCGGCTTCGTGTATGTCATCGCGCAAACCGAGTTCGACGGCGGCAATCTCATCTACGTCGTCGATTAATTCGACTGCCCGTCTCATTTGCCTTACCGAGGACGCGACCAGGTGCAAGATGACTGGTATCGGCATGCCCCCCCAGGTACGGCGATTCCGGCTGATGACCTTCGCCAGCCCGGGATTGGGGAGGCCGGTATGAAGCAAGACCCCGGCATCGAGCGAGATAACGCGCGTGCCTGCGGCCGGGCTCCAGGGTTCAATCGTCGCCGGATTGGTCACGATGGCGCCCAGCTTTTC
This sequence comes from Chloroflexota bacterium, assembly GCA_026707665.1. GTDB lineage: Bacteria > Chloroflexota > Anaerolineae > Aggregatilineales > Phototrophicaceae > UBA6055. The sequence goes on from JAPOWK010000093.1 coordinate 48,990, forward strand.
AAAGTCGATCAGCGCGCGGTAGCGGTCGCCAAAGCCGACTGTCCCGGCGGCCGGCATAACCGGCGTCGAAACGATCAAACTGGTCTTTCCCGGGCGTACAATTTCGATTGCCATCAGCAGCCTGCCGGGCTAATTCAATCGCAAGTCGGTCAAATCAAAAGCGGGACCGTCCACACATGCCAGCTTCTGCGCGCCGCGCAGGTTAATCGCGCAGGCATGGCAGGCGCCGACACCGCAGGGCAGATCGCGCTGTACGACAGCAAAGGCGTAGTTCGTCGGCATGTCGGCCTGTCGTTCGCGCATCAGCCGCGCGACGTCGCGATAATAGCCCATTTCGTCTCCTTGCCCGACCACGACAAATACTTGATCAGCCCAGCCCAAGGTCATCACCATATCGGGCCAAGTCAGATTGTCGTCCGCCTCGATGACCTCGACTTCCTCAGACAAATGACTCGCTTCGTATTCCCTGGCTGACCCCATCAGGACCAGGGTTATGCCAACCTGCTTCGCCAAGAGTGGCGGCAACATCAGCAGCAGCGCCGCTGGCGTAGTATCATAGGCAATGAGCAGGATATTGCGCAGATTTTGGCGGAATTTAAATGGCCTGCCGACCGGACCGATAATGCTTAGCAGTTGGCCCGGTAGGTAATGAGCGCGGGCGGGGCGCTCCACGATGACGATATTACGCGCCAGGATTTCTACCGGGAACCAGAGCTCGCGCAGATAGGGGTCCCATTGTTCGGAATCATAGTCCTTGTCGATGCGGCGCACAAGCAAAGCTTGCCCGGCGAACATCGCCGAAAGCGATTGGTCCACCGCCAGTTCCAGCCGCTGATACCCTCGATTGACTCGCTTGATCCGCTCAATGTACGCTTGTGTCTCTCTCATTCGCCGTCTCCCTCTTGATCAATTATAGTCGGATTGAAGGAAGGCAACAGAACAAACGATGATGGATAAGCGCCGGTCAGGTTGTAATATATGGGTAGAAAGGAGCCTAATAGGCCAGCCGGGATTATGGATCGTTTCCGGGGTTAGTCCCGGCTGACTCATTTATATCTCCGGCAGTCTCAACGGGAGTTGGCTTGACGTCAATACGAATTGAGGGGCGCGGCGCTTGGCTGCTGACGGCTATCCTGCTGCTTGGCTTTGTTTTGCGCGTCGCCTATGCGCTGGGGCAGCCGACGCTGGAACAGTATACCGGCGCCACCGGTGGCGATAGCAGCGGTTATCTGGCCAATGGTGCGGGTTTCTTCAGCGGAAAGGAACACGGCTGGATCCGCGACATCCCCTTCTATAACTCCAATCTGAAGCCAGCGCCCTTGTACGTTATTTTTGTCGGCGTCTTTCAGGTCTTCCTGCCCGATCACGAGGCGATCATCGCCATTCGCCTGGTCCAGTGCCTGGCCTCAATCGCGACCGTGTATCTGGCGTTTCGCCTGGCGTCGATCATCGCAGGCAAGGAGCGCGCCGGTCTTATCGCCGCATCGCTATTGGCCTTGCATCCCGCCTTCGTCGCCGAACCGGCGCAGATTGGCACGGAGACGTTGTACATATTCTTCCTCGCGCTCGGTCTTTGGCTCTACGTAGAGTATATCGCCGGGCTTGTCGCTGGCTGGCGGCGCCAGCGAATCGGCGCAGCAAGCGTGCTGGCTCTGTCGGCGGCCGCCTTCGGCCTGGCGACCTTGACGCGAGGCGTGTCGGCACTCTTCCCCGTCGTCCTGCTTCTCCATCTCATTTTGCTGAGCCGCCGCCAAGTCTTGCGCGGCTGGCGCAGTCGTGCTTTGCTCTTGCTCATCGTGTACGCGGCGGTTGTGTCCACCTGGACCGTCTACAATCTCGTAAGCTGGAATCGCTTCATCATCGTTAGCGACCAGATGATGGGCGCCTTGTGGCGCGGCGCGGAGCGCAACGATGGCGCGCCGGAGCATAATGACCGGCTGCTGCTGGAAGGCGTAGAAGTCAACACACCCCCGGGTTGCGTAGTCGACTGCAAATATAATCACGCAACCGAAACTTACGTCAGCAAGATTGCCGCCATTGTAAGCGCGGATCCGCGAGGCTATCTGGTTCTCCGCGTTGAAGAACTTGCCTATTCCATTCTGCAGCCCTACGGGACGACCCCATTCGGCGATATCAGCGTAGTCGGCGCCGGACGCCATTGGCTGTTCGAGGATCGATCGCTTCAAGGATTTGCCCAGGTGCTTCAGATTGAAGGCTTCGCCATCAAATTGATGTTCTGGGTCTTCCACTATGTCGGCATCGGCTTCGGCCTTCTTGGCATGGTCTGGACGCGCAGGCCTTGGGTCATGGCGGCGCCGCTCACGGCCTTCCTGGCTTACACAGTCGCCGTTCATTTCTTTCTGCTGGCGCTGCCGCGCTACCTTTTTCCCGTCGAGTTGGTCTGGATCGTATTTGCCGCTATCGCGCTGGGGGAGCTCTTTGAACGGCGAGCGAGACGGCTATGAGGCTCGCCATCGTTGGCGCCAAATCTCGATAGACGGTTTGTAAGCACCGCAAGACGCCGGACCGCGACAAGGGGAATGCGATGAAAATCTACACCAGGACGGGCGACGCTGGCGGGACCTCCCTGTTCGCTGGCGGCCGCGTACCCAAGCACCATGCGCGCGTCGAAGCCTACGGCACGATCGACGAACTCAATTCAGTCTTGGGCGTGGCGCGCGCGGCAGAGCCGAGCCGGCAGGTGGACGCCTGGCTGGAAAAAGCGCAGCATCAACTCTTCCATCTAGGGGCGGACCTGGCGACGCCGCTCGATGCCAAGGCCGATTGGATCACGCGCGTTTCCAAAGCGGACGTCGAATGGTTAGAACGGTCGATTGACCAAATGAGCGAAGCTTTGGCGCCGCTTAGCAACTTCATCCTGCCTGGCGGGACTACAGCCGCCGCCCAGCTTCAGCTAGCGCGAGCCGTCTGCCGCCGCGCCGAGCGCCTCATTGTCGCACTCGCGGAAAGCCAGGACATTAGCGAGCAAGCGCTGCCCTATATCAATCGACTCTCGGACTGGCTCTTCACACTGGCGCGTTATGAAAACATGATAGCGAACGAACCAGAGTCCAAGTGGAGCCTTCGCTGATTGTTCTGGCTTGAGGACTTTCGATGGAGAGGGAGGTGCCGGAGGTGGGAGTCGAACCCACACACCCGAAGGTACACGAGTTTGAGTCGTGCGCGTCTGCCAATTCCGCCACTCCGGCGCACCCTGTGGTAGTGTATTTTGGCTCTCGCCGATTGTCAATGGCATTGCCATTGGCGCTGGAGCCTAGATGACGCGAATCGCGAATTACTGCGCTATCTGCGGCGGATTGCTGCAAAGCGAAATGGTATCGGGACGGATAAGACCCTTTTGTTCGCGCTGCGACATGCCGGTCTACTTCGATCCTAAAGTCGCTGTGGTGGTCTTCATTGAACTCGATGAACGCGTCCTGCTGATCCGGCGGGCAGTCGATCCGGGAAAAGGAAAATGGGCGCTGCCGGCCGGGTTCGTCGATTACGACGAAGCGCCGGAAGCGGCGGCGCGGCGCGAAACACTGGAAGAAACGCATCTTCAAGTGCGTATCGACAAGCTGCTTGCCGTCTTCCCCAAGCGCGATCACGGCTTGGCCGACATTGTTATTGCTTATAGCGCTAAAGTCCTGGATGGCGAACTACAGGCTGGCGATGACGCCGCGGCTGTCGGCTTTTTCGCGCGCGGCAATCTCCCGCCGCTCGTTTTCTATCCCTCAATTACACTGACGCGCCTCTGGTCCCAGGGCAAGCTAGAGCTCTGACGAAAGCCCTTAGTCGCCTTTCGGCTGGATTCCCACCAGCTTCATAATTCGCGAGGCGAAAGCCAGGATATAGCTGTAAAAAATGGACGCGCTGACGCGGGTGGCGTTGCGGCCGTCATCGAGCGATCGGTAAATCGCGCGCGCTTGAGCGAATTGTCGGCGCGCGCCTTCAAAGTCCCAGCGCGACTGATAGACTGACCCCAGCGCAAAGAGATAACGCGCTTCATAGGCTGGATTGGCGACTTCACGCGCCGCATCTACCGCTCGTCCAAAATAGGCGGTGGCGATATCGAGCTTTCCTCTAAGCTCATGCCACTGCCCGAGCATGCCCAGCGTATACATTTCGTATGGCTTGTGCTCGACATCTTGTGACAGCGCCAGCATCTGGTCGAAATAATTGCGGGCATCGTCGAAGTCATTTGCCGCCAGCATCGTGATCGCCAGGGAGTAGAGGCGCATGAATTCATGAAATATCGCCTCCATGCCGCGCGCCACTTCCAGGGCGGTTAGCTGCTGCTCGATACCGCGCTGAAATGTATCGCTGTCTTGCGCCAGAACCATGCCCTGCTGGCCGATAATGAGGCTCTCGAGCAGGCGATCATGGGTCGACTGCGCCTTGCGAAGCGCCACCAACAAGCCATCGCTGGCTTTTTTGTATTCTGACTGGCGAATGAAGGCGTTCGACAGCAAGAGAATCGCCCGCGCCTCCATCTGGGCGTCATTGGCTTCGCGCGCGATATCAATCACGCGCCAGGCGTGCTTGTTGGAATCGGACGGATTGGCGGCGATCTCGCCCATGCCAAGCAGCGACTTCCCGTAGCGCCGCATATCGCCCGCTTCAAAGGCGAGGTCTACCGCGCGGCGATAATCTTCATGGGCTTCCGTAGTCTGGAAAAAGCCTTCCCGCGCGACTCGAGCCCGTACATGCAACGCATCAACCGTCAGGCTGACTGAGCGGATATCCTCCGCTCGCTCCAGAGCCTGCCCGACATAATCACGGGCGAAGCCAAAATGACCGAGCGACGTCTGCGCTTCAGCCAAGCCGAGCAGCGCGATCACCTCCACACTGCCCCGGTTCTCGCGCCGCGCCAATGTCAGCTCCACATGGCAGCGATCGACGATTTCGTTGAACGCGCCTGATTTCATCAGTTCCTTGATGTCGTAACGCAAGCTGTCTGTCTTGGTCGGCATCACGTTCCCGCCTCAATATGGAGCCCTCATCAATCATTATACGCCATTGAGTCTAAAATGATTCGCGCCTGGCGCCAGTGGAACTCATTCAGCGATCGGCAGACGCGCCCTTCCCCGTCAATCGCCGCATTCGGTGAATTAGCGCCAGCGTCCAATCCAGCGACGCCGGCGGCAGATAGCGCGTGTAGAAAGCATAAAGGCGGCGCTGCCTGGCCAAGGGCGGGTAGATGCGGGCCGCACGTAGAAAATGACGCCGTGCGTCCTCACGTTCACCCGCCCGCCACAAATACAGCGCATAAACATGATGTCTGGCCGCCTCCAGCTGATCGAACTCCGCCGCCGTCATGCAACGCTCCCAGCCATGCCGACGCGCCTTCTGTATCGTCTTCAAGCGCCCATAAGCGCCAGCGAGCTTGTCGTCAGAGATCATGCCGCTATGCACCCGCCGGTACACTAGCGGCTCGTCAATGCCATGAAAGCGAAAGCGCAGCGCCAGACGCAAAAAGAGATCCCAGTCTTCGGCGCTGCGGAACTTGACATCATCGGCAAAGCCGCCAACGGCGCGCAAGGCGGCGCTGCGGAACATGCTGGAGCTGGTCAAGATGCGGCAGCCGGTCTGCCGCAAAAGCTCGCAATAGACTTCGTCGGAATATCCTTCGAATGGACCCGTCGATACTGGCGTCGAGCCGTCGCCTGCCACCTGCTGATAGTGCGTGTAGATGACCGAAACATCCGGTTGCCGGCGGAAAACTTCCAAGCCAATCTCTATCTTGCGTTCATGCAGCTGGTCATCGGCATCGAGAAAATGAATGATCTCTCCGACCGCCACATCTACGCCGCGATTGCGAGCGATGCCCGGACCCTGATTGTCCTGATAAACATAACGAACGCGATCGCCGTAGCGCCCTTGCAGATAGCTTTCGGTGCCATCGCTGCTGCCATCGTCAACGACGATAATCTCGCAGTTGCCGTAGGTCTGAGCCAGGCAGCTTTCAATGGCGTCGGCGACGAACTGCCGGCGATTGTACGTCGGAATAACGATGCTGACTAAGGGATTGCTTTGCATAGGCCTTTAAGATTTCCGCAGAGATGCGACTGTCATACTGGAGTTGAGCCAGTTGAAGCGCAATAGCGTTCGCAAATTAGAATTCGCTTACCGTCGAATTGCCATCAATCTTGGCGGCGATCCAGCCGACGACGAAGTTAGCCGTTTGCACCCTCCACCATTCGTAGCGACTCTCACGATAGGGGCCGGCGAGGATTGCAACATAATCCCCGGTCTCCAATCTACCGATAACGGGGCTATTCGTGCTGGGATCCTGGCGAATGTTCATGTTCCGCGCAAGCCGCAACTGCTGCCCCGGCAGATACTCCGCGCCCTCGATAACGCCGGCGGGAATTGTCGATGATGCGAATCCGAATCCGCCAGCGCTGAACTGCGGATCGCTCAGTTGGTCGGTGGCATCCTTGACGCCGCCGCCGTCGACCTGTACCGCGTATTGCCGGCCCTGCACGGAAACGACTACCATGCTGCGATCGGGCAGCCAGCGAACATCTTCCGGCGGGGCGTGACCGATGAATCCGGAAATCTGCGTGCCAAACTGATCATAGAGCGCGACCGGTCCGCCGCCCGGCGCGCCCGGACGCCCCAAGGCGACGATCTGTCCATTGGGCCGGCGCACGGCATCGCGCAGCCACAGGCCCCGCGCGCTAGCGTCGAGTATGACGCGCTCGCCCGACAAATCGCTTTCTACTTCGGCGACAACAATGCGGCCATCGGGGCGGCGGCCGCTGACGATAATGCCCTGCCCGTTTAAATTCCAATGGCCGTAATCATAGCGTACGAAATGCGGCGCCCGGCTGGCTTGATGCTGAGATTGCTCGCGCACCGCTTGGGCGATTGCCAGGGCATTGCGGCTTTCTTCCGGCAATTCCACGGTGAGCAATACTGTATTGCTGCCCGGAATTGGCGACCATGAGACCGCCCTCGTTTGCCACAGCCGCGCGTTGCTGGCATGGACAAAAGAACATGAATGGTAGCCCTCATTCGGACAGTCACGGATGATCGGATAGGTTGGATCATACTGAGTCACGTTCTGCGGCTGCCAGAACCAGACGCCGGCGTTGGCCGTGTCGGTGCCTGAGGGCGGCGCAATGCGAAAACTGAATTGCCGCCCGTCAGCCGACCAATCCAATTCAACGACGTAGTTCTTGTTCTCTTCGATGCTGGGCACGCGAAAGCCCGCGAAGAAGGGCGAAGTGCTCATCACGCCCTCTTGCGAAGCGCCGATGGGTCGGTAGCGCAGCAGGCCGGTGTGATCGGTTCGGATCCAACTGGCGCTATCGACCGGATTGGGCAGGAAAAGGCGAACGCCATCGCCCAACTGGATATTCTGGAACGTGAATAGCTGAGCCGGACCCACATTGTACTGATAGGCCGGCGCGCTATCGACGTTGAATGTCGACGCAAAGGACACCAACGCGATTGTCGGCTGAATTAAATCCGGCTGGACCGCCACCGTCGGCTGGAAGCGCGTGGGCGAAGCTGTAGCAGTCTGCTCGCGTACGCCAACATCGGCCGGTGCAGTCGCGTCGCTCGGCGTCGGCGAAGCAAGCGGCGTCGCTTCAGTCGTCGGACCAAGCGCCGCATCGGGCAATTGCACCGTCGGCGCGGCCGTCCAGGTGGCTGGCGCTGTCGGGCGCGGGGGCAGAGTCGCCAAGAGCCTCGCAACTTCAGTGTCGTCGACCGTAGGCAAGGCAGTAAAGGTCGGTTCAAATGACCGCTGCGAGATCACAATGATATCGCTCGTTGAGGTGGGCGCAGCCTCCTCCGCCCGCTGTGGCCGGCTTGGCTCTTCAGTTGGGATGGATGTGGCTCTTGGCGATGCTGTCGCTGTAGACGGCAAGCGCGTAGGCTGCTCCGTCGGCGTATGGGTGTTGGTAGCGGTCGGCGGCTCCGTTGCGCTTGCTCGCTCGGCGTCGGCTGCCAGCGGCGTATGCGTAGCTGTCAAGGTCGCTGTCGCTGCATCCGTCGCCCTAGGTCTGCTTGTGTCCGTGGCTGTTGCTGTGTTCGTCGCCGTCGGCTCGTCCGTATCGGATGCGCTTAGGGTAGCGGCTGCTGTCGCTGAAGCCGTCGCCGTCGGCTCGTCGGTATCGGTTGCGGCTAAGGTATCGGTCGCCGTCGCTGTTGCTGTGCTTGTCGCCTGTGGCTCGCCACTGTCTGTTGCTGTCGGGGTCGCAGTCGCCGATGCCGTTGATGACGCAGTCATGGTTGCAGCCACCGATCCGGTCGGCGTTGGCGTAATGCTTACGGTCTCAGCGGCTGTCGGCACGCCGGTGACATCGGTCGCTTCGGGCGAAACCGTTTCAATTGGCGCAAGCGTCAACGTGACATCGGGGCGACGCAATGTACAGGCGCCAGCGAACAACACCACGATGAGCAAAGCAAGACCAGCCCGAACGCGCAATAGCGACTCCTGCGGCCTGATTTCCAACCTGTTTCGCGTCTGAACTGATTATAGCAGGCGCGCCAATCGGCGGGGCTTCTAATTCAACTGTAGACACCCGCGCGATGACGCCACCGTCCACGCAAAATACCTCGCATCCTGCGTGTTTGGCTCCCCCTCCCTCTCTATGGGGGAGGGGGCCGGAGGATGAGGCGCGCCGCCCGCAACAGCGCCCAATAATAGAAAGGAGTCAGGAACGGAGACCGGGCCCCCGCTCCCGTTGTTTAGCTCTGCAACAGATTATCCAGCTCGGCTCTGATGCCGGCGTCATTGAGAACGCCAAACCAGCGTCCCACAGTGGCGCCATCGGCATTGACCAGGAAGTATTGCGCTTGCGCGGTCGATCCCAACTCGGCTCGCTTGGCGTCATGCGCGGAGTTATCGACATCGAGAACGACAAACTCAATCCGACCCGTGTACGTTTCTTGCAACCCACTCACGGTAGGTTGATTGCGGCGACAGGTCGGTCACCACGATGCCCAGGACTCATAGAAAGTAAAGCGGGGCACGCTCGGCTCGGCGACCACCTCCGGCGACGACGGCTCGGTTGAACCTGAATCGCCCACTAACATAGACCGCAGCGCCGAGCAACCGCTAAGGGCTAGCGCGCCGACAAGCAGCAGCACTATCAATCGAATCATTGCTTTCATTTGCGCTCCATTTCATCTCGTATGCGCATTATCGTACGCTTCAATGCTAACGAAAGCGTTACACGATGCAAACAGATTCACACAGACGTATAGTAAGGGGCAATTTGCCAGCGCGAAATGGATTTCTGCACCAATGGTGGCGGCTGACGCGAGCGTCGCTGACGGAATGGCCTCAAGCGCGAGGCGTCGCGGCCAGCCTCTCGGCATAATTCAGTTCAGCCTGTCGCCGACGGTAGGTCAGCGGCGGCGCGATTGGGTTTGCATTGAAGTAGTCGACGATCTCCGCCAGGTAATCAGGCAGCGCGCTATAACTGATGCCGAGTTCCGCTTTGCTTCGGCTATTGTCCAGGTCGCTCATCCATCGTTCGCTGAATGGCGAGCAATCGGGCATGAAGCCACTGACGATCAAATCGCTGCGCTTGGCGCTGATGCTTTGCGCTTCCGTACCCATGATCCCGGCAAGGATAGAAAGAAACTCAGTATGGCTGACTCGCTCGTCCTGAGCGATGTTGTACGCCCGGCCTTTGCCCTGCCCCGTATCGATCAATTGCATAATGATATCAACGACATCAAGCGCATATACGTGGTTCAGCGCGTAGTTGGGCGTTTCTGGAACGAGTATCGCCCCGCCGTCGCGCAGCCGAAGATAATAATTGAAAAGCCGATGGTAGGGATCGCGCGCGCTGTTGACCATTGGAAGGCGCAAGATAGTCGCCGGGAACTGTGAACTCGACCAGGCGGCGCGAAGCTGATCTTCAGCATCACGCTTTTCCACACCGTAAGTCCACTCCTCAAAGGCGTAGGAATTCGCTTTCGGCGCCGGCATCAAGCGGCCTTCGTAGTCTTCTTCGTGGAAGGGCCGCGGCAGACCCTCGCGCACCAGATATACCTGTCCGGTGCTGATGAAAATAAAGTGATCGACATGACCGCGCAGGAGCTCAATTACGGTCCGCGCTTCATCGCCGCGGTACAAGACAAAGTCAACCACGACATCAAAAGACTTCGCCAGCAACGCACGCCGCATCTGCTGGTGGTCGGTTCGGTCGGCGTGCAATCGATGTATCGATCGCGGAAGTTCATCTTTGGTGATCCCGCGATTTAACAGCGTCAGGTCATAGCCGGATTCCACCAGCCGCTGCGACAGGTAGTGGCCCATGTTGCGGGTGCCGCCAATGATGAGAACACGTTTGGTCATGATATGCCTAAACCGTAAATCAACAATCTTGGGGCGAGATTCCGCCTGAATCAGAAAACGCGAAACCTGGCGCTGCCCGCAGACAAGAGCGCCGGTCGGCCGGCGCATCACGGGCGGGAGCGCCGGACAGCGCTGTTACAATCTATTGTAACGTCGTAAAGGAGTAGCCACAGGAGATTTGGCGCCATTTGTACACATCGCCTAAGGGGCGCCAAGGTCCGGCGCCCGATTCCGCCCTTGTCCAAACCGCTGATGCGCCACTATAATCTTGAGTCGCAAAGCTTGCAGCAAGAGGCCCTGTAGCTCAATTTGGCAGAGCAAGCGACTCTTAATCGTTAGGTTGAAGGTTCGAGTCCTTCCAGGGTCACTGACAGCGAATCAGGCGTCTCCAGCGAGGCGCTCTTTGTTTCGCGATACCGACTTTGCGCGGACTTTATCCGATTGCGCGTTTGAGAGCGTCCTGATAACCCAGGCGCATCCGTTGACTGACGCCCGCTGTCGGCGCCATGTTTTCCCCACCATGATACATGCCAGGTATCACGACCAGTTCAGTCCGGACGCCGGCCGCCATCAGGCGCTGCGCATAATCAATGTCTTCATCGCGGAAAAGATCTTCCGTGGCGACCGTGACAAAGGCCGGCGGCAAGGCGTCGACCATTGCTTGCATTAGGCCTTCCAGCATGGCGCGCGCGGCCGGCGGGTCGTCGCCGCATGCGGTGACCAATTCGGCTGGAAACAATTCGATAGCTTCGAAAAGTTCTGGATCGACTCGGTCTATGAATGACATGGGATGCCTCTGTGGGAATATGTGAGAGTTGCGTGGGCCCGCTCGGCTGCGCCATCGAACTCAGCCGATGGCGCGCTTCAGCGCGTCGCGATATTCTGTTCTCATCCGCCTGCTGACCACCGCATCGGGCACGGACATTTCGGCGCCGTGGTACATCCCGGCATAGACTTGCAGATCAGTCGGCACACCGGCGGCCATCAAGCGCTGCGCAAATTCAATATCCTCGTCACGGAACAAGTCCATCGCGCCCACCGTAACCAAGGCCGGCGGCAAGCCGCTAAGATCTTTGGCCCGGGCCGCCGCCGCATACGGGGACACACAATCTGTACCATATTCGTCGCCCAAGTACATCTTCCAGGCTTTGAATGACAGTTCACGGTTCCAGACTGTGGGATGCGTGACCGCGTGGCCAGAAGGCGTGTCATGTCTATCGTCTAGCATCGGGTAAATCAGCAGTTGGAAGGCGACATCATGCCCGGCATGATCGCGATTGTACAGCGATACACCCGCTGTTAAGCCGCCGCCAGCGCTCGCTCCGCCGATAGCGATGCGCATAGGATCGACACCCAGTTGACTTGCGCTGTCGAAAATCCAATTCAGCGCGCCTACGCAATCGGACACGGCAGCCTGATACCTGTTTTCAGGCGCGAGACGGTAATCCACCGAGACGACCGTACAGCCGACATGTTCGGAAAAGCCGATACCGTGGGGATCATTGCGTCCTGAGCCGATGATGAAACCGCCGCCATGGATCCAAAGCAGAGCTCCGCGCGGCGCCGGCGTCGGCGGTTCATAAACGACGATCGCGATCTCGCCATCGGGACCTGGAATGGTCCGCTCTTCGATCGTGATTTCGGACGGCTGCAGGTCGTCAGCAAGGGCATCCCAAATCGGCTGATACATCTCGCGCGCTTTCGGCGGATCATCGCCGACGGCCTTCATCAATTCGACCGGGAAGAACTCCAGTCCGCGCGCGATTTCGGGGTCTACTTGATCGACGAAGGACATGGCTCGCCTCGCTATTATTCCGTCGCAATATGACAGGTTTCAGCCGCGAATTTACGGTCTGTCCAGCTAGATCAGCCGATGGCGCGCTTCACAGCGTCGCGATATTCCTTTCTCATCCGTCTGCTGACCACCGCTTCGGGCACGGACATTTCGGCGCCGTGAATCATTCCCGGATAAACCTGCAAATCCGTCGGCACGCCAGCCGCCATGAGTCGCTGCGCATAATCGATGTTCTCGTCACGGAACAAATCCAGGGCGCCTACCGTTACGAAGGCGGGCGGCAAATTGCTGAAATCCTTGGCGCGCGCCGCCGCCGCGTAAGGCGACACTGGATCCCTGCCAAATTCGTCGCCCAAATACATCTTCCAGGCGGCCAAGGACACCTGACGATGCCAGACTGTGGGATGCGTAATTTCATGTCCCGATGGCGTATCATGCCTATCGTCAATCATCGGATATAGCATCAATTGCAGCTTAAGCGCAGGACCGCCCTGGTCACGGTTGTAATGCGCCAGCCCAGCGGTCAAGCCGCCGCCCGCGCTGCCGCCGCCTATTGCGATGCGCTCCCGGTCAATTCCCAATGCAGACGCGTTATCCACCATCCATTTCAGCGCCGCGAAACAATCGGCGATGCTCTCTTTGTAAGTCGATTCGGGCGCCAGGCGATAGTCCACTGAAACGACGGTACAGTCCACGTGCTCGGCGAATCCAACACCGTGATAATCAGCGCGCGCCGTGCCCACGATGTAGCCGCCGCCATGCATCCACAGCAATCCCCCGCGCGGCGCCGGCGTCGGCGGCTGATAGATGACGACGGGAATGTCGCCATCCGGTCCGGCGAAGGCAGTCTCTTCAATCGTCACCTCAGTATGTGGTAGCGCGTCCCGCAATCTACTTTGGTACTCTTCCGTCAACTGTCGCGCTCTTGGCGGGTCTTCGCCGACGGCGACAAAGCGCTCAGCCGGCATCAGGTCGAGCGCGCCGACGAGTTCGGGGTCGATTCGGTCGATGAAGGACATGAGTCTGCTCCCTAGGTTTCCGGCGAGAAAAGTGGCGCCCTTATGGCGACTGCCCGCTCGCTCCGTCGCAGTCAGCCGATCGCGCGCTTCAAGGGCTCAAGGTAGCCCAAACGCATGCGCTTGCTGACATCGGCATCCGGCGCCTTCAATTCCGCGCCGTGATACACTTGGGCGTAAACTTGCAGGTCGGTCGCCACGCCCGCCGCCATCAGTCGCTGCGCATAATCAATATTCTCATCGCGGAACAAGTCCAGCGTGCCGACGGTGACCAAAGCCGGCGGCAAAGCGCTGAGGTCTTCTGCCCGTGTCGGCGCCGCGTAGGGCGACACCTCGTCACTGCCGAAGTCGTCTCCCAAGTACATCTTCCAGGCTTTGAAGGACACATCCCGATTCCAGACGGCCGGATAGGTAACCTCGTGACTGGAGGGCGTCTCATGCGCGTCGTCAAGCATCGGGTAAATCAGCAATTGGAATGCCAGCTCGGGACCCTTGTTGTCGCGGTTGTAAAGCGCCAAGCCAGCCGATAAGCCGCCACCGGCGCTGCGCCCGCCGATGGCGACGCGTTGCCTGTCGATGCCGAGCTCGGCAGCCTGGTCCACCATCCAGTTTAGCGCGGTAAAGCTATCCGAGATGATCTCCCTGAATGTCACTTCAGGCGCAAGACGATAGCCCACCGAAACTACGGTGCAGCCGACAAAATCGGCGATTTCAACGCAGGGCGGGTCGTCGCGCTCGTCGCCAACGATGTAGCCACCGCCGTGAAACCAAAGCAGCCCCCCGCGCGGTCCAGGAACCGGCGGCTGATAGACGGCCAGCGGGAGTTCGCAATCCGGACCCGGAATCGTCAATTCGGTAATTTCGACGTCCGTCGGCGGGAGCTTGGCGCGCGCTTCAAGGTTGACCTCATCGGTCATCTCGCGCCCTAGAGGCGGATCGTCGCCGATGGCCCGGTAGCGTTCGGCCTGATGGGCGTCGAGTGCGTCGACGATTTCGGGGTCGACTAGGTCGAGGAAGGACATGGGTATGGCTCCAAAGGTAAGTATTCGTCAAAATGCTCTACTCTAGTCGCACAAGATTATCGCAGTTGGCAATCGCAGGCAACTCTGTAAGAATGGTGCCGAATCGAAGGAGGAGCGAAATGCCACAGATTGAAGTCATGCTGGAGGTTCCGCTGAAAATAGCAGCGGGCTTGGCGAGTGGTCAATTGGAGCGCGTTGGTGGCGTCGTGGTTGATGCAGCAAGCAAGCAAGTCGTAGCTTGGCTGCGCGAAGGCGGACAAATGGCCAACAATCCCGACCTTGCAGGCGGCCTTCTGAAGACTGTGCTTGATTTGAGCGCCGGTGGGTTGGCTTCAAATGCTATTGGATTGCTAGACACCGCGGTGACAGCGAGGTCACATTTCCTGATTATGCAACAGTTGCAGGGACTTTCAAATTTGGTCGGATTCGCTGCAGGAATCGGCGTGCTGAATCTTGGCGCTACAATCATTTCGACTGCTGTCATGCTAAAACGTCTTGGTGACCTTGAGAAGGCCATAGAAGGACTATATGAACTCGTAACAAAGGAATTCAGCCAAGATCGTCGGGTGAAGCTGGCATCCGCAATTCAAACGGCCAAAAACGCAATGACATTTGAAGACAACGACCCTCGAACATTCCAAGCCAACTTGGCAATAAACAGCCTGTATGCGGCTCGTCAGCACATTTGGCTAGAAATGGACAACATGAAAGGCAGCGCAGGTACGGCTGAGAACAACAAACTGATGCAGGACAACTTGTTGCAAGCTATGCAATTGGATGAGCTTCGATCCAGGTGCCTGCTAGAACTGAACTTGCAGTCAAACGCACTAGAGTATCTAACGGAAAGTCTCGGCACCTATCGTGAGAGTACGCGTCATTTAATACATAGGCATCTCGGTGAACATCGCGCAGTGTATTTTCATAAGTCAGTTGCAGAAAGTGACCTGATGCGATACTTCGCCATTGAGCATTGGCTGCGGAGTGAGGGAGATCGGCTCCTGGAAATTGTTCTAGCCAACCGACATGACTTTTGGAACAGGGACATTGCAAGCGAATCAACGGTCGCGGCGGCGGATAAGGACAGACGTCGTAGGCGACGTAAGCGGAATAAAGCTAGTTCGGACGATCAACCGCACATTGAAGCACTCACCATGTCAGAGCTTCTCATAGAAAATTATCAGCGCTTCGAGGGACTCCATGCGGAAATCCAAGCAATAGAACGGCTTCGCATTTCGCACTCGGATTGGGAAAACCAACAGAACGTTGCACTTGCAAAAGCTGAAATCAGCCTCGACGATCACAATGACTATGTGCTTCTTGTCGACGAAGATTGGCTGGCCGACCAGTCCGACTCAACTGCTGCCTGAAACCGCGACAGTCACCTACCGCCCCCCTAACCCCGTCGCCTTGACCGCCCGCATATTCTGCCGCTGGAAGAGGATGTAGACCGCCAGCGCCCGCGCCAAGTTCACCCCCCCCATCCAAGTTGTCAAGATTCTGCGCTGTATGTGTCAAAATCCAGCTACGCGCAGTGAGAGGCAATTGTTGACAAAGGGTGCGCGCCGATTTATCGTCATAGCCAGCATGAAGCGCATTCCGATTCGCGAGAGACCTGATGTGTAAACGTTTGAATGGCAAGTCCGCATTCGTCACCGGCGCCGGTCAAGGTATCGGGCGCGGCATCGCTGAGCAGTTGGCGGCAAACGGCGCCAGCGTAACAATCGCCGAGATCAACGAGGAATCCGGCAACTCGACCGCCGACGAGCTTTGTCATGCTGGCTGCGAGGCGCAATTCGCGCAAGTCGATATTCGTTCCGAGGACGACATCAAAGCGGGCATCGCGGCGCACATGGAACGATTTGGCGCGCTCGATATCCTCGTCAACAACGCGGGACAGAATCAGCATTTCGATGCCTCAAAGATGACCGTGGACGAGTGGGAACAGTCCATGAGCCTAAACCTGCGCGGCGCCTGGCTCTGCGCCAAACATGCCCTGCCAATCATGGCTCAACAGGAGGCCGGTGTCATCGTGAATATCGCCAGCGTGCACGCGACAATGACCATGTACAACTTCTTTCCCTATAATGTCGCCAAATCGGGCATCTTGGGATTGACGCGCAGCCTGGCGCTGGATTGGGGAAAACATAATATCCGCGCAGTCGCGGTCAGTCCCGGCTGGGTGCGCACGCAGCCGGCGATTGATTACTTGGAGCAAGCCGATGACCCGGCGGCCGAAGAAGAGCGCGTTCGCAATCTTCATCCGCTTAGGCGCATCGGCGAGCCAAAAGACATCGGCGCGCTGGTCGCCTTTCTGGCGAGCGACGAGGCGAGCTACATCACCGGCACGGAAATCGTAATTGACGGCGGCATAACGGCGCGTCACGCCGATTAGCAATTTGTGGCAGAGGCAATTGGGGGACTGACTAGCCATGAAAATCGAGCGCATCGCCGCTTATCAAGTGGACCTGCCGCTGCACGAAGGCAGCTATAAATGGTCGGGCGGGAAGTCGGTCGAAGTCTTCGATAGCACGATAGTCCGCGTCGATACCGACAGCGGGATTTCGGGCTACGGCGAAGTCTGCCCGCTGGGTCCCTTTTACCTGCCGGCTTATGCCGACGGTGTGCGCGCCGGCATCCGAGAACTGGCGCCACATTTGCTCGGCGCCGATCCGGCGCAGCTGAGCCCGCTCAATCGACAAATGGAAGCGGCGCTGAAAGGGCACCCCTACGTCAAGGCGGGCATCGACATCGCTTGCTGGGACATCCTGGGAAAAGTGACGGGACAGCCGGTCTGCACCCTGCTCGGCGGCCGTTACGGCGACGACTTTGTGCTCTATCGCGCCATCTCGCAGGGCAGTCCCGAAGCAATGGCGGAGAATGTTGCCGGCTATCGCGCCGACGGCTATCGACGCTTTCAGCTCAAAGTGGGCGCCAATCCGGAAGAAGACATTGAACGAATCCGGCAAGTCGCCGATCTGCTGGAGCCGAGCGACAAGCTCATCGCCGATGCCAACACCGGCTGGCTGATGCACGAAGCGGCGCGCGTCGTTCGCGGCGTCGATGATATCGACGTTTATATCGAGCAGCCCTGCCTCACTTACGAAGAATGCCTATCGATTCGCCGCCGCTGCACCCATCCATTCGTGCTGGATGAAAACGTCGATGGCATTGGCATGCTCCTGCGAGGCCATGCTGACCAGGCGATGGATGTGGTCAATATCAAGATCAGCAAATTCGGCGGGTTGACCCAATCCACCTTGGCGCGCGATCTCTGCCTGGAGATGGGGGTGGCGATGACCATCGAAGACAGCTGGGGCGGCGATATTACAACAGCGGCGATCGCCCACCTGGCGCATAGCACACCGACCGAGTTCCTCTTCACCGCCACCGATTTCAATAGTTACGTCACCGTCAGTACCGCGGATGGCGCGCCACAGCGAGCCCAGGGACGTATGGCTGCTTCGAAGGCGCCAGGCTTGGGTGTCGAGCCAAAATGGGATGTGCTGGGCGAGCCGGTTGTTGACATCCGCTAGACGCGACATGACATCACAACTTGATACTCTCAATATCGAAGAGCCAGACCAGCTTCTCCCTTACTTGCGCGCGCGAGGCTTGATCGCCTCCGACGAAGCGCCAGCATTCCACACACTTAGCGGCGGCGTTTCCAATCGTACGGTCCGGGTCGGGCGCCAGAACGGCGCCGACTGGGTGATCAAACAGGCGCTGGCAAAGCTGCGTGTTCAGGTCGACTGGTTCAGCGATCCGACGCGCATCCGACGCGAAACCGCCGGTCTGCGCTGGCTGGGTAGAATCATCCCCGGCCATGTCCCCGAATTCATCTTTGAAGACGCCAAAAGCAATATCCTGGCGATGACCGCCATCCCGCAGCCGCATGAGAATTGGAAGGCGGTTCTGCTCAAGGGCCAAACAGAGGGGAGATTGGCCCAGTCTTTCGGCGGATTGCTGGCGAAGATTCATAGCGCGGCCGCCGATTATCCGCAGCTCGCCGATGAATTTGCCGAGCGGCGTTTCTTTGAAGAGTTACGGCTGGAACCCTACTACGGATATACAGCGACGCAAGTGCCGGAAGCGGCGCCCTTCCTGACAGAGCTTATCGAAGCGACGCGCGCCCGCCGATTGGCGCTCGTGCACGGCGATTACAGCCCGAAGAATGTGCTGATACATCAGGACAGGTTGATCATTCTCGATTACGAAGTCATCCATTTCGGCGATCCCGCCTTTGATATCGGCTTTTCGCTAACGCATTTCTTGAGCAAGGCCCATCATTTGCCTGCGCGCCGCGAGTCTTTTCTCGACCTGGCGCGGCATTACTGGCGAGCCTACCACAACAATCTCACAGCGCCCTTGCGCGAATCAACGCGAGCATTCGCCGTCAAGCATAGCTTGGCTTGCATGCTTGCGCGCGTCGCCGGCCGCTCGCCGCTGGAGTACCTGGATGCCAGCGAACGCCAGCGACAAAAGCGCATCGTACTCGAATTGATGCCGCAAGATTTATGCGAAGTACCGAGCCTTATAGACGCTTTCGGCGCAGAACTGAAGCGCGTTAATGAGTGAGATTGAATCCGTCTCCGCGGTAGAGATTCTTGACAGCCGCGGGCGCCCCACCCTGCTCGCCTTCTGTCGGCTTGCTGATGGCGTGACCGGGCAAGCGTCGGTGCCATCAGGCGCGTCGACCGGCGCCGCTGAGGCTTTGGAGCTGCGCGACGGCGATCCGAAGCGTTATGACGGTCTTGGCTGTCTAAAAGCCGTAGACAACATCAAGGGCGAGATCAACGACGCGCTCGCCGGGCGCCATTTTGAATCACAGGCGGAGCTGGACCACTTCCTGATAGAGCTGGACGGTACTGAAAATAAGAGACGCCTCGGCGCCAATGCAATTCTCGGCGTTTCGCTGGCCTTCTGCCGGGCGCAGGCATCCCAACGCAGCGCCCCGCTCTACGCCCATTTGGCTCAGTTGGCGGGATTAGGCCCTCGCCTGCCGCGACCGATGATCAACCTTTTCAGTGGCGGCGCCCACGCCGGCGGACAAGTCGCCATTCAAGATGTGCAGATTGTCGTGCCCCGCGCGGGCAGCATCCGCCAAACTCTCGAAATCACGTCTGAGGTATTCCGCGCCGCTTTCAATCTCGTCTCGGAACGCTACGGAATGCGCCTGCTGACCGCCGACGAAGGCGGTTTGGCGCCGCCCTTTGAGACATCGGAAGCGATGCTGAGTACCGCAGTCGAAGCGATCAAACTCGCCGGCTACTTCCCAGGGCTAGAAGTCTCGCTGGCGCTTGATGTGGCGGCTTCTCAATTCTATTCGGAGGGCCGGTATCACATCGACGGCAATAGCATTGACCGCAACGGCATGCTCGACCTTTTCTATGAATGGTGCACAACATTCCCAATCGTGAGACTGGAAGATGGCCTGCACGAGTCGGATTGGGTAGGCTGGCAGCAACTAAAGAAAGTCCTGGCTGGCCACACTTTGACAATCGGCGATGATCTCCTTTGTACCAACCCGGCCCGGATTCGGCGCGCGATCGATCTACAAGCCTGCGCCAGTCTTCTACTCAAGGTCAATCAGATCGGCACGTTAACAGAAGCGCTGGAGGCCATGCGCCTGGCGCGGAAGGCCAACTGGCAGGTCGTTGTGAGCGCCCGCAGCGGCGAAACGGAAGACGACTGGCTGGCCGATCTGGCAGTCGGCTGGGCGGGGGACTACATCAAGGTGGGTTCCATCACGCAATCCGAACGTTTGGCAAAATACAACCGTCTCCTGATCCTGGAGGCGACAACTGACTTGAAGCTTACGAACTTGCCTACAGCAGGCTAGACAGCAAGCCGCCATCAATGCGATAACTTGCGCCGGTGATGAACGAGGCCTCATCGCTTGCCAGGAAGAGCACTAGCTTCGCCACCTCTTCCGGCCGTCCGACGCGACCAATCGGGTGCTGCTCGCCCCAATCTTGAATCGCGCCCTCTGGGTCGTCAGGACCAAAGAGCTGGGCGGCTTCATCCAGCATCGGCGTGTGGATTGAACCGGGCGCAATGCAATTGCAGCGGATATTTTCCCGCGCATGATCCAGCGCGACCGTCGTCGTAAAGCTCGTCACCGCGCCCTTTGACGCGGCATACGCGGCCACCGTGCGCTGGGATGCCACCGCCTGCACCGACGAGGTATTGACGATGGCGCCGCCGCTGCGCTTGCGCATCTCCGGAATACAATACTTGCAAGTCAGGAACATGGCGCGCAGGTTGATGTTGATCTGGTAATCCCAGTCTTCAACCGGCTGATCGACGACCGTGCCATAGCGAACGACGCCGGCATTGTTATGCAATACATCGACGCCTCCGAATTGCTCAACCGCCTCGTTAGCTAGATGTTTGACATAAGTTTCTTTGGCGATGTCCCCAGCGACAAAAAGCGCCTGCCCGCCCTTGTCTTCAATGAGATTCCTGACGATTTCACCGGCTCGGCGGTCAATATCGGCGATGACGACGCTCGCCCCTTCATCGGCGAAGGCGATGGCGCAGGCGCGCCCGATGCCTTTGCCAGCGCCAGTTACGATGACAACCTTATCTTTGAATCGCTGCCTCATGGCATCGGTCACTTGAGCTGGACCCTGCCCGCGCTATCAATGTGCGCAACACCGGCGCGCGACTCATAGAACACGACCTTCATCTCAACTTCACGGGATTCGCCCGGCTGCAAGGTCAGATGCGAGCCCGTCGATTCCATCACCGCGCTCAAGCCATGCCCGGGAATCGACGAGGCCGGTTCGATAGCGATGACATACGAGCGCCTGTAAAAGGGGAATCCCGGCGAAGAATTCAACTCCTGCCAGAACCAGGCATAGGGGAATACGTCTGAGTCCCAGCTGAATCCGATGCCGAAGCCAAGCTGCTGGTTGGTGATGCTATACCAACCGGTTTCGAATTCCTTGAGATAACCGAGCAGGTCGCGCGGCTGATCCGGCGGCGGGATCGTTGACAAATCGAGATCGCCGGCAAGGGGCCAAGTGTATTCCTTGTCAAGCGTCAAGGGATTGGCGGCGCCCTCATAGCTGTCGTCCGCTTGCAATATTCTTGCGTCGGTATCGATGACACAGTGTTTGCTGAGAAAGGGCGCGCCAAAGGCCGGATGGTGGCTCCACATGCAATCCATCGCTTCACCGGCCTCATTGGTGATTCGTTCGCGAATACGCAGGATCGGGCGGCCCGCCTCCAAACGCATCCAGCGCTCGATGGTAAAAGGACTGCGCGATAAATGCAGCGACAGCTTCAGCTCGATAGATGTGGCGGAGTCTTCAATGAGCTGGTAGTCCCAAGCGGCCATGGAAGCCTCGCCGTGGTAGCCCAGTTCAACGCCCTTATAGGTGTTGGCGAAGCCGCCGTTGGGGAAGAGCACCTGCCAACCGCCGGCGTAAGCCTCCAACCAAGCCGTCATCGAATCGACGGCGGAATCGAAGCCGCGCGCCGCTTCCTTCAGCCCCCAAGGCGACTTCCACATCACGTCCGTATTTTTGGGTTTGTAGATCAAGCGATAGATATCCGCGCCCTTGTCGAGCAGGATAGTGACTGAGAGGATGTCATTTTCGATATTGAGCGCGCGCAGCGTTCGACCGAGCACGACCTCTCGCGCCTTACATGCCATCGTTCGCCTTCCCATTTATAGCTGAATGGTCAAGCCGCCATCGGCGACAATGGCGGCGCCGGTGATGAAGGACGAGGCATCGCTGCATAAGAACAGCGCGACCTGCGCCATTTCTTCCGGCTGACCAACCCTGCCCAGCACATGCAGCCCGCCCCATTCTTTGATGGCGCCGTCCGGGTCCTCCGGCTGCATTTGCTCGGCGGCGAAGCGCAGCAATGGCGTTTCAATCGAACCGGGACAGATACTGTTGGCGCGGATATTGTCGGCCGCGTGGTCAATCGCCATCGTACGCGTCATCGCGATGACGGCGCCCTTGGAGGCCGCATAAGCCGCGACATTGGGCTGGCTGAACAAACCTTGCACCGAAGCGACCGTGACCACCGCGCCGCCGCCCCGTTTCGCCATTTCCGGAATGCAGTACTTCGCCGCCAAATAAACGCCCTTCGCGTTCACATCCAGTGTGCGGTCCCAAACGTCCTCGTCCGTGCTGACGACCGAACCATACGTTTGGATGCCGGCGCTGGCCACCAGATAGTCGATGCCGCCAAATGCGGCAACCGCCTCTTGCGCGATCCGCTGCGCATCAGCCGGAACGGAAATATCCGCGACCACAGCGAGGCAATCCCCGCCGGCCGCCCGCAGCCTCTCCGTCCGCTCGTTGAGATCGCTTTCGTTGACATCGCTGAGTACGACGCACGCGCCCTCAGCGCTGAAGGCGTCGGCCGTGGCGCCGCCGATGCCGGTGGCCGCACCGGTAACAACGGCAATCTTGTCCTTGAATCGCATCCGATCCTCCTCCATATCTGCAAAGCGCGCAATGTAAGCAAATTGTGGCATATCAGCAGCAAAATGTCGATTGCCGCCAGCAGAAAGGACGGCTATCGACTCACTCGCCACAATGCCGCCGCCCACAAATCCCATCCCCACGCCCCATCCCAATCTGTAAGGCTTGTCCGATACTGCAGAAAGCCTGTTTTCCTTACGTTTTACCCCATCCCCGGCCCTTCCCGTAGGTCTATGTCTACGTGACCCAGTGAACTAGGGAAGGGTGACTCGACAGCGGAATTGGGATATTCGCGTGCTGTGACAGTCAGGAACCCGTAGATTAGAGCGCACGGCAAGAGTGCTCCCCCTTCCTTAGCTTGCTGGATGCCCGCCATAGAGATGGCGGGAGAGGGGGTTGGGGGGATGGGGTGTAACCGGCGAGAAAGCATGGCGCAGTATCGGACAAGCCTTGTAGGGGCGACACTTGTGTCGCCCTCCCGTAAATGCCATCCCCCGCATGCAGCGTCACCCCCTCTCTCAAAGCGCTATGTCTACGTGCGCCCCTTGTGGGAGAGGGGGCCAAGGGGTGAGGGGTACAATAACCGCCACGCCACACCACCGGACAAGCCCTGCAGGATTTCCCTTTGGAGGAAATCTGGTTAGAATCCGAAACATGGCAAAGACCGAGCATGGCAGCAAAAACGTCTTCAACATCAGCAATCCAGCGCGTTATCGCTGCCAGATATTTCATTACCATCGCAAACTCTCGCGCCTCTACCTGAGCGTTTATCAAGGGCAGCGGGAACAGCCAGCTTTCTACCTGCTCTTCGCCGATGTTGCCTACATCGACGCGCCGATGAGCTGGATCGGCGCCGACTTCGACATTGCCGAGCGAGACGAGTGCGTCGCGCTCATGCTGGATCTTGGCTTGGTGGGTGATGCAATTCACCGGTTTCCGGACGCCTATGCCTCAATCACCGACTACGCCCGTCTCTATCGTGTGGGGTCCGTTCACAGCAAGATCCGCATCATCGCGGGCAGCGGCGCCATCTTGCAGACGATTCCCCGCGAAATTCAGTAACCATTCCCCACCAGCCCGCGCCAGAAGTAGTTCCAACTAAGTAGTGAGAATTCTGGTTTGCCGCTATTTTACCCCATCCCCCGGCCCCTTCCCCAGCGAGCTAGGGAAGGGGAGGTCGCTAGCGAGGCGGTATTTCGCATGACAAACTTGGTTCTACTGAGAAGTGAGCAGGTCGCCGCTAAGCGCTGTACTGACTGTGAGGCATTCCAAAGGCGGTCGCCAAGCCATGTCGACGCGCTCATGATATAATCACTGAATCTGCCAGGACCGAGAACCGCCGCCACCGAAACTATAGGAATTCAATGAGACATCCGCCTTCAAAACCCCCCAATCCGAATGCCCCGAAACCGACTTTTAGCGTGGTCATCCCTTGCTATAACGAGGTCAACACGGTGAAAGATATCGTGACCCGCGTGCTTGCCGAAGAGATTGTCGACGAAGTCATCATCATTGATGACGGCTCGACAGATGGCTCGCGCGATGTGTTGATGGCGATTGAGGCGCAGGGCAGCAGCAAGGTCCGCGTCCTTTACCATGAGCGAAATCAAGGCAAGGGCGCCGCGCTCGTGACTGGATTCCGCGAAACCACCGGCGAGGTGATCATCATTCAGGATGCCGATTTCGAGTACGACCCGCGCGAATACGGGCTGCTGCTGCGGCCGATACAGGAGGGGGTCGCGACAGTCGTGTATGGATCGCGCTTTCTCGGCGGCACGCGCAAGGCAATGAATTTCTGGAATATGGTCGCCAACAAAGGTTTGACGCTCATTACCAATATCTTATTCAACGCCATCATCAGCGACATGGAAACATGCTACAAATGTTTTCGCCGCGAAGTGGTCGAAGACATGAAGATCAACGCGCGCGGTTTCGAATTCGAGCCGGAATTCACCGCCAAAGTGCTGCGGCAAGGCATACGCATCGTTGAAGTGCCCATCTCCTATTACGGGCGCGAATATGACGAGGGTAAAAAGATTAAATGGACCGACGCCCCAATCGCCGCCTGGACGCTTCTGCGCTATCGATTCTTCGGCTGAGGCTTTTCGCAGGCTGGCGGCTGCCCCGGTCAACTTGAATGAAGCTCAGCTACATCGGCCCGATACGCTCGGGACCCCGATAAAGCGTCAGCATGGTCGCGTCAAAGCTGCGCTGCAGCAAATCCAGCTTCAGCCCTTGATGCGCCGCGCTGTCCCACAGGTCTTCAAACTCGCCCGGGTCGGTCTCCAGGTCATAGAGTTCGCCCAGGTCGTGGTTGTGATAGACGATGAGCTTGTAGCGGCTGTCGACGTACATGGTGGCGACCGTGGCGGCGGGCATATCCAGCGCGTCTATGAATTCGCAACGCGCGAAATCGCGATGATGGTCTGGTGAGCGCATTCCTCGCAGGATCGGCAGCAGCGACTTTCCTGTGATGGTGCTCGGGACATCCAAGCCGCAGGCTTCCAGCAGCGTCGGCACAATGTCAGTCAATTCGACCAAGGCATTGCTGCGCAGTCCGCTGGCGAACCTACCACGCCAGGACCAGATCAAGGGGACGCGAACCAGCCCCTCGTAAAAGCGACAGCCCTTCTGAATCAAGCCGTGATCGCCCAGGGATTCGCCATGATCGCTGGTGAATATGACGATCGTGTTTTCGCCCTGCTCAAATGTATCCAGCGCCTCCATGATCCGCCCCACTTTGTCATCAATGAGTTTGATCATCGCATAATAGGCGGCAATCAAGGTTTGCGCATCACGCTCGCCGCCGGTCTCCGGCTCCGCGTAGGACGGAGTGGGCGATTGCGGCAGGATCGGGCTCTTGATGTCGAGATCATCGGGACGGCGCGCTTCCGACTGAAAATCAATAGCCGCTAGTTTCGCCTGCTGCGCCAGGTCGCTTTCACGGAACAGCGGCGGCTTTACCTCGCTAGGATCAAAAAGGTCGCGATAGCTCTGCGGCGGATTGAATGGCGGATGCGGATCATAGATGTTGACGCTGGCAAACCAGGGTCGATCTTGATTCGCCTCGATGAATTCGATGGTCTTTTCCGCGCACCAGGTCGTCTGATGCAGCTCGGCTGGTACGCCCGCCACGTCTTTGGTCAGCTCGCCCAGGTCGGCGCCCTGGGAACGCACCCAATCGGCGTAATCGTGCCCGTTCTCCCAGTCATCACGCGGCGCGTGACTGTATTGCCAATAGCTGTAGCCGTCATCGGTCCGCTTCTCGATCCGACCGTAGGCGCTGGTCATATGCAGCTTGCCGATCAGCCCGCAGGTGTAGCCGGCCTCAGCCAGGCGCTTGCTGATCAAGGGCGGGAAATCAGGGAAGGTCGGATTTCCATTGCGGTTGACGTGAATCGAGCTGGGATACATTCCGGTGAGAAAGCTGGCGCGGCTTGGCGTGCAGATTGGCGCTTGGCAGTACGCCCGTTCAAAGGCGACGCCGGATCGCGTGAGCTGGTCTAGGTTGGGCGTGGACACTTGAGGATAACCCAGCGCAGCGATGGTGTCATAGCGCTGCTGATCGGTGCATATCCAGAGAATGTTGGGACTTCTTTCACCTTGATTCATGTCGTCCACCCTTTTGACTTCTGTCAGTCAATTTAGCCGCAATTCTAATCTTATGTTCAGTCAATCGACGATACAATCTATACATCATCCGATTGAGAGTTTTCCGTCGGTTGACTAATGGAACAGAGGAGCCCGCATGTTTCGATAGCTGCGACCGCGCGCGCGATCTCCCCCATCATCTCGTGAACCCAGCCGGACAAACGATGTGAAAACGGGAGGAGACAATATGGTTGAGATTCGTGATATGCGCAGTCCGGATGTTGATGCCGCGCTACGGATTCGTCTCGAGTGGCTCTCGGCGCAATTCGACGTGACGGAAACGACCGAGTTGGTGCGAGCCTCTTTCGCGCGCTACCCGGGCAACGAGGCGGCGCCGGCGCTTGTGGCCGCGGACGGCGACCAAATCGTGGGCTACTTGCTCTGCGCGCTGACGACGCACCCCACTGCAATCGGCACTGTGGCCGAAATTGACGAACTCTGCGTGACCAAGAGCTATCGCCGACGAGGCATCGGCAGGCGTATGGTGGAAACAATACGCCAGCGGCTCCAGCATTCTGTCGACGATCTGACGGCCATTCAGGCGCGAACCGATCGTGCGGACAAGCCGGCGCAGGCTTTTCTGGACGCTATGGGATTCGAGCAATCTACGCTCGAATTCACTGATTACCTCGAATAGTTCGCGGCAACGGGAACAACATGCCCCTCTCGCGCGGGAGGGGCATCATGTGCCGGGTCGACGCCGTAAGCCGCATTCTGTCCGTCGAGACGGGGGAATCATCTATCTGGGATCGGCGTCGCCACCGATCTCTAGCGGCGTACCCGGCGCTTTCTACGGAACGGGCCACTCCCCGGCGCCTGTTTCGCCTTGCTCCCGATGGGGTTTGCCTGGCCATCGACATCGCTGCCGATGCCGGTGCGCTCTTACCGCACCCTTTCACCCTCGCAGCGTCTCCACTGCAATCTGCTCTCTGTTGCACTTGCCGTCAAGTTTCCCTGCCCGGCCGTTAGCCGGCATCGTCGCCCTGTGGAGTGCGGACTTTCCTCGACAGGCGCATGACCTGCCGCGATTCCCTCGGTCAACCCGGCAATTCCATTGTACCGCAAAGCAGTCGCCCTGTTCCAGCCACCGGCAAGGTCGAAGGCGCATCGCCAGCCGACCATGCTTGTCAGGCCAAACATATTGTCATAAGCTACACATGAGAACCTGCACAATTGGCAAAGGCAAATGAGCTCGGTCAGAAGTCGCGCTATCAACCGGCCAGGCCGCCGACGCAGCCGATCGCGCTGGCGCAGCCCGATTTCACTTGGCGAAGTTTCGGCATTGCTCACCCTCGGCGTCCTGCTGCTGATGCCCATACTGACGATGGAAGTCGCGGGTTGGGAAATCGATCTGAGTACCGTCCTGCCGATTGCGCTATTCGGAATCCCCTTCGGCTGGCTTGTGACGCGCAGCCGCTTCAGTGAAGTCGCGGCGCTGGTCATCACTTCGCTCTACGGCCTGTTTGCCGTGATCCTGGTCGCCGCCTACAACTTGAATCTACCTTTCCAAGAGGCCGTCCAGTCGGTCGTATCGCGAAGCCTCGAATGGACTGTTGACGCCCTAAGCGGCGGCGTCAACAACGACGATCTGATCCTGACCTTGCTGGTGGCCATCATGTTCTTTTTCCTGGCATACAATGCCAACTGGCACCTTTTTCGGCTGGACCGCGTCTGGCGCGTCATCTTGCCGCCCGGCTTGATACTCTTGGTCAATTTCGCCTTCTACCGTGGTGGAGAGCGGCTGGATGTCTATCTTTTCGGCTTTCTGCTGACGGCTTTGGTCTTGATCGTGCGCTCAAATCTTGATCGCCGTGAATGGGACTGGTATTTGCGTGGCGTGCGCGTGCCGACGATGGTGCGCAGGCAATTCGCCGCTATCGGTATTTTTCTCTCGCTGCTGGCGCTGGCAGTGGCCTGGGCGGTGCCGAGCAATGACTTGCAGGAACGGCTGAATTCCTTTCAGCGTTTCCTCGCCTCTGATCCAATTCAGCAGATGGCGGAAGTCTGGAACCGGCTCTTCTCCCCCATTGAAGGCGAAGGCTCCGCGACGACCGATTACTACGGCGCCGATCTGCTTCATCTCGGCGGCGCGATCCGCTTGGGCGACGAGGTGGTGTTCACCGTCGACGCCCCGCCCTCGACGCAACGCTATTACTGGCGTTCGCGCGTGTTTGAACGCTATGCCGATGGCCAATGGTCGCCGTCGGCTGATTTGCGGATCACCGATCGAACGGCGCCGGTCGAAGTGGCGATGAACCGGGAAGTCATCGGCGGTGGGCGACAGTCCGTGCGACAGCGCTTCACCGTCGGCGCTTCAAGCACGCGCATCTATTACACAGCGCCGCAGCCTCAGCGCATCGATGGCACCGGACGCATCGACCTGATCTATACCGACAAGCCGGCCGCTACCTCAATGAACGTATCCGTGATTCGCCCGCTGAAGCTGCTGCGGCGGGGAGACGCCTATACCGTAGACAGCCTGGTGAGCACCGCAACCGCGGACGAACTGCGCCGCACCTCGGCCGACTATCCGGCTTGGGTGAGCGGGCCCAACTTGTATGTCGGGGTTCGGAATCCTCGTGTGTTGAACCTGGCGCTGCAAATTGTCAACGCGGCGGGAGCGTCTCATCCTTACGACCGGGCGAAAGCGATTGAGCGCTGGCTGCGCGACAACATCGCCTACAACGAGTCGATCAGCGCGCCACCGCCGGGCGCGGACGCGGTTGAGTGGGTGCTCTTCGACGCGCGTGAGGGCTACTGCACCTATTACGCCACCTCGATGATCGTGATGCTGCGTCATCTGGGCATACCGGCGCGACTGGCGGCCGGCTTCTCGCAAGGCGACTATGACAGCGAATTGGAACAGTACCTGGTGCGAGAACGCGAAGCGCATACCTGGGTGGAGGTGTATTTTCCCGGCTATGGCTGGATCGAGTTTGAGCCCACGACAGCCCAGGCGCCGATTCAGCGCGAGGGAGATGAGCCGGCGGAGGTATCAGAGGAACCGTTGCGCACGGAGCCAACAGCCAGCCCGTCGCCGTCGCCCACGCCGACCGCCACTGCCACGCCAACTCCCGATGTGACGCTTACCGCGCAGGCTAGCCTGGAAGCGCAAGAACAGACCTTCCAGCAGCCCAGTCCGACGCCGACCGCAGCGCCCTCGCCGACGCCGACGCCTGTCATTCTGCCGACCGTGCAGCCGCCTATTTCCCAAGACGATCCGCCTCCGCTGAGTCTGCTACAGCCGATCATCTTGTTCGCGCTCATTGTTATGCTCTTCGCCCTCATCCTGGTGATCATCGCCCTGCTGCTGTTCTGGTGGTGGGAGTGGCGCGGTTTCGGCGGTCTAAGCCCGGTCTCGCGCGCCTATGCCCGCTTGGAGCGTTATATTGGCTTGCTGGGCATCAACATCGGCCGAAGCCAGACGACCCTGGAAAAGCGCCGAGAATTGCAGCAGCGCCTCCCGGCCGCGCGCGAGCCCATTCGTACAATCAGCGACTTGTATACCAGGGAACGCTATGGCGCCTCCAGCCAGGATCACAATGAGAACAAGGCAGTCGCCGAGACCGCCGAGAAAGCCTGGTATCGCACGCGTGGCAATATCCTGCGTCGTTGGCTGCGCCGCTGGCTGCCATTCCGGCGTGGATAAAAGCAGCTAGCGCTTTTGCAGGACGAAGAAATGCGATAGCGCCCAGGTATCCAGCACGGTGCCCTCGAGGCGATGCAGCATATCTCGCATGAGCACGGCCGGCGGACCTAAACGCGCGATAATATTGTCATATCCGCCATAAATCCGCGAGTGATGCAGGATTTCCAGGCAGTCGAAATCGAGCAGGCGTTTCAGTTCAGTTGCGGTGTACGCGCGCACGTGGGGCGCCAGGCGATCGCGCCAGGTTTTCGGCAGATAATTAATCAGCGGGGAATTGCCAAAGCGATATTCGCCCTTCCAGTAATGGCCGTGCGTCTCGAAGGGATACCAGCGATTGGGGCAGAACAGCAGAATGCGCCCGCCGCGCCGGGTGACGCGCAGCATTTCCACAAGCGTACGGCGGTCATCGCGCACGTGCTCAAGGACTTCGTGCGAAAGCACCACATCGAAACTGGAATCGGCGAAGGGGATCTCTTCGCCAGCCGAGACGAGAGCGCCGGGGATGCCGCGTCGAGCGACGCGCACGCGGCTGGCTTCAATATCGAAGGCTTCCACGCAGTCACTGTAGCGCGCGCGAATCTGAGCGCCATACATCCCTACGCCGCAGCCGGCGATGAGCACACGCGCGTCGGTCAGCGGCGCCCAGTTGGCCATCATCGCCAGCCGGCGTTCTTGGCCCGCCCGCCAAACATAACTCGGCTCGCCACGAAGCGGCGCCAGTTCAGATTGCGTCATATTTATTCAAATCTGGCTTTCCCGATCCCCCAGCCCCATCCCAGCTAGCTGGGGAAGGGGAGCATTTTGGACAGGACAGAGCTTCCATCCAATTTCTCAGCTCGTACAAGACAAGTTCGGCAACCAAATGATGAACCGCTACGATAAGGGATCCAGCTTCTATTTTACAGCAATCCATCGACATCGCTTCCATGATTCGTCATTGCGCACTTCGACAACAAGGGGCAATGGAGTCCGCAACGCTTACCCACCCTTTTCTCGGTCCGGCAAAGCGGATACACTTCCAGCGCTGCTTAGCGATTCACGAGACAATCACCTCCGAGGATGCAAATGCCAAAGCCGACGCAACTGGCGCAAATGATTTCCAAATCGCCCACGATCGCGATGAATGACAAGGCGAAGCAACTGGCGGCCGAAGGCCATTCGGTGATCGGCTTGGCTGGCGGCGAACCGGACTTTGATACGCCGCCCCATATCGTCGAAGCGGCCATCAATGCCATGCGCGCTGGCGAAACGCGCTATGCTGCGCCATCCAAAGGCATCAGTCCGCTGTTGGAAGCGATCGCGGCCAAGATGGAGCGCGACAACAAAGTTCGTGTCGATCCTACGAGCGATATCATCGTGACGCCCGGCGGCAAGCTGGCGCTCTTCCTGGCGCTGAAAGCGATGCTTGATCCCGGCGATGAGGTCCTGATTCCGGCTCCTTATTGGGTCAGTTACCCGTCGATCACGCAGATGGTCGGCGGCGTCCCCGTAACGATCGAAACCAGCAGCGACGACAATTATCGCCTGCGCCTGGAGCATCTGCGGGAACATATCACGCCGAGGAGCAAAGCGCTGATCATCAACTCGCCTTGCAACCCAACCGGACACATGCTCTCTTCGGAAGAAATCGAATCCGTCGCGACTTTGGCGCTCGAAGAAGACTTGTACATCATCTCAGATGAGATCTATGAGAAGCTCAACTTTGACGGCAGACCAGCCGTGTCGCTGGCATCCATCCCGGATATCGCCGACCGCGTCATCATCATCAACGGCATGTCAAAAGCCTACGCGATGACCGGCTGGCGCCTGGGCTGGCTGGCGGGACCGACCGAGCTCATCGGCGTCGCTGGCAAATTCAATTCGCAGACGGCCACCTCGGCCGCCACCTTCACCCAGCTGGCAGCCGTAGCCGCATTGAACGGTCCGCAGGATTGCGTCGAGATGATGCGGCAGTCTTATCAAGAGCGGCGCGACTTCATTGTGGACGCCTTCAACAGCATACCAAATATGTCCCATCCTGAAATTGAAGGCGCCTTCTACGCCTTCCCCAAAGTAGATGAAACCAGCAAGACGAGCGAGGAAGTGGCGAATACCATCCTGGACGAAGCCGTCGTAGTGGGCGTGCCCGGCAGCGCTTTCGGCATCACCAAGGACGCGCACATCCGCTTCTCCTTCGCTGAAGACATGAACAAGCTCTCCGAAGCGGTCGACCGCATCCGCGCCATGGCTCACATGCTTGCATAGCCGCCACCGATCTGAGGACGCTGCCGGATGGGGAGAATCGACGCCCTATGTCGCTTGTTTCTCCTCGTCGCTGTCGCCTGCGTGATTGCCGCTTGCAATCTGCCGGTACGCCTGCTGCCGACCGTGATACCGTCGCCTGTACCAACGGCTGGACCAGAGTCCAGTTGGCAAAACATCGACGACGGCTTGCAATGGCGCAAATTGATTCCGAATGGCGATGATCTGGCGCAACTTATCGTCGTCCGCATTGACCCCAGTCGCTATCGATTCCGCGCCATCTATCAAGCCGGGCGCGCGGAAAGTCTGTCCCGCTGGCGAGCCCTGGAGATTGAAGCCAAGGTCATTATCAATGCCAACTTTTATGACGAGAACGACTTTGCGCTCGGCCTGGTTGTCAGCGATGGAGCGGCGCATGGCATCGCTTATCAAGACCGCGGCGGAACCTTTCTGGTTCAAACTGGCGAACCGGCCATCGTCAACAATCGTTCGACAGATTTCTCCAAGATCGGAGACATTGAGCAGGCGCTGCAGGGATTTCCCCTATTGGTCGAAGATGGGCGTCAGGCATACTTCGCGGCGGGAAGCGGCGAAAGAACGCGGCGGACAATGATCGGTATTGACAAATCTGGCAATATTCTCATTTTGGTTGCGCCCTTCCTGGGCTTATCTCTCGCGGAGTTGAGCGCCTATTTGCCGAAGACTGATCTCGCTATCGATGCCGCCTTCAATCTCGATGGCGGCGGTTCCACCATGATCGCGCTCCCGGGCCCAGGCTATGTTCAGCCGTCGCTGGATCCCGTTCCTGCTATCCTTGCTGTCTATCGGCGCGCAAGCGGCTGACCGGGCGAATTGGTCTATGCGCTTTGCCGTATGTCCGTTAATCTCAGCGCGATTCGCGAAATGATGGAGTGCTGATGGCTCGGCTGGCACAAGTCGCTACGGCGCGGCAAGCGCAATTGCAAGATGGACGCCGATTGGGATTCGCCCAGTTTGGCGACGCAGACGGCAAGCCTGTCATCGCCTTTCACGACCTTTGGGGAAATCGCAACATGCGCCACCCGGACGATGCCATCCTCGCTCGCCTCGGCATCCGCTTGATCGGCGTTGACCGCCCCGGTTATGGCATGTCGACGCGCAAGAACGGCCGCAGCCTGATGGATGTCGTAGACGATGTCATGCTTCTTAGCAAAGCGCTAAAGCTCGACCAATTCGCAGTACTGGGTTTTTCCGCCGGCGGGCCCTATGCGCTGGCTTGCGCTTATCGCTTCCCGCAGATTGCGACACGCTGCGCCGTGGTTGCGCCTCTGCCGCCAATGGATCACGCGCAAGGCTTCCGTGCCTTGCATCCCTTATACGGCCGTCTCTTTCAGATGGCGGGTGGCAACGAAACCTTCTTTCGGCTGCTGATGCGTGGTTTCATCTGGTTCGATGGACAGCGCAGCGCCGATCAATACATCCGCGAACTAGGCGGCTTGCTGTCCCCGGCAGATCAATCCGTGCTGAGAAATATCAACGTCTTTAACAGCCGGCGCGAGATTTGGGAAGAGATTCGGAGCGGCGGCAGCGATAATCTCGTCGATGAGATGGTTGCGCTGACCAAGCCTTGGGGCTTCCGCTTGCAGTCGATACGCGTACCGGTGGACATTTGGTGGGGAGAAGCCGACGTCTTTTGCGCGCCCGGCGTCGGCGAGCGTATGGCGGGGATGATTCCGAATGCGACTTTTCGCCTCGAGCCACAGGCTGGCCACTTTATGTTGTACTCCCACTGGCAATCTATTCTGCAGCGGCTGGTCGCCAATTAGCCCGCTCGTTCAATAGGGGCTGGCCAAGCCATTGACGCGGTCGTTTTCCACCGTCTCCAGCGCCAGGGTATGCAGCTCGCCAACCGCCCGCTCCAAGTCGTTTTCGGCGACGATGAACGAAATGCTGCACTCGGACGACCCTTGCGCGATCGCCAGGACATTAATTCGGTGCTCGCCCAGAAGCGAGAAGACGCGCCCGGCCACCCCCGGCGTCCCACGCATGCCGGCGCCAACGACCGTGATGATCACGATTTCACTGAGCACTTCGACGCTGTTGATATCGTTATGCTGAATCTCCCGCCTTAGCTCCGATTCAACCGCTGCCTTCACGTTTTGCGCCAGCGGATCTACGACTGTGAAGCAGAAGCTCTGTTCGGAAGAAGCCTGCGAAATCATGAGGATGCTGGCGCCAGCGTTTGCCGTCGCCAGAAAAGTTCGCCCGGCGATCCCGGGAACGCCGAGCATGCCCGGCCCGCTGACCGTTAGCATGGAGACATCGCGGATGCCAGTGACCGCCTTGATTACGGTTTCGCTGGCTTGAGCACGCGAACCGACAACGGTGCCAGCATGCGCCGGATTAAAAGTATTGCGTACGCGCAGCGGGATGTCGCGCGCGATGATCGGCTGCACTGTTTTGGGATGCAGCACCTTGGCGCCATAGAATGCGAGCTCGCCAATCTCTTGGTAGGATACATAGGGAAGCACGCGCGCCCGCGCATCAATTCGGGGATCGGCCGTCATTACGCCATCGACATCGGTCCAAATGATCAACTCGTCGCTGCTCAGATAGGCGGCAAATATCGCCGCGCTAAAGTCGCTGCCGCCACGGCCCAAGGTGGTGAGCGTGCCATCGGGCGTGGCGCCGATGAAGCCGGTGATGATAGGCGTCACGCCCTGGCGCAATTCAGGCAGCAGCCCGTCTGCGATGCGCGCTTCGGTTTCATCCCAGAGCGGGTCGGCGTTCTGGAAGACATTGTCGGTCACGATGAAGTCATTGGAATCGACCTGTTTGACCGCCAAGCCTTCTGCAGCCAGCACCGCTGTGATGACGCGGCTGCTCAGTCGCTCGCCGTAAGAAACGAGCGCGTCCGAGATTCGTGGGCTCGCTTCGCCGAGGATACTCACCGCGTCACACAATTCGAGATGCCCGCGCAGCAGGTCATCCACTTCGGCGCGAATCGCGTCCCGACGGGACTGCGAAGCAATCAGCGCTTCAATGACGGCATGATGCTTGTCGGCGAAATTCGAATTGATCGCCGCGTAGATATCCTTGTTACCTACGGCGGCCGCCGACGCCGATTCGAGCAGCGCGTCCGTAACACCGGACATGGCCGATACCACAACTGCCAGCTGGTGCCCATTTGCCAAATGATCTCTGACGATTTCAACTACTTGCGCGATTGCGTCGGGCGAGCCGACTGACGTGCCGCCGAATTTCATCGTTAGTCTAGCCATCTGTTTCACCTCATCGGTATGGAAACAAAAAGGCGCGTGGAGGTTTCCACACGCCCGTTTGCTGCTCGTAGAACTTCGTCTACAACAAACCGAAACCCCCAGGATGCGCGCCTATGCGCATCATAGTAGTCATGGTTGTCATCGTAACGGTAGCGATCGCTTGCCTGATCATCATCATGCCGCTTGCCCAAACATCAGGCGGTACTGTAGCGCCTGCGATGCGAGTTGTCAAGTCCCGTCGGCGCGACTTGCAAGGTCTTGACCGAGAGCAACAATATCGGCGCCTCGGCGGCGAGGCAATCCGCATCTCATTATCGTTTACGCCTCGGGCTCGCTGTGTTAGAATCGCCTGGTCACCTCGAATTTGGCACGGTGGGCAAAGTGTCAGAATCTTCCAGACCAAGGATCAGCAAGCTCAGAAAGCTGCCCATTTGGGCGATGATGCTCGCGGCAGCGGTTCTGTTGGCCCTCGCGTTGATTGCGGCAAACCTGATTTTCGCGTCGCAAGTAAGCAGCGATCAAGTTCTTGACGGCGACCCCGGGGCGCTGCTCTACGTTTCAGCCTTTTCCGGTTTCAGCGACGAATGGGAATTATACGATGGGCGGCAAAGCGCGAAGATTGTCGATGAGCAGCTTGAGCTACGGGTGACGGCGCCACAGACGGCAACCTGGTCCAGCGCCCGCCCTCGCTTTCGCGACTTTGATCTGAGCGTCAGCGTGACCGCCAAAGAAGGCCCGATTGACAACGCCATGGGCGTCGTCTTTCAGGCGCAAAGTCTTGAAGACGACGCCTGTGACTTGCCGGCTGTCATTCTTTGCGGGATCGATCAGTTAGTTCCTCTCGTCGGCGCCGCTATCCGTCAAGTCCTTGACGCAACCGACAGCGATATCCGCGTCGCCTTTTTGATCAGCAGTGACGGCTACTATTCTCTCTGGAAGGCATCCGCGGGTAAGACGCGGCTTCTGAGCGCCTGGATCGCCTCGCCAAATATCAGGCAAGGGCTTGGTATGGCAAACACCATCCGCATCATCGCGCGCGATTCCAGTTATCGCTTCTTGATCAACGGCGCGCCCGTCTCCCTTTGTATTCCCTTTGACGCAAGCGCTACGAGCACCTATTATGGCGGTGAATGCATAGAGGGCGAAATGCGTGATTCCTACCGCCCGGAATCATTCAAGAGTGGAAATCTAGGCTTGATCGCCCAATCGACCGCCACCGGGGGCGGAGGCGTCGTCGTCCGCTTCGACAACTTCCTCGTCTACAGTCCGGCGAACCCAGGCGACGGAGACGCCAAATTATGAAAGTGCATTTGCGCATGGTTGGCTGCCGCCTCAACCAAAGCGAGATCGACGCCATGGCGCGGCAGTTCAGCGGCCTCGGACACGAAATTGTCGGCTCGCCCGCTGAGGCCGATCACTTCGTCATTAACACCTGCGCCGTCACCAACGAAGCGGCCAAGACCAGCCGCAAGCTGATCCGGGATTTCCATCGGGTGAATCCGGCCGGCGAAACCACCGTGACCGGCTGCTACGCGCAGATTGCGCCGGGCGAAATCGGTCAACTGCCCGGCGTCCGGCGCGTGGTTGATAACGGCAGCAAATCACAGCTGGTGTCGCAGATCACCGGCGAATGGATTGATGTCTTCGACAGCGAGCCGCATGAACGGGACGCCGCTTTTGGACGGACGCGCGCTTTCGTCAAAGTGCAAGATGGCTGCGACAATGCCTGTACCTTCTGCGTCACTACGATTGCGCGTGGCGCGGGCCGCAGTCGCACAATCGGTGAAGTCCTGCGCGAGATCAACTATCTGCGCCTGGCCGGATATCATGAAGCCGTGCTGACCGGTGTTCATCTGGGCAGTTACGGCCAGGACCTAAGTGATGGCAGCGATCTGACGCAGCTGGTCAAAGCGCTGCTGAGCGACAGCGACATGCCCCGCATCCGCCTGTCCTCGCTGGAGCCATGGGATCTGGCGCCCGAATTCTTCGCCCTCTGGGAAGATCGCCGCCTTTGCCGTCACCTGCATCTGCCCTTGCAGAGCGGCTGTGACGCCACGCTGCGCCGGATGCGGCGAAACACATGTCAACATGAATTCCGTTCGCTGGTCGAAGCTGCCCGCGCCGCCATTCCGGAATTGCGCATCACTACCGATGTCATCGTCGGCTTCCCGGGCGAGACCGATGACGAATTCGACCAATCCGAGCGATTCATCCGCAGCGTGGACTTCGGTGGATTGCATGTTTTCCGTTACAGCCGCCGGCCCGGCACACCTGCCAGCCGAATGCGAAACCAGATCCAAGAGAATGTCAAAAAGGCGCGCGCTGCCCGGCTATTGACCCTGTCACAGGAGATGGAACGGCGCTTTGCGAATACGCTCAACGGCAGCGAGAACGACGTGCTCTGGGAGCAAATTCAGGGAGCTTCTCCCGAGGGCTATATCGTCAGCGGTTATACGGACAATTATATGCGCGCGTGCGCGACCCATCCGCGCGACCTGACCAACGTTATAACGACAACGAAACTTGGCGCATATACTGACGGCGCGTTTCGTGGTACAGTGAAGGGTATCGCGCCGGCGTATAAAGCCGTGACGGGCTAGCGGACTGGCGGCCTGTCATGTCGTTCGTCGCAAGGAAGCGCGGCATGTACATTGACCGAGGCAGAGGCATCGCGGAAGCTAGGCCATGCAAAACCTGAAGCAAGAATTGCAAACGGCGCTAAAGACCGCCATGAAGGCGAAGGACAACGATCGCCGAAACGCGATTCGCTTGCTGCAGAGCGCCATCAAGCAAGCGGAAGTCGACGGACGTATCGAACTGGACGATACTGCTGTGCTGGACATTTTGCGCAAAGAGGCGAAGAAGCGCCGCGAAACAATCATGGAGCTGGAAGGCGCCGGACGAAGCGACGAAGCGGCCCCCGAGCGCTTTGAACTCGCGGTGACGGAAGCGTTTCTGCCGCGACAGCTAACTCCCGATGAGTTGAAGCCCATTGTGCAGTGCGCGATAACCGAGGTCGGCGCGACCTCCATGAAAGAGATGGGCTTGGTGATGCGGGCCGTTATGCCCAAAGTGCGAGGGCTGGCCGATGGCGGAGCGGTCAACGCGATGGTGAGAGAGTTGCTGAGCTAGTGCGGTGAGCCTCCAGTTCGCAGACATGCTTGATGAGCGATTTGACCTTGATCCTCGTTGGACAAAGTCATTGGTTGCTTTTACGTCGATCATTGTCGCGGCGGTCAGCTTTGCGCTTTGCTGCACCTTGATAGTCGCTTTCGACGATATATTCCTTAACTTCAATAACATTGCCAATTTGACGCTTGGCTCGGTGCCGACTGAAGACATCATCGCGCGCGAAGAAGGCTCTTTCGTCAGCGAGATACTCACCGAGCAAGAGCGCAACAATATACTGAGCCAGGTGCCGCCGGTATTTTATCCGCCAGATCCGAACGTCGCGCGGCAACAACGCGAATTAACGGAGCGGATCCTTGAGTATATTGACAATGTACGCGGCGACTCGTATGCGACCCTGGAACGCCAAATCGCCGACATCAAGGCGATAACGTCATTGCAGCTCAATGAAAACGAAGATGCCATCGTCGCCATCTTGCGCTTGCCCGATGACAGTTGGGCGCAAGTGCGCAGCGAGATCATCTCGGTCTTGGAGCGGGTCATGCGCGGGGAGCTCCGCGCCGCCGACCTTAAAAAAGCACGCGAGCAACTACCGACGCAGGTCAGCCTGCGCCTGACGCCGCAGGAGAGCCTAATCGTCACCTTGATCACCGCCGACGTGATCCGAGCGAACACATTTGAAAACCCGGAACAGACGGCGATTGACCGGGCGGATGCGCTGAACAATGTGGAAGCGCAGCGACGGCAGTTCATCGCCGGGCAGACGGTGGCGCCTGCCAATCAGCCAATAGACAGCCTTTCACTTGAGGCGCTGCAAGAACTCGGCTTGCTTGCGCAAACAAGCGATCGCGGCGCCCGCATTCTGCGAGCACTGCTGGGTAGCGTCTTGGTAGTCGCGCTGTTTGGCTTATATATCAGCCGCTTTGAACCACACCTGATCGCTCACGGTCACAAGGACTTACTCCTTATCGCTGTTCTATTCTTGGTCGCGTTAGCCGCCATGCGTATGTTCGGCATAAGCAACATTTACTTGATGCCGGCGGCCGCGCTTGGCATCGTGTATGTTGCTATTGCAAGCCCCAATCTCGCGATTGTGGGGGCAATCGGCTTCGCATTTCTGGCCGGCACGCTCAGCCGAGGACCGTCTCTTGAAATCGCCAGCTTGGTCGCGGCGGGCAACATCGGCGCCATATTGACGCTTCGCAATGCGGGCCGCTTGAACAATTACTTCGTCGCGGGTCTCTTCGTCGGCTTGGTAAACGCCGCTGTGGTAGCGATTTTCGCGCTTCAGGTTGGTTTCGAAGGTCGCGACGCCACCAGCATGATTCAGGCATTCTTTAGTGGCGTATTGATCGTGCCGACGACATCCTTCGGTGTCATGTATGGGCTCACGGTTTTGCTGAACCTGGCGACGCCGTTCAAATTGATGGATTTGAGCCAGCCCAGCAAACCGCTATTGCAGCGACTGCTGCGAGAGGCGCCCGGCACATATCAGCATTCGCTGCAGGTGGCGAATCTGGCCGAGCAAGCCGCGGAAGCGATCGGCGCCGATACGCAGATGACACATGTCGCCGCCCTCTACCATGACATAGGGAAAATGAGCAATCCGTTTTTCTTCACCGAGAATCAGCAGCACATTCACAATCCTCACGACGCTCTGGATGATCCCTATCGAAGTGCCGACATCATCATCAGTCATGTAACCGAGGGCGACCAAATCGCCAAGAGATACAATTTGCCCAATCGCATACGGGAATTCATTCGCGAGCACCACGGCACGACGCAGGTCTTCGTCTTTTTTCAGAGGGCGCTCGCCGATGCCGGCGACGAATCCGCCGTCGATCCAGAAGAGTTCTCATATCCCGGACCGATACCACAGAGCCGCGAAACGGCAATCTTGATGATGGCCGACAGCTGTGAATCGGCCATCAGGGCGGTCCAGCCGCAGAGCAGCCAGGACATTGCCGACCTGGTGCACGGGATCATCGAAGACAAGCGCAATAAAGGCCAGCTTGACGCCTCCGCGCTAACGCTCAACGACTTGCGCAAGATCGAGGCCACTTTTATCGAGATATTCCGCGGACTCTTTCATCCCCGCATTGACTACGCCAAGGCGATCCAAACGCCAGGCAGCTCGGCCAAAGGCGAACCGGGCGCTGGCAATGGTAAGCGTACGCAACGTATCGAGCCTGAGGCGGGCAGATCAATTGACCGGCAACCAATCATCCTTGACAACGAGATAGCGGACGCGACTGAAGCCGAGGAGGGCCGCCGTTCTCCGGTCGTCGCGCTTTCCGAATTGAACGACGCTGCGTCGGTGGCCGAGGTGGAGGCGCAGCCAGCCGAGGAAAGGGCCGCAAACATAATGGAAGACGACGAGCCACTATTCGAGGTCCCTCCCTTGCCGAAGCGCAACGGCCACAAATCGCCCCAGCAAATGGAAAAAGGCAAGCGTCCTGAGGAAGTGGACGCCTCCTCTTGAGTCTCGGCATCACCCTGCAAAACCCTCGCGGCTACCCGATTGATTCTGAACGCCTTAAACGGGCAGCCCAAGCGGCATTCGCCCGGCATCGAAGGCACGAGGCGGGGGAACTCAGCATTGTAATTACCGATGCCAAAACGATCAAAGCGATGAATCGGCGCTACGCCGCGGTCAATGCTCCTACGGATGTTCTTTCTTTTCCGGCGGAATCGGCGCCGCAAGAATCAGGCGATTGCGCGCGTTACCTAGGCGACATCGTCATCGCTTTTGACTACGCGACGGAGCAAGCCGAAGAGACGGGAGCCGCTCTCGGCGAGGCGCTTTGCCTGCTGGTTATCCACGGCACGCTGCATCTCTTGGGCTACGACCACGATACTATTCTCGCCCGGGAACGAATGTGGGCGGTGCAAGCGCTGGCTCTTCGCGCCATTCAGGTCGACCCGGCAGTGGTCGAATCATACGGGAATATTGACAATGACTAGAAGCGCAGGGCGTCGATCTCAAAGGGCGGCCGCTGATCCGAAGCGGTACAGCCCGACCACGAGCCCCAATCGCATCGGCAGCTTCGCATTTGCCGCCGCCGGCTGCGCCTATATGCTGCGCCATCAGAAGAACACGCGCATTCTGCTGGCGGCCACCGCAATCGTCGTCCCGGCAGCCATAGCGCTCGGTATTGACGCCCAGCAATGGGCGATCCTGATCCTCACGATCGCTAGCGTTTGGGTGACGGAATTCATAAATGCCGCCATCGAAGCCGCCGTCAACGTATCGATTTCGGAAATTCACCCGATGGCAAAGGTGGCGAAGGATGTCGCGGCGGCCGCAGTATTGATCACGGTAATCGTCGCCGTATTCATCGGCTTGCTCATACTTGGACCGCCTCTCTTGGACTGGCTGAAGACGATTGCCCCGCTCAGTTGAAACAATAATTACGATTCTGTTAGGCTTACACAGATACATGTGCTATGATAAGATTGCGTTAGACGACTAAATGTTGTTCGGATGTTCGCATGTCCATGCCCCGCGATTCTGTCTCAGAGAATTCGACTCCCGGGCGATGGCTGCGGGCACTTCTATCGAAAATCTCATCTCAAACTCCACGACTTGAGAAATCGCCCGACCAAGAGCCAGCAGTCACCCGGACTGGCGAACATCTGGCTTCGACCCGGGCAATTCGACTGTCCGCGTTGCTCGCGCCGAGAAATCGATTGAGAATCGGCGCCGTTGGCGTGGTGATGATCGCGGGCTTGGTGGCCGGGTCACTTGCGCTGCGTAGCCCGGACGCATTGCCGCTCAACAACGCCATCTGGCTGGACCGCAGTTGGACATTTGGCGACCACGAAAGCGACCATTTTCGCGCATTGACCGATCGCCTGATTGAAAACCAAATCGGGACCGTCTTTGCGTACGTGAGTTCGCTAGGCATAGACAATCGTTGGACTGGCGGCCATCTGGGCAAGGTCGGCTTTATGGATTCGCGTTCCGCCCTTGCCGATTTTGTCAGCGCGTTCAAAAGTGAAAACGAACAGATACGTGTTTTCGGATGGATTGAAATTTGGTCGCATCTCGACAATGTTGATCGCAATCGTCTTGACAATACCGATCTTCAAAGGAATATCGCCGATTTTAGCCGGCTGCTAGTTTCACAGCTCGGCTTCGATGGCGTATTGCTCGATGTGAAGCCGCTTTTCAGTGACAATAATGATCTGATTCGCTTGATTGGACGTATGCAGTCGGCAGTTGGTTTGCATATTCCGATCGCCGTCGCCGTCACCGCCGATTTGACGCCGCCGGTACTTCACGCGCAAGACATCGGGTCCATTGCACCTGGAACTATGTGGTCGCCGAGTTTCAAAAAGAAAGTGATGGCGGCCGCCGACGAGGTTGTTTTGCTGATGTATCAGAGTTACAGACAAGAGCCGCTCGACTATGTGAACTGGGTGGCATACCATGTAGAGACTTATATCAAGCAGATGGAGGACGAGACGGACATCCTGGTCAGCATTCCTGATTACCGCCGCGCAAGTACCGCTCACAATCCACAGATAGAAACGATGGCAAGGGCTCTGGATGGCGTCAGAAAAGGGCTGCGGCGGCTTGACGAGGACAAGCGTACCCTTTTGACTGGAATCGCCATATACTCTGATGAACAGCTCAGCCAATCGGATTGGGACATATTTCGTGAATCGTGGCTGCAGCGGTAGCGTCTGCGGCCAATTATGCCCACGATAATCAAACGCTTAACCAAGCAAGGGCTCGTCAGTGCAGTGTTCAAGGCGGGCAGTCTGCTGGATGCGGCCCAGCACGAACCGCGCGCCGGTGTCTACACCGTCGGCAGAACCTACCAGCGCAAGAAGTCGCTGCTGTTCGACGAGCATTTGAGCCGCCTGCAAGATTCAGCGCGGCGGCAAGGATTCTCCCTCGACTATGACCCAACTCGACTGCGCTGCGCCCTGCGTCAGATGATCGTTGAATCCGATTACGGCGACGTCCGCTTTCGCATCTCGGTGGCGGCGGATGCTCCGGACGAGGCGCTCCTATCTATCGAACCATTCGAGCCGCCAAGCGCCCACTTGATCGAGCGGGGCGCGCGCTGCATCACATCCACCGCGACCCGTCAGAGTCCCGCTGCGAAATCCAGCGAATGGATGCATCGGCGGCGAGCGCTTGAGGCGGCGCAGCCAACTGACATTTATGAGACGTTTCTGCTGGATGCCCAGGGCAACTTGCTGGAAGGCGCGTCCAGCAACGTCTACGTCATTCAGCACGGCGAGCTCCGCACCGCGTCCACTGGCGTGCTGGCGGGCATCTCGCGCATGATCGTCCTGGCCATTTGCGAAAGCGTTGTCCCACTTCGCCCGGTGGCGCCAAATGTCTCTGAAATCGACCGCTTCAGCGAAGTATTCTTGTCTAGCAGCAGCCGTGGCATTATCCCGGTGGTTGAACTCGACAACATGCCGATTGGCGAGGGAAGCGTCGGGGCGTTGACATTGGCTCTGCGGGCAGCCTATCAGCGCTGGGTTGTCGATCACTTAGAAGAATTATGACGCGGATGCTGGATAACCTCTGGAAGGCGCTCCGGGTCGTCGGCGCCGCGCGCGAACTGGCAATTGAGACTCGTCGTTTCAATTGGCAGGTGGCGGCCGGCACCACCTTCTTTCTTCAAGCGGAATACGCTGACATCCACTTGGCGGCGCATCAGCGACCTGAAGTTGTGGCCAAAGTCGAACTGCAAGCGGGCTTCGGGTGGCAGCTGGCCACCGATCAAGATGAAGCGGGTGTTTACATGATTGCCCGGCGCAAAGCGCTGATCGGCA
Organism: Chloroflexota bacterium; assembly: GCA_026707665.1. Classification (GTDB taxonomy): domain Bacteria; phylum Chloroflexota; class Anaerolineae; order Aggregatilineales; family Phototrophicaceae; genus UBA6055. The sequence goes on from JAPOWK010000093.1 coordinate 93,320, forward strand.
GCATCGGCCGCGCCAAGTTCGATATCAAATTGCCACCGCAGGCGCACATATCTCTAAAGCTGGAAAACTGCCAGGTTTGTCTTGCTGAACTCAATGGAGTGCTTGACCTGCCGCCATTCGCATCGCAGATGTGATCGACGCTTGGCTCGCTGCTTGAAATCTCGGTTTGGCTGTGGTAGCGTAATGCTATGCGCAAATCAATTGAGCAGTTTCCAATCGTGAATGACTGTTGTTGTCGCAGCGGCCTGTAGGCGGGGATGATTGGTTTGCGATCAATTCGGCTTTTCGCCACCAATAAGTCAACCCGCGCTGGTTGGCTTTTTTGATTGTGGCATTGCCGCGTGCAGAATGACGAGGGTTTAGCAGACGAGGAGTAAAGCTAATGAGTGAAATCAGCAGCCGCGGGTATGCCAATCCCGATAAGCTCGTTTCGACAGCTTGGGTAGCGCAACATCTGAACGACGCGGATGTTCGCGTCATTGAATCAAACGAGGATCCCCTGCTCTATCCCAGCGGGCACGTTCCCGGCGCGGTCGAGGTCGACTGGGTGAAAGATCTTAATGACCCGCTGCGCCGCGATTATCTCGACAAATCGGGATTCGAAGCGCTTGCCAGCCGCATTGGCATCACGCCGGAGACGACCGTCGTCTTCTATGGCGACAAGAGCAACTGGTGGGCGACTTACGCGCTTTGGGTATTCGAGTTATTTGGGCATGCCAATTCCAAGATCATGGATGGCGGGCGCCTGAAGTGGGTGGACGAAGGGCGTGAACTCACGCGCGAGAAGCCGAGCATCAGCCCCACGAGTTACGAAGCGCCCGAACGCGACGACAGTCAGATCCGCGCCTTTCGCGATGGCGTGCTGTCGCATATTGGCGAAAACGGACAATTGGTAGATGTGCGCAGCCCAGGCGAATTCGCGGGCGACTTGCTGCACATCCCCGGCTATCCGCAGGAAGGTGCGGTCCGTGGCGGGCACATCCCTGGCGCGAGCAGCTGCCCCTGGTCACGGGCGGCCAACGATGACGACACCTTCAAGGACGCGGCTCAACTGCGCGCCATCTACAACGACGAGTTGGGGTTGGACTCGTCCGCGTCCACGATCGCGTACTGCCGCATTGGCGAGCGCAGCAGCCATACTTGGTTCGTCTTGACTTACTTGCTTGGCTTCAGCGATGTGCGCAACTACGATGGCTCATGGACGGAATGGGGCAACAGCGTCGGCTTGCCCATCGAGAAGTAGATGTTGAATCCAGGGGCGGGGAAGGAATCCGTGGTTCGCCGCCCCAGCCTCAAGCATAAGACGCCTATGGCAAGCTTTCCGCCAAAACTCCAGGAGTACCTTGACGACTTCGGCTTCATTTCATCGCGCGAGGACCGCGTCGATTACCTGATCGATATCGCCGATGAATTCCAGCCGGTGCCGGCAGCTATCGCCAGCAAGCCTTACGACGAGGCCCACCGCGTCATTGGCTGCGAGTCAGAGGCTTTCGTCTGGGCGATTGACCGTCCTGACGGCACGCTCGACTTCTATTTTGATGTGCTAAATCCGCAAGGGCTATCGGCGATGGCGATGAGCGCGATCCTGGACCAAGCTTGCTCGGGCGCGCCGCTCGATCAAGTGGCCACCATCACTGGCGAAGTAGTATTCACCTTCTTCGGCAAAGATATTTCGATGGGCAAGGGACGCGGACTGACCGAGCTCATCAACGCGGTCGTATACCAGGCTAGGCAGCGTCTCCATTCTGATTGATGGGTTCCATGCCCAGGAATGAGTCGCTGGGGGCGCCTTGCGTGTATACCGCGTCGGTGCCTAGCATGCCACGATAGGCGCGCGACGGCTCTGAATCCGGAATGACGGCAGCGCCCACCTTTTCGTAGTAGCCCACCGGACCCGCCCCGCCGATGATCGCGTACATATAGCCGGCGTCGCGCATGGCGTGCAAGGTCGCCAGCAAGAGCGCGGTGCCAATGCCCTGCCCTCTTTCGGCCGCGTCCACGCCGGTTGGACCGAAGAAGTTCTTGAATGTCGTATCATAACAGGCAAACCCCAATACCTGATCGCCCCGATGCGCCAGCATGACCGTGGTCGGATGGACCGAAAAGCCCGCATCCGCTTCGCTCACCCAGTATTCGCTGAAGTGTTCGCGTATCCAGCCGAGCACCAGGAATTTTTCCGGCGTCATGACCCGGCGTATATTGACGCCCAGGGCGCGCTGGCTCGCGATCGCAGGTTCGAGCTCCGGCAGATCATATAGCTTGACTATCATATCTGGCATGGCTCATACCCTCCTTTTCGGCGTCGCTAGCCACCGCCGCACTCGCTCGCGGCGCTGATCTACAAAGACGCACAATTACATTTTACCTAGTTTCTCCGATTCCGCTCACGTTTTACGCGGCACTCTGAGCTAGGCATAGCAGCGTACAGGATGAAGCACTATGATTAGCGCTGACGGACATAGAGCAGGCGAGCGAATTCATGAGCCTTCGACCCGAGACCAGAGCAGTTCACAGCGCGGCGACAGATCCCAGCAGCGGCGCCATCGTGCCGCCGATCGTGCTCAGCACGACCTTCGAATATGAAACGACCGGCTTAGAGCAAGATCCCGAGCAACTGATCTATACACGCTGGCAGAATCCCAACCGCGCCGCGTTGGAGCGGACCATGGCCGCGTTGGAAGGCGGCGCCGTCGCTCATGCCATCTCCAGCGGCTCCGCAGCGATGCTCACCATCTTCCAGGCGCTGAAGCCCGGCGACCACATCGTCTCGAGCGACGACATGTATTTCGGTATTCGCGTGCAATTGAATGAATTCTTTGCCCCCTGGGGGCTGGAAACCACTTATGTCGATATGAGCGATTTGGACGCAGTGCGCGAAGCGATGCGCCCCGAAACCAAACTGGTCATCCTTGAGTCGCCGACCAATCCGATGATTCGCCTGGCTGACATCACGGTCATTGCCGACATTGCCCACGAACAGGGTGCGTCGCTATTGGTCGACAACACGGTGGCCACGCCTGTCGCGCAGAATCCGATTCAACTTGGCGCCGACATCGTGGTGATATCATTGACCAAGTACATCGCGGGCCATCACGATGTGCTCGGCGGCGTCGTCATTTTCGCGGCGGAAGACGAGCTGGCGCAGCGGGTCATGCGGTTGGTGCGGATAGGCGGCGGCGTACTGTCACCGATGAACTGCTGGCTGGCGGCTCGTGGGCTGCAGAGCCTTTCGCAACGCGTGCGCGCCCACAGCGAGAGCGCGCTGGAGGTCGCCTGTTTTCTGGCGGAACATCCCAAGATTGAAAAGGTGCTCTACCCGCATCATCTCAGCCATCCGCAGTACGAGCTCGCGCTGCGGCAGATGGCATTGGGGAGTGGCTTAATGTCGATCTTGGTCAAAGGCGGTCGCGAGTCCGCCATTGAATTGGTGAATCGGCTGCAGCTCTTCACCAGCGCGACCAGCTTCGGCGGCACACACAGCTTGATCGAACATCGCGAATCGATCGAAGAAGGCTCGTCGACGCCCGCCAATCTGCTGCGCGTTTCAATCGGCCTGGAACATCCGGCCGATCTCATCGCCGACTTGCAGCAGGCGCTGGCGTGATCTACCACATCACCACTTGCGCAGCCTGGGCCGATGCGCAAAAGCGCGGGGATTATCAGGCGCCATCACTGAAAAACGAGGGTTTCATCCATTGCTCGACGCGCGATCAATTGCTCTATGTCGCCGACAGCTTCTACCGCGGTGAGACTGACCTGCTCGTGCTATGCATAGACGAATGCAAGCTCGGCGCCGAACTGCGCTGGGAGGCGCCCGCTCATCCGGAATCGCTTAACGACAGCGCGGTAAGCAGCGACGTGCTATTTCCGCATCTGTATGGTCCGCTGAATCTTGATGCGGTGATGGCTGTTCACGGACTCAAGGAGGGAGCCTCCGGCTTTGCTTTGCCACCGGGATTGCACTGATTGCAATAGCGTACTCTAACCGACGCCGGTCACTTGGGCGCTGTAATCCCAAAGGCGCTTCTGCTGCTCGCGATCGTAGGAGTGGTCGCTAGATCGCTTTTGCTGATTCTCGTTCCAGTACTTGCCGCTGATTCCTTCGACATCCGCTGACGATGCGAGGTAGACGAGGGTCTCGGCGCCTTTCTGCGGCGAGATCGCGAATACTTTCTGAGCCAACTTGATTAGACCGGACCAGACACGACCCGTGTTATGCCCGAAACCAGTAGCGACCAAACCGGGATGCACGGCGTTGACGGTTACAGTCGAGTCTTCCAGCCGCCGCTCCAGCTCATAGGTAAATTGTACGTTCATCAATTTGCTGGCGCCGTAACTGTTCATGAAACTGTAGCCGCTCTCATCGCGCAGGTTGTCCAAGCGCAGGGTGGCATTTCTGTGCGCGCTCGACGAAACATTGATGATGCGCGCCTCGCCCTGCTCCTTCGCCGTCCGCATTAAAATATCAAGCAGAAGGTTGGTCAGCAAATAATAGCTCAAGTGATTGAGCGCGAAGGTCATCTCGTAGCCGTCGACCGATGTCTGAAATTGGGAAAAGACAGCGCCGGCGTTGTTCAGCAAGACATCCAGCCGGTCATACTTGGAGCGGAATTTATCAGCGATGCGGCGAGTCTCGTCCATGGAAGACAGGTCCGCGACCAGCATGTCGATCTTTGAGCTGCCGCTGAGCGCCTTCAGATCAGAGCTGACCGTGCGCGTTTTGATCGCGTCGCGGCCGACGATGACGACATCGGCGCCCATTTTCATCAGTTCCAGCGCGGCTTGCTTTCCAATGCCATTTGTCGCTCCGGTGATGAGAACGCGCTTTCCCTTCATTGGCAGCCTCCTAATTGGATCGCGTTCGTGGCGACGCTGTGTAGATCCATTTACTCATCGTCGCCGTAGCTGTGGCCGCCGAAGATCGCCCGAATCTCGGCGGCGGACTTGGCCGCTTGCAAGGCACTCATCCTGGCGGCTTCTTCTTTCTGCAAGGCGCGCGCGTTGGTCAGCACCGCTTCCAGCTGATCGGCCGGGAATTTGCAGGCGCCGTTTTCGTCCATGTGAATCAGCTCGCCCGGCGCGACATCCATGCCGCCGACCGCGACCGGCACATTTACGGCATGCACCGCCATCGCGCCATGGCCTGCCGTTACGCCACTCAACATATACTGGAAGTCCATTTCGCGGATTTCGTCCAGATCGCGCGAGGGACCGTTCGACAACAAGCCGACGCAGCCCAGCGCCTTCATCGCCGAGACCATGTTGCCGCCGGCCAAGCCCACCTTGCCCGCGATCTCGGCTGGGAACTTTTGCTCGATTACCAGCACGGTCGGCTGCGGCGACGCTTCCATCGCCTCAAGCACGTCCATGAAACTGAGGCGCGAGTAATTCGGATCCGGCAGGCCGTAGACGCAAGTCACCGCATAGCCGACGCGGCGCCCCAATTCGGGGTACATGCAGCGGATCGACGTGTCGGTATACCAATTCTCGGTCCAAGGATTGTAGAGCCCCAGACAAAGCGGAGATTCCGGATATGTCGCAACTACATTGGTTATTGAAGGGGTATCGAAATTCTTCAGTTCTTCCAGCATCTGGTTTTGATTCATGCTTCCCTGCCTCACCATTCGGTCATAGCCGCGAATTGTACATTGCATCTTGGCATTGCGAACAGTATCCGCTTTCGAGCAGCGAAGCAATCACGCCAGAAAACGGCTATCCTTTGCAACAGCGTCAGCAGAAGTAATCAGCATCGATTACACCGAGAAGTAGTTCCAAGCAAGTGATGAGAATACTGATTTGCCGCAATTTTACCCCATCCCCCGGCCCCTTCCCCAGCGAGCTAGGGAAGGGGAGGTCGCTATCGAGGCGGTACTACGCATGACTAACTTGCTTCTACTGAGAGAAAGAGAACACAGAGAATAGCTCTTTGGGGGCTGGTTAGCAGCGACAGTTGCGGCCTTGGGGCGGCGGCAGTTGTTGCGAAATGGTCGCACCAATACCTAAATCTCTATGCTCTCGTATTAGCTCCGTGTCCTCGGAGGTAAAGAGAATTGTGGTGCGATTGCTGTGTTACGCGCGCCCTAATCCGGGGCGGCGCGCCGCGAGCCCTGGGCGTTCAGCGTCAGGCGAAACACGGGAAGGATCGGCAGCAGCATAAGCGCCGAAAGCGAAATCGCCAGCCGGACCGATGAAAGCAAACCGACCGCGCCGACGACAGGTCCTCCGGCGATTTGCCCGAAAGCGTCCGCCTGCCCTTGAATCGAAAGTACGGTCGCGCGCACGTTCGATTCGGTATGCTGATTGATCCAAGCTTCCATCAAGGGATTGCGGACCGAGCGCGCCGCGCCCGTCAGCCACAAGCCGAGCAGCACGAGGGCAAATTGCTCAGCGAGGACGAAGAGAAGCACGCTGCCGATCAGCGCCGCGTAAACGCCGATCAAGGTAAGGGCGACCTGCCTGTTGTCTCCCAAATCGAGACGCCTCCGCAGAACCTCGGTCGCCGCCAGCGTAATGGGCATCGATACGGCGCTGATAATGCCAAACCAGACGATCTCATCGAGTTGACCCAGGGACGGCAAGCTGAAATTCTGCAGCATATGGGTAATCCAGAGCCGGTCGAAGCCCTCGCTGAAAGCGCCATGAATGATGGCGGCAAAGGTGATTAGCAGCAAGATCTGGCGTGTGCGGACCATAGCGAATCCAGCGCGGAAAGTGGCGACAAACTGGCGACAAGATTCTCGATCGCTCGCCGGGCGCCGCTGGAAGCCGGTTTCCGGCATGAATAGCGCCAGAAACGCGGCAAGCAGCACGAGCAGAATGCCGCCGCAAATGATGGCGAGCTGCAGGCTGTGACTCGCCAGCGCCACGCTTAAGAAAATCGCCGTGAAACTGGCAACCTGCGCCACCTGCGCTGCTCGCAAGAAGGCGGCGCCCGCCCGCGCCTGGCCGATTTCGTCGACGATCCAGGCTGAAGTCGCTCCGCTGAGAAAGGTATAGCCGAGACCCAGGATGATCCGCGAAAAGAGCAGCGCCCCGAAGAACGGAAAACTGCCTTCGACAATGAAACCGCAGCCCAAGAGAATGAATCCCAAGATGACGGACAACCGCCGACTGTAAACATCGGCAATCACACCTGTGGGTATCTCCATCAGGAAGGCGGTTAACTCAAGCGTCGTGCCGATCAGGACCAGTTGCAAAGGATTCAAGCCGACCTGCTTGACCTGAAACACTATGTTGACCGTGAAAACCGTCGTCAGGGCAAATGACTGTACGGCCGTGAAGACCAGGAATAGCTTGTAGGCGTCAGCCTTGGGGATCACTTTTGTCGGCGCCATCAACGTCTCGCAGTCAAAGGGTCGGCGTGGAGCGGCGCAGGATACCAGTTTCGAGGAAGACTTTCAATTCTTCGCAGCGCTCGGCGATGAGAGCGGGCGCAAAGGAGCGCAACTCTGGATTCTGTATGTTAGAACGAAGCCAGCGAATCGAAGCAATTTGCCGGGCAGCGATGAAGGTCTCCAGCAGCGACCGGTCGTCTTCATCCAGCGGCCGCACCGATGTGTATCCGCGCCAAATCGCTTCTTCAAGCGCGATATAATCACTGGCTCGTTCACCCTTCAACTGCCAGAGGAGCGGCGCCAGGTCGTAGAGATAGAAACCCCAGCCGCAGTACTCGAAGTCCAGCGCGGCAATGGAATCCGCTCGGAACAAGATATTCTTCGCCAGCAAGTCGGCGTGGATTAAGCCCATCGCATCAGGCTTGGTAGCCAGCATTGACATCGGCGGCCGCAGCTGCTGCGCCACTCGGTCGATGAGGTCGCCTTGTTCCGCGAGCTCAAAGCCGGTCTCATACGGCGTAGCGTAGGGAGAATCCTCGCCGAACAAGCCATCCCAATCCAAACGCGGTCCCTCGACGTCTCCGGCAGCCTTGAGTTGGGCTTCCCTGTGCAGCACGCCCAGGTATTCGCCGACGCGACTTATGTCGTCCGCACTCAGATCGCGCGCTTTTTTGCTGTCGCCCTCGATGTATTCGAAGAGCGCGGCATGGACGATTGCTAGTTGCGGAAGCCAATCATGGCGCAGCTCAAGCGACAGTTGCTCACGACCGTCAACTGAGGCCGCGATTGGGCAAGGCGCCAGCAGATTCGTATCGCGACGAATTGAAGTTAGCCAGCCCAGCTCAGACCGTAGCCGGGCGGCGTTGCTGCTGCCCGGTGGATGCAGGCGCAGCACAAGGTCGTCATTGGCTGCGGTCACCCGGAAAACCGCGTTGCTGCCACGCCCGAGCCAGCGAATCTTCTGCGGACGAAGCGCCCAGCGTTGTACCGCGCCATGAGCGATTTCCAGCCACAGCTGCCTCTGCTGCTCGATCGATCGGTTGGCGAAGTCGGTCATTATGATGTCCGTGACTCAAGGTATTGGTCGCAGAACCGTCTGCTGATGACATAATCTACGCCTGAGTTTGCCTTATAGCGATCTCTGATAGAATGAGGCAGTCAAGTTCAGCGGGGGCGCTCTATGCGGAAATGGATGATTCTAGCCGGTTCTCTCAGTCTCGCGGCCATACTCGACCAAATCGCGAAGTCTTGGGTGCTCTCGAACTTGATGCTATACGAGAGCATTCAACCCGTGCCCGCGCTGGCGCCCTTCTTCCAATTGACGCGCAGCAGCAACACCGGCGCCGCCTTCGGCATCCTGCCAATGGCAGGCGATGTCTTCCTCATCCTCGCGCTTATTATCGTTGCCGCCCTGATGTGGTACCTGCGCTCGTTGCCGGCGGATTCAAGACTGGCGCCTTTTGCCATTGGGCTGGTCATCGGTGGCGCCGTCGGCAATATCATTGACCGCCTGCAGCACGGCCACGTGATCGACTTCATCCACTATCAGATCCCGAATCTAATTTCGAATGTTTCCAATCTGGCTGATCACGCCATCGTATTCGGCGTCATGCTGATATTTGCTGAAAGTCTCTGGCGCGACCGCATTTACCGGGAGACACCGTCAGCGCCGCGGACAATGGACCGGGCGCGCGAAAAGGAAGACGCTAGATGATCTTTTCCAGCTCGATTTCGTCGCGAATCGTGATGCCATTCAGCCCGGTAATTGGAATCTGTGGTTTGATGCGCCGCGCGTCAGCAATGGCGTTTCGGTGCACGGAAACCAGTTCATAACCTCGCTTCTGCCAGAATTTGAGCGCTTCGAGATTGTCATTAGTGGTGACCAGCCAGAGCCGCTTTATTCCCACCTCGCGCGCCCATTCCTCGACGGCTTCCACAAGCGCGCTGCCGACGCCCATCGACTCGTCCAAACTGTCCAAAGTGGTGATCTCGCAATCCCTCTCACCGATATGCACCGTAATCAAGCCAATGTTTTCCGCCTTGGCCTCATCTTCTTGTTCCTCTGCTTCCGCTCCCGCGCCCCGCTCGGCCATAAAACCGGGCAGCAGATGTCCGTAAACGGCTTTCCCGCGCGAAACGATTTGCGTCGTTCCCCAGCGCTCGTCCAAGAAATGAGCCACCCACTCGCGATCGGCGCGTTCAAGGGGGCGAATTGTGAAGGCGGTCATCGCCAAGACCTCTAACTATTCATTTCATTACAGCGACAATTATAGCCCGACTTCATCAAGTTGGGAAATGCTTGTGAACCGCCGCACAATCAGTAGCGAACCCGATTGTAGCTCGGAACAGTCGGGTTCAATTCAATAGCGAGTTGCATGGGCCTGGCACTAGAGATTACCAAGATCGGCGCGAAAGTTCGTAGCCGTCAGATTAGTCGCTCGAACTCACGAATCCAAGCTTGACAATGGTTTTCTCGCCGATCCTCTTCCTTGACAAAGAGCGTCTCAGCCGACTTCATCCAGTCCAGCGCCGCCTGGTTATCGCCCAACCGATGATTGATCATCGCCAAGTAATAGTGAGTCTCCGCTCGCTCTGGCTGCGCCGCCAAGGCATTGGTGAAACAGGCGGCCGCCCGCTTCCAATCCTTGTCTCGATATGCAATCGCGCCCAACCCGTAATTTGCGAGCATCTCGTAGGGGTGCAAGGCAAGCGCGCGTAGGAACGCTTCTTTCGCCGGGACATGGTCTTTGCCTAACAGAAGCAAAAACCCTTGAGTCGCGTGGTATTCGGCATGGCTCGGCAGCAGCGCAATCGAGGCTTCAATCTCATTCAACGCCGTCTTCCGGTCTCGTTCCCCATGCGCATTCAGAGCGGCGCGGTAACGCTCGTCCGCCTGATATCGAGCGACACCAAAACGTCTCTTAAGAGCAGTCAGGTCAATGCTTGTGGGCATATCAATTGCGGGATTCCGGCTTGGCAATGCGCGTCAATATGGCAGCGGCTTCGGTCGATCTATTGGCGGAATATCTGGCCAGTATTGCGCGAGATTTCAGCGCTCACGACATAGGTGCCAGCCATCTTGTCGTGCCAAGTCTGGTTATTCCCATCGAAGATCGCCCAGATATACCCCAAGCCGCAGAGCAGGGCGCTCACCTGATAGCCGATCGCGCGAATGAAGGCATCGGTGTCGGAAAGCGCCGAGCCATCCCTTTTCACAACGCGGATCCCGACTGTTGACTTACCCGGCGTCTGCCCATCGCGGCGCGTCCAGAAATACCAGTGATAGACGACCGGGAGCGCTAAGGCGACAAATTGCACAAGTGGACCGTCGAAACCCCCGCTGAACCCCGACAGGACAAATAGAAAAACGGTCAAGGGCAAGGCGAGGATGATGCCATCAATGAAGCTGGCCACGAAGCGCGACATGATGCCAGCTAACTGGGCTGATTCCTGCGCGACTGTCTGATGATGTTTGATTTTCTCTTGCATAGCGACCGCCTCTCCCGAATCTCATCCCGAAAATCACAGCCAACGAAGACTGCAGGCTGTCCATAAGTGTACTATCAGAACTTGCGCGCGGTCAAACGAGCTCCCGTTCCGCCGTGGCGCTCAATCATGCAATTCATATAGAATCGCCGGGTTGGTCTCTGCCTCGAATTCTTTCAGGTTGGCGATCGTGAGATGACCGTGCTGATAAAGGTATTCGATATGGGCGCCGGCTTCTTCTATGGCGAGCAAAATATGATAGCCCTCAACATCGGGATACATCGCCTGGGAAATTTGGCTGATCGTCATCGGCGCGCCATGATTGCGCATGATCTTGCGAATGCGGTCCAGCTTCCGATTGTGGCTGGCGCGGATGGCGTGAATCCGCCCGTACAGGTCGTGGATCGGATCCTCATGCCCGCCCAGGGCCAGTCTTATCCCCTCGTAGCGCAGCAGCTTGCGCAGTGAATCGGCGTAATGATCCAAGCCCATGTAATGGGTGATACTCTCCGGCGACTGGTGCGGCGTCGTGCGCGACAAGACATGATCAGCGCTGAGCAATACATCGCCCAGCCGGATGCAGACCTGCCCCGGACAATGGCCCGGCGTGTGAATGAACTCCATGCCGTCAATGAACCCCTCGTCCTCGAGGCTAAAATCGACATCAATGGAGGTTACATGTTTCTTGGCGAAGCCATACATTTCGAATAGCGTTTCGCGCAGGGAGGGTTTGATGCCAGCGCGTTCGAAATAGATGCCCAGCGCCTTGGTCGCCACAACCACGCGCTCTTCATAATTTGTCAGCACACGGCGGTCAAGCTCGTGAATGCCCACCTCGGCATCCGTATGCTCCTTGACGAATGCCAAGCCGCCAAAATGATCGATATGACCATGCGAGATGATGATGCGCTCGATATCTCCCAGGGTGAAAGATCGACCGAATTTCGCCTGTATTTGCCGGAACCCGTCCAGCAAATCGTCGTTGCTGCGCCCCATGCCCGAGCCGGTGTCGACAAGCGTGAGCGCGCCAGCCCCTTCCAGCACGAAGGCGTAACCGGAGAAATTGTTCGGGAACAGCACCATGGGCAGGCGGTAGATATCGACGCCGCTGCTGCTGCGAAATTGTTCTACGGGCGGTAATCGTTGCATGATAGAGTGACCTCGACTCGATCTGGATGATGTCACAGGGTTCTTACAGCGGCTTTAAGCTTGGATTCAACTCGGATGCGGATTGACGCCGCCGGTCGCGAAACTGTAGAGGATAAACGCGATGTAAGCGCCCAGGAAAATCGCCGCCCCCCGGCGCCCCAGCCGCTGATGGCGCAGGAATGGTATCAAGAGGACGGCAAAGGCGATCATCACAAGGAACTCAAGCTGCGCATCCGCGCTCCGAACCGTTATCGGCTGCACAAAAGCGGTCAAGCCCAGGATCAGCAGGAGGTTGGCGACGTTGGAGCCGACGACGTTTCCAATCGCCAGGTCCGTTTCGCGGCGCCAGGCGGCTGCGAGAGAGGCCGCTAGCTCGGGAAGCGAAGTGCCAAAGGCGACCAAGGTGATGGCGATAATCAATTCGCTAATCCCCAGCAATCGCGCGAGATTGACGGCGCCTTCAACCATCATCCGCGAGCCAAAAAGCAGCGTCAGAATCCCAAGCAGCAGCCATAAGAATTCTCGTCCGCGATTCTGAACAAGGCGCGGCGCTTCGCCCAGATCCGCCAGCAGTCGATCGCGCTCGTCCTGCTCGTTCTTCGCCAGACGATACAGCATCACGTTGAAGCCAACGAAGCCGATCAGCAGCATTGAACCATCGAGCCGATCAATGGCGCCATCCAGGGTTAGGGCAGCGGCGCCTATAGAGAAGAAGATCATGATCGGAATCTCTCGCCGCAGCAAAGTCGCTTTGACGCTCAAAGGAGCGATCAAGCCGGTCGCGCCCAATATCAAGCCAATGTTGGCGATGTTGGAACCGATCACATTGCCAATCGCCAGATCGCTCTTGCCCACCAGCGCCGCTTGAATGCTGACAAGAAGCTCCGGCATGGAGGTGCCGACGGCGACGAATGTGAGCGCGATCACGAGAACGGATACGCCAAAGGACATCGCCAGATTCGACGCGCCCCGAACCAGCCAGTTGCCGCCGAAGAAAAGGGCGACTAGCCCGGCAAGGAGCAAAGCTGCGTTCATGAGCATCGGCTATATTCCTCTGGACGACTCCCATTCCGGCATAGCATGATCAGGCATAAATGACATGCTGCAGCAGGAAGCGTTCGATTCTGCTGTAATAGGCTTCAATCGTCTCCGGTTTGCGCCAGCCATGTCCCTCTCCCTCAAAGAGATGATATTCGTGCGGGATGCCCCGCCGCTTCAAAGAGGCGACGATCCCCTCCGATTGGTCTTGCGGGACAACGACATCGTCCGTGCCCTGAAATACGATTAGGGGATCGACGATCTTATCCGCATTAAAGAGTGGCGAGCGCTGGCGATAGAGATCGGCCGCCTCTGGCAATTCGCCCAGCAGCCAGTAGGTATAGCGCTCTTCAAATTTGTGCGTGTCCATCAGCAATCCAAATTGATTGGAGACGCCATAGGAGCAGATGCCCGCCTTGTAAAAGCCAGGATAACTAACCAGCGATTGCAGCACGGTGAAACCGCCGGCGCTTCCGCCCATAATCACGGCTCGGCTCTCATCGATCAGCCCTTCCTGCGCCAGATGCCTCACACCGGATAACGAGTCGATCACATCGTAGACGCCCCAATTGCCGCGGTGCATATTCATATAGGCTTTCCCATAGCCGGTGCTGCCCCGGTGATTGACCAGCAGGACAGCGTAGCCGCGAGTGGTGAAGAACTGGACTTCATTGTAATAGCCGGCGCGGCGCTGAGACGTCGGACCACCATGCACGTTGACGATCAGCGGCGGCAATCCCGCGGGCATGTCGTCTCGCAGCACCGGCGGATAATAGAGCCCGTGCACGTCGCCCTTATCGTCGCCCGTCCAGTTGATCGCGCGCCCGACCGACAGTTGATCTTCGCGCAGATTCTCCACGCCCTGCCGGCGGTGAACGGTATGCGCTAGGCTCGAATCGACGGAGACGACGCGAGGCGGAATCAGGGCAGACGACGCGATCACGGCGACGGCGCCGCCATCAGGAGATACGCTGATCTGTTCCATATCGGTGTAGGCTTCCAAGCCGGCGACCTTCTCGCTTGAAGAAGAAGCCAGATCGTAACGCCGCAGACTGACGATTCCGTGACGATTCTCCAGGTAGCAAATCGAACGGCTGTCGCCCGCCCATCCATAGGTCCGCATGCCCTGCGCCCAAGCCGGCGTTCCATGTTCTACCGCATCGCCGGTCAGCTGTTTGTGCGTGCGCTCCACCAGATCGTACAGGTAAATCTGGCTCCAGCCGCTGGCGTCGCTGATGTAGGACAGAAAGCGGCCATCCGGCGAGAATTCGGGCTGGAAAATCGCCGTATCGCTGTCGCCGGCCACCGTCACGATATCTTGCGCTCTTGGCATTCCCCCGCCGTCAATCTCAAGCGAGACCAGTCGCAGTTCGCTGCCATTCCAGGGCATCTGCGGATGATTCCAGGCGACAAAGGCGATGTGCCTTCCCCCTGGATGCCAGGTCGGCTGCATGACGAAATCGGTGCCGTAGGCGAGTTTGCGGGGGAAATCTTCGCCGGCCGCGTCCACGATGGCGAGGCCATCGATATGTTCGTAGCTGTGTACAAAGGCGACCCATTCGCCGTCGGGCGATACGGCGGGCGAAGCATAACTGCCGAATTCGGGACAGATCGCCCGGGGAGCGCCGCCGGCGAGGGCTTGGCAATGCAGCCTGCCATTCGCGATAAAGAAGACCTTGCCATCACCGAGCGTAAACGCGCCGCCGCCATAACCAACCCGTCCGGCGACATTCAGCGACGAGTCGGTTAAGTCGCGCGGCGCCTGCCGACCTGTCTGCGCCTGCAAAACTCCTGTCTTGGCACGATTCTCCCACCATACCAGCATATCCCCGGCGCGATTCCACTGCACATCGCGCAGGCTGAGGCCGCCCGCGATGGAAGCGCCGCTGATGGGACTGGCCCAAGTGCCGTAAGCTTTGCTCATATTTTGCGCCTTGCCTGGATCTGACATCGGCTACGAATTGTACCTGACAGCAATCAAACACAAAATGCCCACTCGCGTGGGCATCCTGTGACTAAATGCAGTAGCATGAAATGATTCATTTGGGTACAGCGTCAACCATCTGTACTGTAGCCGCAGAGCGTCTTACTGTCAAGCTGGTGGCAATAGCTGTTTTTCGCTGGCGTTCAAAAAAGAGTGATCATTCGATCGGTCGATAATTCGTATCAATCGTGCTTATGAATTCCAAGGCGAGGCGGGCCAGTTCGCTTTCCGGCGCGAATTCTTCGGAAACGATCTCGACGACGGTGCCCGTTTCCGCCCAGTCGTAAAGTTCCTTCGCTCGGCTGTTCAGCGACATGATGCAGCCGAAGGTCGTTGGTTCGTAGGTATAGCCGCCGCCAAGCAAGTTGCCATTGGGCAGCCTGACCGCGCCGTGAAATCCATTCATCAATCCGGGCACCACTTCGTAAATGCCCATGAACCAGAACATCTCCCACTGATTGCAATTGGTGCCCAAATCACTGCAAAGCGCATAACTGCTGCCGAATGATTTGGGATTGTGCGTTAGAATCTGGAAGATGCCGGGATAGGTCGGCGCCGTTTCACGGCCTGACGAGATGCCCCAGCTGAAAAGCAAGTCATTGTTTTCGAAGGCGACCAGCCACTGAGACTGCAGGTCGACGATGATGCGCTTGTGCGGTACCGGGTCCTGCGGCAGCAAGACATCGCGCGATGGAATTTGAATCTCTTGCCCGACGACCAGCGCGTTCCAGTTCACCGTTGGATTCGCATCCCGGATCAATTCATAGGGAATGCCTGCCTTGCGCCCAATGCGGAATCCTGTGTCCTTTTGCACGACTGAATATGGCTCCGGCAGGTAGTTCAGGCGCAAAGCAATTTCCGGCGTACCTGAGATTAGCGCCTCCTGAAGATTGCTGATCGCCTGCAACTCATCTATGTATCGACCGCCTCTTACCAACTCGCGGTTTAGGCTGTCCACGAATTGCCGGAATGCGTTCTCGCGAACCGACAGTCCGTTTTCGCCGGCGGTTAACCATTCCGCCGCCTGCATTTTGTCAACAGCAAACGAGAGCATATGATCCTTAAATGGGTCGTAGCCTCTTATGTGAACGTCATCTTGCAGGAAAACGATTGCCTGTCCAAGAAATGGTGTACTGTCAAATACGATCGGATTCAGGGGGATAGTCTGCAATTCCAAGCGCCCTTGAGAAACGACGTTGGCGGCGTTCCCTTTCAGAAGGCGCATGCTTTCGGTGACGTCCAGATGGCGCCCTCGCCGACCGGGCACCGCGATTAAACGTCCGCCCGACCATCGGTAGCCGGCTTCATACTGCGGCACGTAAACGGCTTCCGTGAAGTCGAGCAGAAGCGATTGCGCCCGACTGTGAGATACAGTCAACTGAGGCTCAATACTGATGCCAAAGGGGATACCCGCCACCCCGGCGGCGCGGGCGGCATTCGCCATGGACGAAATATCAATGGACAGGCCGAGTTCATCGGGACGAGCTTTCTTCAAGACTTGGCCGTCAACGGTAATGTCAATGTGGACATCAAAGTCCCAGTGTTGCCGCAGCGCTATCTCGGCTTCTTCCGGTGTCATTTCACCGACGGCGACGCCCATGGCATAAACGTTAGGGAATATGCGCCCGGCCATCAAAAAGTTTGAAACAAAAAATACCACGACCACCATAGTGACAAGCGCCGTCAGCTTTGCCACCGGCGAACGGCTGGAGAACAGCCATGCCAAGGCGCGGTGCGCTAGTTTATCTTCGTTGTATGAAGGAAAATAACGGCGCAACAAGGTGTGCGCGCCACCGGTATTCCCTCCACGCTCCATCATGGCGAGACGCCGCTGCTGTCGCGCCAAATTGCGGTCACGAGCGCGTTTGGCTTTTCTTTTGCCTGGCTTGCCAGATTCGGACTTCATCCCGAGCAATTCCTGAATCGCGTATGCGCTAATCAGGATTTATTGTAGTCAAACTCATTGAAGCGGCAAAGTCGATGGGCGGGCAATCGCGCTTAGATTCATGGAGCGAGCCAATTCCATCGTCTTAGAAATGTATCAAAATCCCGCCGGCAGCAGAACTCTGATACATTTATTATGCGTCTTTCGGTAAAGTAAGGTGGATCGACTGGCGTCGCGTTCTTTCGCGTCTGGTTGGTGGCGCGGAGATTTGACGCCAGCAAGCGCGGCATCTTGCTGAATCAAGCGCCGCCTCGGCTCGGTAACAGCGACAGCGCGGCCGCCAAGTGCGGATCCAAGTCCGCCAACAGCGGCGATGGGCGTTCCGCCGCGACAAACTCAGTCAACAAGGAATCACACAGATGATCTATTGGGAGCAGCTGTTGGGCGAGATTGAAACGCCACAGACCCAAATTGAAATTGAACTGAACGAAGACCTGGAAGAGGAAAGCGCGGCGATCGACCTGCCGGAGGAGTTGCCAATCCTGCCTCTGCGCGGCATGGTTGTCTATCCACAGACGGCGATCCCACTGACGGTAGGTCAAGAACGCAGCATTCAACTGGTGGACGACGCCGTCGCTGGCAACCGTATGGTCGGCTTGGTGGCCTCGACAGACCCGAGCCAGGCGACGCCCGGACCCGACCAAGTGCAGACGGTAGGTACGCTGGCCACCATTCACCGCCTGTTTCGTACGCCGGATGGCACAATCCGGTTGCTGATTCAGGGCTTGCAGCGTATCAGAATTGACGAGTTTGTCGAGACAGCGCCCTACCTTAAAGCGCGCGTGACGCGAATCCCGGAAGATGAAATCGCCTTCGCCGATGACATCGAGATGGAAGCGCTCGTGCGCAGCATTGTCGATCGCTTCACCGCTCTTGCCGAGTTGGTGCCGAGCATCCCCCAAGAGTTGGTCAATAGCGCTCTGAATGTAGAAGACCCGCTGCAACTGGTTTATTCCATCGCCACCTACGTTCGCATTGAACTCGATGACGCGCAGGCGCTGCTGGAAATGGATCATGTCGGCGACAAGATACGCCATTTGCTGAAGTTGCTCACGAAAGAGTTCGAAGTGCTGTCCTTGGGGCGCAAGATCCAGGAAGACGCCCAGCACGAGATGGAGAAATCGCAGCGCGATTATTACCTGCGCGAACAAATGAAAGCGATTCAGCGCGAGCTCGAGGAAGACGAAGATCAACAGGAGATCGAGAAGTTCCGGCAGTTGATTGAAGAAGCAAATATGCCGGAGGAAGCGCGTAAGGAAGCCGAGCGCGAATTGAACCGGCTCTCCAAGCTGTCGGTCGCAGCGGCGGAATATGGCGTTATACGCACCTACCTTGACTGGATCTGCAGTATGCCTTGGGATCTGCGGACCGAGGACAAGCTGGACATCGCCCATGCGCGGCAGATTCTGGACGAAGATCACTATGGCTTGCCCGATGTCAAAGAGCGCATCCTCGAGTTCCTGGCAGTGCGCAAGCTGCGGGCGGAGCGCGAAGACGACTTCGCCGAGAGCGAACAGTTCGACCCTGTCCGGCGAGATCGCTCGGGGGCGATCCTGCTCTTTGTTGGACCGCCAGGAGTTGGCAAGACATCGTTGGGCGCGTCAATCGCGCGCGCGATGGGACGCGAGTTTATCCGCATGAGCCTAGGCGGCATTCGCGATGAAGCGGAAATCCGTGGTTTCCGCCGCACCTATATCGGGGCCATGCCGGGCCGAATCATCCAGGCGATCCGCCGGGCGAAGTCGCGCAATCCTTTGATCATGTTGGATGAGATTGACAAGCTGGGCCGCGACTTCCGGGGCGATCCCGGCTCCGCCCTGCTTGAAGTGCTCGACCCGGAACAGAACGCCGAATTCCGCGATCACTACCTGGACGTGGCTTTTGACTTGAGTGACGTGATGTTCATCACCACAGCCAACTCGCTGGATACCATCCCTGGACCTCTGCGCGACCGCATGGAGGTCATCCAGTTGAGCGGCTATACCGAGCTGGAAAAACAAGCGATCGCCGCGCAGTACCTGGTGCCGCGTCAACGGAGGGAGAACGGCTTGCGGAGCGAGGAACTTGCTTTCACCGATGACGCGCTGCTCAAGATCATCCGCGATTACACGCGCGAAGCCGGCGTAAGACACCTGGAGCGGGAGATCGGCAAAGCCGCCCGCAAGGTGGTGACCCGGATCGCGGAAGGCAGGGTCGAATCAGTGGTCGTCCGCGCGGACGAGGTCGCTGATTTGCTGGGCAAGGCGCGTTTCGGTCATCGCAGCGAATTGCAAGATCGAACCGAGATCCCGGGCGTCGCCACCGGCTTGGCCTGGACGCCAACGGGCGGCGACGCCCTGTTCATCGAAGCGACCATGATGAAAGGCGGCAAGGGCTTCCAATACACGGGGCAACTCGGGGAAATCATGCAAGAGAGCGCCAAAATCGCCTATAGTTTCGCGCGCTCGCGGGCTGAGGAGCTCGGCATCGATCCGGCATTTTATGACGAGTATGACATCCACTTGCATGTGCCGGCGGGCGCCGTACCCAAGGATGGTCCAAGCGCCGGCGTGACCATGGCGACGGCGCTGGCATCGCTGTTGACCGGGCGCACCGCCAAGAGCAATATCGCCATGACCGGCGAGTTGACGCTCAGTGGGCAGGTGCTGCCGGTCGGCGGCATCAAAGACAAGGTGCTGGCGGCGCATCGCCTGGGCGCGGATTCGGTGATTTTGCCGCGCAAAAATGAGAACGATCTGGACGATGTGCCTGAAGACGTCCGCGGCGAGCTGACCTTCATCCTAGTGGAACATCTGGATGAGGTGCTGGATGTCGCTCTGGTCGACGAACTAGCGCAAATGGACCCGGAGCTACAGGTCCAACATTAGGGGCAGCCCCATCAAGCCGCGCATCGCCAGGAACTGAACATGCCCATCGCTCACTTGAGGACTGGCGCAACACTGCACTATGAAGACATAGTTCCGGCGAACGTTCAGCTTCCAGTGATCCTGGTTCACGGTATGCTGGGCACGGCGCGAATTCACCTGGGTCATGTAATGGATTGGCTACCCGCGCAGGGCTACCGCGTTATCGGCTTGACCTTGCGCGGCTATGGCGAATCTGGACCGAAACCCCGTGACTTTCCCGACCGCTTTTACCGGCGAGACGCGGAAGATCTGATCGGATTCATGGACGCGCTGATGATTGAGCGCGCACATCTAATCGGTTATTCGGATGGTGGCGAGGTCGTGCTGATCGCGGCTGGGCGCGCGCCGGAGCGCATCGCCTCCTGCATTGCAATTGGCGCTGTCGGCTATTTCACGCCCGAGTTGCGTTCTGTCTTTCAGCGCATGTATCCGGGAGACTGGATCACCGACGAAGATAAGCGCATTCATGGCTTTTGCGACTCCGCTCGCTACACCGGCGAGTGGCTGCGCGCCATGACACGGATGATTGACGCCGGCGGCGATGTCAGTTTGAGCCTGGCGCCCAACATCACCTGCCCGCTGCTCATCATGCTCGGCGATAAGGACAAGCTGAATCCGCGGCAAAACGGCGAGCGCTTCGTCGCGGCGTGTTCCAATGGCAGGCTGGCAATGTTTCCCTGCGGGCACGCCGTGCATGATCAAAAGCGAGACGCTTTCTGCCAGATGACGCTGGAGCACCTGCGCGCCGCATCTGGCAACTGATCCTGGTCGTCACTTGCGTCAGTTCCGTCTGGCGCACCGAAGGTTCGCTGCTAAACTGACTGCGATCCTGTACACCAGATTGTCACCGGCGCCTCATGAAAACTCTGCTAGAGTCTCCGCTTGCGACGCAAGTGCCAGCGCGCGCCCGCTGGAAAGCCAATCCGATCATTTATGAAATCAACGCCTGGGTCTGGCTCAATCAACTGAGCGACGAATATGACTGCCCGGTCACCTTGGCGAACGTCCCGGCACAAGCGGTGGAGGAACTGGCATCCTGGCAATTTGACGCCGTGTGGCTGATGGGACTGTGGCATCGCGGTCCGGCCACGCGCAAGAGCGCGCTCAATTACTTGCATGAGTATCGTCAGGCATTGCCCGATATCACCGAAGCCGATGTGCCGGGCTCCGCCTTCGCCATCTGTGATTATCGGGTCGAAGAACAGCTGGGCGGGCGCGAGGGCTTGGCGATCTTCCGCAAGCAGCTGCGAGAACATGGCATCAAGCTGATTCTTGATTTCGTCCCCAATCATGTGGCGGCCGATCATCGCTGGCTGTTTGAGCATCCCGAGTACTTCGTCTGCGGCACGCTGGAAGACCTCAAGGCGCAACCGGGCAACTACTTTTCCGTTCGGGATGCGGCTGGCGAGCAGCTGGTGGTCGCTCGCGGTCGCGATCCTCACTTCCCCGCCTGGATCGACACGGCTCAGCTAAACGCCTTTCAGCCCGGGCTGCGGCGGGCGCTCATCGATACATTGATCGACATTGGCGACCAGTGCGACGGCCTGCGCTGCGACATGGCGATGCTGATGTCCAACGACATCTTCAGCGAGACTTGGAACGGTTATGTTGGCAAGGCGCCGGCAACTGACTTCTGGCTCGAAATCATCCCCGCCGTGCGAGAAGCGCATCCGCAGATGCTGTTCATGGCTGAAGTATACTGGGACCTTGAGCACGAAATGCAGCGGCAGGGCTTTGACTATACCTACGATAAACGGATGTATGACCGCCTCGTGCATGGCGAAGCAGGCGAAATCAGAGCGCATTTGCGAGCCGATCTGTCTTATTTGCAATCCAACATTCGCTTTGTCGAAAACCACGACGAGCCGCGCGCAATGGAAACGCTTGGCGAAGATCGGCAGCGGCCGGCGGTGGCGCTGATCTGCACCCTGCCCGGCGCGGCGCTGCTCCACCAGGGACAGATACAGGGACGGCGAATCAAGCTGCCTGTGCAAATCAATCGGGGCGCGAAGGAAAGAGCTCACCCCATGCTTGAGCGCTTTTATCGGCGCTTGCTACACGAGGTCAGCCGCCCGCTCTATCGCGAAGGACAATGGCGCATGGTCGAACCCGAGCCGATTCACCCGGCAGACTTCACGCACAAAAATCTGCTAGTGCAATCATGGAAAGACGCCGACGATGCGCGACTGGTCGTGGTTAACCTGAGTGGGGAATGGACGCGCGCGGCAATTCATTTTGACGAATTGCCACCACTCGAGAATGGAAAGTGGCTGCTATACGACATCCTGAATGAATCATACACGAAGCACCGCGGCGAGGCGCTGTTTAAGCGGGGCTTGCCATTGGAGACGCCACCCTACGGCGCGCATATTTTCCGCTTCGACCAAGATTCAGGCTAAACCGGTCACGAAATCAACAGAACCCGACGAGCAACGCAAGCCATCCAGCAGCCGACACATGCCAAACAACCAGCCAATCAAGAATCACTCAAAGCGCGCCAGGCATCTGTTTCTGGTGAGCGGAATCGCCGTGCTGCTCTGGTCGGGAATGGAAGATCACGACGCCCTGCTGGTGACGCTTTTGGGCACACTTCTGGCGACGGCAGCGACGATGATGCTTTTGGCCTCGCATGGGCTTCGGCCGGCAATTGCGCGCGGCAGTCGGCCGAGACAAGGGGCTTTGGCAGGCGCCTTAATCGGGACGCTCGCCAGTGTAGCGACGCCGCTGCTGATGCTATTCAAGGACTTGCGGCACGCTCATATCTATCCCGATTATCCGGCGGGCATGCTGCTGGCGACGCTCGAGAGGATGCCGGTTTGGGCGTTAGCGGGCGGTCTGGCCGGCTTTGGAATCGCTCTCTTGCTTAAATTGGGCGCGGACTGGCGCCATTCTCGTTGACGCGACCATCACATGAGTCTGCGCTACAATGGTCGCACAATAAGACAAGAAGCTGGCTGGGGGCGTGACAGCAAATGACAGATTACATCCTTGCGCTGGATCAGGGAACAACCTCATCACGCGCGATACTCTTCGACCGAAACGGCAGCATTGTTCGCAGCGCTCAAAGGGAGTTCAGGCAGTTTTATCCCCGGCCCGGCTGGGTTGAGCATGACGCCGAGGAAATCTGGGCATCGCAGCTGGAAGTCGCGCGCGCTGTCGTCGACGATCCCGCTGCCATCGCCGCTATCGGCATCAGCAATCAGCGCGAAACGACGATCATCTGGGATCGCGAGACGGGCGAGCCCATCCATAATGCCATCGTCTGGCAAGATCGGCGAACTGCAGCGCTCTGCGACGAACTCAAGGTGGAGGGCTTCGACCAGACCATATTGGAGCGCACCGGCTTGGTCACGGACGCCTATTTTTCCGCCACCAAAGTCGCCTGGCTGCTGGATAATGTCACGGGCGCGCGTGAAAAAGCGGAAGCTGGCGAATTGGCGTTCGGCACGGTCGACAGTTTTCTGGTTTGGAAGCTCACCGGTGGCGATCTTCATATTACCGATGTTAGTAATGCGGCGCGCACGATGCTCTTCGATATTCATCGCTGCGGCTGGGCCGACGCCATTCTCGAGCGGCTCAACATTCCCCGCGCGATCCTGCCCGCTGTACGACCATGCAGCCAACTTTACGGCGAAAGCCTTGCCTCGCTCCTGGGCGCATCAATCCCGATCGCGGGCATGGCGGGCGACCAGCAAGCCGCAACCTTTGGCCAAGCCGCCTACCAAGCTGGTATGGCGAAGAATACTTATGGCACCGGCTGTTTCATGTTGATGAATACCGGTGATGCGCCGCAATCGTCCGCCAACAATCTGCTCTCCACCATTGCCTGGCAAGTTGGGGACGAAGCGATGCAGTACGCCCTGGAAGGCAGCATCTTCATGGCGGGCGCCGCCGTCCAATGGCTGCGCGATGAAATGAAACTGCTCAAAGACGCCGCCGAGAGCGAAGCAATCGCATCCGAAATCAAGAGCACTGATGGCGTCTACCTGGTGCCGGCCTTTGTTGGCTTGGGCGCGCCCTATTGGGATCAGTACGCGCGCGGCGCAATCGTCGGACTGACACGGGGCAGCGGCCGGGCGCAGATCGTCCGCGCCACGCTCGAGTCTATCGCTTATCAAACGCGCGATGTCGTCGCGGCTATGACTGCCGATTCGGGCCTCGCGCTCGAGACGCTTCGCGTTGATGGCGGCGCTGTCGTCAATGACTTCCTGATGCAGTTTCAAGCCGATATCCTGGGCGTCCCGGTGCAGCGTCCGGCGGTGACCGAAACCACCGCTCTCGGCGCCGCCTATCTGGCCGGACTGGCGATTGGCTTCTGGAAGTCACAAGAGGAGATCGCCGGGCAATGGCAGTTGGAGCGCAGCTTCGAGCCGGCGATGTCGGCTGATCAGCGGGAAATGCTGTACAGCGGCTGGCTGCGCGCCGTCGAACGCGCGCGCGACTGGGACAGGGAGTAGCCCGCGCGACTCATAAAGCGGATGCGTTTCCGTTATACTAGGGTCATCGGCAACTCGCGAGAATCTTCAATGCTCAAGTTCGTCCTTAGACGGCTGACGTTTTCCATACCAGTTTTGATCGGGATTCTGCTCGTGACCTTCATATTGGCGCGGGCGATACCGGGCGACCCTTGCTTGGCGGTGCTCGGCGAACGCGCCACCGAAGAAATCTGTGAGACGTTTTTCCGCCGCAACGGTCTGGATCAACCGTTGCCCGCGCAGTTGCTGATCTACATGCGCAACTTCCTGGGTGGCGATCTCGGCGATTCGCTGCGCTTTCATCGTCCGGTGATGGAGTTGCTCGTCGATCGGCTGCCCACGACGGTCGAGCTCGGCTTCTTCGCCCTGCTCTTCGCGATCAGCGTCGGCGTGCCGGTCGGTGTTTTGAGCGCCTATCGACACAAATCGGCGCTTGATGTCGGCACCATGATCGGCGCCAATATCGGCGTCTCCATGCCAGTCTTCTGGCTCGGCTTGATGCTGGCTTACCTCTTCGCGGTCCTTTTGAAAGATACGCCTTTCGCGCTGCCGCCTTCGGGTCGATTGACGCCGGGCGCCAACCCGGAACCCTTCTATCTGGTCGCCGGCTGGTACGCCGAGGGCGAAGAGCCGCTCGGCATCCTGCGATTCTTTTCGCGCATTCACACCTTGAACGCCGTCCTCACGCTGAATGGCGAGCTGCTCATCGATGCGTTGCGTCATCTGATTCTGCCAGCGGTCGCGGTCGGCACGATTCCGCTGGCGATCATCGCGCGCATGAGCCGCTCCAGCGTATTGGAAGTTCTCAACCAGGATTATGTGCGGACGGCGCGGGCGAAGGGGCTGCGCGAGCACGTTGTCGTCGGCAAGCACGCGCTGAAAAACGCGATGCTGCCGGTCATCACCGTCATCGGCTTGAACTTCGGCCTGGTCATCAGTGGCGCCGTCTTGACCGAAACGATCTTCAGCTTAACCGGCGTCGGGCGCACGCTGGTGGATAGCATCACCTCGCGCGATTACACGCTGGTGCAGGGTTTCACGGTCGTGATCGCCGCTGGCTTCGTCATCATCAATATGGTGGTGGATATTCTTTACGGCTATCTCGACCCCCGCATTCGATTTAACTAGCGGGCGAGCAAGGAGAAGTTTCATGTTAGTCTTGCGTAATCTGTTTGGAAATCTATAGCAGGAATGGGCGAGCCAGCGGTTCGCCCCTACAATTCTTCGATTGTTCTGTGAATCTGTTTCATACTTTCATCACTTGCTTGGAATCACTAGGGTCTGCATTTCATGGAGAATTCCGAACCGGCAAGCTTGGCTCCTTCAGAAAATTATCGATCGGCCAACTTGTGGCTGGAGGCGCTGCGCAACCTGCGGCACAGTCCCTCGGCGCTGATAGGTTCGGCGGTCATTGGCGCACTGGTGATCATCGCGGTTTTCGCGCCCGCATTCGCCACGCACGATCCGATACAGACGATGATCGGCGTGCCCGGCGAAACGGGCCGCCTGCCAAGCAAGCCGCCCTGCATTCCGCTACTGGGCTGCGAAGAGCCACAGCACATCCTGGGCCTTGACCTGAACGCGCGCGATCTCTACAGCCGGGTCATCTTCGGTACGCGCACATCGCTGTCGGTGGGCGTCATCACGATCAGCCTGTCTATCCTGGTGGGCACGGCGCTGGGGATCAGCGCCGGTTATATGGGCGGGCGAGTCGATAATGTCATCATGCGCCTGATGGACGTCGTGCTGGCTTTCCCCGCCCTGCTGCTGGCGATCTCCATCGTGACCATCCTGGGTCCTGGCTTGACCAATGCCCTGCTCGGCATCACGATCACATTCATCCCGCAATACGCGCGGCTGTCTCGCGCCAGTGTCTTGTCCATCAAAGAGCAGGAATTCATCATCGCGGAGCAGGCGCTGGGGGCGAGCCCGCTGCGGATCGTGCTGGCGCATATCCTGCCCAACGCCATCACGCCGATCATTGTGCAGGGGACACTGGGCGTGGGCACGGCGATTCTTGACGCGGCTGCCTTATCGTTTCTCGGGCTGGGCGCGCAGCCTCCGACGCCGGAATGGGGGCAGATTCTCAGCGAATCGCGCAATTACCTTTTCACATCGCCGCACCTGGTATTTTTCCCCGGTTTCGCGATTATGATCACTGTGCTGGGTTTCAATCTCTTGGGCGATGGCATGCGCGACGCCCTGGACCCGCGGCTGAATCGGAGCTAGATAACCAGCCCTAGTCCCGTCCTGTGTCAATATGTAGGGGCGAACTATTAGGTCGCCTTCCACATTCATCAGATCGCATGAGGGCGACTTGATAAGTCGCCCCTACAGTCACGCTACATGAGCGGGCGACTCACGGAGTCTCCCCTACAGTTACGCGAGATGAGCGGGCGACTCACAGAGTCGCCCCTACAGTTTCGCTGGATGAGCGGGCGACTCACGGAGTCGCCCCTACGACTTACAATTCGGGTTGCAACGCTAGCACTGATCGGCGTTGATGAACTGCTGGAAGATGGACCGGTAAATGGCGAATCCCTCGCCGCGGCCGGTGTGGTTGGGGCTGGCGCAATCCGCAGACGCGTGCCAGGTGGCCACTACATCGTTGGCATCCAGGCTGGAACCATCATGGAAAAGCACGCCCTCGCGCAGATGGAAGGTCCAGACCGTGCCATCATCGGAGACGTCCCAAGTCTCCGCCAAGCCCGGGATCACGTCTACCCCGCCTTTGGCGAAGTCCAGCAGCGATTCCTGCACTTGATGACAGGCGCGGAAGGTTTCGCCGTCCCAGGTGTCGTTGCAATAGAGCGAAATCGGCTCGGCGTTCTGCATGTAAATCACGTTGTCATCGTCGGGATCTTCGATGCGCGAGAATTCCTCCGTGCCATCAAGCACGCCGGGATGGACACCGATCATGCGTGCCTGCCAGACATCGGCCGAGCCGGCATGGCCGAAGGGCACCCAAGGTACGGCTGAAGCCATCCCGGCGGCAACCTGCTGGAAGTACTCCATCCGCGCGGCGGGATCAAGGACCTGGCCCGCGTTGATCAATGGTTCGTAAACTTCGGGATAGGGATCGCCCATCTGGTGCATGTTCGGTCCGTGACAACAAGTCAGGAAATTGGAGGCATCGGGGAAATCCGCATGCCAGCCGAGGATGTGAAGCGGCTCATTGCCGGAAAGCGCCGAGGCGATGAAGGCGCCGGACTCGACCACTTGGACATCAGCGATGACGCCGATCGCCGCCAGCTGCGCCTGGACATCATTGGCGATAATGCCCGGATTTGGCAAGTAACCACGCACGACATCGCGCCAGGTCAAGGTCAGCGGACGGGATTCGCCCGTGCGTCTGTCCACCACTGTGTCCAGCGGCAGAGTGAAACCGAGATCCGCAGCCGCCTCTTCCAACAGCGCGGACGCCGCCGCCTGATCGAAACCGGGGACGCCGCCTTCGCCGACATGGCCAAAGACCGCGGGCGGCACGAAGTCCGGCGTCAAAGGCGAGCCCGGCGGGAAGAAGTTGTCGACGATTCGCTGACGGTCGATGCCCATGGCAATGGCTGTGCGTACGCGCACATCATTCAGCGGCTCGAAGAAGTTGCTCATGGCGACATAAACGCCCGTCAGCGGCGGTATGTCAATGAGGTTGAAATTGGGATCGGCGTCAAAGACCGGGATATCATCGGGATTGGCGAATTTCATGCCGTCGATGGTGCCGGCGCGCAGCTCGGTCGCGCGGGCGGCCGCTTCCGAATTCCAGCGCAAAATGACGGTGTCCTCAATCGAGGGCTCGCCCCAATAGTCGTCAAAGCGCTCGAAGACAATTTCGTTGCCCTGGTCCCAATTGACCAGGCGCAGCGGTCCGGTGCCGATTGCTTTGGTCAAGATATCGCCTTCGCCACCGGTCGCATCGAGATACTCCCGCGGATGAATGGACAAGCCTAGGCTGGCCATCTCCTGGGCAAAGATCGCGTCCGGGTTGCAAAGCGTGACGACAACGGTGAGTTCGTCTATGGCTTCGACTGATTTGAGGTTGCCACCGTAGTCGCAGTCCGCGGCGGCGAAGCTCAACAATTCGTCTTGGCTCGCGGCCGGGGCGATCAACAGACCAAGCGTCAGCAGAATAAGTACAAGACTCGAAAACTTTCGGTGATGTCTATACATCGTTTTTCCTCCAAAGCCGGGTAGATAGACTTGCGCGTCATATCGCCTCTCGATAGACGGGCATACCCTAGTGTATCGCAAATCAGCGCTGCTACAAAAGCTGAAGCGACGGCGCGCCACATATTCTGGCGATGCTTTCTATTGGAAGTTTTCAGTGTCTTGGGTCGATTGCGTTGTTCTAGAACTCGAATTCGTCAAAGTCGCGGCAGAGATAAACGGGGCCGTCGTAGGCTTGAGCCGCTTCTTGCACCAGCGGCGCCGGATCTTGATTCCAAACCTGGTAGTGGATCAAGCGCAGTTCTTTGGCGCCCGCTTTCGCTGCTGCTTCTCCCGCCATCCGCGCGGTGCTATGGCCCGGTGGCGGACCGCCGGCTTCGTGGATGAAGATATCCGCGTCTTTGCCAATCTTCAGCGCATTGGGACAGGGTTCGGTATCGCAACTGTAGGCGAGGACATTGCCATTGTGCTTGTTTGTGATGCGCATGCCAATCGTGGGGATGAAGTGCACGACCGGGAAAGAATGAATGGCGAAATCTTTGTTCTCGAATAGAAGCGTGTTGTCTTGCAGCCCGATCCGCGAGAATGACACGGGGAAGAAGTTGGGCCAATACTCCCAGCCGTACATATCCATCGTATCTTCAATGCGATTGATGCAATGTGGAATGCCGTAGAAGCGAATCGGCGTCTTGCGCCCCATCTGCCACATGTGCATCAGCATATTGGGAACGCCGGCCACATGATCCGAATGAAAGTGCGTCAGGATAATGTCTTGCAGGCTGTCATCATCAATGCCGAGCGCCCGGATTTTGTCCAGGGGATTGGAACCGGCATCGACCAGAACCGGGCTGTCCTCTTCGCCGATGAGTAGAAAATGCGTGTAGTCATGTTGGGCGCTATTGACCGCGCCTGCCGTACCCAGAATGATTACCCGCGCCATAAAGTCGCCTTCTGCCTTATGGATGAGACCTGTCTCAGTATATCAAATTCGCAGCGTCTCAAGTGCGACGGAGGGACAATAGCATAAGTCGTCCCGTATAAACACGCTCTGTTCGCAATCAAAACTGGCGTAGAGTTGCGGCGCGCCAAACTCTTGAAGCGCTTTTGCCGACTGTCTGCCCGCGAGGTCCCGTGGCTTCATACGCATTGCGCATGTCTCACGCTAATGAGATGCATCTCCACCCGTTGCCGGATGCCGGCCGACTCCCGTGTCGGCCTGAGCATCGCGCCCCGGCGCAGAAGCCGATCGATGGCGGTATATCAAGAGGGCGACGGAAACAACAAAACCGACAACTGTGATTGCCTGCGAGCTGTTAATGCCAGACTCACCGATTACCGCGATTTCGACACGTAGGAATTCAAGCAGGAAGCGCACAAAAGAATATTGCGCGATGTATAGCAGGAGAATGTCGCCGCTTTGCAAGCGATCGCGATACTGATGATAGATGCGCCACAAGACGTAAAATGCGATCAGGCTCCAAATCGCCTCATAAGCCCAGATCGGATGGAAGAGCGTATCGATAGGATATTCGACCAAACTCTCATAGGGCGCCACACGCGCGTCTCGCGGGATCTGAATGCCCCATGGCAGGTTCGTTGGCGAGCCGTAGAGCTCTTGATTGACATAATTGGCTATCCGGCCGATCGCCTGGCCGAGCGGGATTGAAACGGCGGCAATGTCGAGCCAGGGTGACAGTCTCATGCCCTCGTCCGGGAAGGCGCTCGCCGGACGCTGATAACGGAATGGGGGAAGGTCCTTGCCTCTGAAAAGGCTAACAAGCTTGTCAGCCAGCCAATTCAACAACTGAAGCAGCCAGAGCAGCGGCGTTAGAATGGTGGTGAAAAAGCCGATGATGCGGTTGTGCCAGCGACTCAAATAGAGGTAGACGCCAAAAGCGGCCCCGATCATGCCGCCAAATATGCCGAGCCCGCCAGTCCAGATCGCGATCGCGCCACTTTGGCGGTCGAAGAAGTTCTCGAGAAACCAGGCGGTATTCTGACAGACTCCGCCTTCAATGCCGCAGCCGGCCACCAGGGAAATCGGGGGAAACAAAATGAACCAGAGTCGCGCGCCGATGATGCCGGGGATAATCGCCCAGGTTAAGCCGCCCCAAATGTGATCAGAATCGCGTCCGCTGCGCGCCGCCAATAAGGAAGCTACGTAGGCGCCGGCCAACAAGGCGGCCACGACGATGATGCCGTAGTAGCGAATCTGCAGATTCCCGATCACAAGATGAGTTTGTTCAAATTCCATTTAGTCACCTCGGTCTCTCAAAATGCGGTAAACATGCCACAGCCGCTGCAGCGCCGTTAGATTGGCGCCGACCGCCAGGACGAGCAAGCCGATTTCCAGCGGCGCCACGCTCTGAAAGGCGCCAGCCGCGAGCGTCATAACCAGCAACACGATTACTCGCTCCAGCCGGCTGAACCAGCCGACCGTCACACTGACGCTGACTTTGGCGTCATCGGCGCGGGCGCGAACATAACTCACCAGAAAACTACCCGTCAACGCGGCAAGCGCGGCAACAAGCATATCCATCCGGCCGGACTCGGCAAAATAGTAACCGAAAGCGGCGAAAATAAAACCGTCAGCATAACGGTCGAGCGTCGAATCGAGCACCATGCCGAAGGCGCCCTGCCGATCCAGCGCCCGCGCGACCGCGCCATCAAGGGCGTCGAGCGGCAGGCTCAGCAGAAGCAGGATGCCGCCGGCCAGGAAATCACCTTGAGCGATGAACCAGGCGGACATAGCGACCAGCACCAAACCGACAAGTGAGATCCAGTCCGGATGAATGCCCAGACGCGCGACAAATCCGGCGCAGCGGTCAAGGGGAGCGCGCGTCCGCTTTCGCAGCCGATCAGTGAGTGTCATCGACTGGACTCTCGGCATATCGAGGCTTGCCAGTGGCGGAGGCCTTCGCTACACTGGTCGCGCTTTTGTCGGGGCGTGGCGCAGCCCGGTAGCGCGCACCGTTCGGGTCGGTGAGGTCGTGGGTTCAAATCCCGCCGCCCCGACAGCCACAAGAGTTCGTCATCCAAGCGATGGCGTTTTTTCATTGTGCCGCCGCCAATCGCTTGCGATCCGCCTGGCCGTTGCTGCGCGCCCAAGCCCATAGGAAGAAGCCGGGGATCAGAGCCAGACAATAGAGGATGCCACCCAGCCAATTTGGCAGCGCTGGATTCTGCGCAAACAAGATCCCGGCAAGGGCAGTTGACAAAATGACCCCCAGGTTCATGACGGACTGATTCAGCCCAAGTACACCGCCGCGCAACTCTCTCGCCACCGTCTTGGTCAGCAGAGACTGCAAGGGTGGAAACAGCAGACCGCTGCCCAAGGCAAATATCGCCATACTCAGCGTGCCGATGATGGGCTCCACCGCAATTGCCAGCAGGAACATCGACAGTGCGCGCGCCACCACCCCAAGCAGGAGAATCAGCGGATCGCCGTAGCGCTTCAACGCGGCCGGCAGGACAAAGACCTGGGTCAGAAACTGGCCCAAACCCACGACCATCAGCATCAGCCCGACGCCGAGACTCACGGTCGCAAAGTCATGGTTGCGGAACAAAACCGCCTCGGCGAAAAGCGCGAAAGTGGCAATGAGCAGTCCCATGCCAAATCGGGACATGAAAGATACGATGAGCACTGCCACGAGCGGAACGTTTCTCATCAGTTCTGCGGGACGCAAACGCGGGGAATCACCGCCACGACTGAGCGCTTTGTCTTCGGCGCTCAAGGACTCCTCCAGCGTGAGCCAGGTCAAAACAACCGTGGCCAGCGCCGCGGCCGCCGCCAACAGGAATGGCGCCTGTGGACCGTAGCTGCTCGCCAGGATACCACCGGCGGCCGGTCCAACGATGAAGCCAAGCCCGAAGGCGGCCATCGTATAACCCAGAGCCTCGGTTCGGCGCTTCTCCGGCATGATATCAGTGACGTAAGCCTGGGCGACGACAATGTTGCCGCCGGTGACGCCGTCGAGCACACGGGCGAGAAAGAGAACAGCCGCCGATTGGGCGAATCCGATCATCAGAAAGGCGATGACAGTGCCGATCTGGCTGATGAGCAGGATGGGCAGCCGGCCGCGCTGGTCGGACAGGCGCCCGATGAACGGTCCCGCCACGAACTGAGCGGCGAAGAATGTCGTGATCAGTAGCGTAATGACCTGACTGTCCATGCCGAATCCTGTCTGCGCATATAGTGGCAGGATAGGATGGACCATGGATGTGCCGACCATCTGCACGAAAACGATCAACAAGATCGTGAGCAGTCGACGATCAATGATGGCAAGCTTGCGTTTCACCTGGACATTGACCTGACGCGTTACGCCGGGCGCATGCCGCTATGATATGTCAAAGTCACAACAATCGTTAGTGATAATGATGTCGCCGCAGGCGTGAATTCAGAGTCTATGAGACAGTGGTAGAATGTAGTAGCAGTCAATCAGCGCGGATCTAGGGAGACAGTCTTGGCGACCACGCTATACCTCATGCGGCACGGGCATGTGCATAATCCGACAAACATCCTGTATGGCCGCCTCCCCGGCTTTCGTTTGAGCGAACTGGGGATCCAACAGGCGCAGGCGGCCGGCGAATGGCTGGCTGGCAAGCCGATCAAGGCCATTTACAGCAGCCCAATGGAGCGGGCGCGGCAAACGGCGTCGATCGTGGCGCAGCGGCACGACGCACTCACACCGCGGATCGACGAGCGAATCCTCGAAGTATTGACGCCCTACGAGGGGCGCCCGAATTCTGAACTGGCAGCAGCGGGCTGGGATCTCTATAGCGGCAACGAGCCGCCCTACGAATCGCCGGGGATGGTGCTCAAGCGTGTCCTCGATTTTATGGCGCATATCGCTTCGGCGCACATGGATGAGACTGTAGTCGCGGTCGCGCATGGCGACATTCTGGTCTTTCCCTGGCTCTACGCCCAGGGCGTGGAACCGGATGCGCTGATGAAGGACAGGCTGACCGAATACGCGCTGCCGGTGGATTACCCGGCCACGGCTTCGATTATGACCTTCGAGTTGGACGGTCCACCGCGGGAGGCGCTCCCGAGAGTGAGATATAACTGCCCGTATTAGGGCATGGCGCTAAAACAGCGGCGCATAGGGATTGTGCGAGCGCCAGCGCGCTTCCGCCTCAGCCAGGCGATCGCGCTGTACCTCGACGCCGATGCCCGCCCCCGCAGGCAGCTTCAAGTTGCTATCAGCCCGCAACACGAAGGGCGGCTCGGTGATATCGGGGTCGAAGTAGCGGTCGGTCGCTGAAATATCGCTGGGCAGCGTAACCCCTGGCAGCGCGGCGAAGGACAGATTGGCGGCTCGGCCGATGCCGGTTTCCAACATGCCGCCGATCCAGAGCGGAGTCGCGCGCTCGACGCAGAGTTCATATATCTTCAGGCTTTCGCTGAAGCCACCGACTCGCGTCGGCTTCAGATTAAGGATTTTCCCGGCGCCGAGCTCGAGCGCGATCCGCCAATCGTGGGCTGAATGGATGCTTTCGTCCAGGCAAATCGGCGTTCTGAGCTGCGTCTGCAACAGGCTATGTTCGTAGATATCATCGTAGGCGAGCGGCTGCTCAATCATCAGCAGATCAAATGGATCCAGATGGCGGAGTTTATCGGCGTCGGCCAGCGAGTAGGCGCTGTTGGCATCCAACATCAGCATGATATCGGGGAAATGCCGCCGCACCGCGCGCGCCAATTCAAGGTCCCAGCCGGGCGCTATCTTGAGCTTGATCCGCTGATAGCCATCGTCGAGCCGCCGTTGAATAAGCGCAATTTGCTCGTCGAGCGATTCTTGGATGCCGATGCTGACGCCGACCAGAGCCGAATCCCGCGGCGCGTGACCGCGTGACAGGTGGCTGGCGAAATAGTCGGCGAGGCGCATGTCATTCGCCTTCGCCAACAAATCCCATATTGCCGCTTCGACGCCAGCGCGGGCATGATGATTGCCGCGCACGGACTTGAACAGTTCCGGTATTTGGGTCGGCGAGTCGAGGCGCTGGCCGACCAGCATGGGAATCAGAAAATCTCTGGTGATGTGGAGCGCGGTCAGGATTGTCTCTGAGCCATAAGACGGCTTGGTCTTGAGAGCGGATTCCCCCCAGCCGACGCGCCCTTCGCTATCCACAACTTCTACGATGACGGCCGCCTTGTATGGCTCAGCGCCGAAACTGGTCTTGAGCAATTCGACCAGGGGCAGCGCAATAACATGCAGCTTTATCTCTTGAATGATGACCGATTTCAAATCCGCGCCTCCATCATGCGCCTCCGCCGAGGGTCATTGTAGCAACAAAGAGCCTGGGGACGCAGGCGCGCTGCTTATCCCTTGCGGAATATCCCGTGCTCCCTCAGGCCTTTGGATAACTTGCATAGCCGATTTAAGATTTCCCCTGTAAGATGTGCCCAAGTCATGTAGTCTAACTGAGGAATCACTTTACCGCGCGGAGGATCATCATGGAAAACTTGAGCATCATCACGCCGAGCGTGCACAAGCAGCGTATGGACGAATTGATGGAAGAAGCGAGGATTGAGCGCTTCTTGAACGAGAGGAAGAACCGCAAAGCCACCAATTGGATGCAGCGGCGACTTCACCGCAATCGCAAGACTCACTGAGCGAATGGCATTCTAGCCCGAAGAGCCTCGTCAACGCGGGGCTCTTTTCGTTTCAAAGACTCATCACCAAATTGCCCGCTTCTCAACTCGGCTCTATAATCAATAGCAGCTTGGCGAACACAACTTTCAAGTCATGAAATCGTTTCTCATCGTCCTTTTTGCGCTATTACCAGCTTGGGCGGCATTGGGCCAGGACAGCGCCCAGCCCGAGTTGCCACTGCACAGCTGGGATGTCTTCACGAGACAAAACGCGGAAAACGCAACTCATACGGACGTGATCTTCATTGATCTCCTCTCCGGCGATCAATCGACCATAAGCGCCACCGGTGAGCGATTCGCGCTTGCCAATACCGGCGTCATCTTTTTTGATACTGTTGAGCGGCAAGTGAAGCTGGGTAAAGCCGATGGCGTCATCCGCGATCATCCCTTTATCAATTTGACAGACGAAGCGAGTCGTGTCGACTGGGCGGTCTCAGATGATAAAGATTGGATCGTTTGGTCCATCAGCCGCGAGCTTGAGGATGGACGGCTAATCACAGCGACCTGGTTGGCCGATGTCGCCGGCACGGAAATCCGCGAACTCTTGGTTTATGGTCCCCGCGACGGCATCCAATTGCGGCCCATCGGCTTCGGCGGAGACGAGAGCGAAATTTTCATGGAAGCGATGGCGCTCGGCGGCGAGGGCTCGGGCATTTACGCGCGGCGAACCGGTTTGTTTGCGCTCGCGCTGGCGGATGACGAGCTTGTCACCCGGGCGCTGCCGGGCGATCAGACTTGTTTCTGCGCCGTCGGTTTCGGCGCGAATCTGATGCTGCGCCTGGCGCCGAATCGCGCCGCGAATGGCCTGGATGTCGAAATCTTCGCTCTCAACACTGGAGAGAAGCAGGTCATCGCGGCGCTCTCCCGCGGGAACTACAGCGAGGGCGGCAACATCCTCATCAGCGCTGACGGCAAACAGGCGGTTTATGCCTTGTCACAAATCCGCGAAACGGCCGCAGAGCGAGGCGAGATTCAATCGGTCCTCGTATACGTCGACATCGAAAACGGGCGCCAGCGGATCGCCAGCAGCCCGATCGCGAGCCCCATACGTCCGCTAAGATTCAGCGAGCGGAACCGGGCGGCGCTGGTCGCGGCCGAGCAGATTGGCGAGACGCTAAAGGTCGAGTTTGAAGACGGGCGGCTCGTCACCGTTGCTGACGCGATTTACCTCGGCCAGATAGGGCAACACTAGGTTACGCGCGACCGGGCAAACTTTGGGCGATTCGCCCAATCCCAAACGACACTGGCAATTTCCCAAACGGCGTCAGGCCGGGCGATGCGCCTGGCGTTTGCCGCGCGCTCCGCAAGCGCTTCGGGTCCTTCTTCCAGCCATTCCCGAATTCGCTCCGCCACCTTCTCCGGCTTGGGCAGGTAGATGCCGGCTTTGTTCTCAGTGACCAGGCGCACATTTCCCGTCTCCTGGCCCGGGATACGGTCGCTGATGATCATCGGCAGGCCGGCGATGGCGGCCTCGCTGATCGTGGAAGGACCTGCTTTGGTGACGATGATGTCGGCGGCGGCCATTATCCGCGGCATCTCATGATGATTGGTCACGAATCCGAAAATATGATGCGGATTATTCCAGATCCGGTTTTCCAGCTTCGCTTTCAATGCCTGATTGCGGCCGCAGACTACGAGCAGCTGCGCCTTCAGCGGCTGGGCGTCCAGGGCTTCCACCATTTTTTGAATGCTGCCCATGCCTTCGCCGCCGGCTACGATCAGCACCGCCGGCAAATCGGGATCGAATTTGAATTCGGAGCGCGCCGCTTCTTTTGTCGTCATCGAATTGATGAAGTGCGGATTCACAGGCAAGCCAGTGATCTGCATCTGAGAAGGCGACATGCCCAGACGCAAACCGCGGCGGTATGCGCTAGCAGTCGGCACGAAGCAGTGGTCGACACGCGGGTCATACCAGAACGACGGCGTCGTGACCAAATCGGTGACGACAGTCAGGAATGGCGGGCGTTCGTCCAGGGTGAGAAAGGCGCGAAACGACGGATTGCCGATGACGGAATGGGTACAGACGACTACATCGGCCGGATGCTCGGCTACAATTCGGCGCAAGATTCGCCGGTTGTTGCGATAGATGAACTGACGCGCGAGACCGGTGCGGCGCTTGCCATCGAAACTATGATAAACCAGCGCCCACAGGAACTTCGATGTATTGACGACGCGCGGATACAGCTCCGGCTGCTTGTTCAGCGGCCATTTGCATTCGCGCAGGACATCCACCGCGTCGAAGTCGACGGCGTCGCCATAGCGAATCTTCATGGCGTCTTGAATCGCCTGAAAAGCCGAACGGTGCCCGCCGCCAGTATCGGAGAACAGAAACAGGACTTTCTTGGTCACGCAGAGTATTCCCGGGCAAGCCGATACTGCATTAGCCCATCATCTCTTACTGGACATGATAGAGGTGACGCGCGGCGTCGAACCGGCGTCCGCCCCGCCACTACTTTAACACTGATTGCGCTCAAATGAACTGATATAGTAGATCACGGCGCAGGTAACATCGAAATGAACATTTTCCAAATCGGCATGAAATCGTGTATATTTGAGATGCCAAGAAATTAGAGTGAAGTGACGAAATGGCTTTTCTCGACCTGAACCCGATCACAATCATCATCAATCTGATCGTCCTCGGCGTCGCCATGACGGTGCACGAGTTCGCGCATAACTTCGTCGCCTGGAAGATGGGGGACGAAATGCCGCTGAAGATGGGGCGGTTAACCTTAAACCCTTTGGTGCATATAAACTGGGTGGGCTGGCTGATGTTCGCGATCATCGGCTTCGGCATTCTGGGCAGCGCGCCGATATCGCCGGAGCGGATGCGTGATCCACGCAAGGGCTTCCTGGCGGCGGTTGCGGCCGGTCCTTTTTCCAACCTGGGTCTGGCGCTGGTCTTCGCCATCATGCTGCGCCTCAGCGGCTTAAGCGCCCACGGCTTCCTGGTTTATCGCGGTCTGGAGCCGATGGCCGATCCGATCAGCATTCTGGCGGCGCTGCTCTACGCGATGGTATTCTGGAACATTTTGCTCTTCGTCTTCAATTTGATTCCGCTCTTCCCGATTGATGGCTGGCATATCGTCTTGAGTTTGCTGCCCGGTCGCTGGCTGAATCACATGCAAGTTCCCGTCGTCATCCAGCGGAGCATGCGTCCGCTCTCCGAGTTTCTCATGCGCCCGGCATTCAAATGGCGGGATTGGCAAATGGCGAGTTACTACGTCTTCATCGCGCTGATTTTCATATCGTTCTTGCCATTTGGCGGTTTCAATCCATTCGGCCTGTTCATCGCTCAGCCGACAGGCGCCCTGCTCCGCCTTTTGCTTTTCTAACTTGATGAAGGCGACCGCCCACCGTTTCGCGCAAGGCGCAGGCGCCCTGTTCGCCTTCGCCAGATCGCCCGATTTGGACTTGGCGCGCCGGCATCTCTCCCCTTGCGAATACGATGCCTTTCGAGCGATGTCGCGGTCGGAACAGCTGCACAGCCTGAATGTGCTGCGGAAGGTGCTCCATGCCGATCCCGCCGCGCCACCGTCGCTTAGGTCTGCGGCGCTGCTGCACGATGTCGGCAAATCGCGCTGTCATCTCTCGACCTGGCAGAAGACTTTCGCCGTGATCATCGA
>JAPOWK010000111.1 GCA_026707665.1 Chloroflexota bacterium
AAGCAACCCCTCAAACGTTCTGGAATCCAGTGTCCAATAAATCAGGACCACTACATGGGGTGAAACCGGCGAGAAAGCATGGCCCAGTATCGGACAAGCCTTGTAGGGGCGCTCCGGCGAGTCGACCGCCAATATTTTGCTCCTTCCATATTCCCCGCCGGTAGCCAAGCAGCGCCCCACTCTGGTATAGTGCGAACAAGATAACGCGGGAGCATGAGCCATGAACGATGTGGTAATCGTCGATGCCATCCGTACGCCGCTCGGCAAGCGCAATGGCTGGCTGCGCGAACAGCATCCGGTCAAGCTCGGCGCGCGCGTGGTCGCCGCTTTGCTGGAGCGGAACGAACTGGACAAATCCGCCATTGATCATGTGATCTTCGGCTGTGTCAGCCAGGTCGCCGAGCAGACGATGAACATCGCGCGCAATATCGTCCTGGATGCCGAGCTGCCGATTGAGCTGCCCGCCACGACAATCGACTTTCAATGCGGCAGCAGCCAGCAGGCAATTCACTTGGCGGCCGCCATGGTCGCCTCAGCGCAGGCGGACCTGGTCATCGCCGGCGGCGTCGAGAGTATGACCCGTGTGCCTATGGGCTCAAGCCTGGGCGCGGGCGGCGCATCACCCTTCACCGACAATATAATGGAAGCCTACAACATGATCCCGCAAGGCATCGCTTCTGACGAGATTGCGGCCAAGTGGGGCATCACCCGGGCGGCGATGGACGAACTGGGCCTGTTGAGCCATCAGCGCGCCTGGGCTGCCACCGAGAATGGCGCCTTGAAGCGAGAAATCGTTCCGATTCAGGGCGTCGACGACGCGGGCGCTCTGCGCATGTTCGACCGTGATCAAGGCATCCGCCCGACCACGACGCGGGAGAAGATGGCTTCGCTTGAGCCGGTCTTCAACAGCGATGGTGTGACCACCGCCGGCAACAGCAGCCAAATCAGCGATGGCGCCGCCGCGCTGCTCGTCACCAGCGCCAGACGAGCGCGTCAATGGGGATTGAAGCCGCGCGCCCGTCTCATCGCGCCCGTCACCATCGGCAGCGATCCGCACCTGATGCTCACCGGTCCCATCGCCGCCACCTTCAAAGCGCTGGAGCGCGCCGCCTTGGGCCTGGACGATATCGATGTCTTTGAAGTCAACGAAGCCTTCGCCTCCGTCCCGCGGATTTGGGAGAAGGAGACCGGCGTCGATCTGGAAAAGGTCAACATTCATGGCGGCGCGATCGCCCTTGGGCACCCGCTCGGCGGCTCCGGCGCCCGCTTGATGACGGCGCTGATCAACGCGCTTGAGATGACCGACACCCGCTACGGCTTGCAGACGATGTGCTGCGGCGGCGGCATGGCGACCGCGACCATCATCGAGCGTTGGTCTACCCCATCCCCGGCCTTCTCGCCATCTCTATGGCGAGCATCCCAAAGCGTTAGGGAAGGGTGACTCGGTAGCTGACATTTGTGGGGCAGTGCGGATTCTGCCCTGGATTACTCTATCAACCCGATTGGCCGACCGGGGCGATGGCCTGCTTGGTGGCCGGTGGCGCCGCCCCGCCGTTGGAGACAGCCTCCCCCCGCTGCGACTGGCAAGCTGCGATGGACTGATTGAGCCGCGCCGTCAGGTCGGCCAAATTGACGCGGCTGAAGGCAGGATTCAATTGCAGCGCCGCCTCGAACTGCCCTTGCGCCGGGCAGTGATCGCCCTGCAGCGCCAGCGCCATCGCGTAGTTGCGGTGCGCTTCCTGCAAGTCCGCCGCGATGGGACCGTTCACATAATCCCGCAGGCCGAATTCATAATACAAGCTGCTAAAGTTGCGAACCGCTTCGGCCGGGTTGGCGGTTTTGTAGCGCTGACCAGCGAGGTAGAGCAGGGCGATGTATCGTTCGTGGTATAGCTCGTCTATGTTGCCGAGCTCCTCGGCGCGATCGGTCAATACGATCGCCTCAGACAGGCGTCCGCTGCGGTAGAGCGCCAGCGCCTGCGCGGTCAGCGCCTCCATCATCAGCTGGCGCACCGATTCACGCTGAAAATCGCCGTCAATGCTGATAATTGCGTCCAGCGTATCAATTGCCGCGCGATAGTCGCGTTGCCGCAGCGTGCTTTGCGCTTCGTTGAGCAGGGCAGGCAAATCGAAATCCGCTACGATGTCGCCGCTTGGCGCTGTTGCCATTGGCGCATTGGTCGGCGGGGTTGTCGGCGGGAATGTCGGCGGGGGCGCCGTCGATTCTACGGGCGTCGCGGTCTCGGTCGCCGGCGGGGTGGGGCTGGGCGCCGAAAGCAGAAAAACGACCGTGGCAGTCGACGCCATCTGTGGCAGGCAGGCCGGCGTCTGCTGCATTTTCGCCAGATGCTCGAGCCGGCTCTGCGCCAGTCTCAAGCTGCCGCCCAACAGATCGGCCGGTATGCGTTCGCACTGCTGCCGCGCATAAGCCTGCACCGTGACTGTGGATTCCGCCCACGCCGTCGCCAGCCCGGTATTCCAGCCAGCGTAAACCGCGCCGCTGACGATGATTCCCGCGATCAGCAGGCAAAAGCCCGCGCCGAATCCCCAAAGTAGACAGGCGGCTCCCCGCCGCCGGCGCCGTGGCTGCGCATAACTGACGATTTGTACGCCTTGTGATTTCACTGGCTGCCCAACTGCTGGATTTCCCCGCCGCCCAGGTCGCTATTGCGCGTTACTGTATCGGCTATGCGGCGCGAATTATAGTCCAGTTCTATAGCTCAAGCCAGCCAATTCCGCAGCGCGCTTGACGACCCCGCTCAGCTTATGATACACTCTCGCAATGCTTAAGAACTGCGCCAGCTTGATGCCTATGCGGATGCCGATTGTCAGCGAAGACAGACGGCGGTTGTGTCGCGCCTAGGCAACACAGCGCTTTATCTTGATACCGTCTGTCTGTGACAGGCGGTTTTTATTTGCGCACGCGAGATTATGGCACGAGAGGGAGCGAATCATGTCAGCAGAATATATCCACGTGTCAGTGGCTTGGCCCTACGCCAATGGCGATCTGCATATCGGGCATCTGGCGGGCGCCTACCTGCCGGCCGATATCTTCGCCCGCTATCATCGCCTGCGCGGCAATCATGTGCTGATGGTCAGCGGCTCGGACAGCCACGGCACGCCAATCACCGTCGAAGCCGACAAACGCGGCGTCCCGCCACTCGAAGTCTTCGAGCATTATCACGAGCGCTTCCTGCAGACGCAGCGGAAGATCGGCGTCAGCTATGACCTGTTCACGCATACGGATACCGAGAATCATCACCAGGTGGCGCGGGACATTTTCACGCGCTTGTTGGAGCGCGGCTACCTCTACAAAGAGAAGCAGACCCTGCTCTACAGCGAGAGCGAGAAGCGCTTCCTGCCCGATCGCTATGTCGAAGGCACCTGCTATATTTGCAAGTATCCGCATGCCCGCGGCGACCAATGCGAAAACTGCGGCAATCTGATGGATGCCACCCAGCTGATCGATCCGCACAGCCGCAACAATCCTGCAGACAAGCTCGTCCGCCGCGAATCGGAACACTACTTCCTCGACCTGGCGCAGTTCACCGAGCAGATCCTGGAGTACCTCGCCGACCACGAGCATCACTGGCGTCCCAACGTCAGCCGCTTCAGCCAGAATTTCGTCAAAGAGGGCTTGCGCGGCCGTCCCATCACCCGCGATATCGACTGGGGGGTGCGCGTGCCCCTCGACGGCTGGGAAGACAAACGCCTCTATGTCTGGTTTGACGCGGTCATGGGTTATTTCACCGCCAGTATTGAGTGGGCGAATAACATTGGCAAACCGGAGGCCTGGAAACAATGGTGGTACAATCCGGAAGCCAAGATCTACAACTTCATCGGCAAGGACAATATCCCCTTCCACACCATCATCTGGCAAGCCGAGCTGCTCGGCATCGACGGCATCTACAACGAAGACGACCCGACCTACGGCGATATCCCGCTGCAGCTGCCCTATGATGTGCCCGCCAACGAATTCATGAATATCGAGGGGCAACAATTCTCGACCTCGCGCAATTGGGCGGTCTGGCTGCCCGACCTGCTGGAGCGCTACCAAGCCGATGCCGTACGCTTCTATGTCGCCCGCACCTTCCCCGAACGCCAAGACAGCGACTTCT
Source organism: Chloroflexota bacterium (assembly GCA_026707665.1). Classification (GTDB taxonomy): domain Bacteria; phylum Chloroflexota; class Anaerolineae; order Aggregatilineales; family Phototrophicaceae; genus UBA6055. The sequence continues at coordinate 4,118 of JAPOWK010000111.1, forward strand.
CCTGGGAGGGCTTCCTGGCGCGCGTCAACAATGAGCTGCTGGCGGCTTGGGGCAATTTAGTTAATCGTATGCTCGGTTTCGCTTACAAGCGCTTTGACGGCGCCGTGCCCGCCCCTGACCAACTGACCGCCGCCGACGCAGCCATCATCGCCGCGACCGAGAGCGGCTTCGATTCTATCGGCGCGCTGCTGGACGCGGTCCGGCTCAAAGACGCGCTGGAAGAGACGCTGTCACTGGCGCGCGAGGTCAACGCTTGGCTCAACGAGCGCGAACCGTGGAAGCAGCTGACGACCGACCGCGAAGATGCCGCCCGCTCGGTTTATGCCGCGCTGCGCTGCATCGACAATCTGAAGATCCTCTTCGCGCCCTTTGTCCCCTTCAGCTCGCAGCAAGTGCACGAGATGCTGGGTTACGATGGGCAGCTCTTCGGTGAGCTCAAGATTGAGAGCTACAGCGAAGAAACCCGCGATCACCTGGCGCTGGTCTATGATGGGAGCAGGGCGATCGGCGAGTGGAAAGTGAGCGAGCTGGCGCCGGGTCAGAAGCTGCGCGCGCCGCGTCCGTTGTTTGTGAAGTTGGATCCGGAGATCGTGGAGCAGGAGCGGGGGCATCTGGGGAAGGCGCGGGTGGAGGGGGAGATTGTGTAGGGGTTTGCCGACTATACATTTGTCGGGCTACATGATACCTTTTCGCTGGTTTGGAAAAACGGAGATTTAATGACCGTACTGCCGTTGGCTTACCCTGAGCAATTGCCAATTTACCTTCGGTCAGGAGATACAATAAAATTGCCTGAGCATACCAAGTACGTAAATCTGCGAGAGTATCTTGTCGCCCATACGGTGGCTGAATACACTAGAATTGCTCTTGAGGCCCCGGGGATCTAAGAAATCTGACGTCAAGGTTAGATCAGTTTCAGAATATCCATATAACTGTGTTGGCATGATATTGGGGAATCGTCGAGCGTGGATAGATCTGGATTCCGATAAAATCGAGGCTTACCTGACCAACGATGGTTATAGGAAGATTACGAAAGAGGAATTATCGGTGGGTGATGTTGTTCTGTATAAGCAAGGAGAAGAGTTTACTCATATAGGTGTGGTAATATTTGTGGACAGTCAGAATGTTAACAATATGTGGATACTGAGCAAATGGGGCTTTGCGGGTGAAATGATACATCATGTGCTTGATGTTCCGAGAGAATACGGACGCGTAGGTTTGTATTGGTCCGAAAGGGTTAAGCATGGAGCTGCATGACTTATTTGAAGAAATCGAAAGTCCTGAATTCCGTGCTAGATTCATGATTTTCAGTGGGTTTAAGCTTGTCCGAAACGCTCTGTCTAGGGATCCCAGAGTTGCACTAATCATAAATGCCGTGCGTCTGACTCCTTCGTATGTTGACGACATTGGCAAACGAGTACTTTTCCTAAGTGCGGAGAACAAGGACAGTCCGGGGGCTTCCTTTGATATTGCAATCGCAGCATACTTATATTGCCTGTATCAGACTGACCAGTTCTTTGCAAAACGTATGAGCGAATATATCTTGCAATTGGGCAAGTTGTGGTGGTCGGTTGATTTGTCTCTATACATCAAAAGGAACATGGAAATGTTCGCTGATCCTCGCAAATGGAATTTCAGATTCACTGGAGATCTCACGCAGACTGAATACACAAGTTGGAGTCCGCACACCCAGCCATTACGTTTGAACGAAAGCGTTCCATTCATAGTAAATGGGAAGAAACGATGGAACACATTTGGACACTTGTCTGTCATATCACCTCAGAAGACAAAAACACTGGTGCATTCAGTCTCATAAATGCACTTGAAAGAATTGAATTCTCCGGTGACCCTGCGCAGCTAGATGCTGATCAATTTGTGGTACCTCTTAACTACCATCTAGTCACAACTTGGTGGTGTGAAAATCCTGAAGAGTGTACAGAAAGCCAGATAAGAGTTCGGCTCATCTCGCCTAACAACGAAGACTTGGGCGGCCCTGATCTAGATGTATCGTTTGGCGACTCTCAATATTCTCGTTTCAATCTCAACCTTCAAGGATTTCCCTACAAGGGCGATGGAGTCTACCGATATGTCGTTTCGCGCGTCCTTGGCGATGAAGAAGTGGAAGTTCAGCGGATTCCCATTGCTGTTGAACGTCTGCCCTTTGAACCGCCGCAGAACTGAAATCTGCCGAACAAGCTCACGATAAACCATAGTCTATTTGCTATCATGTTTGGCGAGCCGTATTGATGAATGCACGGTGGCAAACTCGGCTAAGTAGTCGCTTCTGATTCCCCAATCCCCCCCACCCCCATGCTTTTCTCCCGCCATGACCGGGCTCGCATCCCACTTCCACACACACTCACAATCCCCCCACAACGCGCGACCATAAAGTCGCCCATCCCGCCACAACCTCCGCTACCCTCACAGCATGACCGCCTGCGCCCACGCCCCGAATCCGTCCCAACTTTGTCCGCGAAGCGCAACTTTGTCCGGAAAAGTTTTTTCTTTGTCCGCAATACGGACAATGCAATATAAATAACTAATAGTCAGCTTGTCCTGCATTGCCGCCATTGCCGAATTTCTTTCCTTGCCCGCAATGGCAAAACCCGCTCGTATTTCCGCTCAAACCCGCGCGGACGCTGACATTCGGCGTTTGCCGAAATCGCAAAACCCTTTGCCGCCCGCCGATAATCGCGCCAAACCTACCCCCATGCTATACTCCCGCCATGACCTGGCTATCATCCCACTTCCAAACGCGCAAACCCATCATCGCCATGTGCCACCTGCGCGCCCTGCCCGGCGACCCCGGCTACGACCCCGCCGGCGGAATGGACGCCATCATCGACTCGGCCCGCGCCGACCTCCACGCCCTGCAGGAAGGCGGCGTCGACGCCGTCATGTTCTCCAACGAAGCCAGCCTGCCGTATCTCACCCAGGTCGAGCCGATCACATCGGCCTGCATGGCCCGCGTTATCGCCGAGCTGCGCCCCGATATCGACCGCCCCTACGGCGTCAACGTGCTCTGGGACCCGAAAGCCTCGATTGATGTCGCGGTCGCCACCGGCGCCAGCTTCGTGCGCGAGATCTTCAGCGGCGTCTACGCCAGCGATTACGGGCTCTGGAATACCAATTGCGGCGAGGTCATCCGCCACCAGCACGCCGTCGGCGGCGCCCATATCAAGCTGCTCTTCAACATCGTGCCCGAATCAGCCGTTTATCTCGCGGAGCGCAATGTCGTCGATATTGCCGTATCGACCGTCTTCGTCGCCCAGCCCGACGCCCTCTGCGTCTCCGGATTGACCGCCGGCGCCGAAACCTCAAGCGAGACGCTTTCGCGGGTCAAGCAGGCTGTGCCCGATACGCCCGTATTCGCCAATACCGGCGTCAATGTCGCAAACTTGGAAGCAACGCTCGCCATCGCTGACGGCACGGTCACTGGCACCGCCTTCAAGCGCGACGGGCAGATCTGGAACGAGGTTGATGTCGAGCGCGTCCGCGACTTCATGCGAATCGCCAATTCCGTCCGCGGGGACTGAAGCGATGGACATGCGCTGGCGTCAAGTCGCCGATGTGCTCGTGCGCTACTCGACCGGCGTAAAGCCGCGCGAACGTGTCATGATCGCCATGATGGAAGCCGAGACCTTCCCGCTGGCGCATGCGGTGTACGAAGCCTGCGTCAAAGCCGGCGCCTTCCCGCAGATTCAGTTCCTTTCCGAGAAGCTGCGCCGCTCGCTCTTAAAATATGGCGATGCCGAGCAAGCGCGCTGGCGGCCCGAGATTGAAGCCTATGGCATGGATTGGGCGGATGTTTACATCGGCTTGCGCGGCGCCAGCGATGCGGGCTTGATGAGCGATATTTGCCCGTCGGCGCTGGCGGCCAATCAAGCGGCGCAGGGCGAAGTCTCGCGGATGCGCTGGCAAAAGACGCGTTGGTGCCTGATCCGCGTACCGAACAAGGCGCTGGCGCAGAGTAGCGGCATCGCCCTGTGCGAACTGGAAGACATGTTCTTCGCCGCCTGCCTGATGGATTACGAAGCGGCGTCGGCGGGCTGGCATGAGACGGCGAAAAAGCTGAGCGGATCGCGGACCGTGCGCATCGTCGCCGGCGCCGAGACCGACCTCGCGTTCTCCGTCGCCGGGCGCCTTTGGCTGGTTTTCGACGGGCGCGTCAATCTACCCGATGGCGAAATCTACACCGCGCCGGTCAACTCCTCGCTCAATGGCCGGATTCACTTTGAATGGCCCGGGATCTTCGGCGGCGTCACCATGCATGATATTCGGCTGGAATGGCGGGATGGCGCCCTGATCCAGGCGAGCGCGAGCAGCAACGAAGATTACCTGCGGCGGATCCTGGCTACCGATGCCGGCGCCAGCCGCCTGGGCGAGTTCGCCTTTGGCATGAATCCGCACATCAATCGATTCTGTCGCGATATCCTCTTCGACGAGAAAATCGGCGGCGCCATTCATCTGGCGCTGGGCCGAGCCTATCCCGAATGTGGCGGAGAAAACCAATCGAGCATACACTGGGACTTTGTGAAGGACTTGCGGACTGAAGGCGCCGTCTATGTCGATGGCGCGCCGGTCTTGCAAGGGGGCAAGCTGCTGATCTAACGGGACTCGGCTGTAAGCTTAAGAAAGCATAGAAAATAACTTCCAAATGGAAGGAGATTCCAAATTTATTGAAATGTTGTAGGGGCGAGCGGCAGTCTGTGTCGGCGGTCAGTGTCTACGCGACCTACGCGACCCGGTGGCTCGCCCTCTCTTGCAAAGGATAACCAGTCAATTATCTTATGACTAACTTGGTACTGCGGAGGAGGAGCTTATCAGAGATGATCCTGCAATATCCGTATCCACATACTAAGCAGATAGAAGGAGCCAATCATGTCCAAGCAAGGAATTAGCCGCCGCGACTTTCTCAAGGTCGGTGGCGCTGCCAGCGCCGCGCTGGCGGGCGCATCACCGTTGGGCAGCCTCGCCCGCGTCGCCGCCCAAGGCGATACCGCCATCAACGTCTTGACCGTTGGCGATCCCTGGGATCTGGCGCTGCAAAGCGTCACCGATCAATTCACCGAGGCCACCGGCATCACGGTCAACATTGAGTCGCTCGGTTACACTGCCCTGCAGGCGCGCCTGGTCAACGCCTTTTTGACACAAAGCGCCGATGCCGATGTCATCGCCGTCGACCAAATGTGGATCAGCCAATACGCCGACAACGGCTGGATCCGCTCGCTCGATGACTTCATCTCTATGGATTCGGACGCCAACTTCGACGATTTCGTGCCCGAATGCCTCTATTCGCTGAGCACCTGGCGCAACAGTGTTTGGACGCTGCCGATCGCCTCCTACGCTCAAGGCATCATGTATCGCACTGATCTCTTCGAAGCCGCCGGCATCGATCCGCTGCCCTCGTCGGTGGCGGACGCCGGCATGTGGACCTGGGAAGATTACTTCGGCATCCTCGAGCAGATCAACGGCGTGGATCTCGATGGCACATCCATGTACGGCACCACCGTCATCGGCGCGCAGCCGGTGCCCGTCGTGCACATGTACAGCCAGCTCTCCGCCAGCTACGGCACGCGCTGGTTCACCCAATTCCCCGAAGCGCCCTGGGATTTCACCCCAACCATCAACAGCGATGCCAACCTGGCCGCGCTCAACGACTGGAAGCGCCTGTATGAACTCTCGCCGCCGGAATCGATCAACTACCTCTGGTTTGACGCCGGCACGCGCTTCTCGCAAGGCGACATCGGCATGTTCTATCACTGGACGCCATACTTCTACCTGGTCAACAATGAAGGTTATTTGACCGGCACGCCATCGCCCGTGGTCGACAAGTTCGAAACGGCTGTGCTGCCGACGCTGACGGCCGGCGGCGACCAGGTGGTCAGCCTCGGTGGTTGGTCGCTGGGCATGCCATCGACCTCAGCCAATCAGGAAGCGGCTTGGCAGTTCATCAAATGGGCGACCGGGTCCGAAGCGCAGAAAGCCATGGGCGAGGTCAATGTCAAGGGCTATCAATTCGCCGACTTCAGCCGTCAATCCAATTACGACGATGCCGATCTGAACGCGATCTATCCCTTCCTGGGCACGCAGCTTGAGATGATGAAGCTGGGCGATGGCAAAGTCGTTCGGCCGCCAGCGCCAATCTACACCTCGCTGGAAGGAGTCTACGGCTTGCAGATCAACCAGGCGATGTCGGGACAGGTCTCTTCGGAGCAGGCACTGGGCACGACGCAGACGCTCTTCGAGAACATCCTGCGCGGCAATCAGATGATCCCCTACGGCGTCGATAGCTTCGACGACACGCTGGAGAACACCAAAGCGCTGCAAGCCAGCTTGTCCGGGATGTAGCGCGATTCTGCTCCATTAACCGATCGTGTATACATTTCGGCAGTCACTCTGCAATTCCCCCTCCCTGATGCTTCGGGGAGGGGATTAGGGGGTGGGGTTGGCCTACCGCTACACATTCCAAAGACGCCTCCCATACCTCCTGCTCGCGCCGTCGGTCATCGTTCTGCTGGCGCTGATTTCGTACCCCCTGGCATTTGCCCTGCGCAATAGCTTCTGGTTCTGGAATCTCCAGATGGGTCCGGCGCCGCTCTATTACTCGGGCCTGGACAACTACCGCATGGTTTTCCAGGTCACGCCTTTTGCGGTGGCGCTGAAGAACACGCTGCTGCTGGGCTTCCTCGGCACCTTCGCCCAGTTCTGGTTCGGCATGGGCATCGCCCTGCTGCTGCACACGCATCTGCGCGGCATGGGGCTGATGCGCGCCGCCCTCATCATGCCCACGACGCTGGCGCCGGTGGTAGCCGGCTTCCTCTTCCGCTACTTGCTGGAGCCGAAGGGCGGCCTCCTGCCCTGGCTGCTGGCAGGCATCGGCTTCCCGGTGCCGCCACAAGGTTTCCTGGGCAATGCCAACACCGCCCTCTTCAGCATTGGCTTGGTCGATACTTGGCAATGGACGCCCTTCTTCGCCATCGTGCTCTACGCCGGTCTGCTCTCGATCAACGAAGAAATCAAAGAAGCGGCACAGGTCGACGGCGCGACTCAGTGGCGCATGTTCTGGTCGATCACCTTGCCCCTGCTGCGCCCCATCGCCGCCTTCCTGGTGATGATCCGTTTTATGCAGCTCTTCAATAGCTTCGACCTGGTCTTCGTGCTCACCAGCGGCGGACCCGGCACCGCCTCGCGCACGCTCAGCTTCAACCTCTATCGCGAAGGGCTGGTCAATTACAACATCGGCACCACCGCCGCCATGACCTGGATCGTCGTCATCATCGTCAGCGTTATTATCAACCTTTACCTGTTTTTCATCTATCGCAAGCGGGAATGGTGAGCGGATGCGGCGCTGGGGCAGGCGAGACAAAATCGCTATCTACGCGCTGATGGCGCTGGTCATGATCTTTTTCCTGGGACCCATTTTCTGGTTTATCCTGCTCGCCTTCCGCCATCCCAGCGAAGCGTACACTTTGCCGCCGCAGCTCTTCTTCGAGCCCTATCTCGGCAACTTTGGCGACACCTTCGTCGATCCCGGCAATAACGCGCCGCAACTGCTCAGCAGCGTGATCGTCAGTAGCGGCGCGACGCTGCTGAGCTTGCCCTTCGCTCTGGCGGCCGCTTATGCCCTTTCCCGCTTTGCCGTGCGCGGCAAAGAATTCATCATGAATTGGTACATCAGCCTGCTTATCGCCCCGCCGATCGTGTTTGTCATTCCCTATTTCATTCTGATGTCGCGCATTGGCTGGGCGGGCACCTACCAGGCGATGATTGTGACATTGCAAACCCTGGCGATTCCTTTTTCGGTCTGGCTGCTCAAGAGCTTCATGGACGAGGTGCCGCTTGACTTGGAGGAGGCGGCTTGGGTCGATGGCGCCGGTCGTTTCGCCGCCTTTATTCGCATCATCATCCCGCTGGCGCTGCCCGGCATTATCGTAACCTCCATGTTCACCTTCGTCTTCAGCTGGAACAATGTTATCTTTCCGCTGGCGCTCAGCAAACAGAGCACGACAACCCTGCCCGTCGGCACGATCAGCTTCTTCGCCTCGACCGGCGTCTATTGGGGGCATATCGCGGCGACGGCTGTCGTCGCCATGCTGCCGCCGATGATCATCTTCTTGCTTCTGGGTCGCTATGTCGTCCGCGGGCTGACCTTCGGCGCGGTGAAGGGATAAGAGTCAGGTGGAGAATTACAGGGCCGTGCCAATACACAAATTGAGCGGCAATTGCGACACCAAATGAATTATGCAAAGTTAAGATGCAATTATTCCAAGGCTTACCAGCGTGGAGATTAAGGAAGAAACAGCCACGAAGACAAGCGCCAACACACTGGCGGCGCCAGTGATTTTCATGCGCCAGCGACGTTCGTTCTCGATTTTGTCGCTCAGCTTTTGAAATTTGTCGGCGATGTCTTCGGTCTGCTTGTCGATTTTCGCGTCAATTTTCGCGTCGAGTATCCTGACAGCGTCGGCGACTTCCTTGCGCACGAATTCCTTTGTGGCGAGGGATTCCAGCTTGCCTTCAATCCGCCCAATGTCGCGCTCGTGCTGTGCCAATCTCTCGTCTGTATCCATGAACTGGTCTTTGCTGGGGAGAATCTAATTTACAAGGAAAGCATAACACAGATTGATTCATTTCTCAATCTAACAGAGTCCAACGTTTGTGTCTGCATCTTACTCGTTTGAACGCTCTATTATATCGGCAGGTCCAAAAGAGAGGAATTTACATGAACAAAACCGGATTCGGCGTCATCGGTGCTGGCATCGTCGGCGGTGGCTTGCACGCCCACGTCTATCATCACCTGCCGGCTGCGGAATTGGTCGCCATCTGCGACTTGGACGAAGCACGCGCCCGCGAAGTCGCCGAGCGCTATGGCGCGCCCCAAGTCTACACCGATTATCGCGATCTGCTCGCGCGCGACGATATCGCCGCCGTCTCCATTGCCACGCCCGATTTCGCCCACCGCGAGATCGCCGTCGCCGCCGCCAAGGCTGGAAAACACATCCTGGTGGAGAAACCACTGGCGACCACGATTGAAGACGCCGAAGCGATCTTGCGCGCGGTCGACGCCGCTGGCGTCAAACTCATGGTCGATTTTCACAACCGCGCCAATCCAGCCTTTGTGACCAGCCGCCAGGCTGTCCTGGACGGCGAACTGGGCGAGCTCAAGTACATCTACGCCCGCCTCAGCAATACCACCTTCGTGCCGACCCAAATGCTGCCCTGGGCGAGCAAAAGCTCGGCGCTCTGGTTCCTCGCCAGTCATACTCTCGATATGGCTTGCTGGCTGCTCAATGACAAGCCAAAGCGCGTCTACGCTGTCAGCCGTTCCGGCGTCCTGCAAGAAATGGGCATTGACACGCAGGACTTTCATGTCGCCATCGTCGAATTCCAGCGCGGCGCCGTCGTCACGCTGGAGAACAGCTGGATCCTGCCCGAAACCGAGCCCAACGTCTTCAATCTCAAGATGGAACTGCTCGGCAGCGAAGGCGTCATGTATATCAACACCTCCGATAACCGCACGGTCGAGAAGTACACGCGCGCTGGTGTTAGCCTGCCCGATACGTTGGGCTTCACCCTCGATCCCAGTTCGGCGCGGCTCAGCGGTTTCGTGCTGGAGGCGATCGCCCGCTTCGTCGACGCCGTGGTCGATGACGCGCCCCTGCTCGCCACCGGCACGGAAGCGGCGCTCGTCACCCGCGTGCTGGCCGCCATCGAAGAATCGGCGCAGTCGGGTGAGCCGGTCGAGCTCAACTGATGGCGGACGATCGCCTGCTCCTCGGCATCGATATCGGCACCTCCAGTTCAAAGGGCGTTCTGGTTGACCTCGGGGGTCGCGTCATCGCCGAGCACGCTGTGCCTCACGGCTTCGATATGCCGCGGCCCGGCTGGGCGGAGCAAGACGCCGACGCCATATGGTGGGCCGACTTCTGCGCCATCTCGCGCGCCCTCATTGCCAAAGCCGCTATCGACGCGAGTCGCATCGCCGGCGTCGCCGTCAGCGCCATCGCCCCGACGATGCTGCCCCTCGACGAGCATGGCCGACCTCTGCGCCCGGCCATCCTCTACGGCATCGACACGCGCGCCGGAGACGAAATCGCCGAAATGACCGCGGACCTGGGCGTAGACGCGATCTTCGCGCGAACCGGTCACACTCTCTCGGCGCAATCAGTCGGTCCCAAGGTGCTCTGGTACCGCAAGAATCAACCCGAGCATTTCCACAAGACGCGCAAAATCGTCACCGCGGCCACCTATCTCGTCTTCAAGCTCACCGATAACTTCGTCGTCGACAACTATGTCGCCCCTTATTTCACGCCCTTCTTTGATGTGAACGCTTTGGCTTGGCACAAAGACTGGGTCGAAACGGTCTGCCCGCTCGATTGGCTGCCGGAGACGCGCTGGTCAACCGAACGCGCCGGCGAGGTCACGGCGAATGCGGCGGCCGAAACCGGTATCCCGCGCGGCACGCCGGTCGCCGTCGGCACCGCGGACGCCCTCGCCGAAGCTGTCGCCGCCGGGGCCGTCTCCAACGGCGACTTGATGGTGATGTATGGCACGACGATGTTTCTGATTCAAACGACCGCGCAGTATCGCCCCCACCGCGATCTCTGGGCATCGGTGCATCTGCGGCCGGGCGCGGCGATTCTGGCGGCCGGCATGTCCACCTCCGGCGCGCTGCTTTCCTGGTTCCGTGATGAGCTGGCCGGCGATGAACGGGCGGCAGCCGCGGCGGCGAGCGAGAACGCCTTCGCGTTGCTGTCGGATCGCGCCACGCGTACGCCGGCCGGGAGCGCCGGTCTGATTACGCTGCCTTATTTCAGTGGCGAACGCACCCCGCTCAACAATGTCCACGCCAAAGGCCTATTCTTCGGGCTGACGCTCAGCCACAGCCGCGCTCATCTCTACCGCAGCTGCCTCGAAGGCATCGCCTACGGGCTGCGCCACAATATCGAAGCAATGGGGGAGGTCGACGCCGTGCCGCGCCGTCTGGTCGCCATCGGCGGCGGAGCGCAGGACGCGCTCTGGACCCAAATCTGCAGCGATGTGACCGGCTTGCCGCAAGACCTGCCGAGCCAGACCATTGGCGCCGCCTACGGGGATGCCTACATCGCCGGCCTGGCCGCGGGCCTCTTTAGCGACTTCGCTCCCCTGCAAGATGAATGGGCGAAGATCGCGCGCCGCATCCAGCCCCGCCCGGAGACAAAAGCGATCTACGACGAATTGTATTCGATCTACCGCGATCTCTACCGCGACAACCGCCGCCACATGCGCCGCCTTTCGCAGCATCGTTCGCCGGACCATCTAGGCCAGTCTACCGGACAAGCCTGATCCTCTCTGTGTTCTCTGTGTTCTCTGTGGTTAAATTCGGGTTGATCGGTCGCAATTGAACGGGAGCGCGTCATGCCAAGCAAAAAAGCGGACAAAGATGCCGAAAACCTAGCGGCGGTTCTAGAGAAAATCCCCCAGATGTTTAAGGAGCAGACGGCGGTCGGCGAGCGCTTGCATGAAATCATTTTGGCGGCGAATCCCGATCTCAAGCCGCGGCTGTGGTACGGCATGCCGGGTTACGCCCGCGGCCGCAGTACGCCCGTCCTCGTCTTCATCCGTAAAGATGACTACCTGACATTCGGCCTTACCGAAAAGGCGAACCTGCTCATCGACGAAGACGCCCCGCATAAGCTTATACAAAACGCCTGGTTCCTGACCGAGTTGGACGAAGCCACTGAAGCCCGCATCGCCGAGATTGTGCGCGTCGCGACGAGTTGATAGCGGGATCGCCAGCCCAAATATGCGGTGCTGACCCGTCGCGTGCCGTCTCGACAGTACCCCTCAATTCGTCTTCACTTTTTCATTGGATGTCAGATCTGATGGAAGCTTTGTGCCCTCGACTGCATCGTAGCTTAATGTTACGATACAGAAATCAGCGTTCCTGAATCGGTGGAGATGTCGGCAAATGTCGATTCAAAATGGCAATGACAATGATATAGAAGCAATTTTCCGCGACCATCTAAAGATTGAGCAGTATCTGGGAAGGATTGAGTCCCTTTTCAATCAGCGCCGACGAAAGCGCATCAAACACGATCCTGATTATCAGCGCAATTACGTATGGGACAAGCAGAAGCAGTCGTACTTTATTGAGAGCATACTGTTGGGAACAGAGATTCCCCCGCTCATATTTTTCAGGCGTGGCGATGATCATGTAGAAGTAATAGATGGTCGGCAACGGTTTGAGACCATTGATCGATTTGTGAACAACGAATTCGATCTCTCATTGAATGGTCTGTTGACCATGACAAGCTTGGCAAGAAAGAAATATGATGACCTTACGAAGCCTTTTATAAACTCGTTTCTTGACACAAATCTTAGAATCTTTGAGTTTAGCATTGTTGGTGTGAACGAAGTAAGTGGCTACCGAGAAGACCTTGTAAAGAAGGAGATCTTCAGACGGTACAATTCTGGCATAACGCCACTGCGAAAATCTGAATTTGAGAAGGCCCAGAATATAAACGACCCAGTGACGAAGTATTTTGGCGAGCAACTGGAACGTAATCTTGAGGCATTCTCAGACGTTGTTCGCGTTTTTTCTAGTCCAGGTAGACAGAAGCGCTTGGCATTCTTTGATCCGAGTTTACTGGATGAGATCATGGTTCGCGTAAGAAAGCTTCTAGTGCTTCAAGAAGTGCCTATCCGCTATTACGAGAGTCGTCAAGGTAAGCAACTGGCCGAGTATCTTTACGATAGATTGTCGGCCGATACGAATCCATCAGAAGTATATGATGCGTTTATGTCGCGAGTCAGTGTACTTGTTAGCCTTTGGTCAGAGGTATCGACCAAGACACCTTCAAGAAATAGGTTCCTTTATGAAGCGCTATACTGGTCTCTAGCAGTGCTTGAGATGGAAGGTGTCGACCTATCGCGAATTGCAACCTCCGAGTTTGCATCAAGCTTGGGCAACTACGTAGAACGCAACTCGCATGTATACGACTCCGCTAGCCCCCACTTTAGGCATGTTGTCATTGCTAGGTTTGAAAAGACGGCTGAGTTCTTTGAAGGCTTATTCGATCTTGAGCTTGGCAATCACTACATCAAGAACAACGGAAGAGTTAGCGCTACACGGTTTCGCAACAATGAGAGGCCGGTTGAAGAGTTTCAACACGTTTCTAACCTGCGGCTAAACAAACCGGACCCTCAATCCACTACTGTGGAGGATCTTCACAATCAGATGATGCGTAAACAATTTCTGGTGCGCCCCATTTATCAACGCTACGAGCGCATTACGAATGTCAAGGCATCCGCGATTATCGAAAGCATGATCCTTGGAATAAAACTTCCCCCAATCTTTGTATTTGAACGGCGCGATGGTGTAATTGAAGTCATAGACGGTCAGCAAAGAATCCTGTCGATTTTAGGTTTCATGAATCTCAAATACATGGATGAAAAAGGGCAACAGGTGCCGAGCACAAAGGAAGGATTCAAACTTCGTAAATTGAGACTTCTGAAAGAGTTGAACGGAATAGCTTTTACCGACCTAGATGAGTATCTTCAGAACAAACTTTGGCTCTTCACTCTTTATCAGGTAACAATTCGAGAAAGTGAGAATCCCCAATTTGATCCTGTCGACCTCTTTATTCGACTTAACAATAAACCTTATCCTATCAAAGATAACACCTTTGAGATGTGGAATTCCTTTGTCGATAGGCGAGTAGTAAACATGATCAAGGAAAAGACTCTGAAGCATAGCAAGTGGTTCTACTTGCGCGTTGACAACAAGCGCATGTATAACGAAGATCTTTACACGACATTGGCTTATTTCGAATACCAACGGCAGAGCAATAATGCAATTCAAGATGTACTAGACTTTTATGCTAAGGGTAGCAAGATATCATCGCGTACTAAGTCCAAGACTAACATCACGAAACTGCTGGATTTAGTGTCAAAGGATTCTGTGAAACGTGACGAGTTTTTTGAAGCCATAAAGCTGGTAGAAGCCTTTGTAAGAAAAACACGATCTCTTCTTGTCGATGAAAATGTGACGGGTGACCGTGAAGAATGGCTTGACAAAGAGCTAACCGGGTTTTTTGGTAGCAAGCCTCGCAGCTACAACCAGTTTTACGTGCTGTGGTATGTACTGCGTAAAATCAATCTGTCCATGATCCAGGCTCATAAGAAAGTTCTGAAACCCCGAATTCACCAACTGATGATGTTTGTAAGGGCTACGGATGCAATTGATGATACGAGAGCGGTAAGTTTCTTTGAGGAACTAGTGAATAGTATTTGGAACGAGTACAGCCCATCAGAGCGAAAACTGCGACTTACCAGAGACGAAATATTAGACCGCATAACTGCCCAAGGCAACAAGTGCCCCTTGTGTGGGTACGCTCTGTTTCACGGAGAAGATGTAGAAGTAGATCACATAGTGCCGATATCACTTGGTGGCCCTGATAGCCTAGACAATGTCCAAATCGTACATTGGATCTGCAATAGAGAAAAAGGCAATGCACTAACCTAATCGCCCGTCGGTTTCGCCGTCAGCTTGAACCCACAATCGTCATCCCCCGCATCTCCACTACCACAGTAGACCGAGCATGCCCCGTAGCCCGGAGCAACCATGCGCCACGAACCCAACTTGTACGACTCACATATGCACAGTTCGCTCTGCAAACATGCCCGCGGTCCACGCAGCGCCTATGCCGAGCGCGCCGAGCAGAAGGGATTGCGCGGCATCACCTTCACCTGACAAAACCCAATGCCCGACAGGCTCAGCGCCAGTTCCTGGTTCCTGACCGAGCTGGACGAAGCCACCGAAGCCCGCATCGCCGAGATTGTGCGCGTCGCGACGAGTTGAGGGCGGGTTGCAATCGTGGAGCGTGGCAGCCGACGACGGAGGCGCCAGCTGCCATGAGGAGAGACGCAAGATTGCTACCTTATCCGGCGGCATTGGGAAACTGATGAGCGGGGACAGCGTCGGCAATGGAGACCGTGCGCGGCAGATACTCGGTGGCAGTCAGCATAAAGGTGTCGTAGAAGACAGGCTGCCCCCACTCGATTAAGGCGATGGGGCTGTCGATAAGGCCTTCGAGATCCAGGTAATCCAGATAAGGCAAATAATCCGGCTCGTCAAAGTAGTAGCTCTTGTAGAAGTCGAACTCGATCTGATACTCGCCTCGTAGAATCGCTGGCTGATTGTAGGCGGGGTCGAAAGCGACTTGACGCAGGTCCGACATATTGGCGTCAATATAGCGCCCCCCGATTTTGTCGCGGAAGTCGTTATCGTTTGCCGGATGCCACGACAAGCCTTCCACGCGGCAGTCCGCGCCATTGCAGCCCACCAGGCCCAGCAATTCCATCTGATAGGGAAATACCGTAATCGTTTCCACGTCTCTGATACCAAGGTAAACCGCGCAGTTTTGACGCAGCGGCGGCGCGCATTTGCCTGTGTCGCCCCAGTAGCTGATTGGCGATTCGTCGGCATTGACGAATATCAAGTGGCGATCACCAGAAGTCGCCAGAGCATTGGCGAAGTTTTCACCGGTTTCGCTGTCGTGAAGTGTCCAACCGGCGCTGTGCCGGTAGCGGACGTAGCGGCCACTTTGGGAAAGGTCGAGAAGCTTCGCAGTCCTGAGACCACTGACACCAACTACCATGGAGGGCTGCGCATCGTTGTAGAGGTCCCAGCGCCAGATACCGGACTCATCCTGCCAGGCGATGGTGCTGCTGTCCGCGCTCCATTGAACCACCGCTGATCCGCCCTCAGCGATTTGTAGCGGCGCGCTGGTGATCTTGTCCATTTGCATGCCGAATCCCCAGTCCAGGTAATTGCCCGGTCCACCATGACGAAACATGTAGACCGATAACTGCGCATCGTCCCAGACGGCGACCATGTGACTGTCGTTGCTGAAGAGCAGGTCCTGGCCCGGTAGCTTGATCATCTGCTCGTAATCTTCCTCGGCATTTGCGTTGCGCCAGACATAGTAGAAGCCGAGCGTCTCTTCGTCGATTCGCCAGGCGACATGCGCGTCGTCGGGCGAGATGAAATCTGCCGTCCCCGCATCAACCGGCGTCACGCTGCGGTCGGGATTCACCTGGTAGCGTGTGCCATTCTCTGTCGTGATCATGAGATATCGCATCAAGGGATAGTGATCTGCGGCCTGGGTCGTCGGCGCGATCGGTTCGTCGCGACCGCCGGCTTTCAGTAGCTTCGCCACGAATTCGTCTTCAGATACGATGGTCGGCGGCCCCCATAAACCCGGGTGAGTTGCTTCGTCGAACGCTACTTGGCCATCTCGCGCGAAAAAGTGCGCCGAACCATAATACGAGTCAGTAAGGGTTTGATACGCATTATGCCTGAGCCCGAAATAGCCCATCGATCCGGGACGCCAGATATGTCCTTGGCCGTCGTAGAGGCAGCCGGTGTCGTATCCTCGGACGGCGTTCCCCGTCTCCAAGCCGACGTTGTAGCGCATCACAGTTAGAAACACAGGTCCTTCGCCTTTATAGTATTCATCAACGCGTATGACCGCGCTGTAACCGCGATCGTCGGCATCAATCACAGTCGCGCGAACAATCAGATCCATCTCCGGCAGGTCCTCGGCACTGAAAGAGAAATACCCGCTACAAGCCATCGTGATATGCGGCGATATCACCGCGACCAGCACGGCAAAGCCCATTGCGGCCATCAAACGCCAAAACATGTGAAACATCCTTTCGTTTTATGGACGCTTCCCAGTCTATGCGCGGAAATTAGACTCCTCTGATTTCGCCGCATGGGCGCAGGCAGGGCGTAGCCCAGCGTAGGCTGCGCGCAGACCTTCCGTCGGTTTGAGCGTCAGCTTGAATCAGCGCCGGCATTCGTCACCGTTCGCGGCAGATACTCGGTCGCGGTCAGCATGAAGCTGTCGTAAAAGATCGGCTGTCCCCATTCGATTGAGGCGATGGGGCTGTCGACGATGCCTTCGAGGTTCAGGTAATCGCGCTGGCGGATGCGTGCCGAGTCGTCCGACCTATACTTGTCATGCCACGATTCCAGGTAAATGTGATAATCCCCGTACAATGTTGCGTCGCGATCATGTAAGGGATCAAATGCGAGTTGACGCCAAGGCACTTGGTCCATATCCCGATTGTCCCAAAAGACGCCATAGCGCCAACGTGTTGTTAGCGCCGCGTGCCCGGAGTAGAGTCTGCTATTGCAAAGTCCCTCGTATTCACAGAAAAGCAGTCCAAATTCGCCGAGATTCCTCGGGTAAATATTCATTTCCACAGGTATTACGCCCGTGTCTATGTACAGCGCGCAGTTCCACTTCAGCGGCGGAAAGCAATCCGCCTTGTAGCGACGATGCCGAAGATGGCGGATATACCGAAGGGTTTCGTCTGAGTTGTTGATGGATATCAGCGTGTCCTCTCCCGGCGCAGAAAGGGTATTGGCATATCTATTGCCGCTGCCGCTGTCAAATAATGTCCAGCCGCGCGCATTGCCGTAGCGCAAATACTGTCCGCGCTCCGATATGTCAATCAGGTAACAGTCGTGTTCTGCAACGACGAGTTTCGGCTGCTCCTCTTCAAAGAGATTCCAGCGCCAAATTCCTGAATCGTCTTGCCAGGCGAGCGTCGTGCTGTCGGCGCTCCACATGACGCGCGGTTGCAATTCGCCGGCCACATTGAGGTCTAGCACGGCAATCTGATTCATATCCCAGGAGGGTCCATAAGTCCCTGGCGCTCGATTGCTAAACATATAGATCGCCAGATGCGACGAATCCCACACAGCAGCCAGGTGGCTGTCATTGGTGAACTGAACCTCCTGCCCAGGGATTTCAGTGAAGTAGCTGACATAGGGCGTCCCCTGCTGCTGATAGGGCCGGCCGAATCCGAGGGTGTCAGCATCAAGGCGATGCGCCCAATACGCGCCATTCGGCGACACGGCAATCGGCGCGTCCTCCGGCAGGGGCATCACACTGCGGTCGGGATTCACTTGGTAGCGCGCTCCCGTTTCAGTCGTGATACTCAAGTAGCGCATCAGGGGATAACGTTGCACGTCAGCAAAGGCGGGTTCAGTGGGCGCATCACGCCCGCCGAGCTTCAGCAGCTTGGCAGCGAAATCCGCTTCCGCGATCTCTTTCCATTCGAAGGCTTCAAAATAGGGAATCACCCCATCCCAAACATAAAAGAGCGCCGAACCGACATGCCAATCGGTATAGGTTCCGTCGCCGTTGGATTTGAGCCCGACATAGCCGCTCGCGCCTCGGCGATAGCGATGACCGCCGCCATCGCCCAGGCAGCCATTACGGTGGCCCAGAACGCCGGTGATGGTTTCCAGGGCTGGCAGATGACGCTTGACGGCCAAAAATAGCGGACCTTCTCCCTTATAGTATTCCTCCGCGCGCAGTATGGCATTGTAGCCGCGGTCGTCCCGGTCGATGACGGTGGCGCGCACCCACAGGTCGAACTTGTCGATGTCTTTCATCTTCGTGGAGTGGGGTCGGCCGGTGCAAGCATATACATTCTGCGCTGAGAGCGCCGCAAACAGCAGACATAGAGCGATCACTGTGATCCGCGGCTTTGTCATTTTCAGTGTCCTTTCGCTGACGATGCCATTCCCAGTCTATGCGTGCAGTTCCGGTCTACGCGATTTCGCCATATTTGCGCAGGCAGGGCGTAGCCCAGCGTAAGCTCGGCGCAGACGTTTCGTCGGTTTGAGCGTCAGCTTGAATCGGCGCCAGCAATGGTGACCGTTCGCGGCAGATACTCGGTCGCGGTCAACATTAAGGTGTCGTAGAAGATCGGCTGCCCCCATTCGATTGAGGCGATGGGGCTGTCGACGATGCCTTCGAGGTTCAGATAATCCAGCCGAGCAAGACCGGTCTCGTCAATGTCGTGCCAGCCCTCGAACAGGCCGCTGTGATAGAATTCGAGCTCAATCTGGTATTCGCCACGTAGGACGGCCGGTTTCTCGTAGAAAGGGTCGTAGGCGATCTGCCTGACATCGTACAATATCGTGGCGATCTCGCGTCCACCTGAATAGCCCGCCGATGTCAGATTTGTTGACGGGTGCCATGACGAGCCATAGATATCACATAATTTGTCTTCTCTACAATTGACCCAGCCCAACAATTCCATCAGATACGGAAACTCAGTTTTCTTTGACCTATCAGATCTTAACGGCTTATTCGCGCAATTCGCGTTCATCGGCGCGCGGCAGGCAACATACGGCTTTTCGTCTGATTCGCTGTCTTGGCTGGATTCACCCCTGTTGATATACGATTCGTTGGGCGCGACCCACGCATTGTCATATAGCGCTCCTGTCAGACTGTCATATACGCGAATCGCGCCGCCATCGCGATAGCTCACATAACGGCCGCTTCGCGACACATCGACGAGTTCGTTCGCCTCGCGACCGCCGGCGCCGGGCAAGATTGTCGGCTCAGCTTCATTGAAGAGATTCCAGCGCCAGATGCCATTTGTGTCTTGCCAGACAACTGTGCTGCTGTTCGCGCTCCAGCGAATCTCTATATCTTTGCTGGCCTCTATCTGAATGTCGACAGTCGCTGCTTGCTCGAGCGCCATACCCGGATACCAGCGCGGGCTCGAATCCGAAGCACGAGGAACTCCCCGGTCGCGATAAATGTAGACCGCAAGATGGCTGCTATCCCACACGGCTGCCATATTGCTGTCAGGCGAAAACACTGCGTTTTGACCAGGCTTCTTAATTTGGTCACGGAAACTTTCCGCCATAAAGCGCTTGCCCCAAATGTAGTTAAACACCAAGGAATCGCTGCCATCACGATAAATTGTGTGCGCGCCATCCGGCGATATGGCGATCGGGTCGTCTTCCCCGAGTACGCTCAGGCTGCGATCGGGATTTACATGCAGGAGCGTGCCATCCTCCAGCGTGACCAGCAGATAGCGCATGAGGGGGTAACGTGACACTTCGGATTGGATAGGTTTGCCCGCTGTCTCACGCCCACCAACTTCCAGCAAGCGCGCCACAAATTCCGCTTCCGTCAGGAAGATTAGTTCCATATATCCGTCGGGATCGTCGACGTAGTAGTCGCC
>JAPOWK010000072.1 GCA_026707665.1 Chloroflexota bacterium
GATTCCTTACTGAACATGAAGGGATACCCGTAATGCTCCAAGGAAACATTGACGCCTGTCTGCGTCTATGTGCCGACTACGGCATAGACGAGGAAAATGATGCGGAAGCGAGAGACTATCTTGAGCACATTACGAATGGTGGCTCGTATGAAAAACATAAAGATGATCCAGTAAACGCTGCATGGGTAAAAGCACATGAAGCCTACGACCCGGCTCTTGGCGACAAAAACAACGATAAGGCCGAAATTGTGGAATATCGTAGACAGATAGAGACGGCTTACGGGGTTACGTTTAGCAGTGTTGAGGGAGCCGACGATTGGGATCTGTTGCGGGTGAGAATGGTTCATGTTGGAATGGAAATGGCGGCCGCGGCACTCGGTGAGAGGGCACGTCAGATGGGCTTAGACTGGGATAACGCAACAGCATTCCGCCGAATTATCGGAGAAATCGATATACATCTTTCGCGCGACACAAGCGAGGAAGGCGCACTTGCGCAAGTCGAAAATCGAAGGATAAAGATCTTTTGGGTTGAAAGGGATGACGGAGACAGAAACGCTTACCTGGTTCCAGATGTCCTCCTCCATGAATTGGGGCACATATTCAATGCAAATGCTGGGCTTGGTGACAGAGAGGGTCAAGGCTCCATTAATAAGACAAAAGAGCATCCCAATACTTGGAAAGGTATGGGCTCACCGTATCCGGCGACGCTAGCACGTGAGAATAAGCCGGACAGATCTGTCAAGTTCGAGTCGTGGATGGAAGATATAAGGCCGCTTCATGACATTTTGGGGCTGCGTGCAGGCGATAAGCTATTCAGCGGAGTGACCTTAACCAAGGATCAGATACTCTTGCTGCGACATAGTTGGGCAAAAGGCGATACGAATGAAATCACTGCCGATGGCTTTCTGAACTGGGTCTTCCATCGCAATACCGACGGAGCAATTGGGTTTACAGATTCGGCTGAGGGCAAGAAATGGCAAGCGTTTATGAATGACAGTATGGAAGTGTGGATCCGGAATGCTGTTGTATATAATGCGCTTCGCGAAAACAGCAACATACCATTCTTTGTTGAACACGGCATGTTGCCTAATTTTGCCGGATTCACGACATTAGCCGAGTCTGATGTTAATGTGCGGACAGAACCCTCGACGGCAAAAGGGGACGAGACTGTAGTTCGTTCCTTGGCAAAAGGGGAGGAGGTGGCCGTAATTGGGCAGACCAAAGGCGGATTCAATGGCCGTGATAACAGTTGGACAGCCATAATTTGGAATGGAAGAAAACTATGGGTGGCTTCATATCTTTTGGTTCCGACGCAGAATGTTCCCACCCCAGTACGCGAAGATGACTCACATTTCGACTTTGATCCCTCTGGCTCAGGTGAAGAGGAATGGGAATTCTTCTTTAGATTGGCGAGCTATCTAGACCAAGGAGTGGTAAATGTTCAATAGATCGATAGCCTTACTTTTAGTTCTTATAGTTTCCGGTGCAAGTTACGCGCATGGGGATGAACGTTGGTGCTATCCATGGAATGATTGGACTTGTGTACCGGGTTCTCCATTTTCTGTAGACAACGTCCTACAAATTCATGACACGATAGGCCGAGATGGCCCACGATTTCTCGAGGCTAGCTGGCATGAAACTGAACCGGTACTCGCCTTTATAACCGGGTGGGTGGCAGGATCATATTACCTGGACGTTTGGCGACATACTTACGTTGATGGATTTGCATCCTTCGTTGGGTCGGAAGAACCAATCATACACGATCCGTCGTTCACGAAATTGACCGTCACATCGGACAAAATCGTCGTCGGGACCCGCGCCGGAAATCTGTTATTTTGGGACTTGGAGCAAGAAAAGTTTCTCTATGAACTTCCCGTGATTGACGGGTGGGTTAGTGAACTCTTGCTTCACCCGAGTGATGAGTGGCTGCTCGCAGTCATTGATTATGCGAAGCTGTTTCGAATTGACCTGAAGACGCAGACCGTGGCTGAGATTACCTTGCAAGACAGCGGAGTTGGGGATTTTAATGCTTTGGCATTTTCGAGCGATGGTCTCTTGCTAGCTGCTGCCGGAAATGCGGCACTTGGGATTTGGGATACTGATTCTTGGAAGGCTTGGGAGTCGCGTCCTCTGTCTGCGGACTCGGCAGAAGTTCTGATATTCGCAGACGATGATTCAGAATTGCTCACGATCTCTTACGCGTCTGTCAACCGCTGGTCTATTAGCGACAAGGGCTTGCATTTTGTCAGGAAGCTACAACCGTATGAGGGCAGACGCAACTGCTTCATAAACGATGGCGACATCAGCCCGGATGGAACTCTTTTGATGACAACAGATGACTGCGGTCAAACTCGAGCGTGGAATCTATCTGCAGATGTAGAAGTATTCATTCCGCAGTTAGATTTCTCAGAGGCGTTTTTCCAGGGAGAAGTGATTCAGTTTAGCCCAGATGGACGTGTCCTGTTCGTCGGCGGGGCAATCGGCTGGGACCATTTTATCATTCACGAACCGGAGTGAATGGGATAGTCAATCAAGATCAAGGAGGAACAGACATGTCAACAAAATGGAAAGTCGAAGTAGATTGGAATCGAGACGGTGCCTATTCTGAGGTTACGGACTACGTAACCGAGCTGCAGTGGTTTCTTGGTTTCCGTGAGCCCTACAAGGGCACAGCATCAGAGGCCTACCTGCACTTGACCTTGAACAATGCGGACAAGCGCTTCTCGCCGGAGAACATCAATGGCCCGCTATTTGGGAAATTGGCGCCATTGCGCCCGATACGCGTGACGTCAGATGATGGCTCTACGGTGCGCACGCACTGGTCGGGCTGGATCAACATGATAGAACCGGCCGCCAATAAGTTTGGCGAGCGACAGGCCAATATTCTCGCCACCGGCGCGATGCAATTCCTCAAGGCGACCGAGACCAAGATAGAGCTGCAGGAAAACCAGCGCAGCGACCAGATCATCGATGCTCTCATCCAAGAGGTCATCTTCCCGCCGGCGCTGGCTAGCTGAAGCAAAGCAACACGCGAGAACAAAG
>JAPOWK010000090.1 GCA_026707665.1 Chloroflexota bacterium
GAAAATCCGGATATATTTCACCAAAACCCTCACCACTTCACTCCGATACCAAACACCTAGTTCACTGGGGAAGGGCCGGGGATGGGGTAAGACGTACGGAAAACAGACTTTCTGCAGAACCGGACAAGCCTTGTAGGGGCGACTTATCAAGTCGCCCGTTTTCTGCATGCCTCGTTGCGGGCGACCTACTAGGTCGCCCCTACATTTTCGCATCTCTTTGCGCGATTCACCAAGTCGTCAGTCTGTCTCCTGAATAAACTGCGGGCGACCCACCGGCTCGCCCGTACACAAAGCGAGTTTATGAAAATTGCCTTAAGCAGCATTCGTCTAAGAATTGGATTGCGGCAAATCTACTTCCGGCAATTTTTGTAAATGCCCGGCCAGTTCAGCCAGAGCGCGCCGCAATGGTTCTGAGGAGATCTCATTGGATTGCGCAAACTGACCGACGCGGTATTGATCGTTCAAATTGCTCGATTGCACGACAGTCATCGAGTGAGGGTCATCCAGCCGAATCAAGCGCGGATACTCCTCCCTCAGGTTGTGTCGCAGCATTTTCAGCGTGGTGTCGAGGCTGGTCGCGCGTCCATCGAGCTTCAGCTGGAGTGCGGCCGGATCAATGCGATCGGCGGCCGCGGCGCTTTCCGCCTGATCCAGCAAGGTCAAGCCAGCTGCAATCCAAGTTTCCAAAGGTCGATAGTGGACGGGAGTTAGAGATTCGCCGCGCAAGGTCAAGCGCAGCGCTTGGATAAAGGCGCGGGCAAATCGGATCACTTTTTCTTGGCTTTCAGATATGCAAGGGCCACACGCGCCGCCTGCCTTCCCATTTGGATGCGCTCATCGAGGCGTGCGACTCCGGAGACTTCCGGCGCTTCGCGGCAGTAATCGCTGCCAATGAGGCTTACTCCATCGGCCAGCTTGTCACAAATGGCGTCCACACGTTGGCGATGAGCAGCGCAAAAATTCGATAGCAGATCCGCTTCGGGCCAATCATCGACGCGCGCGACAAGGGGCGATGCGCGCCAGCCGAAATGCTGCGTGACGGCGCGAATGGCTTCGCCCCCGGGAAGGTCTTCCGCATGGCGCAGCCCGACTTGGACCAACAGGTGGTCGCTGTCCGGTACGCGTCCTCGTTGATCGGTTGAGATGATGAAGGGGAATGTCTCGTCCAGGACGCCGTCGGGGCGCGCCGGCAGATCACGCTTGTGATAGCCGAGCGAGACGCGCAGAATCGAGTCGTAGCGGAACCGAGCGAGTTGCTCCGCCGCGTCCGGCGCCAGATTCCAGAGCGCGCGCGCGGCGAAACGGGCGGGCAGCGCCAAAATCAAGGCGCCGGCATCAAGCATGATGCCATTCTCGAGGCAGATGGTGAAGCGATTGCCAAGGCGTCCGACGGAACTGACCGCCATGCGCATGAGACGCCCGCCCCGCAGCCGCTCGGCGAGCGCGCCAATCAGCGATTCCGTGCCGTCAGCAAATGCGCAAGTCTCGGACCCGACTTGAATCAATCGCTCTCGCAAGCCCAAGTTCTCCAGCAGCGCCTGGTCAGCGAGTGGGCGGAAGGCAAAGGCGCAAGCGTCCATGACGAAACCAACCTCAGACCTGCTGCGGATGCCGCCGCCGAAGCGCCCTTTGACCTCGATGACGGTGTAGGCCGCGCCGCGCCTTTCCAGTTCGTAGCTGGCGGCCAGTCCGCTGAGTCCGCCGCCGATCACCACCACATCGCGCATCGTAAGCCCTGCTCATGTTGACCAACGCAGGAATCATAGCGCAATTTCGAGTATAATACGCGTCGCATGACAGGAGTACGACATGGACGGTCCCCATATTCAGCGACTCAAGCAAGCCGGCTATCGCTTGACCCAGGCGCGCTTGACTGTGCTTGATGTGCTCGAATCCGAACACGGACATATCACTTCGGCGGATGTGCTCGAACGGGTTGAGAGCATCAAGCCGGCGATCGGGCGCGCCAGCGTCTTTCGCACGCTCGATCTCTTCACGCAGCTGGGCATCATCCGCCCCACCTATATCGACACCAGCTTGACGCCGACCTATGTCATGATGCATGGCGGGCATCACCATCATGTCATCTGCACCGCCTGCAAGCGCTTCTTTGAATTCGATGATTGCGGCATGGAGGCGCTCACGCGAAATCTGGAGGAGACGCTTGACATTCGCATCAGTGGCCATCTGCTGGAGTTCTACGGCGTATGCGCTGACTGCCTTGAGCCGGCGGCGGAGGAGACAAAGGCGGAGCGCTTGTGACGGAAGTCCTCATCGTCAGCGCGGTACGGACGCCAATCGGCAAGATCCGCGGCGCGCTTTCGGCGGTTCGCCCCGATGACCTGGCGGCGCTGGTGATACGGGAAGCGGTCGCGCGAGCCGGCGTGGCGCCCGCTGAAATTGAAGAGGTTTTTTTCGGCTGCGCCAATCAAGCCGGCGAAGACAACCGCAACGTGGCGCGGATGGCGCTGCTGCTGGCGGGATTGCCCGATACCGTCGCCGGCGTCACGGTGAATCGCCTCTGCTCCAGCGGCTTGAACGCGGTCAATCAGGCGGCGCGCGCCATCAAAGCGGGCGAAGGCGAAATCTTCGTCGCCGGCGGCGTCGAGAGCATGAGCCGCGCACCCTATTCGCTGCCAAAGAATCCGGTCGGCTTTGGGCCGCCGGGCAATGTCACCGGCTGGGATACGACCCTGGGCTGGCGCTATCCCAATCCCAAGCTGGCGGCGCTTTATCCGCTTGAGGCGATGGGAGAGACGGCCGAAAACATATTTGAGAAAAGCTGCGCCGGTGCGATCGCGGACGGCGAAATCACAAGGGAAGAGCAGGACCGTTTCGCCCTGCAAAGCCAGGAGCGCGCGATCGCCGCCATCAACGCCGGTTACTTCCAGCGCGAGATCACGCCGGTCCGCATCCCGCAGCGCAGGGGCGCGGACCTCGTCGTCGATACCGATGAGCATCCCTTTTATCGCCACGCCAACGGTCGCTATGAGCTGGCGACGAGCGGCGAAAAATTGGCAGCGCTGCGCCCGGCCTTTCGCGATGGCGGCACGGTGACCGCCGGCAATTCGAGCGGGATGAACGATGGGGCTTGCGCGCTGGTGTTGATGTCGGCGGCGAAAGCGCGCGCTTTGAACTTGAAACCGCTGGCGGCTTGGATCGGCAGCGCGGCGGCCGGCGTCGATCCGCGCGTAATGGGCTTGGGTCCGGTGGCGGCGGTTAGGAAGCTGCTGGCGCGTCATCAGCTCAGCATCGCCGATATCGACCTGGCGGAGTTGAACGAAGCCTTCGCCGTACAGGCGATCGCGGTGATGCGCGAATTGGGCTTGAGCGAAAGCATCACCAACGTCAACGGCGGCGCCATCGCCCTGGGGCATCCCTTGGGCTGCTCGGGCGCGCGCATTTTGACGACCCTGCTCCACGAGATGGGGCGGCGGCGGCGAGCTGGCGAAATGATGCGCTATGGCTTGGCGACGCTCTGCGTCGGCGTCGGCCAAGGCGAGGCGACCTTGATTGAATGTACAGACAGTGTAGGGGCGAGGCGGTGAGTCTGGTGAAGATCTGCATTAACCCCCACCCCAAACCCCTCCCCCATAAAGAGGGAGGGGCTTAAATGACACCAAATGGGTCAGAGAACTCCCCTTCCCTCACTTTGGGGGAAGGGGCCGGGGGATGGGGGCAGAAATCTGGCAGCTGCGCCATGACTCGCGCGCTCGAAAGCTAAAAATGAGACAGATTCCCCAAGTGTCGGCGGAAGAGGCGGCTCGCCTGGTGCAATCGGGCGCGGTGATGATGGTGGGCGGCTTCGGCATGACCGGGTCGCCGGTGCATCTGCTGCATGCGCTGGCGGAGACGGAGACGCGCGACCTGACCTATATCGCCAATAATATCGGCGAACCCGGGCTGGGCGGCGGGCGGCTGCTGCGCAATGGGCAGATCAAAAAGGCGATCGGGTCTTATTTCACCAGCAACCGCGAAGTCGTTGAAGCAGCGCTGAGCGGCGCGATCGAATACCAGCTCTTGCCGCAGGGTTCGCTGGCGGAGGCGATCAGGGCGGGCGGCGCTGGCATTGGCGGCTTCTATACGCCGACGGCCGCGGGCACCGCGCTCGCCGAGAATGCCGCAACCAAAATCATCAACGGAAGACAGCATGTGTTCGTCGCCGGGCTGCGCGCCGATGTCGCCTTGATACGCGCCCGCCGCGCCGATGCCGCCGGCAACCTCGCCTATCGCATGACCGAGCAGAATTTCAACAAGGCGATGGCGACCGCGGCCGACCTCGTGATCGCGGAAGCGGATGAAATCCTGCCGGTCGGCGCCCTGGAGCCGGAACACATTCACACGACCGGCAATTACGTCGATGTCTTGGTGGAAGCGAAGACGACGCTGGAAGAGCTGGGCACTTCAGCCGATGTGCGCGCCCGGCCCGGGGCGGCTGATGAGCAGCGCCTGCTGATCGCGCGTCGCGCCTTGGCCGAGCTGAAAGCGGGCGATGTGGTGAATCTTGGCATCGGCATCCCGACCCTGGTCGCCGATCTGATCAAGCCGGAAGACGGCATTATCTTGCACACGGAAAACGGCATGCTGGGCGTCGGTCCGGCGCCGGAAGCGGGCGGCGCGCTCGATTACCCGGTCAACGCTGGCAAAGCGCCGGTGACCGCCCTGCCCGGCAGCAGCTATTTCGACAGCGCCGATTCCTTCGCCTTAATTCGCGGCGGGCACGTGGATGTGGCGATCATGGGCGGGCTGCAAGTTGACGAGCGCGCGAACCTGGCGAATTGGGCGATCCCTGGAAAGCCGCTGCTGGGCGTCGGCGGCGCGATGGATCTGGCGAGTGGCGCGCGCCGACTGATTATCACGATGACACATTGCAACCGCGATGGCAGCTCCAAGTTGCTGCCGCGCTGCAGCCTGCCGCTGACGGCGGTCGCCGCAGTCGATTTGCTGATCACCGAATTGGCTGTCTTCGCCTTTGATGACGCGGGCATGCGCCTGGTCGAGTTGATGCCGGGGACCAGTCTCGATGAAGTACGGGCGAAGACGGACGCCGCCTTCCGCGCGTAGCCAACTTTGGCACGCTTATCGCAGGACGCCGGCGGCCGCGTAAGCGTCGGTCATTGCTCGCCATTGGCGCATCAGTCGCCGCGTCATATCGCCGGGCGCGCCATCGCCGATGACGGCATCATCGACTTTGACGACCGGAACAACTTCCTTTGTGCTTGACGTGAGGATGATTTCGTCGGCGGCGCAGTATTCTTCGAGCGTGATGTCGCGCATTTCCAGCAGCCCGTCTGCCTGCAGCAGCTTGATGACTTCAGCGCGGGTGACCCCGAGCAACAGGCCCTCAGCCGGCGTGATCCAGCGGTTTTCCTTGAAGATGAAGGTGTTGCTGCGCGTGCCTTCGCTGACGAAGCCGTCGGCGACGTAGATGGCTTCAATCGCTCTTGGGTCGCGCTTGCTGGCGTGCAGCTGCGCGTTGATGCCGTGGATGTAATTGATCGTCTTGGCTTCTGGCAGATGGCGCGGCAACTCGGTCGTCACCACATGGGCGCCGTCTTCGTACCACCAGGCCGGCGGCGCCTCCCAGGGCATCACCATCACCAGCAGGCGTGGCTCGCCGAGCGGCAGGAAGCCATGCTCGCCCTCGCCACCGGTGACCACGATACGAATATTCGATTCCGGGTAGGCATTGCGCTTGACCGTTGCCAGAACGATGTCGCCGAGTTCTTCAATATCCCAAGGACAATTCAACTCAATCAGGTCGGCGGATCGCTGCAATCGCCGAAGATGCGCGCCCAGCTGAAAGGGGACGCCCCCATAAGTGCGCAAGAAATCAAAGACGCCATACCCGCGAAGAATCGCCAGATCGGTCACGGGAATGCTGGCGGCCGCCGCATCGACATAGGAACCGCTAATATAGAATACGCTCATTTCCCTGCCAGACAACTCGCTTGCTATGCCGTCCATTGTAGCAAGGGCGGGTGGAGACGGCGAACGGCCAGGACGCGCGCTGGCGTGACGAGGGCGGGCAGTGGGCAATCGTCTGATGTATTGCGGATTCTTTATCGCTAGAATGATGGGCAAGATGAAGAAACTGTTGGCGCTGTTTATCTTCGCACTTGCAATGATCGTCCCGGTCAGCGCACAAGGCCCGTCCCATGACTTGTTTCTGCGGACGAACATTCTGCGCGGTGAGCTCGGTCTGCCAAGGTATCGCTGGAATGATCAACTAGCTGCGGCCGCTCGATCCCACGCAAACGGCTTGGCGGCGGCAAATCGCACCTGCGGACCGCCCGACAATTGTCATCTCGATAGCGCGGGAAATCTGGCCAGGGACCGCGCCCGGATCGCCGGGTATCCCGGTGAACGGGTGCATGAAAATGTCTTCGCCGGTGGCGACCCCAGCGCCGATTCGGCCTGGGCCTTTTGGCATGGCTCCTCCGCACACTACCGGAATCTCACCAGCCCCAACAATAGCGAGATTGGCATCGGCAGCGCGCAGGGCGCCGGCGGCACAACCTACTTTGTGCAAGTGTTCGGCCACAATAGCGGCGCCGCGAGCGGGACGGGAGCCAGCAGCACCGCAAGCAATGGGGCAACTGGACCGGTGCGCTCGGGACCGCCAGCTTATGTGCTGGGTTTGGACGAATTTGGCAACATCCGGCACGAAGTCCAGCCAGGCCAGACTATCGGGCATATTCTGTTGATCTATGGCTATACTTGGGACGAATATCCGTATCTGCTGGAGATCAACGGCATGAGCGAGGCCGATCGGCTGAACATGCAACCGGGCAGCGTCATTCTGGTTCCGCCGAAAGATGGCACCTATACGCCGATGCCGGCGACGCCAGCAGCAACGGCGACAGCGGCAGCAACGGCAGCAGTGTCAACCGCGACCGACATCCCCGATTCGCCGACGCCGACCGCATCCGCGACAATAGCGGCTACAGCGGCAGCGACACGAGAGATTCGTTTTGCGCCAGTCGAGACCGCGTCGCCGCAGCCGCTGGCGCCGGTGGACGAGGCCGCCGCCGTCACGTCAGTCGGGCAGCTTGTGTTATTGGGATTGGCTATTCTGCTGCAACTGGGCATCATCGGTGGCGCCAGCATCGTCTATTGGCGGCGATCCCATTAATCGGGGACGACATCGCGCGGGGACTTCAACCGGTGATCAAGCGCCACCGTTTCGGTCATTCTTACGACCAAATCGCTCTGCATGAGAGCCATCTGCTCGACACTGTAATCTTGCCCGTCGGTTAGCCACCAGCGGAATAATTCGACAACCGAGTTGATGAGATGATTCAAGGAAAGCTCCAAGGGGATTGTCGTCCCTTCCCGCGCAAAATAGAGGTCCATCATCCATTGGGTGATCTCTTCCCAGACTGGCTCCAGCGCCGGATGATCGCGCGGCAGGCTCAAGCCAAACAGGCAGACATCCCGATGTTCGTTCAGCGCCTGATAGAGAGCGAGCGACTCTTCGTGAAGTGTCTGCGCCGACTGTACCGCGCGCATGAATTCCTCAGATGTGCTGCGCACGCAATACGTCGCTAGATCGTCTTTGCTTCGAAAATGCCGGAAAAAAGTCGCGTATCCGACATCCGCGCGCTCGGTCAAGTCTCTAATCGAGACGCGCTCATAGCCGAATTCCTGGGACAAGCTGATGAGCGCTTCGGAGAGGGATCGACGCGTACGGGCGACGCGCCGGTCAAATCCTTTTGCTTGAGACACTTATCGCCTCCTCCAACTAAACCAAAGAACGAAGCCTACTTATGATATATATTAGCAACTTTAACTCATAACTCGTTAAGAGGTTTTGCTATCCGATTGAGATTATATACGCAGATTCGTATGATAACAATCAGAAGGAAAAATCTGTGCAGATTATAAACAGAAGCCACGGACAGTCGCTACCCAGTGTGCGGACCTGGCAATGATACCGATGGTATATTGCCGTTGCCGCGGGCGAGATGCCCTCATCCGCTGGGCAAATTGACAAAAAAACTGAGGTACACGATAATCAGCACTGTATAGTGCTTTGCGCGAGACGCGCGAGGCGACGTGAAACGTTGAGGGCGCATGTCAACATACAAGCATTGGGTGCGGCGAGCACAGACGGGCGATGATGAGGCGCGAAACGATGCCTTCAATCACTTGGTGAGGGACTTCGAGGGCATGGTCTACAGCGTCGCCTATAGCCGCCTCAGCGATTCGCAGTTGGCGGAGGACGCGGCGCAGGAAGCCTTCCTCACCGCCTATAAGCGAATCGCGCAATTGAACGATGTCAGCGCTTTCCCCGCCTGGCTCAAGCGAATCGCGCTGACGCATACCGATCGCCTGTTGCGGCGGCAGGGACCCCCAACCGAATCGGTTGATCAGCAGGATCACCTGGCTTCAGCGGATCCGACGCCGGAAGCGCAGATCGAAGCGATGGAATCGCGTCAGCGCGTTTGGCTCGCGGTCGCCGCGCTGCCCGAAACTGCCCGCGATGTCACGCGTGACTATTATCTCCGCGGCGAGTCTCAGCGCGAGATTTCCGAGCGGCTGAACATCCCGTTGGCGACGGTCAAGAAACGATTGCAATACGCGCGTGAGCATCTGCGTAATATATTCAGCGGCTTCAGCGAGACGCTTGATCGGACCATATACGGTGAACCGCAGCCGCCAAAACAATTGCAGCCGGTTTATATCAGTCGGCGGCGGATTCCGCGCGAGCAAAAGAGAATGTAGGGGCGACCTATCAGGTCGCCCGCAAAGGTATTATGTCAAAAAAGAGAGGGCGACCCAATGGGTCGCCCCTACAGTTTTGATTGCTGGCGGGAGATCTTAGCTGCCGGGCACAATCTCGCAAGCGCCTTCGCGCATGCAGGTCCAGGTCATGTCTCCGCCATCAAGATGCAACTGCCCCCCCATGCCTTCGAGGACGGCCGCCATCGCCGCCACGTACGGCGCCGAGAAGCTGGTGCCATTTAGCGCCTTGTAGCCATTGTCGAGATAGGTTGTATGCACATCGCGGCCCGGCGCCCAGATATCGCCGCCTTTGTTGCTGAAGCTGCTGCGCGCGCCGTCCGGATCAATGGCGCCGACGGCGACCACATTTTCATAGCGCGCCGGGAAGCCCGGCAAAGCGCCGCCGCTGTTGCCCGCCGAGGCAATGACCGTCACGCCCTTGCCGATGGCATGCCTGACGGCGTCTTCGGTGACTTGTGAGCCAACCATGCTCCCCAGGGACAAGTTGATGATTTCCGCGCCGTTGTCGGCGGCGTAGACGATGCCGGCGGCGACATCCGCCATAGAGCCGCTGCCGCTCGGTCCCAAGACACGAACCGGCAGAATCGAGCTATTGGGCGCGAAGCCAGCGATGCCGATGCCGTTGTCGATATTGGCGGCGATGATGCCGGCGACCGAGCAGCCGTGGCCGAAGACATCTTCCGGATCATCGTCGTCCTCGACGAAATCGTAACCATTGTCGAGGACGCGGCCCAAGAGATCCTCGTGGCTCATGCAGACGCCGGTGTCGATCACGGCGACCGTGATATCGCTGAGCTCGCCCATCTGATCCCAGGCGGTCTCGGCTTGGATATGCGGCAGCGCCCATTGCCGATCGTAATCGGGATCGTTGGGCGGGTTGTCGAATTGCACGCTGACGATGAAGTCCTGCTCGACCAGCTCGACATCGCTGTCGAAGCTGAAGTCAGCGCTGCCGAAGGCGTCCGGCACATCCACAACCCAGATTTCCAAAGCCTCAATGCGCTCGACGATCGTGCCGCCGATGCGATGCACGTATTCCCACTTCTCGCTCAGGGGCGTGTTTGGATCGTAGTGAATCACCCAGTTGCCCGTTGGCGAGGCTTGGTAAACGGGCACGACGCGCGTGCTGTCCGGCATGCCCTTGTTCGCGCCTTCGAGGATAAACTCCCCGGGCGGGACCTGGCGCGGCGAAGATTCGCTGGCTGCCGCCAGGAACAAGCCGCCCAGGATCAGCAAAATCGTCAGGTTGAGGGTGGTCGCCGTTCTACGTGAAATCATGATATTTCCCTTCGCCTATGCAACGCAACTAGAAGGACGAAATCTGTGTCTCTTTCGCGGTAATAAACTCTAGCAAGGCAGGAGTGCCTTCTTCGGTCTTTTCGATGCCGCGCTTTATCGCCGGGATAATCTCTTCGGGACTTTCGACGCGCTCGCCGTAACCGCCAAATGCCTTTGCCATGTCCGCATAGTGACCGGAAATATCGGTGCTGCGGAATTTTTCGGTGGATACGGGCATGATTGGGATTTCAATTGCCATCGAGAAATTATTGAATAGAACAGACAAGATTGGGATTCTTTCTCGCACCGCCGTCTCGAAATCCATGCCGGTGAAACCGATAGCGGCGTCGCCCCAGACGTTTATACAGAGCGCATCAGGCTTGGCGAGTTTGGCGCCCATCGCCAGCCCGAGTCCGTAGCCGAGCTGGGTCGTTTTGCCCCAACCGATATAGGTCAGCGGCGCGACAGACTGCCAGAAGGGCGACATTTGGTCGCGCGGGCTGCCCGCATCGTGGGTGATGATCGTATTTTTGACATCGACCGTATGCAGCAAATCCCAAATGACGCGATAAGGTGAAAGCGGCGTCTCAGCCGAAGTGAGCTTCGACTTCCACTGCTCCAGCCATTCCGCCTTAACCGCAGCGATTTCCCCGGCGACGGCAGCGGCGCGCTCTTGGCAGGCGCCGTCGGAGCGAACTCGGATGGCTTCCACCAGCCTATCGAGGATCAATCCGGCGTCGCCTACAAGCGCACTCTCGACCGGTACGTCTTTGTTGATGTCCGCCGGATCCAAGGTCGCGTGAATCACGCGCTTGCCCGCGAGAATCGTGAGGCCAAAAGCGGTTCGCGTGAAGCTGCATCCGATGCCGAAAATCAGATCGGCTTCACCCAGGAAGTGATGCACCGGTTTGGGGATCGCGCGCCCGCCGGAGCCCAAAGCCAGGGGATGATTTTCCGGGAAGGCGCTTTTGCCGCCCAAGCTCGTCGTCACCGCGGCGCCGAGCAATTCAGCCAAGGCCTTCAGCGAATCCCAAGCTTGCGCGTAATGTACGCCCTGCCCGGCATAGATCAGCGGGCGGTCGGCCGCGAGCAGCGCCTCGGCGACGGCTTCAATCGACGCGCTATCCGGGCCGTAGCGCAGGGTAGGCGCCGGCGTCGGATCAAAGGAGTCGGGGATTTCCTCGGCAAATAGATCGGAGGGAAATTCCACGAGGACGGGGCGCGGCCTGCCATTGCGGACTTGGGTAAAGGCGCGGCGCATCGCTTCGGGGACCGCCTCGGGCACGGTCACCTGTTCACAAGATTTTGTCACCTGCCGATAATTCAGGGCGGAACTGAAATTGGGTTGGATTTGGTTGATGCCGCGCGGATAGCCGGCCGGCAACACCAGGATCGGCGCCGAATCGCCAAAGGCTTGGGCGACGCCGCCGAAGGCATTTTCCGAGCCCGGTCCGCTTTGCATGCAGAAGACGCCGATTTTCTTACCGGAGGTCAGCCGGCTCATCGCGTCAGCCATGTGCAGTCCAATACGTTCCTGCCGCACAATGATGGGACGGATATCCAATTTCGCCGCCGCTTCAATCAGCGGGTTGACCGGATAGGCGAAGAGATACTCGACGCCTTCCGCCTTCAGCACTTTGGCTACTGCATCGGCAACTTTCATTCTAGAGTTCTTCCTCCGCAGCAGATGTCATTCATGAACGGTAAGTTGTATATTCGGACCCGCGTAACGGTCATCGCCAAGACATGGCTCTTTTAATGGTAACCGCACTAAATCCCTTTACGCAAGATGGGGAGATTGTGTTGCGGAGCAGCGTATCATCTTTTTTCGCCACAGAGGCACAGAGAGCACAGAGAAATGCCGGGGCGGTCGACCCTACTGTGCTTGTCCGGTACTGGGACTTGATATCGTAATTTTTCTACCCCTCACCCCCCGGCCCCTTCTCCCACAAGGGGAGAGGGGGAGCTAAACGCGGTGGATATCGTGGATACTGTCGACATTCGCAAGGATTGCCCCTCACTTTTGAATTGTTTCGATTTTGTCTATGTTTGTTATTCGTTAGATTTGTAGTAGCGGACAAGCCTTACTGTGATTGTCCGAAGTTGGATCACGTATCGGCGCTTTTTCTACCCCATCCCCCGGTCCCTGGATCCCCCAATAAATCCCCCCCGTTCGTCGGGGGGCGTCCAGCGAGCTAGGGAAGGGGAGCTAGACGTTGCGAGTGCTCTACTGATCCGGTTTCCTGCTCACAGCGGGACTCACTGTATTTGCGTGGTTGGTGATTTCACCGTGCGCCTGTCTACGGACGACCCAAAGGTCGCTCATAAATGGCTATTGGATACGATTACGGTTGACTTTGAAGGTGAAGATGTCGTCCCGCGCGTAGCCGCCGGTGACATCGAGCGCCATCTGTTCTTCGGCGATGCGCGTCAGATCGAGATCGGCGTAGAGAATCGTCTCCTGGTCATAGACCGGCTCGACGAGGTAACCGCCGTCGGGCGCGATAACGGCGCTGCCGCCATTCAGTAGCAATGCCTCCGGCTGCGCGCGTAAATCATCCGGCAGGTCTAGCTCGGCGGGAAAGTCCGCGGCGGGCATGATCCCCCCGACAGCGAGCACGAAGGCGCGGCTCTCAAAAGCGTAGTGGCGGCTGGCGATCTGGTGGATTTCCTTGACCGCGGGCCAAAGGGCGATGTGGATAGACTCGTTGCTGATATGCAAGGCCTGGCGCGCGTGGGGCATCCAGTGCTCCCAACAGATCAAGCCGCCGACGCGCCCGACAGCGGTATCGACCGCGCGCAAGCCGGCGCCATCGCCCGGCGCCCAGACCAACTGCTCGGTATAAGTCGGGCGCATTTTGCGATGGTGATTTCGAATCGCGCTGTCGGCATCAATGATGACCATGCTGTTGTAAAGGCTGCGATTGCCGCGCCCGCGGGGAACGCGTTCGTTTATGCCCAGCGCGAGCACGATATCTTGCTCCCGCGCCCCTGCTCGCAGCTGCCGCATTTCGGGGCTGTCGACCGCCATACTGTTGGTGGCGAGGCGGGCATAGAGCCGCTTGGTCGGCGGATGGTCCCAGCGGGCGTAATCCAGGGCGTAATCCAGCCAGGCGGGATAACCGGGGAAGAATGTCTCGGGGAAGGCTGCTAGCCGGGCGCCCTGCCGTGCCGCCTCGCGGAGCAGCGACAGCGCCTTGTCGACGGTCCGCGCCAGGTCGTAATAGACGGGACGAGCCTGAATGAGAGCGACGCGGATCAAATTGGACACGGCGTGGGGAACTTCGCGCTAGCTGTCGAGCACAGCGCGGACGCGGAACTGCGCGCCATCGCTGTCGGGCGCGTTGGCGATTGCCTCATCGACCGATAAGGCCGGACCAGCTTGATCGGGCCGCATGATATTGGTCAAGGGCAGCACCGACGAAGTGGGGTCGATATGAGAGGTGTCCAACTCTTCCAGCTTCTGAAAATATTCCAATATGGCGGAGAGCTGCCGTTGATAGCGAGCGACATCATCGTCGCTCAATTCCAGGCGCGCCAGATCGGCGATAGCGCGGACGTCTTCGGCGGACAGTATGGCTTGCGGCATGGCGGCTCCTGGTCGGTGAATCTCGGTAGCCATAGTGTAGCGTTGCGCGCGAAGGCTTGACAGGTTGGAGTATGCGCATTCTTCACCACAGAGGAACAAGAGGATACAAACAGGGCGCAGAGAGGGCGAGCCACGCCGAGCGTAGACACCTCGGTTCTCTCGCCCCTACAGCACGCTGGAAAGACGGACATGGGAAAGAAAAGCGCGCAAAGCCCCAAGTATTCATCCAGCGCGAAAATCCACAGTATGCGCTCCCCCTTCCCTAGCTTGCTGGGGCAAGGGGGTTGGGGGGATGGGGTGAAAATTCGCCCCTACAGCAAGCTGGTGGAGCGCGCGTGGGTAATAGAGCGCGGGCGACCTGGTAGGTCGCCCCTACAGCCCGTTGGTGGGGCGGGGGTGGGATTGAAAGCGCGGGCACGGAAGCATTTAGCCTCCCCCCATTGCTATGGTGGGACCGAGGGGGGTAGACCTGGCGGGGATGGGGTTGGAAACGCGCGGGCGAGGCTCGAAAGCAGCGGCGCATTCGGGTACACTGCAACCATAGGAAAGCTGATCGGGAGAGTGAAAATGCGAGCGACAGTCGACCGCGTGGAGGCTCTGCGCCTGCTGCAGATCGAACATCAGGCGGTCGCCGCGCTGATTGACGCGCTCGGCGACGAAGAGATGACCCGCCGCGACACGATTCAGCATGGCATGTACTACGATCAGGAATGCTCGTTCAAAGACCTGCTGGCGCATCTCATTTGCTACGAGGTTTATACGGTCGAGGCAATTCAAGAATGGCGCCATGGACGCCCGCATTGGGCGATCGAAGCGGTGAAGGATCCGCGGCGCGGACGCGAGATCCATTATGGCGGCATCGCCGACCGCGACCACCTGAGCTTGCGCGAACAACTGGACGAGTACCGGACGGTCAGCGAAGCGCTTGAGCGGGAGATCGAGTCGCTGTCCGATGCGGACTGGCGGAGCGCGCCCGCGTTTGCGCTGGCGGAAGCGACCGACCTCGGCGGCATGATTGAGGGCATCCTGGTTTTGCCGCCGCGCCCCCTGTATCGTCACCTGCCGGTGCATGTGCCGAATGCGGCGCAATATATTCGCAGTCTGCGCTAATCCGAACGTAGCCTGGGCGTGGGGCGGCATCGGCGCGGCGCTGTGCTATAATCCGCGACTGTTTGGCGAATTGGCATTAAGAGCGAAACGGAGGCGCCGTGCGCGTATCCGGCTGCCTGGCGGCTTTGGCATTTCTCTTCGCGCTCATCGTGTTGACCAGCTTGTGTTCGGTCACGAGCTTCAGCCTGGCGCAGCAGACCGTTGTCGATTTGAACGCGGCCGGCATGGCGGTCGATGATCCCTTGGCGACGCTGCGCTGCGCGCTCACCGGGCGCTGCGAGAGCGTGACCGCCGACCTGAACGCCTCCGCTTTGAATGCGCCCCTGCTCAAATTGACGCCGCTGACCACCGCGATGCCGACCGCTACCGCCCAATCGATTGCGCCGCCAACGGTTGCGGTCGCTGAGCCGACTATGGCGCCGACCACTGCTCCGCCGACGCTGTTCCCCACAGCAGAGCCGAGCGCCGGGCTGCCGCGGATCACCGACCCGCGCCAGGTTCAGATACTGCTGCTCGGCATTGACCAGCGCAGCGCGACCGACGATCCCGGTCCCTTCCGCACCGACACGATTATGCTGTTGAATATCAACCCGGTGCGCAAGTCGGTCGGCTTGCTGTCGTTGCCGCGCGATCTATGGGTGGAAATCCCCGACTTTGGCGGGGCGCGCATCAATCAGGCGAATTTCATCGGCGATGGCAATGCCTACCCCGGTGGCGGCGGTCCGGCGCTGGCGATGGAGACGGTGGCGACCAATTTCGGCCTGCGCGTCGACAAATACCTGCTGGTCAACTTTGATGTCTTCACAAGCATCGTCGATATTCTGGCGCCAGACGGCGTGCTGGTGAACGTTCGAGACTGGATTGATGATCCGGATTACCCCGATGATCGATACGGGACGATCCACGTGCAATTTGAGCCAGGCGAACAGCGCATGGACGCCGAGACCTTGCTGCAATACGCCCGGACGCGCGCCACCGAGGGCGGCGATTTCGATCGCGCTCGGCGGCAGCAGCAGGTCTTGGACGCGGTGCGGGCAGAGGTGTTGAGCGCCGGCGGCATCGTCAACTTTGTATCGCAAGCCTTCACACTTTGGGACGCGCTGCAGGGGAATTACCGAACCAATCTGGAACTCAACGAGATCATCGCCCTGCTCAACTTGGTGGGCGAGATCGAGCGGGAAGACATTCGCTATCGCGTGATCGACAACTTCTATGCCTATCCCGGTTTGAGCCCGCAAGGCGACCAGGTCTTGTATCCCGATTTCGTCGCCATCCGCGATCTTATCCAGGAGACATTCTACGCACAGGCGCAACTCACGCCCGCCGAGATGAAGGCGCGCGCCGATGAGGAGAACCCGCCGGTTTACGTTTTCAACGGGACCAACATCGCCGGACTGGCCGGCGAAACGCGCGATTGGCTGGTCTCGAAGGGCGTGCGAGTGGATGATATCGGCAACGATGTCACCAATGGGCGCGCGCAGACGGAAATCCTTGAATATGGGCGCTACCACTGGACGGCGAAGGTTCTGGCTGAGTTGATGGGTCTGCCCGAAGATCGGATCGCGCGCGGCGACGATGGGCGGATCGCCCAAGGGGTGGTGGTGGCGCTGGGCCGGGACGCGGTCCAGATCATCGGCGGCTAGGCAGGCGTCAAAAGCTTCCCTCATTCTGCTACGTTTTCCCTTTGCTATAATGAACCCAGACTGGCGAGAGAGAAACCATCATGCTTCGCAGAATTGGGCTGTCGAATTTCAAATGCTGGAAAGAGTTGGACATCGAGCTGGCGCCAATCACGCTGCTGTTCGGGGCGAATAGCTCGGGCAAGTCGGCGATATTGCAGTCGCTTATGATGTTGAAGCAGACGGCGCAAAGCTTTGATCCAGGGCAGCATATCAACTTTGGTGGCACTGAACGTGATTATGTCGACTTGGGCAGCTATCGAGATCTGGCTAATGAGCATGATACGGAATGCAAGCTTGGCGTGCGATTAACCTGGGATTCTTCCCGTTCGGGTACCTCCATTACCCGCCACGATGATGGCTCAGTAGATATTCGCGAATACACATTCCAGTCAATTGAGTATGATGTGGTCTTGGGATTGGACACGGCGGTATATATTGAAAAGCTAAGATATGATACGGAGTTCGTAGACGCGTCGCCCGAGTGGATTGACGTGCGGCGTGCGCAGGAAAACAAGTACCGTTGGACGTCGTCATACTCTAAACATCGAGAGGATCAGTCAGCAGTATCTTCTCCCACGCGCTGCTATATTTTGCCATGGGAAATTACTAGCCGGCCGCCAAGCGCCGTTTGGGATTCTAGTTCGCTTCTTGCCGGTGAGTTTGTCAGGTTATTTGACTCCGTTGAATACCTCGGCCCACTTCGAATTCGACCACAACGTTTTTACTTATGGACTGGAACGAATCCCGACAAGATAAACTCCGACGGAGCCAACGCAATCGAAGCCTTGATAGCATCGTCGAGGAGCCACGAAGTCCTAGCTAATCGCGTAGCATCCGGGATAACTGGCATGGCATTGGTCGATGCATTTTGCATCCGAACTATAAACGAGAGCAGAGGGCTATACGAAGTCACTGCGACGATCGGAGGAGTGGAAAGTTCCCTGTCCGATGTCGGTTTCGGTGTATCGCAGATTCTGCCGGTCATCACGATGTTGATGTTCGTCCCGAAAGGCTCCATCATCCTGCTCGAACAACCCGAACTCCACCTCCACCCCAACGCCCAGGCAGCGCTGGCTGATTTGATGCTGGATGTCGCCGAAAAGCGAAACTTGCAACTGATCGTCGAAAGCCACAGCGAGCACATTGTCCGGCGGCTTCAGCGGCGCATTGCCGAGGCGTCGCCTGCCTTTGCCAAGCCGGAAAACATCAAGATGTACTACTGCCAGCCGGGCGAAGGCGGCGCGACGATTGACGAGGTGGTTGTAGACCGATTCGGACAGATTGTTGACTGGCCCGAGAAGTTCATGGGCGATATCAGCGGGGATTTACATACGATGTTGAAAGCGGCACTCGAACGTCGAAGTCAGGAGCTAGAACGTGTCGGAAGTGGTAGTTGATACCAACGTATGGGTGATGGTTGATGAAATAGTTTCAGATATGGAGACGGACGAAGAGAAGCTATGTATTCTGGCGTGCCAAGATTGGTTGGAGCAGTTTAGCGCAAATGAAGACTCACTTGTGGTTGATGGCTATCAAACTTATCTGATTCTTTCCGAATACAGGAGAAACGTTCGAGCAGGTGGCGTGGCCGAGAGCCTTCTAAATGACCTGTCTGGTCACCTCTTTCACCGGCTTGTTTTGAAACCGATTGGACTTGACGAGGACGGCTATGCGATTCTTCCGCCGCCGTTCTCCTTGACACATGGCAAGGATAGAAAGTTTGTTGCGGTGGCGATTCAGTGCGATCCCTACGCCACCATCCATTATGCAACCGACATTGGCTGGGCTCACGACAGAGAGCAGCTTGAGAGCAATGGTTTGACAATACACCAGCTCTGCCCGGATTACATAAAGCAGAGGATGCTCATCCGCTAAGATCAACCTCAACCGCTCTCCCGCGGCACTCAAAAACCGCCGAGGCACAGCGCCTGCGACAGCGCGCCGACCCTAGCCTATGCTACAATATAGGTAGGATATGACGTGGTTCAGGACCGGGGAAATGGACGAGGTAAAGAGCGAGCCGCTGGCGAAACTGGTATGGTTGGATCCCTTCAGTGGAAGCACCATCGAACGCCCTCTGCGCGAGGGAGACAGCGTAAAGATCGGGCGCGCCGCCAGCAATGATATTCAGATCGCCGAAGGACACGTGTCGCGCGAGCATGCCATCGTCGCCTGCCAGGATGGCGCCTTTACGGTGGACGATGTGGGCAGCGCAAACGGCACCTTCGTCAATGGTGTGCAAGTTTATGGCATGAACCCGCTGGCAATCGGCGACGAGCTTCATCTATTTGTCTCCGTGCTCAAGCTGCGCGCGGCCGATGACGAGGCGCCGCATGATGTGGCCGAGAGCGTATCGGCAGTCGCCGGCGACCGCGCCAGCCTGCGCATCACGCGGGGGCCGCAGCGCGGACAGATCTTCGCCTTGCTAAAGGAGGAGCTGTATATCGGCCGCTCGACGCCCAGCTCCAATTG
Organism: Chloroflexota bacterium; assembly: GCA_026707665.1. Taxonomy (GTDB): domain Bacteria; phylum Chloroflexota; class Anaerolineae; order Aggregatilineales; family Phototrophicaceae; genus UBA6055. Next base: position 18,880 of record JAPOWK010000090.1, read on the forward strand.
GGAGATCGCCTTGCAAGACCCGACCGTTTCACGGCCGCACGCCTTTCTGGTGAAAGAAGAGGGGGGTTGGAAGCTCTTTGACCTGGGCAGCATCAACGGCACATCGGTCAACAGTCAGCCGATCACGGGCGGTAAAGCCCATCTGCTGCGCGATGGCGACCGCATCATATTCGGCGGTACCTTGACCGTCTTCCACACCGGCTTCCCGCTTCAGGCGACCAACGGACAGAAGGATCCAAACGGAAACTCATGAGCCAAGCGAATATCATCCTCATCATCGCCGACGACATGGGTTATGGCGACTTTGGCGTATTCAACGATCAGATATCTTGCACACCAGCGCTGGATGCCTTGGTGGACGAAGGCATCGTCCTGACGCAGCACTACTCGGCGGCGCCCGTCTGCACGCCAGCGCGCGCGGCTTTGATGACGGGCCGCTACTCCCATCGCACCGGCAGCATCGACACGCTGGAAGCGCGGGGCCTCGACCGCCTGCGGCTTGATGAAACGACGATGGCCGACGTTTTGGGCGGCGCCGGTTACGCGACCGGCTTGGTCGGCAAGTGGCATAACGGCGCGCTGGACCGACGCTATCATCCGCGTTCGCGCGGTTTCCAGGAGTTCGTCGGCTTTCAGGGCGGCTGGAATCCTTATTATCGCTATCGGCTGGATCGCAACGGCCGCATCGAATACGGCGACAGAGACCGCTACCTGACCGATGTCTTCAGCGAGGCCGCCGTCGACTTCATCCATCGTCATCAAGGCGGGCCCTTCTTCTTGCAGTTGGCTTATAACGCGCCGCATTTCCCGCTGGAGGCGCCCGACGCCATCGCCCAGAAATATGTCGAGAAGGGTTTCAGCCTCGGCGTCAGCCTGCTCTATGCCATGATTGAAGTGATGGACGCGGGCATCGGGCGCATCATGGAGAAGCTGGAAACCTGCGGCATCGCCGACAATACGATCCTCGTCTTCACCAGCGACAATGGTCCGGCTTTGGGCGATTGGAACGGCTTCTCGCAGCGGCGCTTCAACTACGGTTTCAATGGCGGCAAGGGCAATACCTACGAAGGCGGCATCCGCGTGCCGCTGATCATTCGCTGGCCCCACGGTCTGGATGGTGGAGCGCGCATAAGCGACATGGCGCATTTCACCGATTGGTTCCCTACGCTGCTGAAGATGGCAGGTGTCGGCGAGCCGTCTGAGTTGGCGCTGGATGGCGTTGATATCCTGCCGGTTCTGCGCGGAGAACGCGGGGGCATCTATCCCCAGCGCTTCTGGCAGTGGAACCGCTATGTGCCGGTCGGCGCTTGCAACGCCGCCATGCGCGATGGCGACTGGAAGCTGCTGCGCCCGGTCATCACAGAAGCGATGCAGGTAAGCCCGCTGGATACGGCGCACGACAACGCCATCAAATATGTGCCTGAGCACTACGACGATATCGTCCGCGAGCCGGCGCCGGCGCAATCCCTGCCGCCTCCGCCACCCGCTCTTCTATTCAATATCGCTGAGGACCCTTTCGAGCGGAACGATCTGGCGGCGCGGCATCCGCAGAAGGTCGCGGCGATGGAAGCGGCGCTTGAGCGCTGGTTTATTGATGTGACGGGGATTTGAAAAAGCATCGTGGCTAAAAGATTGACGAGGCGGCATGCCGGCCGCGTCCCCAAATTGAAGATACTTTATGACTCAATTTATCGGCAACCCACGACACTGATTCTGATCTTATCCGCGATCATCCCGACACTTCTATTTGCCTACCTCGGTCAATTCTCTCGTTTGATGTCAGATGACTATCTGTTTATGGGCTTGTTTCAGGACATGGGTATCTGGGACTCTTTACGTTATTGGCGATTACATTGGTCTGGCGAATATACCACTCATCTGTTTTGGGGACTGCTGACGCAGTTGGGAGAGAGTGCGGCGTCGGCATTCCCGCTCGTCGTGATAGCGGGCGCTGTTGTCGGCTACGCCTGGCTGGCGAATGCCGTCCTGGCCTATGCGGGAATCAGCGCGAATCGCCGGGCAATTGTGGTCGCCTTGGCATCGTTTTCGGCAACAGCTACCATCAACGGATTCATATCGGGGCAATCGTTCTATTTTTTATCAGGCGCAGTGGACTACACCTGGCCGGCGGTGATGCTGCTGATTCTCATCGCAATCGGCATGGAGACGGCGCGGCGGCTTCACGAGCGCATTCACCATCTGTTGGCAGCGGCGGCCGCTGCGATTTTCATGTTTATCAACGCCGGCTTTTCGGAAATGTTCATGGTCTTTCAACTGTCACTTATGGCGCTCGTCATAGGTTTCATATACGCATTTTACTTCGGGCTCTACCGCAAGGCTTATCTCAGCCTCGCCGCGGCTGCTTTCTTAGGTACTTGTGTCAGCCTGCTCGTGCAATTGACCGCTCCGGGTGTCGCAATACGCGCGGCGGAATCAACGTTTCTAGGCAACCCCATGCAACCCATTCGCGATTTGCCGAATCTGCTCGGCGCTACTCTGGATGTGGCGGCAAAGCACCTTGGGCGCCGAGCCCTTTTCGCCGGCTTCATTCTTGTCGCTTCTGCCGGACTGTTTGCGGCATTGACACCAGGCAGCCGCCGCGCAGATGCAAAGACGCGCAGAATCCGCGGCGCCACGGCCCCGCTTGTTTTCGCTCTGGTCGTTCAAGTCCTTTGCCTTCCCTATCTGTGGAGCCACCAAAGCGACAGTCTGCAAGTATTGGGCCGATTCAGCTACGCGTTTGCGCTGGTGGTTGGCATCAACTTACTGGCAATAGCGAGTCTGGCGGCGCTGCTTTGGCGCCGTCGCCTGCTGGAGCAATGGCTCGACAGACCAGCTGGCTTGATGGTGTATTGCAGTTGTATGCTTACAGCGATAGGCGTTCTGTTCGCGATGACGCAGGTTCGAAGTGTCCACTATAAGGCAGTGAGCTATTGCTTTTTGACTGCGCTTGCCGGGCTGGTCGTGCTGGGACACCAGTTATCTGCGGCTGCCGGAGAGCCGCGCTTTAAGACGCTCTTGCAGGTTGCCATATTTTGTTCTGCCGGCACAGTAATTGTCTTCGCTGCACAAATCGCTGTCGAGTTGTGGGGCACGGGCCATATCATAGAGCGCACATTCAGCGCGGTGGCATTCTTGTTGACAATATCCGGTCTCATGTGGGGCGTCACGCTGGGCGCAATGATGCAGCGCGGCCATTCGTCGAGCCGAGCAAATGCAATATGGCTGCAAGGGATTAAGATTCTGTGCCTGTTGATTACGATTATCATATCGGCTGGCATTGTGTATGGACGGGGGCAGCGAATCAGCCATCTGCGCGAAGACGCCGCGCTTTGGGATTCGATCCATCTAGAGATTATGCGACTGCGCGATGAAGGGGATCCTGCGGTATATTCCAATCGCTATCCGCGCCGATTCATGTACGCGCTCGATGCGACGCCATTAGTATACAAGACAACTCATTTGAGTTGGAAGAAACTCTTATATTACGGATTGGAATATGAGTTTCCTCCTTATCCACCGCAATAGCGGTCGCTCGCAAAGCGCCAATTTGCCGGACGCCGACAATCGCGCAACCTGCGGGATCGGCGCCAGATAGTGATGGGCTAAACAAAGTCCATCCGCGATACCGGTCTGATAGGAATTAATGAGAAGAAAGGTACAAGATGCCCATCATAATCGCCGACCAATTGACCAATTTCATCGCCCGAATCCTGGCGGCAGCGGGCGCGCGGACGGATTACGCCGATATCGTCGCCGTTCATCTCGTCGACGCCAACCTGGCCGGGCATGATTCACACGGTGTGATCCGTACGCCCTACTATGTTCGATCCATTGACAAAGGGGAATTGCACCCGACCGCCGAGCCGGACATCCTGCAAGAAACAGCTTCGATGGCGCAGATCTGCGGCAACTGGACCTTCGGCCAGGTTATCGCCAAAGGAGCGACGGAACTGGCGATTTCGAAGGCGCGCGATCAAGGCGTCGGCTTGGTCTCGATGTATCACGAGGGGCATACCGGGCGGCTGGGCACCTACGCCGAGATGGGCGCCGAAGCCGGCATGGCGTCGATGATTTGGGACGGCTGCCTGGGGGGACCGCGCTCGATTGTGGTGCCGCTGAATGGCACCGGACGCAAGATCGGCGCCAACCCGATCGCGATGGGCTTCCCCAGCGAAACATACGGCACCGTCCTGCTGGATTTCGCCACCTCGATTTCGGCGGCGGGCAAGGTGATGGTGGCGGTGGACAAAGGCGAGCAGCTGCCGGGCGAGTGGATCGTCGATGCCGATTGGCAGCCGACGTCTGATCCGACGCAGCTGGCGAAGGGCGGCGCGCTGCGGCCGATGGGCTTGCCTTACGTGGGGCATAAAGGCTATGCCCTGGCGATGATGGTCGGCTTCTTTACGTTGATGGCATCGCTGCCCTCCGACAAGGAGCCGCCGCTGGAAGACCGTTGGGGCACAGTGATTCTCATGATCGATATCTCCCGTTTTGGCGCGCTGGATGTCTTCCAACGGCAGGTCGATACGATTATCGATTTCGTGAAGACCGATCCGCTGGAGGGCGAAGTGCTCTATCCCGGCGAAGTGGAGGCGCGCAATCGGCAAGAGCGGCTGGCGAATGGCATCAACCTGCCGGAAGCGACCTGGCGCGAGATCCTGGATTGCGCCGAGGGCTTGGGGTTGGAAGGCCTGTAGATAGCCGTAGGGGCGACCAACCTGGTCGCCCGCCACCGCGCCAAGACACGTATTCGGGCGACTTGATAGTGCGCGTAGACACCGCACGTCAGTCGCCTCACAGGTTATTACATAAACGGGCGACCTACTAGGTCGCCCCTACAAGGCTTGTCCGGTACTGGGCCACGCTTTCTTGCTGGTTACACCCCATCCCCCCAACCCCCTTCCCCAGCAAGCTAAGGAAGGGGGAGC